>JAJDAP010000108.1 GCA_029261795.1 Deltaproteobacteria bacterium
GATTCGCACAGTGCTGGCCGTGCGCTTCATGTGCCGCCGAGCATTCATCAGCACGTAGCGCAGTGCATTGCGCACCTGGGTGGGCGTCTTCAACACCACATGGTGATACCGGTCCTTCAGGACCGGTCCAGAGCGCGCGAATACTCGATTCACCGCACGCGCGAGGCGCGCGCCCAGTGCATTCATCCCGCGCCCCAGCGCGTCCGCATCCTTCGCTTCCACCAGCAGATGGACGTGATTCGCCTGGATCGAGTAGTGCGCGAGCCGGAAGTCCCCGCGATCGCAGGCCTTGGACCAGGAGCGTTCGAGCTCTCGCACGAGCTTCACGGTTCGAAGCGACGGCACGCCATCGCGCACCTTCAAGGTGACATGGCAGGGATACCGGGAAGCCAGTCCCGTTCGGCGGAGATGCGGGATGCCGGACCCCGGCTGCGGCTTTCGGCCGGCGCCGGGCCGCTTCCCGCCCCACCCGGAGTGTCGCAGTTCGAGCTGTATTCCGGATGCCTTACGTCGCATAGTGTTGATAATAGCGATATTATTGAATCGATCAAGAGAAATCGACATCAGATACGCGAAACATCGCTCGGTCCGCCCCACGCCCGCCAGCGCCCTCGACCCTGACCAGAATGCCTAACATCCACGCGAACCATCGCCTCAGAAGCCCTCCGGGAACCGACTCCGCTCGAGAGGGACGGACATTCCCTCCTCGAGACAACGTTCGAGCCGCCCAGGTCCGCCCGAACGCGCGACCATGACCCGATCGACCGGGCAGCCCCCTGGAGAGGCCTCCTGTGCCAGCAGAACGCTGAACTGCTCGACCCGGGTGGCCTGGAATGCGGCAGCGTCGCCTGTGCAGAGCTTCCCCAGGTGGCGTCTCGCAAATCCTCTCGGTCGCGCCGCACACCGCTTCGGTCCGGAAGCGCGTGTCTACTCTCGCAGGATGTGCCGTGCGATGGTGAGGATCTGCATCTCCGTCGTGCCGCCGCCAAGTTCCAGGAGCTTCGCGTCCCGGGCGAGCCGCTCGACGACGTATTCCTGCATGTAGCCGTAGCCGCCGAGGATGTGGATGGCCTCGGTCGCGACGAATGAGCCTGCCTCTGCCGCGTAGAGCTTCGCAGCGCAGATCTCCTCGACGGAGATGTCCTCGTGCTGGCCAAAGAGAAATCGTCTCACGTTGGTGAGGGCCACGTACATGCGCGCCAGCCGGCCTTGCACGAGTTGGTAGTTGGCGATGGGCTGCCCACCCTGCACGCGCTGCTTCGCGTAGTCGCGCGCGATCTCGAAGCAGCGCTCGGCAATGCCATAGGAGAGGGCCGCGATGCCCACTCGCTCGTCGGCCAGGGACTTTCGCACATGGCCGCGATCCGGAATTCCGAGACCTAGCAGGTTCTCCTTCGGGACGCGCACGCCGTCGAAGAAGAGCTGGCCAGTCGGCGAGCTCTTCATCCCCATCTTCTCGAAGGGAGCGCCCGCGCTGACACCGGAATGTTCGCGCTCGACGAGGAATGGTTGGATGGAGCCGTCAGTTCCCTCGCGCGCATAGACCAGCATGACGTCCGCGTGAGGACCATTGGTGATGAACGTCTTGGTTCCGTCGAGGACATAGTCGTCGCCGTCCCGGGTCGCCACGGTCTTCATCGAACGGAGCGCGTCCGAACCGGCCTGGGGTTCGGTCAGGCACCAGGCTCCGATCTTCTCTGCACGCCGGAGCGCAGGCACGAAACGCGCGATCTGCTCGGGGGTCCCGAGCTTGGCGATGTTGCCCGCGCACAGATCGACGCTGGTTCCGTAACTCATCCCGAAGCCAGGGTTGATGCGTGCGATTTCGACCATGAGCAGGGTGTGCGCCTGATGCGCGAGTTCGCGGCCTTCGGCTCCCGCGTCGTCTAGAGCCTCAGCCAGGCCGAGGTCGGCAACCATCTCCCGCATGAACGCATAGGGAAGCTCCGTCCCTGCCTCGAGCTGTGAGGTGAGGGGCTCGAGCCCGGCCGTCAGGTAGTTCCGGAACTGCTCGCGAAGCAGCCGCTGCGTGTCGCTCGTCCCCATCGTATTTCCGTCCGTCGGAATCATCCCATGCCGCGCGAATCGCGGATGGTCTCTTGGTTCGTCATGGGTTCTTCCCTTCGTCTGATGTCATCGTCCGAGCTTCAGCGCCCTTCGCGGTCACGCGCCAACGCGACGCGCGAGCTGACCGTTCACCCAGCCCAGGAGACCCGGCGCGAACCGGGACCAGTAATACAGAACCCAGGCTTCGAGTGAGATCGGCGCTACGACCCGATTGCGCTGCACGGCCCGTAGCGTGTTCCTTGCGACGCGCTCCGGCGCGTAGCCTCGGCGGCGGTAGAATGCCGCAGTGCGCTCGCGGGTCTCCGGCTCCCCGGCGATTCCGCGAAGCCGCGAATTCTCGACGATGGGCGTGTCGATGAAGCCCGGGCAGACGGCGGTGACCCCGATTCCCTGCGGTCGGAGTTCCGCCTGCATCGCCACGGAAAGACCGAGGACCGCGGACTTCGTGGCCGCGTAGGCGCTCTGCGCGGGAAGCGGCGCGAATGCAGCGGCGGAAGCAACGTTGACCACATGGCCCGGGTGACCGCGTTTCGCCATCTCGGGTACGAAGAAGTGGCAGCCATGGATCACGCCGAGGAAGTTGATCCGCGCGATCCAGTCCCAGTCGTCGAGCGTCGTCTCCAGGAACATCCCGCCTAGACCGACTCCGGCGTTGTTCACCAACAGATCGGCGGGGCCCCACTCCCGGTGGACCCGGTCTGCGAAGCCGGACATCTCCGTGCGTGAGCCGACATCTGCGCGCAACGCGAGCACGTCGCAGCCGCCTTCACGTAGCTCGCGTTCGGCATTCTCGAGTTTCGCCTCGTCGACGTCGCAGATCGCGGTGCGCGCGCCGCGCTCGGCGCAGGCCCGCGCCAGCGCCAGGCCGATGCCGCTGGCCGCGCCTGTTACGACGGCCGTTCTTCCCGCGAGATCTCGAACGTCCATCGGCTACGAACCGAAGAGCCGGGGCTGCTGTGCGACGAAGCCGCTCTTGGCACTCCCGGGCACGTCCTCGGGGAGCCCGGCAATCCCGAGAGCCGTCCTCTGCGCCACCTCGATCAGCTCGCTTTGCGCAACGACCCGATTCACCAGCCCGATCGCCAAGGCCTCGGGGGCGTCGTAGGGCCGACCCGTGAGACACATTTCGCGCGCAGCTCCGGATTCGATCACGCTTCGCATGAGGTCGTAGGCTGCCGCCGCGCCGAAGCGAACCTGGGGCTGCCCGAAGACGGCCGAACTCGCAGCGAAGCGGAAGTCGCACATCGCTGCCAGGTCGCAGCCACCGCCGAGGGCGGGCCCGTTCACTGCCGCGATCAGGGGCTTCGCGAACGTGTGGACGCGGCGGTGGTACTCGGTCGCCTCCTCGAAGACTTCGTCCATCCCGCCCTCCGCGAACTCCGAACGATCGAATCCCGCGCAGAAGACCGGGCCGGAACCGGTCAGCACGACGGCACGAACGGAATCGTTGTTCGCGAGTTCGTCCAGCCGCTCGACGAGCTCGGCGCGCAGCGCGCGAGACAATGCGTTTCGTTTTTCCGGGCGGTTCAGCGTCAGCAATGCGGTGCCGTCCGCTTCGGTGAGGATCGTGAGGGAATCGGTCACGCTTCGATCTCCTTGGGTTCTGCCGAGCCGGCCCCGAAGGAATCCCAGTCGGGGCATGCGGCGAGCGCCTTCTCGGCCGCGCGGTGGCCGGCGTCGATGCAGCAGAGGACGCCATCGAGTGTTGCCCGCACGCGACCGACGGGAAGCGGTGCGTCGGGATGGATCACGATGAGGCGCCGGCGGCTCGCGCGAGGTACCTCGTGGGGGCCTCGGCTCAGGAGCCGCTTCCAGATTCGGCCGTGCCAATCGGGGACGACTACCAATGCTCGCTGGCAGCCCGCTTCGAGGACTGCCTCGTAGGGGACATTGTCGACCAGGCCGCCATCTACGTAGTAGCGCCCGCCGATGCGGATCGGGCGGCCATAGACGCCGGGCAGGTAGTTCGAAGCCATCAGCGAGTCGAAGAACGCCTGGCGATCGTCGAAGCCCTCGAACCAACGCAGCCGACGTTCGCGAACGGACGTAGCTCCGATGAGCAGCCGCACGCCCGAGTCTTCCATCCCTTCGAAGCGAAGCCTGCGCATCGGGACCTGGCGAACGATCTCGGGGAAGTTGGACGGGGTGGCGTGGCGCCAGAGGTTCCGCCAGCGAAGCTTGGGCGCCCGCGCAACCGCGAGCCAGAACTCCCGCATCTCGTGAACCTGACCGGTAGCGATGCACGCTGCGTTCCACGCCCCTGACGACACGCCGGCAACCACCCCGAAGCGCAACCCGCGCGCGTGCAGCGCTTCGACGACGCCCACCTGGAATGCGCCACGCAGGAATCCCCCCGAGAGAACCAGCCCGAGGTCGCCCGTCATGCGTCGGGCGACCTCACGATGCGTCCCCGGTCGTCCCCATCTGCCCATCGTCCTCGGGGAGCATCGTGCCGAGCAGCCAGTCCCAGAGAGGGAAGGAGACGTTGAAGTTGCCCTTCTCCATCAACGCGAGTTCGTGATGTCGGGTGTGGTGCCTGCGGAACCAGCCGACCAGGGCCCGTCGGCCTAGCCAGGAATCCTGCCTCAGGTGGTGTGCGAAGTGGAACCACTCATAGACGAAGTAATAGGAGAGGACACTGGCAAAGAAGAGCCAGGCGAGATTCGCGGAAACCAGGCTGCCGAGCAGCAGCGGAATCGGGAGGTTCACGATCAGCAGTACCGGAAGCGCGAACGGCGGGAACAGGACGTAGAAGAGTTCGCGCGGATCTCGGAACGACATGTCGTCGGCGGGATAGAAGACGTGATGTTGGAGCGTGTGGCGCACGTAGAGCATCCGCAGCCCGCGCGTCGGGTGATGCATGGGTCCCCGGTGGATCCACCACTCGAAGGCATTCGCGAACACGAAGAAGCCCGGAACGAATAGCCATTCCCACCAGAGCGGGTGTTCCAGCAGGGCGACGCAGAGGCAGACGCCGCCGACCGTCGTCACGTTGATGAACGCCCAGTGTGCCCGCCCCGAGTAGCGGGCCGGGACCTTGGCCATCATTTCGCGCTGCTTCGTGCCCCTTTCCGATTCGGAGGGATTCATGCTTCCTCCTCGAATACGACGCGCGGTCGCACGGCTCTTCCGCTGGACAACGCCTCGAAGGCGTCGTTCACCTTCTCGAGCGGGTAGTCGGGTCCTGCCATCTCCTCGAGCCGCAGCTCGCCGCGTAGCGCGAGGCCAAACAACTTCGGAAAATCCCGTCCCGGATTCGCGGAGCCGTGGATCGAGCCGTGCAGTGATTTGTCCATCAGGAGCGAGAGCATCGGCACGCGTATCTCCTCGGTGTAGCTCGGCAACCCGACCACCACGGCGCGGCCCCCGGGTGCCAGCGAATCGAATGCCTGCCGAGCGGCCGCACCGCTTCCGACCGCCTCGATGGCCAGGTCGACCCCGCCGTCGGTAAGCGCGTGGATCGCCGCGATGGGATCGCCGTCTTCCGGCGAGACGAGGTCGGTGGCACCGAGCTCGCCTGCCAGCTGGAGCCGCTGCCGGTTCGGATCGACGGCCAGGATCCGGCCGGCGCCCGCGATGCGGGCTCCCTGGATCGCCGAGAGTCCAACCCCGCCGCAGCCGAACACCGAGACGGTCTCGCCCCAGCGTGCAGCGCCCGTGATCGTCGCGGCGCCGAACCCTGTCGTCACGCCACATCCGACGGGACACACCGAACGCAGCGAGAGACCGTCCGGCACCGGAATCGCCGATCGTTCGCCGATGATGACCCGCTCCGACAAACCCGAGACGCTCATGTAGCGGCCCAGGACCTCGCCACCCAGGGAGAGGGATCCGTCATTGGCGTTGGTTCGCATGGCCGTGCAGAGATGCACGCGACCGGAGCGGCACCCTCGGCAGGTCCCACAGCTCGGGATCCACGCGATCGCGACGCGTTCGCCTGCTGAAACGCTGAGGACGCCGGGGCCTACGGACTCGACGATTCCCGACGCCTCGTGACCGAGGACCGCGGGGAACGTGATTCCTTCCCCGGTTCGCCACACGTGGAGGTCGCTCGCGCAGATTCCGCAGGCCACGATGCGCACGAGCAGCTCGCCAGGCCCAGGCTCCCGCACTGTGATCTCTTCGATGCGAAGCGCTGCGCCCTGCTCGTGGGCCACGGCAGCCCGAGCTCGCAATCCCCCGCTCACGACGGTTCCCCCGGGAGCAGTGCCAGCCGCACGGGATCGTTCCGACGGCTCGCCAGATCGTCGAGCGCCTCGGCCGCACGCCCGAGCGGGTAGCGCGCGGTGATGGATCCCGAGAGGTCGAGCTTGCCGGTGGCCGTGAGTTCGATCACACGGTCGAGTTCCGCGCGCGTGTAGCCCATCGAGCCCAGCACCCCGATCTCCTTGCCGACGAAGGAGACGAGGGGACCCAGCTCGGGCGACTCCATGCCGACCCCTCCCACGATCACACGCCCTCCGCGCGCCACCGAGGCCATCGCGAGTTCGACCGAAGCCTTCTTGCCGGCGTAATCGATCACCAGCTCGGGGCCCTCGCCGCCCGCGGCCTGACGGATCGCCTTGCGCGCGTTCGCCACGCGCACATCCACGCAGGCGTCGGCTCCGGCCTCCTCTGCCTTGCGCAAGGCTCCTTCGCTGGCGTCGGCGGCCACGATCGTCTTGGCGCCTAGCAACCTGGCCAGCAGGATGGCGTGGTGGCCGACTCCGCCGCAGCCGACGACGGCAATCCGCTCTCCGCCGCGGATTCCCGCGCGCGTGGCGACGGCGTGGTAGGCCGTGGCCACCGCGTCGGCGAGGATGGCCCCGTGCTCGAAGGGAATCTCGGCCGGAAGCGGCAGCACGCATGAGGCCGGGACCACGATCTTCTCGGCGAAGGTGCCATCGCGCGCCATGCCGAGGATCCGCGCCCTCGGGCAGAGACCCAGGTGGCCGGCCTCGCAGGCCGGACATTCACCGCAGGTTTCGCTCGGCAGCAGCAGCACGCGGTCGCCCTCGGCGAAGTCGGAGACGCCTTTCCCGACCGCGTCCACGATCCCGGCGCCTTCGTGCCCCATGATCACGGGGAGCGTCGGAACCGGGAGGGCTCCACGCGCGGCGTGCACGTCGGTACCGCACACGCCGGCTGCCTGGACGGCCACGCGAATCTGCCCCGCTCCCACTTCGGGCTCGGGTGCATCCTCGATCCGGATCTCTGACCCTTCGTAGAGACGAACCGCCTTCATCGACTTCTCCTACTCCTATTCGGCGCCATGGACGCCGCGCTCCTGATCCTTCCACCATGGCTCGCGCAGTGCGCGCCGCAGGATCTTGCCGACGCCACTCTTCGGGAGCTCCGCGAGAACGTCGATGGCCTTCGGCACCTTGAAGCGTGCCAGGTGCTCCTTGCAGAAAGCGATCAGCTCGTCCGGCTCCGCGCCATGACCGGGGCGCAAGGTGACGGCCGCTCTCACCGCTTCGCCCCACTTCGGATCCGGAACCGCGAAGACGGCGCACTCGGCAACCGAAGGATGCTCGGATAGCGTTCCTTCGATCTCGGCGGGGTAGACGTTGAAGCCACCCGTGATGATCTTGTCTTCCTTGCGATCGGCGAGGAAGACATAACCTTCCGCATCCATCCGACCGAGATCGCCAGTCCGCAGCCAGCCGTCACGCAGGCGTTCGCGGTCGAGTTCCGGGCGCTTCCAGAAGCCGGGCGTCGCCCAGGGTGCGCAGACGCAGATCTCGCCCACCTCGCCCGGCGCGAGCGGAGCCCCGTCGTCCGCGCAGATGCGGACCTGGGCGAAGGCAGCACACTCGCGCCCGACGGAACTGAGCTTCTCGTCCCCGGCTTCGAGTGAGGCCACGTGCTCGTCGGGGCCCATGAAGGTGTTGAGCCCGTACGCCTCGGTCTGCCCGAAACCGGTATAGAGGACCGGGCCGAGTCGCTCGAGGGAGCGGCGCACCAGGGCGGGAGCGGCGGGAGCGGCGGCATAGACGACGGAGCGCAGACTCGAGAGGTCTGCCTCGGCTGCGTCGGGATGATCGAGGAGCATGCGCAGCAGCGTCGGGATCACGAGGATCATCGTCACACGATGCTGGGCGATGGCACCTAACATTACCTTCGGGTCCGCCGCCGGGAGGATCACCAGGGTCGCCCCCGCGACCCAGCAGGCGTCCATCGCCCGGCCACCGAAGTGGCTGAGTGCGAGCTGGCCGAGCAGTCGATCTTCGGGGCCGACCCGGAATGCCGTGGCCCAGGCGCCCATCGCTGCCGCGACGCTCGCGTAGCTGTGCGTGACACCCTTCGGATGCCCGGTCGTGCCCGAGGTGTAGAGAATCTGCGCGAGCGAACCGGGCGGCCGATCGATCGCCAGGGGCTCCGTCAGCTCAGCATCGGCCAGGGCGCCGAGATCGGTGGCCTCGTCGGATTCCGCGAGTGCGAGAGCCATCGCGCCGCTTCCCGCAGCGAGCTTCGCGCGCGGGGTTTCGCCCGCTCCGAGGGCCACGACGAAGCGGGCCTCGGAATCCCGAACCATGAACTCGTGCTCTGCTCCGGTCAGGGCGCCTAGCAAAGGCACCAGCGCTCCCCCCGCTCGAGCGACCGCGATCACCATCTCGACGTACTCGATCCGGTTCTCCTGCACGACGGCCACGCGCTCCCCGGGTGTCAGACCGAGACCGATCAGTGCCCGCGCCAGCCGCGTGGCGCGCGCGTCGAGCTCGCCGAAGGTCCGGCGGCGTTCGCCGTCTACGAGCGCGACCCGGTCGGGCCAGCGCCTCGCGGCGCGTGCGGGGTAGTGCGCGTAGGGATGGATCACTTGCCATCCCGGCGGCGATCGGCCGGCAGATGGCGCTCCTCGGGCCCCGCGTAGTGCGCGCCCAACGCATCGGGAATGATCCGGAGCGGAACACCTTCGCGGATCTCCTCGACGATGTGGGCGAGCAGCGCCATGCCGTAGCCGAGCGCACCGATACCGCCGATCGCGAGCGGATCGAAGCCCAGATCCGCGAGCAGCGCACCGAGCGCTCCGGCGAGATTGATCGGAATGTGGCGACCCTTGCGGCGTTCGAGCTCGGCCTCGATCGCGTCGAGTTGTCGCCCATGTTCTCGCCAACCGTCCTGCTCGACCGCGAGCCGGCGCAGCGTCACTGCCCTCGGTTCGGCTTCCTTGTGCATCGGGTGGCCGAGCCCGGGAACGGCGCCGCGCCGCTCGAGCCACACATCGAGGGCGCGCTCGGCCGCTTCCTGCTCTGTTAGTTTCCAACCGAGTGCTTCGATCAGCATCTCGGCGGGTTCCTGGGGCGAGCCGGTCACCGAGCCGCTCGCGAGGATGCCGCTCGCGAGCGCCGGGATCGGCGAGTCCGGGAAGGCGGAGGCCGTGTAGCGCGCAGCACAGGCGGCCGAGTTGATCAGCTGCTGGTCCATGCCGCTGCGCAGCGCGAGGTCGAAGAGCGCGGTTTCGCGTTGCTCGGGGAGCTCTCCACGCAGCAGCAGGAAGGCGGCTTCCGTGTAGGAGAGATGCTCGATCAGCTCCTCGATCGGGTAGCCGCGCACGCGGATCTTCCCGCTCTCGGCGCGGCTGATACGGGTGGTCCAGTAGTCGCTCCAGTCTCCGGAGGCAACGTACTGGCCGACATGGCGACGCGGGGGGGTGGGCATCGCGTTATCTCCCCTTGAACTCGGGTTTTCGTTTCTCGAGGAATGCTCGCGGGCCTTCCTGCGCGTCCTCGCTCTGGCGCACCGGCTCGGCGAGCAGCTGCTCGAGGCGCAGGCCCTCTTCGAGGGGCGCGTCGAGACCACGCCAGACGGCGGCCTTGGCCGCCCGCACGGCGAGCGGACCGTTCTCCGCGATCGCGTTCGCAACCGAGAGCGCCTCCTGCAGCAGATCGCCCTGCGCGACCACGCGGCTCACGAGGCCGATGCGCTCCGCCTCACTCGCGTCGATGCGGCGACCCGTCATGATCAGCTCGAGCGCGCGTTCGGGTCCGACCAGACGCGGCAGGCGCTGGGTTCCGCCAGCCCCCGGGATGATGCCCCGAGTGACTTCGGGCAAGCCGAAGCTCGCGTTCTCCGAGGCGATCCGCAGGTCGCAGGCGAGTGCGATCTCGAGCCCCCCGGCCAGGCAGTGGCCGTTCACGGCCGCGATGGTCGGCTTGTCGATCTCCAGGTTCTTCGTGATGCCACCGAGGCCGGGCACCTGCTCCGAACGTCGCAACCGCTGTGCCGAGGTCAGCGTCTTGTAGAAGTCGCCGACGCCGCGCAGATCGGCGCCGGCACAGAAGGAGCGCTCCCCTGCACCGGTCAGGATCGCGACGCGTAGATCGTCGTCGTCGCGGAAACGCAGCCAGGCATCGACGAGTGCGTCGCTCGTCTCGAAGTCGAGCGCGTTGTGCACCTTCGGGCGGTCGATCGTCAGGATCGCCACCGCTCCCTCGGATTCGAAACGGATGCTCATGCATCACCTCCGTCAACGGCCGCCGGCGCGAAACGCGGCAGCGAGAACTCACCCGCAGCTTCGAAACGGACCTGCACGGGCATGTCGATGGCGACCTCCTCCGGCGCGCATCCGACGACATTCGAGATCAGGCGAGGCCCCTCGTCGAGTTCGATCAAGGCGACGACGTAGGGGGCTGGCATTCCCGGGTGGTAGGTGCGCCGATAGACGACGAAGCTGAAGACGCGGCCGCGTCCGGAAACCGCTCGCGCAGAGAGCCCCGTGGACCAGCAGCGGGGGCAGCACGGACCCGGCGGAAGGAAGTCATGACCGCAGGCCGAACAGCTCTGGACTTCGAGAATGCCCCTTCGGCACGCCTGCCAGAAGGACTCTGTCAGGGCATCGGGCTGGGGAAGCGGCAGTTGTGCTTCGGACATGGTCTCAGCTCCCGAGCACCAGGGTCGCGTGGGTGTTCATACCGAGCCCGTGCCCCGAGACGAGCGCGACCTCGGCGTCCGGCAGCTGGCGCTCTCCGGCCTCACCTCGGAGTTGTCGCACGGCTTCGATCACGTGGAGCATGCCACTGCCGTAGCCTTCGGCGAGGAGGCCGCCGCTCGGATTCACGGGCAGGCTGCCGCCGGGTCCGATGCGCCCGCCCTCGACGAAGGGCCCCGACTCCCCCTTCTTGCAGAAGCCGTAGTCCTCGAGCTGGAGCAGCACCACGATCGTGAAGCAGTCGTAGAGCAGGGCGACATCGACGTCGGCGGGTGTCAGACCGGCTCGACCCAGGGCCTTCGGCCCCGAACGTGCTGCCGGCAACGCGTCGAAATGTCCGGGCGAGGCGTAGGTCGAGAGGCTGTGTGCCTGGGCGTGGCCTAGCATGCGAATCCCCGGCTGCGCGAGATCGCGCGCGCGCTCCTCGGTGGTAACGAGTACGGCGGCCGCTCCATCCGAGACCAGGCAGCAATCGAGTCGTCGAAGCGGCTCCACCAGGAGTTCGGAGGCGAGGTAGTCGTCCATCGAGATCGGCTGTCGTTTCTGGGCGTGCGGGGTGCGCGATGCGTGCGCCCTCGCGGCGACGGCAACTTCGCCGAGGTGCTCGGCCGTCGTGCCGTAGCGATGCACATGACGTTGGGCAGCCAGCGCGTGCAGGCCCACCGCACCGAAGAAGCCGAAGGCTGCCTCGTCGCCCCGCCCATATTGGAAGGAGCCCGGTGTCGAGAGCGGACTGTCGCCGTAGACGCAGAGGCACACGTCGCAGAGGCCCGCCTCGACGGCGAGCGCGGCGCGCTCGACGATGGCGACGCTCCCGGCGCCTCCGAGGAGCTCCGATCCGGCGTAGTCGGGGTCGAGCCCGAGCTGCGCTCCGAGCCGCAGGAAATGCGGCGTGATCCCGTCGAGGATTCCCTGGGCGGGACCGGGATCGGTGATCAGCCCATCCACATCTGATGGGCCGAGCCCTGCATCCGAGAGCGCGGCGGCCGCGGCCTCTGTTTCCAGATGCCAGGCGGTGCGTCCTTCGAGCTTCCCGAAATCGGTGTGGCCGACGCCGACAATGACGGCGCGGCGGCTCATGCGGGGCCGGCCGGCATGCGCCGCTTGGCGATGATCTCGCGCATCACCTCGCTCGTGCCTGCGCCGATCCCCCAGTTCTGCACGCCGCGCGAGCAGCGCGCCACGTAGTTCTCCTCCATGAACCCGTAGCCACCGAAGGCATGCGCGCAGTCGAGGATGAGCCCGCGGATCAGATCTGCACCAAAGAGCTTGGACATGCTGACGGTCAGGTCTCCCTCGCGGTCGCCTGCGGCCAACTGCTCGGCCGCGCGGTAGGTGAGGGCCCGCGAGGCTTCGAGCTTCGTCATCCAATCGGCCATCCGGTGTCGCCAGACCTGCATCGACGCGATCGATTTCCCGAAGGCCTTCCGCTCGGCGAGATAGCCGAGGGTCTCCTCGAGCACGTCGTCGCAGAGCGCATTCATCATCACCGAGAGCACGAGGCGCTCGCCCTGGAACGCGCCCATGATGTAGCGGAAGCCACGACCCTCCTCGCCGATCAGGTTTCGGCGCGGAATCCGTACGTCGTCGAAGAAGAGTTCGGCCGTGTCGCTCGAATGGAGATCCACCTTCTTGAGGCGACGGCTCACCTGGAAACCCTTTGCGTCCGTCGGACACACGACGAGGCTGACGCCGTCCGCTCCCGGCCCGCCGGTGCGAACGGCCAGGGTCACGAAGTCCGCCCGCGCTCCATTCGAGATGAAGATCTTCGAGCCGTTGATCACGTAGTCGTCGCCGTCGACCCTGGCGGTCGTCTGGAGCGAAGCCACGTCCGAGCCACCTCCGGGTTCCGAAACGCCCAGCGCCGCGATGCGTTCGCCCGTGATCGCGGGCACGAGCCATTCCTTTCGCAGTTCGTCGGTGGCGTGGTCGTGCATCACGGCCGTGGCCATCTCGCACTGCACGAGGAGGCCCACCACGCAGCCGATGTCGCGACCGCGTACCAGTTCCTCGACGAGGATCACCGTGTACCAGTAGTCGAGCCCGCTCCCACCCCACTTCGGGTCGAAGCGAACGCCTAGCAAGCCGACCTCGCCCGCCTTGCGGAAGAGCTCGTCCGGGAAGTAGCCCTCGGTCTGCCACTTCTCCGAGAAGGGTCGGATCTCCTGCTCCGCGAAGCGGCGCACGCTCGCTCGAAAGGCCTCGTGCTCCTCGGTCCAACGGGGAAACGACATCGCGTCCTCCTACTTGCAGTCGAGCCCGACCAGATCCTGCGCGATGATCGCGCGCTCGATCTGGCCCGTGCCCTCGAAGCTGTGCATGTGCGCGAATTCGTGCATGAACTCGCGGAGCGCCAGGGTCGTGCGGGAGAGGTCGAAGCTGACCAAGTGGCCTCCCTCAGCGCCGCGGTGATTGGGGCTTTGCGATTCCCCGGGCAAATACGTCGTCCATCACCCCGATGATCTGGTCGAACTCGTAGTCGCCTAGTCCCGAGACCTCGCGCTCCACGAGAAGGGTGCCGAGGTGGAACATCAGGTATGCGACCCGTTCGGGATCGATTTCACGGAGGGCCCCGTCGCGAACACCATTCTCCAGGACCTGGCGAAGCAGCTCGATGATGCGGCGCTCCTGACCGCGGGTGTAGACGTGCGCCACCCCTTCGAGACTCATCTCGGAATCGCCGGTGACGGCCATGCGAAGCACGTGGTTTCGCGCATAGGTGGCGCGGGTCGTCTCGACCATCGCGCGGATCTTGGCCCCGGCGCCGACGGCCTTCTCCACGGCCGCGGACGCATCACGGATGAAGGCTTCTGCGTCCTGCTCGAGGAGGCTGCCGTAGACATCCTCCATGTTCCTGAAATGGGAATAGAGCGTCGTCCGCGAGCAGCCCGCGGCGCGGGCCACTTCGTCCATCGTCGTCTTGCGGGGACCGAAGCGGACGAAGCGCCCCCGGGCGGCCTCGAGGATCGAGCCGCGCGTCGAATCGGGCGCTGTCGTCACTTGTTCGGATTCCGAATCCACAGCGGACATGTTAACATTTGATGGTGATATGTCAATTTGTTAGGATCTGGGTCGTCGGCTCCCCATCGGGGTCCGAATCCGGATCGGACGGAGATCCTCATGTTGGGCTTCGGTTTTTCGGCAGAGCAGGAGGCGTTTCGAGCAGGGCTGCGCAGGTTCTCCCTCGACGAACTGCTGCCGCACTATTCGGAGGGCGATAGCGGCGTCTATCCCCGAGACCGCATCATCCGTGTGATCGAGCTGATCGGCGAGGTAGACGACGCAGACTTCTCGTTCGTCTCTGCCGGAATCGTCGCCGAAGAGGTGGCTCGCGGCGACTTCAACTGCGTGCTCCCGAGCCTCGGCCCCTTCACGTTCCGGGAATTCATCTCGCAGGCCTCGCCCGAGCTGAAGGAGCGTTGGCTCCCCGGTCTCCAATCCGGGAAACAGATGATCGGTCTCGGCCTCACCGAGCCCGATGCCGGCTCGGACATGGGTTCCATCCGCACGCGCGCGGAAAAGCGAGGGGACCACTACGTGCTGAACGGCGAGAAGAACTCGGTCTCGTTCCTGAATGCCGACGTGTTCTACGTCTTCGCTCGCACGGACCCCTCGCGAACCGACTGGCGTGGTCTCTCTGCGTTCCTGATTCCCCGCGAGACTCCCGGCCTGAGCTTCCACGCGTACGACGACATGGGCTGCCGAGCCGTTCCGCGCGGCCAGCTGTTCCTGGACGACGTGCGCGTAGCCGCAAGCGAGCTGGTGGGTTCACCTGGGGGCGCCTTTCCGATGATCCGCGAGTTCTTCGATCTGAACCGTGCCTTCATCGCGCTCAAGTGTCTGGGTGCGGCGCAGCAGACGCTCGACGAAACGATCGAGCACGTGAAGGGTCGAAAGCAGTTCGGGAGCCCGCTGTCCAGCTTCCAGGGCGTCGCCTTTCCGATCGCGGAGGCGGCGACCCTGATCGAGGCAGCACGGTGGCTCGCCTACAAGGTGCTCTGGCTGAAGGACCAGGGGCAGCCCTGCGACACGGAGGGCGCCATGTCGAAGTGGTGGATCCCCAAGATCTGCACCGAGATCATTCACGAGTGTCTGCTCCTTCACGGCCACTACGGTTACACCCGGGAACTGCCCATCGAGCAGCGCCTGCGCGACGTGATCGGTTGGCAGATCGGCGACGGCCCCGCCCAGATCCAGAAGCTCATCCTGGCTCGAAAGCTGCTGGGCCGGGAGTTCAGCCCCTGACGCGGGGTCTGCCCCTGCCGCTCGACGGCGACGACTGAAGGCGCGGGATCCACTGAAGAAGATCTCCTCGATCTCGCGGGGGTAGCTGTTCTCGCCTCAGCGAATGATCATGTCGGGACCGGTCCCGTCTCGCCGGCTCCCGAGCCACTTCGATTTTGGCGCCCCCCATGAAAAGGAACCCAGCAATGACCTACAAGATCATTGGATCAGACCTCTCCCCCTTCGCGCGCAAGGTGCTCGTGTTCGCCAACGAAAAGGGCATCGAATTCGAGCACGACCCGTTGGTTCCCTTCGGTGTCTCCGATTCGCACAAGCGCATGCATCCCCAGGGCAAGATTCCGGTCCTGGTCGACGGAGATCGTGTGGTCCCCGATTCCTCGGTGATCTGCGAGTACCTCGAGGCCGAGAACCCCGAGCCCCCGCTCTACCCGAGCGACAACTACGAGCGGGCCCGTGCCAAGTGGTTCGAGGAGTTCGCCGACTCGGGCCTCACCACCGGAGCATCCGCGTACTTCTTCCAGAACGTCATCACGAAGTACTTCTTCAAGGGGGAGCCGGACCTCGAAGCCGTCGAAGATGCTGCGACGAACATCCTGCCGCCGTTCTTCGACTACCTCGAGCGTGAACTCGGCGACGCGGACTACTTCGTCGGCGGCCGCTTCACGATTGCGGACATCGCGCTGGGAAGCACCTTCGGCGCCTACGCCCTCGGTGGTGGCGAGGTGGACGCTTCGCGTTGGCCGAAGCTCGCCGCCTATGTCGAGCGGGTGCACGGTCGCCCCTCCTTCAAGGGCCTGCTCGATGGCAACAGGGCCGCGATCGCTGCGATGGCCGGCTGACACCGGCACGCTGCTTCCCTTGCGGCGGGCTATGCTCGCCCGCCGCAAGGAGGATCGACGTGATTCAGGATCTGTTCTCGGTGGAAGGCAAGGTGGCCGTGGTCACCGGAGGCACCCGTGGTATCGGGTACATGATCGCCCAGGGCTTCGTCGAAGCCGGGGCGCGCGTCATCGTGGCATCGCGCGGCGCGGAGGCGTGCGCGGAGGCCGAAGCCTCTCTCTCGAAGTTGGGGCATTGCGTCGGCATCGCCGCGGATCTCTCGAGCGAAGCCGGCGCCCAGCAGTTCGCCGATGCTGTCGCCGAGCGAGAAGCCGGCGTCGATGTGCTGGTGAACAACGCGGGAGCGAACTGGGGCGCACCGATCGACGAGTTCCCGGACTCGGGTTGGGACAAGGTCTTCGACCTGAACCTGAAGGGCGTCTTCCATACGACCGTCAAGTTCCTGCCGTCGCTGCGGAAGAGCGCGACGCCGGAAGATCCCTCCCGGGTGATCAACATCGGTTCGATCGATGCCATCCAGGTTCCGAATCTCGAGACCTATTCGTACTCGGCCTGCAAAGCGGGCGTGCACCACATGACGTCGGTGCTGGCAGGGCGGCTTGCCCGTGAGAACATCACCGTGAACTGCGTGGCGCCCGGACCCTTCCAGAGCAAGATGATGGCCCAGACGCTTCGGGATTTCGGCGACCATATCGTGAGCACGAATCCGCGTGGGCGGATCGGCACGCCCGAAGACATGGCCGGCGTCGCGATCTATCTGGCCTCTCGAGCGGGTGCCTACGTGACCGGTGCCATCATCCCGGTGGACGGTGGCGCGGCGACGACCCGGTGATTCTTCGGTGAGGGCGGTGCTACCCCTCGGACTTGCCTGCTTGCTGGGTGTCGGGTGCCTGGCCGTCGCTCAGGCAAGCGAGGTGCTGGAGGTGGACGCGGAACGCCGTGCTGCCCAGGTGGCTGCGGATCCGGCCGCGCTCGATCGCTTGCTTCACGATCGGCTCCGCTATCACCACTCCGATGGCCGCGAAGAAACGAAGGCGGAGTTCGTCGCCTCGTTGACCGGTGGGGTCGTCGACTATCGCGAGATCCGCGTGAGCGCGATCGACATGATTCCCTGTGAGGCGCGTCAGGACGCCTGTGTCCGCGCATTCCAGACGCTCGAAGTCACCTTCGAGGGGCGCGCGTACACGATTCCGGGATGTTATGTTGCGGCCTATCAACGTGATCGAGGTCGACTTCGGCTGCTGGCCTACCGGTCGGCCGGTCTCGATCCGGCCGGCGGTTGTCCGCTCTGAGCCGATTCAAGAGGCTGATGGTCCGAAGCGGAGCAACGCGAACAGGCCGATCATCGACAGGGCGAGTCCGAGTTTGACCGCCGCTCCCAGGGCGAGGCCCAGGGTCGCGCCGAATCCGGCCCAGCCTGCCTGGCGAAGGTTCCCGTGTTGCGAGAGTTCTCCGATCACGGCGCCCACGAACGGCCCCAGTACGAGGCCGGGCAATCCGGCAAGGAGCCCGACGACGACGCCGAGGGCGCCTACCAGGGCACCGATGGCAGCGCCGATGACGGCGCGCTTCGAGGCCCCGAACTTCTTGGCACCGAGTGCGCCGGCGACGAAATCAACGGCATAGGTGAGCCCGGCCATGAAGCCAAGCGCGAGAAGCGACCAGACGCCAACGAACTCGAAATCATCGGCGGCGGCCGCCGCGATCAGGCCCGCGAACACGAGCGGTGCGCCTGGAAGCCCTGGCAGCACCAGGCCGAGAACGCCCCCGACCACGAGGAGCGCGGCCAGCGTCCACAGCAGGATTTCGGGTAGCGGCATGCTCGCGAGAGTTTCGCCCGCTTAGAGAAGCTCTGCACGCGCGATCCCGCGCTGGGTTTGCGACCGCAGGGCTGTTGAGGGGACCCGCTAGCTGCCAGCTATCGGGTCATGGCCGAGGGCGCGAGCGGGCCAGGACCAGCTCGAACGGTGTCTCGAGGAGGGAATGCCGGTCTCTCTCGAACGGAGTTGGGTCCCGGAGGGCTTTTGAGGGGGGTGGTTCGCGCGGATGTTAGGTAGATCGGGTCAGGGTCGAGGGGGCGAGCGGGCGTGGGGCGGATCGGACGATGTTTCGGGAACGTGATGACGATTTTTCTTGCTTGATCATATAAGAGCGCTATATTCAATACATGCGGCGTAAGGCATCTGGAATCCAGCTCGAACTGCGACACTCCGG
This sequence comes from Deltaproteobacteria bacterium, assembly GCA_029261795.1. Classification (GTDB taxonomy): domain Bacteria; phylum Myxococcota_A; class UBA9160; order UBA9160; family UBA6930; genus JAJDAP01. The sequence continues at coordinate 18,278 of JAJDAP010000108.1, forward strand.
GTGGGGCGGGAAGCGGCCCGGCGCCGGCCGAAAGCCGCAGCCGGGGTCCGGCATTCCGCATCTCCGCCGAACAGGACTGGCTTCCCGGTATCCCTGCCACGTCACCTTGAAGGTGCGCGATGGCGTTCCCTCCCTTCGAACCGTGAAGCTGGTGCGAGAGCTCGAACGCTCCTGGGCGAAGGCCTGTGATCGCGGGGACTTCCGGCTCGCGCACTACTCGATCCAGGCGAATCACGTCCATCTGCTGGTGGAGGCGAAGGATGCGGACACCCTGGGGCGTGGGATGAAGTCGCTGGGCGCGCGCCTCGCGCGTGCGGTGAATCGCGTGTTCGCGCGTTCTGGACCGGTGCTCAAGGACCGGTATCACCATGTGGTGTTGAAGACACCGACCCAGGTGCGGAACGCACTGCGGTACGTGCTGATGAACGCCGGGCGGCACATGAAGCGGTCGCCCAGCATCGTGCGAATCGATCCGGCCTCGTCAGGTCGCTGGTTCGGGGGCTGGAAGCGGTCGGCGCGCGATCTCGTGATCGCGGCAAGAGGAACGCCCGGAAGCCGGGCGGTCGCGTTCACCCACACCTGGCTCCTCAACGAAGGCTGGAAGAGAGCCGGTCCGCTCCTGGACCCCGCTGCCGCTCCGGGCTGAACCGTCCTCACGGCCCCGACCGGCATTACTCACGTCCTGGCATCGCTAGTCCACGCGTCCTCGACCCAAGAAGCTGGCCCACGAGAGCAACCTGCGAGCCCACCTCGTAGAGTCGAGAGCCACCCCGCCCCTCAAAGACTTTCCGCCGCCACGCGCACGCTCGAGAGTAGAAGAAGCTCTCCTGGACCAGACCGCCCTCCCCTGGCTCAGCAGGACGCCTCTAAACTCCCGAAGGGTCGAGCCTGGCCCCTGGGAGGCCCACCCCTTACCCCGCAACGTCGTTGTGAGCTGGCCCGTGCAGAGCTTCCCTAGAGGACTTCGGCGAGGACCAGCCGCATGGCGATCAGGGTCAAGACCGTCTTGTAGAGGGCGACGAACGCGCGCTCGCTTACGTGTTCGAGCAGGCGGCTGCCGGTCCAGGTGCCGGCTACCGCTGCCGCGGTGCCGCCCACGAGTAGCGGGATGTGCTCGAGAAAGGCGAAGCCGATTCCACCGTAGATGAGGATCTTCGCCAGATGGCCGAGTGCCTGGCATGCGGCCTTGGTGCCAACGAGGGCCTGTCGCGAAAGTCCGAGGTTCAGGAAGAACGGCGCGATCAAGGGCCCCGTCGCGCCGATCGTCACGTTGAGGAAGCCCGTCGCGCCGCCTAGCAGGATGAAGCGACGGTTCGGGTTGGCATCCTCGGGGTGCGTGCCGAGCAGGAGGAACTGGGGGGCCCAGGTGGCGATCAGGACGAAACCGCCGATGGCCATTCGAAGCGCGCTTTCGGGCAACTGTTGGGCGAACTGGATTCCGAGCCAGCCCATGGGCAGCAGCAGCAACGCGCTGCGCCACACGATGTCGAAGCGCGCGTGCCGACGTTGGATCCAGGCACGGGAGCCGTTCGCGGACAGCTGGATCACGCCGTGGAGCGGAATGGCGACCAGCGGCGGTAGCAGCAGAAGCATGGCCGCGAGCAGGGTGATCCCGCCGGCCATCCCGACGATGGCCGACAGGACGCCGGCGCCGAACGCGATGCCGCAGAGGGCGAGGATCTCGAGCGGGTCGATGTCGAGACTCCTGATCAGGCAGTCGCGGCCGGCACCCTGCCGACGTAACGCTGCCGCGGCCGGATGATACGACGGCTCTCGCGTTGTTCGTCGAAATGGGCCAGCCAGCCAGCCACTCGAGCGCTCCCGAAGATCGGCGTGAAGAGGCCACGCGGAATACCCAGCACGTCGAGCAACACGGCGGTGTAGAACTCGACGTTGGTATCGAGCGAACGGTCCGGGTTGCGCTCGGCGAGAACGCCCACAGCCACCTTTTCGACACTGCGGGCCAGTGCCAGGTAGCTGCTCTCTGCGCCACTTGCCTCGAGTTCGGTGACGATGCGGACCAGGACCGCGGCTCTGGGATCGCGCACGCGGTAGATCCGGTGGCCAAGGCCCATGATGCGGCGGCCGGCGTCGAGTTCTGCGCGAATCCAGGCTTCGGCGTGCTCGGGCGCTGAGATCGCATCGAGCATGTCGAGGACCGGGCCCGGAGCGCCGCCGTGGAGCGGGCCCTTCAAGGAGCCGATCGCGGCGACCATGGCCGAAACCGGATCGCTCTCGGTCGAAGCGACCACCCGCGCCGTGAAGGTCGAAGCATTCATGCCGTGCTCGGCGACGGTGACCAGGTAGGCGTCGAGGGCCGCCGCCTCGGCTTCCGACGCCGCTTCGCCACGGATCATTCGCAGCAAGTCCGCAGCGTGTCCGCGCGCGGGATCGGGCGCCAGCAGCGACTGCCCGCACTGGCGCCGGTGCCAGCCCGCAGCGAAGACCGCGATCGCCCCGGTCAACCGCAAGCGGGTCTCGGCTGGGTTTACGGATCCCTCCTGCAGGGTCGCCATCGAGGCGCGGAGGGCGTCCATGGCATCCTCGGCCTCGAAGGCGGCGCCGAGCTTCCAACGCTGATCGAAGGCCCGACTGCGGGCTTCGCCGAGCCCGCGTTGGATCGATCTCAGGCGAGCGGCATCCGGCAACTGGCCGTCCCAGAGCAGGCCGCAAAGCGCCTCGAAGGAGACCCGGCCAGCCAGCTGTTCGACATCGTGCCCCCGGATGACCAGTCTGCCGCGTTCGCCATCCACCTGGGAGAGGTTCGTTTCGGCCACGATCACGCCGTCGAGGCCCGGGGCGTATTGGTCGGGCGCGGCAGTCGATCTTTCATTTTCCATGCACTTTCCTCCTTTGGCCCGCTAGGATAGTATGATCAATCAATGAATCAAGGTTGATCAATGAATCAATCATCCAACTCGGAATCCGGGGAGCTGACGGCGCGCCAGGCCGCTGATCTGCTCGGCGTGAAGCTCCCGACCCTCTACGCCTATGTGAGCCGCGGATTGCTTCGCAGCCTGCCCGGAACGGGCAGCGGCCGTGCCCGTCGCTACCTCTTGAAGGACGTGGAGCCGCTCCGCGACCGGAGCCGCGGTAGTGCCGCAGCCGCCGGTGCATTGCGGTTTGGCGAACCGGTTCTTGATTCCGGAATCACGGAGATGACGCCGGCGGGGCCAGCCTATCGTGGGCGCCTCGCCACCACGTTGGCGCGAGACGGCGTCGGCTTCGAATCGGTTGCCGAGTTCTTGTGGACCGGCATCCTGCCGGATTCGCCGCCAACGTGGCCGGTTCCCGAAGCGGCGCCGCGACTCGCCGGGCTGGCGCGGCTGGTTCCCGAAGGCGCGCCTCCAGCAAGTGTCAGGCCGTTGGTCGTTGCCGCATGGGCCAGTCGCGACCCGGGTCGCTTCGATCCCCGAGCGGATGCGGTACTCCCGCGCGCCCGCGCCGTAACCCGGTTGTTGGCCGCCTCGTTGGCTTTGCCGAGCAGCCCGGACCGGGCTTCGGCTGGCTGGCGAGCGCCCACGATCGCGGATGCCGTCTTGTTGGCCTACGGCATCGAGCCCGCCGAGAGCCGGCGGCGCGCGCTGAACGCCATGCTGGTGTTGATGGCGGACCACGAGCTGAACGCATCTACGTTCGCGGCCCGCGTGGCGGCCTCGGCCCAGGCCGATGTGTACGCTGCATTGCAGGCAGGCCTGGCCACATTGTCCGGGCCCCTTCACGGCGGCGCGTCCGATCAGGTCGAAGCCGTCGTGCGCGAGATCGAACGACCCGAAGACGCCGCGCGCGTGGTGCACGAGCGCGCTCGGCGTGGTGAGAGAGTTCCCGGCTTCGGCCACTTCCTCTACCGGGAAGGCGGGGACCCGCGCGCGACGGCCCTGATGGAAATCGCCTGGGAGTTGGTCGGCGAGGTTGGATCCGGGCCCGGCTCTGACGAGGTCGCCAGGGTCACGGCCCTGATCACGGCAATGGAGGCGGCGGAACATCCGAAGCCGAACGTCGATGCCGCTGCGGTGGCCACGCGCGCGGCCATCGGGTTACCCGCCGGCGCGGTCGCTGGCATCTTTGCCGTGGCACGCTCCGTCGGCTGGGTGGCCCACATCCTCGAGCAGTACGAGACCGGAGATCTGCTGCGGCCGCGGGCACGCTACGTCGGACCGCCGACGGACGGCTAGCCCAGGCGGCCGCTATCCTACGCGATTCAGCAGCGGAGTCGCCTTGGATCAGATCTCACTCGGGATTGCGTGGTACGTGGTCTTCATCTTCTCGACTACCGCCCACGAGGCCGCCCATGCCTGGGCTGCCAAACGGGGCGGGGATTCCACCGCCTACGAGGGAGGTCAGGTCGGCCTGGACCCGCGGCCGCACATTCGCCGCGAGCCGATGGGAATGGTGCTCGTGCCGATCGTGAGCTTCTTCCTGATCGGCTTCATGATGGGTTGGGCGAGTGCGCCCTACGACCCGGTCTGGGCTCGTGCCCACCCGCACCGTGCCGCTCGAATGGCGCTGGCAGGCCCCGTCGCCAACCTGCTCCTGCTCGTCGTCGCCGGCCTCGTGATTCGCGGCATGATTGCGGCGGGCATGCTCCAGTTTCCGGATTCCGTCGGCTTCATCCATGTCGTCGATGGGCTGGGCGATGGCATGATGCCCGCCGTCGCCACGCTGCTCAGCCTGATGTTCTCGCTGAACCTCCTGTTGTTCATCCTGAACATCATCCCACTACCGCCGCTCGACGGGAGCACGGCCATCGGCATCTTCATGAGCGAGAAGAACGCGCTGCGGGTTCAAGAGGTGATGGCGACGCCGGCGCTCTCGATGTTCGGCATGCTGGGCGCATTCCTGCTGATCCAACAGATCTTCTGGCCCTCGTTCCTGGCGGCGATCCGCTGGCTCTATCCGGAACTCGGATTCTGACCGGCTAACATTCCAGCCGATGAGAAACGCTTCCCGCATCCTGTTCGGATCGGCACTCCTGCTCGGGCTGCCACTCGCGGCGGCGGCGCTCGATTGTCCGCCGGGAACCGAGCGATCGGGGGCAGCGCCGCCGGACGGGCACCGGGAATGGTGTGTATTGCCCGACGGTGTCCAGCACGGGCCATCGCATTCGTACTATTCGGAGGGTGCTCGGCTCGCGCAAGCGACCTTCGAGCACGGCCGGTTGACCGGCGCCTACCAGGAGTGGCATCCGAACGGAAGACTCAAGCTGGAGGGCCACTATCGATCCGACGAGAAGGACGGCAAGTTCGCCGCCTTCTATCCCGACGGAACCAAGAAGTGGGAGGAGGGCTGGCGCGCCGGAGTCCAACACGGGCCAGCCCGTTCCTGGCACCCGAACGGGAATGCGATGGGTGATATGTCCTTCACGGAAGGCCGGCTCCACGGACCAGCGCGCACCTGGTACTCGAGTGGCCAGATCCAGGCTGAGGGCGTCTTCGTAGACGGCGCTCGGGACGGGGAGTGGCGGGCGTGGTGGGAAGACGGGCGTACCCAGAAGATCGTCGAGTTCGATCACGGCAAGGAACTCTCGCGCGAGTACAAGCCACGCAACAAACTCCGCGCAGAGCCCGAATGATGCCGCAGAGCCTGGCTTCGAGATCCGCCGTGCTCAGATCTCGACGGCGAGGCCGTCGTTCGAGATCCCGACGCCGGCATCTCGAATCATCGCGGCTTCCCGGGAGCGTTCGTCGAGGATCGGGTTCGTGTTGTTGATATGGATGTAGAACGTGCGGCCGCGCATCAGGCGGAGGCGTTCGAGGCTTCCGTCGGGCCCGCTGATCGGGACGTGGCCCATCTTCCAGGCATCCGGTGCCCCGGGGCGCATGCGGAGCAGTTCCTCCGCCGTCCAGAAGGTTCCGTCGACGAATCGGACGTCAGCGGCCTGGAGTTCGGCCAGCGTGGCCTCGTCGAGGGTCTGGATGCCTGGCGCATAGACGAGGCGCTTGCCGGTTCGCTTGTCGGTGACGCGCAGGCCTAACGTCGCTTCCGGCGAATTGGAGGCGATCTCCTGCAAGTAGCCGGGAATCTTCCCCGGCACCGGAAAGAGCTTCGCCTCGAGCCGTCCGCCGCGATCGAGATCGAACGGTTCGTCGATGGCCACGCAGCCGAAGGCGGGCGTTATCAGCCGGAAGGTGGCGTTGTCGTCGAGCAGTACGTCACGGATCCAGGGCGTCGTGATCACGCGGTAGGGCAGTGATTCGCGCAACACCAGCAGACCCATCACGTGGTCGAGGTCCGCGCCCGTGAGTACGACGCTGTCGATCGGCACGTCGCGGGTGCCCGGCCGTGGGTGGAGGCCGGAGAAGCGCGCGAATTGATCGCGGATGTCCGGGCTCGCGTTGACGATCGACCAGCGTTCGTCGCCAGCGCAGATCGCGATGGAAGTCTGCGAGCGGGGCGGAACATTCGCGTCGCCAGCCCTGGCTCGAACCGAGTTCTCTCCACCGCAGTTCCATTGGGGCAAGCCACCGCCGGCCGCCGATCCCAGCACGTGAACCTTCAGGCAGATACCTTGCTGACCGAGACGAGGACGGTCGCGCCGCCGAGCGGGTGTTCCTGACTCTCGGCGTCGGCGCCGTCGAGAGAAAGTTCGGAGGCCAAGGTGTTCTCCTTCACGTAGTCGGCGAACGCGGTGACTGCGACGCGGTGTGTTTCCGGCAGTTCGATGGCGAGGCGAATGCGGTCGCTGACATGGAGCCCGGCGTCACGCCTTGCCTGCTGCACGATCCGCACGACGTCACGCGCATGACCCTCCTGAATCAACGCCTCGTCCAGTTCGAAGTCCACGACCACGATCATCTCGCCCGAGGCGAGGGCCTGGCAGGCGACCCCTTCCTTGGCGTTCAGGCGGAACTCGAACTCGTCCGGCGCCAACGTCTGGGAGCCGACGGTCACGGTGCCGTCTTCGTTCCGGGTCCAGTCGCCATTCTTCGAGGCGGCGATGACCTTCTTCGTCTCAGCGCCAAGCCTGGGCCCGATGGCGCGAGCGTTGACCTGCAGGCGGAAGTCCGCGAACGCTTCGATCTCCTCGGACAGCTCGACCGCCTTGACGTTCATTTCGTCCTGGATCAGATCGATGTAAGGCCGCAGGCGTTCGACCCCATGGCCAGCGATGGTCAGCGATCGCAAGGGTTGGCGTACGCGCACCTTCTCCTGGCGGCGCATCGAGAGCCCCGCGCTGCAGACGTCGCGAACCGTATCCATGTCGGCGACGAGTTCGCGCTCTGCCGGTAGCGCTCGGGCGTCGGGCCAATCCGAGAGGTGCACATCATCGCCGCCAGACAAGCCGGCATAGACCTCGTCGGTCAGGAACGGAAGCAGCGGGGCCGCGACCTGGCACAAGGTGCGCAAGGCGGTCGCCAGCGTGTCGTATGCGGCCTGCTTGTCCGCGTCGGCGAGGTCGCTCCAGAAGCGCGGCCGACTGCGGCGGATGTACCAATTGTTCAGCGCATCGAGGTAGCCGACGATGGCTTGGCAGGCCCCCGCGATGTCGTAGGCGTCCATCCGCTCCTCTGCGGTTTCGACGAGTTCCCGGGTCTTGGCCAGCGCATAGCGATCGAGGACCGTTGCACCCTCGCGGGTGGGGCTCGCCTCTATGCCATCCGCGTTCGCGTAGAGCGAGAAGAAGTACCAGGCGTTCCAGACCGGCATCAGGACGCTTCGCACGACTTCGCCGATGGGCTTTCCCTCGCGCTCGACCTTCAGATCGCCACCGCGCAGTACCGGTGAGGAGACGAGGTACCAACGCAGAGCATCCGACCCGTAGTTGCGAAACACGATCTCGGGCTCGGGATAGTTCCTCAATCGCTTCGAGAGCTTCTGGCCGTCCTCGGCACCGAGCACGCCATGGCACATGCAGTTCTTGAAGGGATGCTTGTCGAACAGCGCCGTCGCCAGGACGTGCATCGAGTAGAACCAGCCGCGGGTCTGCGAGACGTACTCGACGATGAAGTCGGACGGAAAGTGATCGTCGAACCACTCCTTGTTCTCGAACGGGTAGTGGACCTGGGCGTAGAACATCGAGCCACTCTCGAACCAACAATCGAGCACATCCGGAATGCGGCGCATCATGCTCTTGCCGGTCGGATCGTCGGGGTTCGGCCGGACCAGCTCATCGATCGCGGGCCGATGGAGATCCGTAACCGGGACTCCGAAATCGGCTTCGAGCTCGGCGATGCTCCCGTAGACGTCGAGCCGCGGGTAGGCGGGGTCGTCGCTCTTCCAGACCGGGATCGGTGCGCCCCAGAAGCGGTTGCGACTGATCGACCAATCCCGTGTGTTCTCCAGCCACTTGCCGAAGAGCCCGTCCTTGATGTGGCCCGGGATCCAGTTGATCTCCTGGTTGTTCCGGATCATGTCTTCCTTGATGTCCGTGACCTTCACGTACCAGGAATTCATCGCGCGGTAGATGAGCGGTGTATCCGTGCGCCAGCAGTGGGGATAGTTGTGGAGGATCGTCTCGTGGCGAAGGAGTCGCCCGGAATCCTTGAGGTCGCGGATGATGGCCTTGTTGGCATCGTGGACGTGTTGTCCCGCGTAGTCCGATACCTCGGCCGTGAACTCGCCCGCTTCGTTCACGGGAACAACCACGGCGATATCGGCCGCCGTGCAAATCGCCATGTCGTCTTCGCCGAAGCCTGGGGCCATGTGGACGACACCGGTGCCCTCTTCGATTTCGACGAAGTCAGCAGCGAGGACTCGGAAGGCGTTCTCGTGCCCGGCAAAGTACGGGAACAGGGGCCGGTAGCTTCGGCCAGCGAGTTCGCTGCCTTTCAAGGTGCCGACGTGCTTGGCCTCACCAAGCTCCGCCGCATAACGTTCGACCAGTGCCTCGCAAAGGATGACACGGCGGCCGCCCTGCTCGAGCACGGCGTAGTCGATCTCGGGACCCACTGCGAGCGCCAGGTTCGAGGGCAGGGTCCAGGGTGTCGTGGTCCAGGCGAGCAGATCGGTCGGGAGTTCCTCCCCGGCGATGGGCTCGAGTTCGAAGCGCACGGTCAGTGCCGGGTCCTGTCGCTCTCGGTAGGCGTCGTCCATGCGCGTCTCGAAATTCGAGACCGGCGTCTGGCACGCCCAGGAGAAGGGCATCACGCGATAGCCCTCGTACAAGAGCCCCTTGTCGAAGAGCTCCTTGAACGCCCACAGCACGCTCTCCATGTAGTCCCTATCCATGGTCTTGTAGTCGTTCGCGAAATCGACCCAGCGCCCGGAGCGTTGCACGGTCTCCTGCCACAGTTCGGTGTAGTTGTAGACCGAGCGGCGACAGTGATCGTTGAAGGCCTCGATCCCGTAGTCGATGATGGCCGTGCGGCCGGAGACACCGAGTTCCTTCTCGGCCGCCATCTCCGCGGGAAGTCCATGGCAATCCCAGCCAAAGCGGCGCTCGACGCGGTGGCCTCGCATCGTCTGGTAGCGCGGCACGATGTCCTTCACGTAGCCGGTCAGCAGGTGCCCGAAATGCGGCATGCCGTTCGCGAAGGGTGGACCGTCGTAGAAGACGTACTCGTTCTCGCCGCTCGGCCCGGCGTCGCGCTGCTCGACGGAGCGTTCGAAGATCTTGCCCTCACGCCAACGGGTGCCGACCCGCTCTTCGATCTCCGGGAAATTCGGTTGCGGCGGGACGTCGGGATAGGGCCGGCGGGGGGAACTCATGGCTGGGGAACTTAGCGAGCCATTCCGGGAACTTCCGGCGCTTCGACCTGGCCGGTATGCTGTCGCCCGTACAACGCCGGGCCGGGGGCAGAGTGCCTCGCCTGGTCCTCCCTCTCTTATTACGAAGGCGCCGCGTGCCCGAGCTACCCGAGGTGGAGGTCACTCGCCGGCGGATCGAGCCCTTCCTGGTCGGTCGGACCATCGAGCGACTCGAAACGACGCCGCCGAGCTACTTCTTCCTGACCCCGCCGGCCCAGCTGGAGCGCCGTCTCGTGGGGCGGAGCGCCCTGAATCTCGAGCGTCGAGGGAAATACCTGCTCGCCTGCATCGAGGGCGGAGAGCGATTGCTGCTGCATCTGGGGATGACCGGCCAGCTGTTCTCGTCCGGGGCCACGAGTGTTCGCCTGCTCTCGGCCACGGCGCGGGCCGCGCTCGGGCCGGAGGAACAATCGGAGTTCCAGCCCGATCGTCATACGCATCTGCGGCTCTCGTTCACCGATGGTGGCCCTGGCGTGTTCTTTCGCGACGTCCGCAAGTTCGGGAAGGTCCAGCTGCTGGCCGTCGGCGAGGCTTCGGAGCGTCTGGATCGCCTCGGCAAGGACGCCCTCGAAGTGGAAGGCTGCGATCTGTTCCGCGCGACCCGGAAGCGAACGGTCGCGATCAAGAACCTGATGCTCGACCAGAGTGTCATCGCCGGGACCGGCAACATCTATGCAGACGAGTGCTTGTTCTTTGGGGGCGTGCGACCGCGGCGTCGGGCGGCACGGGTGACGCGCGCGGAATGCGACCGCATCGCGGAAGGTTTGAAGCGCGTGATGCGACGTTCGATCGAGACCGGTGGTTCGTCGATCAGCGACTATGTCGCGCCCGATGGCAGCGACGGTGCGTATCAGGACGAACGCCGGGTCTACGCGCGGGGCGGCGAACCGTGCCACCAATGCGGAACGCCGATTCGGCGCATCGTGATCGGTCAACGAAGCGCTCACTACTGCCCGGCGTGCCAGAAGTGAGGGGCTCCCGATGCTGACGCTGGCGGAACTGCGGCATCTGGTTCCCGTGCTGGCGGCCGCCCGGGTCGGAGCGCGCGTCGACAAGGTCGTCCAGAGCGATCCGACGGATCTGGTGTTGCATCTTTCTGGTGGGGGAGAGGGAGCAGCAGGGGATCGGATGCTGTTGCTCTTGTCGGCGAGCCCCAAGACGGCGCGCATCTCCCAACTTTCGCGGCCGCGGAAGGCACCGCCGCAGCCTCCCGGTTTAGCGCAGTACCTCAAGGCCCATATCGAAGGAGGGCGTCTTCGGGAGGTACGACTGGAGGGGGAAGATCGGCAGGTGCGGTTCTGCATCGATACCCGGGAAGGACGTTATTCGCTCCTGTTCTCGATCCTCGGGCCCCGGAGCAACCTCTACGCACTCGACGGCGACGATCGGGTCGTCGCCGCGGCACGGCCGCTTCAGGAGACCCGCCGGGACCTGGCCATGAACGCGCCCTGGCGCAATCCCGACGGCGGTCCGCCGAAGCAGGCGGAGGATCGCTTCGCCGCCGTCGCTGAAGATGCGCTTCTCGCCGAGATCGAAGTGCACTACGCCGAGGCGGAGGCCGAGACCGGGGAGCGGCAGCTTTCGAGTCGTCTCGCCAAGGCGCTGAAGAAGCAGAACGCGACGCTAGCGAAGAAGGTGCGGCTGCTGGAAGAGGACCTCGCTGTGGGAGCAGAGGCGTCGCGTTGGGAGCGGCTCGGCGAACTCCTGAAAACGCGGATTCGAGACGTGAAGCCCGGCATGAGCGAGATCGAGGTGCGGGACTTCGAGACGGGTGATCCTGCCACGGTCCCGCTCGAGCCGAAGCTCTCGCCACAGAAGAACCTCGAGCTGCTGTTCAAGAAGGCCCGCAAGGCCGAGAAGCGCGGGCGCAAGGCGGCCAACGACATCGATGCGGCCAAGGCACGGCTGGCTACCAACCAAGCGCTTCGTGAAGAGGTGGCCGGCGCCACGCTGGAACGAGTCGCCGAGATGAGCGCTGAACCGGACGTGGCGCGGCTGCTCGAGCGGTACTTCCCGGCGCCCAAGGTGACGGAGCGGGTCGCCAAGAAGAAGGTCTGGAAGGTGGGCAAGCAGGAGCTTTCCACTCGGCTCGTCCCGAAACGTTATGCCACCGAGTCCGGGCTGGAAGTCTGGGTGGGAAAGAACGACGAGGGGAACGACATCTTGACCACACGGCTCGCCCGGGGAAACGACCTCTTCTTCCATGTCGAAGGAGATCCCGGAAGCCACGTCGTCCTGCGCACCGAGGGCAAGGGCGAACCGGCGCACGAAACGCTCCTGGAGGCTGCCGAACTTGCGGCCAACTTCTCGAAAGCGAAGAACGCGGCCCGCGTCTCGATTCACATCGCCGAGATCAAGGACATCTCGAAACCGTCCGGCGCCAAGCCCGGCCTGGTCCATGTCCACCGCGGCCGGACGCTCCAGCTACGGCGCAGCGATGAACGGATGAAGCGGATCTTGGGAAATCGGATCGAGGAATAGCCTCCGCCTCGCTTCGAATTTCTCGCGATGGTGGCCTGGACGCCGGCAAGCGCTTTCCAGAGGGCCCTTCAAGCCCGGCACCGGGAACTCCGATACGCACGGCGTGCCGCAATCCAGCATGATTCACGACCTCAAGACCCTGGTGCTCTCGTTCCATCCGGCCGTGGCGTTCGATACGCCCGAGGAGGCCCGGGTCGAGCAACTGGCAGACCGGGTCGCCGAGGAGCTGCGGATGCCGGTCTTCGTCTGGTCCGTGACGGGCGGCCTCGTCCAGAAGCCGACCGCGCACGCGAACCGGAGTACCGCCGATCCGATTGCCGTCCTCCAGCATCTCGCCGGCCTGACGGTCGAGGGAATCTTCCTGCTCAAGGACTTCGCGAAGTTCCTGGACGACCCGAGCGTGTGTCGCGCATTCCGCGATGCGGCCTCGAACCTCTCACACACCGCGTCCTCGATGTGGATTACCGGTGCGGGCCATGATTTCCCGCCGGATGCGGACGCCGAGATCGTGCACTTCGAAATGGCCCTTCCCGGCAAGAAGGAACTCGGCGAGGTCGTCGCCACGGTGGTGCGCTCGCTGCGCACGCGAATTGGCGCCACCGTCAGTCTCTCGAAGCCCGAGCTCGACCAGCTGTTGACGTCGCTCTCCGGGATGACCGCCAACCAGGTGCGTCAGGTGGTCGCGAGGCGTCTCCGAGCGCATCTTCGCCACCCTGCTGACCTGGCTGCAGGAGAAGAAGGAGTCCGTCTTCGTCGTCGCTACCGCCAATGACGTCTTCAAGCTCCCGCCGGAACTGATGCGGAAGGGTCGCCTCGACGAGATCTTCTTCGTCGACCTTCCCGATGGCCAGGAGCGCGGCACGATCTTCCACATCCACCTGGAACGACGGAAGCAGGACGTCGCCGCTTTCGACATGGCATCCCTCGTCGGTGCGAGCGACAGCATGAGTGGCGCGGAGATCGAACAAGCCGTGATCGCGAGCCTCTACGGCGCGCTGCACGAGAAGAGGTCGCTCGACACCGAGATGATCCTCTGCGAACTGCGAAGCACAGTGCCTTTGTCCGTTTCGCGCTCGGAGGATCTCGACCGCCTGCGCGAACTCGCACGCGATCGCTTCGTCCCTGTTCGTTAGTTCACGGGCGTCCCGGCTCGAGCCTCGTGCTAGGTCAGGAGTGCGCGCGCCAAACCGTGAAGCTCGCGGTACCCGCCACTTCTTCGGCGACGCCGAACCCGCACAACATTCGCCCCACCGGCACCGTACGTTGAGCCACGATCCACAAGTCGCCCCCCGACCGGAGCCGCTGCGCGGCGTCGCGGCAGAGGGCACGCACGATCTCGTAGTGCTGGTCCCGGCCGGTGTGGATCGGCGGATTGCTGACGATCCGGTCGAATCGAAGCTCGGCTGGAAGCGCGCCGAGACCATCGCCTGCATGGAGCCTGGCTCGAGGTAGGTTCCGCCGGGTGGCTTCGAGCGCGAGCGGGTCGACGTCGAGCGCATGGAGTTCGAGCCCGGGATCGAGGCTCGCCAGGTACATCCCGACCACTCCGGCACCGCAGCCGAAATCGAGGATCCGGGAATCGGCTTCGACCGCCGTCAGCGCCGAGAGCAAGAGCGCCGTAGCCGGGTCGAGATGCCCGTGGGCGAACAAGCCCGGGAACGAGACCCACGAAGCCTCCCCGTTCGGGAAGCTCCCGTGCGCGCTCTCCATCCAGTCGTCGAGTGAACCGCGGAAGCCGACGCCGCCGCGGATCGTCCCGTGCCACACACGACAGTGTCGGCGTGCGTCGAGGGTCCGCAGGTTCTCGGCAACCTCGCTGAGCCCTTTGTCAGCGGAGCGGATGCCTTCGTCGTTGGCACCGACCACGAGCAGGGGTGCCCCTGGTTCCGTGCGGGCGGCGATGGCGTGAAGCGCCATCTGGAAGGCTTCGCGCCCCTTCGGTAAGCGCACGATCGCGGCATTGCCGTGTCCCTCGCTGGGCCAGGCAGTCCCCTCGGCCCCGTAACGCTTCCAGGAAAGGATCGACGCGGTCTCCCGCACGGCGGCCTCGAGCCGCCCACTCACATCGCCGGCCACCCAGACAGGACCGACAAGGCCGAGTTCGGGGAGGACGCCCGCGACGACTTCGGCCGCCCCGGTCTCTCGGTCTTTCTTCACCGTCGCGTCAGGCCGTCCAGACCCGCTTCTCGACGGTTCCGAACATACGCGAGTGCTCGACGCGAGTGGGTGTTATGCGAATGGCGGCATAGCCTTCGGAGCCGGGCCCGTCCGGCCAGAACTGGGCAAGGTCATAATCGAGCACATCCCACACGTGCTTGCGCGTGGCCTCATCCGTCAGGATCTCGGCCTTGCCGCGAACCAGGATGTGGACGAACTCGGGCGGAGCCACCTGGTACTGGATATCGACGACGGGCGTCTCTGCGATCTGCAGTGCCTTGGGCGACGTCGGGTCCGTGGCGAACCAGAGTGTTTCGCCTTCCCAGGTGGGATGAACCAACCGAACGCGCGGTTCGCCGTCGCGGACGGTTGCCACGGCGCCCCACACGGCGGCCCGACAAGCGGTGTCCACGTCCTTGAAGAATGTACTGCGTTCGCTTTCGCTGACCTTGCTCATGGATCGATCCCTTCTGGTTGACCGGCCACCGTATCACAGGCCAGCTTCAAGGGGCCGCAGACCCTGGCCGAGCATGGTGCGAAGCGGCGGCCAGAGTTCCAGCTTCGAGAGTGCCTGCAGAGGGACGAATTCGGCGCCGACGATTTCACGTCGGTCGAAAGCGATCGTACCTGTGGTGTCCGCCTCCTGACACGCGAAGACGTGCACGTGATCTTCCATGTGCGAATGCTCGACGATCCAGCTGCCAAGGTTGCTGAGGGCTTCCGGATCGATCTCGAGACCGGTCTCCTCCTGGAGCTCACGGGCGGCTGCGTCGCGTGGATCCTCACCCCGTTCGACCCGGCCACCCGGTGTCGACTGCCACGGGTGGTAGCTGGTCTGGACCAACAACAGGGCGTCGCCACGCCAGACGAACACCGTGGCACCCCTCACGGTCGGGTGGGTCAAGTGTGCCCAGGCCCCGAACGTCTTGGAGGCGAGCCGATACGCGGTCCGAACCATCGCATCCACGCTCACCAGGCGCTCGGTACTTCGAGCCATTCGAGATCGGGGAAATCATCACTCACTGTGAGCGAGCCGCCATCGACGACCATCACGTCTACGCCAGCGGTCGTGGCATCGATGACGCCCTCGGTACCCCGGACCAACAACGCGGTACTCCACGCCTCAGCGGTGGCGCCGGACGTCCCGATCGCGATCGAAACCACCTCATGGCTCACCGGCCAGCCGGTCCGGGGATCGATGACGTGTCCAAACTGCTGGGCTCCGATCGGATAGGTCTGGCCGAGGCTCGCCGAGACGGAGGCGTGGGCGTCGCTCAGTGAGAGTACGCCGAGGCGTCGCTCGCCAGCGCCTACCAACACCCGCCATGTCGGTGCGTCGAGAGGCGTCCCCAACGCGAGCAGGCTCGATCCCCCGAAATTGAGCAGCGCGCGGTCGGCACCTTGCTCGCGTAGCCACGATTCGACCTGCTCGAGGGCCCATCCCTTGGCGAGGCCGCCGAGATCGATGGAGGTTCCCGGTGTCAGCGTGACGAAGCCCTCTTCGAGGATGATTCGGCTCGTGCCGACACGAGATCGTGTCGTTGCGAGATTCTCTTCGTCGGGGAGCTCGTTCGCAAGCGATTGCTCGCGCCATAGGGCGATCAATGGGCCCACGGTCACATCGAAGGCGCCATCCGTTTCGCTGGCGAGGCGCTTCGCGTCGGAGAGGATTCCGATGACCGTCGGGCCTGCGGGCAGCCGAGCACCCGCCTCGAGGGCGGATCGATTCAATCGAGAGATCGTGCTCTCGGGCTCCCAGCGACTAACGAGCCGTTCGATCGCGTCGATCTGCTCGAAGCATCCGTCGATCCATCGCCGACCCGTTACCTCGTCCGGTGCGATGACGGTGATCTCGAGAACCGTCCCCATCGAGGGTCGTCCTTCGCGGAGCACGACCGGCGTCTGAAGCGCGGTGCAACAAAGGAGCGCGGTCAGCGCGATCACCAGCGGCACGGCGCGACCGCTCAAAGATCCGGCCGCTCGCCGCTTTGATAGTTCTTCGAGTTTCCGCGGAAGACCGACCACAGCGCGAGCGCCACCAGGGCGGCCAGGCTGGTCTGCAGTGCGAGAAAACCGAGAATCTTGGTCCAGGCGAAGAGCGGATGAACGAAGCGGATCAGCCAGCTCGAGCCTTCGTCGACCAGGGCAGAGAGGAACGGCAGTACGATCAGCCAGGCCTTGATCCGGTTCGAGAGTGGGATGAAGAGCACCAGATGCGTGAGCACGAGTAGCAACATCCCCATCGCGAATAGATGGAAGTGCGAGACCTCGAGCAGGCCCTGATAGGAGCGCGGCTGTCTGAAGCTCTCGTCGTCGCCGAGGTAGTAGGTCGTCACGGATTCCGGTGTGAGCGACATCTTCTCGAAGTAGAGCAGGCTGTTGGTCAGCCAGAGGCCGGCGACGTAGACGCAATAGAGAACCACGATCGTCTGGAGCAGCCGGTTGCGGCTCCACTCCCCGGTCACGACGAATCGCAAGCGCCAGGTCCCGCTATTGGCCGCCGGCAGCGAGACCGGTGGGAGAGGGCGCCGCGGCTACTTCCGGAGCACCCACGAACGCCTCGTAGAGGGCCAGCGCGCGACGGACACCGCTGGTGACGGCGCGAGAGGAGAGCGTTGCGCCGGCGATCCCGTGGATCTCGCCCCCGAGGCTGAGCGCGGAATCGAGACGCCGATCGTCGAACTGCGCCAGCCAGCGCTCCGGCGGCATGAATTCGCGGGGTTCGTAGAAGGCGAGGATGCGTGTGTCGACCACCTTGCCGCCGGGGTCGAGGACGACCAGGAACGCCTCCGGAAACGTGCGCACGGTGTGCACATCGATGATCGCGTAGCCGATGACCTGCCCATCCTTGTGGGCCGTGTGTATCGTCGCGAGGCGACTCTCCAGTTGCCCATGGGCGCGCTCTTCGATCCTGGCAGCCTGAAGATCGTCGAGCATGAGCGTGCGGCGTTCGATCGAATCCGCCGCGGGAAAGGCCTGCTCGAGTGCTTCGCGCTTCGATGCGAAGACCTCGGCCCCCGCCGTGTTTGCAACCACGACGAGAGCCAAGACGAGCCAGAGCCCTTGCACGCTAGAACGCAAATCCGACTCCCAGCGCCAGTTCGTCGGGGCGCGTTCCGCTACGTGCAGTGAGGTTCCGGTACTCGAGCTTGATGACGACATTCGGGTGCGGGTAGTAGTTCACGCCGCTCGTGTACACCCAGTAGGCACGATTCCGGTTGGCGGTGAAGCCACTGGGGACGTTGAACTGGGTATCGACGTACTCGAAGCGTGCGAAGGGTTCGAGCGACTTGTCCTCGTTGCCGAACAAGCGCGGCCAGACGTCGTAGGCGACCTCGGCGTAGGCGCCGAGCATGTCCTCGGCGATCGGCGCGGTGCTGGAACGGCCCAAGGAGGCGTTGAAATCGGAAGCCTCGTCGAGGTGGGTGTAGGCCGCGAGCAGCCGCGCACTCAAGGGCCCGTCGCGATACTGGAGGTGGCCTTCGGTGATGTAGAGACGTGCGTCCGCGATCGACTTTCCGTCGGCGGTGGCGCCACCGGTCGCCAGGCCGAGGCCCGTGTCCTGGTCGACTTCGCCCACGTAGAAGGAGCCGCCGAATTCGAGGCCGGGAATCGATTCGGGGCTGTAGTCGCCCCGGACCACGATGGCGAGGTCTTCGGCGAGGGCGTGGTTGCCCTTCTGCCGCGCACTCCGGAATCCGGAATCGCTGAAGCGCGCACCGTTGAAACCGGTCATCACGTAGGCGCGGTACTCGAAGTTCTCGCCGAGTTGGCCGAAGATGCCGGCGCCCATGTTGCGCCAGGTGCTCGGGATGATGCGGGTCTCGACCTCGGGCCGTCTGACGCCGTAGAAGAAGGGCGGTTCGTGGATCTCGTTGACGAAGCCCACAGGCGCGAGCATCAGCCCGGCCCGGAAGTTCAATTCCGGCTTGTAGAAGAAATCGAGGGATGCGAGTTCGACCGACGCGCTGCCGCTGCCTTCGCCGTTCTTCACGTCGCTCGTCGTACCATGCTCGAACTCGATCTCAGAGTTGAACACGATGCTCTCGTTGAACTTGTACCCGAAGTAGAGCACCGTGCGGAGCGCGTCTGCACGGTCGAGTTCCGGCCCCGGGCCTTCGCCACTGACGATGTTCGTGTAGTTGTACTCGCCGTAGCCGCCAATGCTCAGTCCACGGTCGATACCGTAGATCTTCGATGCGGCGGGTCCGAAGCCGTAGGAACCGGCTAGTTCCTTGTCTTCGGGGACCGCGACCTGGGTACGTACCCTGGACAACTCATCGGCCAGGATCTGGACCTGCTTCTCGAGTTGCTGGATGCGATCGTCGCGGGCGATGGCACCCTCGGATTCGGCGAGAGCGGGGGCCGCGCAGGCGACGCCGATCAGGATCGGCAGCCGCACCACGAGGCGTCGAAGCGTACAGGAGAGGATAGACGGGCAGGACATCTGAGATTTCTAGGCGCTGGGAGGGAAATGAAATTGAAATTGGTGTTCAATTTCAATGAATCCCTACCATACCCGAGAACGACCCCTCCGCAAGCCAGCCCAGCGGCGAAAATCGATCGGCGAGCGTGGCCGCCTGCTGATCAGGCCCCGGCGTGGCTGCTCGGGCGGAGCTGGCCCGGCCCCGTCAACAACAGCCGGATCAGGCTGGCCTGGCGATTGGTCCCGGTCTTGACGAAGATGCGCTTGAGGGTGGTCCGCGCGGTCGTTCGGGTGCGGTCGCACCCGCGCGCCCTCCCGTGGGCCCTCCGCTGGTCCGATCCAATCGCGGAGACGTTCGGTCAGCAGCGCATCGGATCCATCGCGAATGGCCGATGCGGCAACGTCTGGCGGTCCACCCAAGAGGTCGGCGGCGCTGCGGTTCGCAAACACGACCTGTCCAGCGCCATCCAACAGGACGACACCGAGGATGAGTTGATCGAGAACTCCCCACAGGGCATCGGCGGTGATGTCCTGGCGGATCAATTCGTCGTGCAGGCGCGCCGCACGCACCAGATGGGGAGACAGGGTTCGGAGACGCTCCAGATCCACTTCCGTCGGAGCCCAGTCGTCGCGAGCGAGCGCCAGGAAGAACGTGTCTGCGCGCTGCGCGGTTCGGCCCAGCAGGATCACGACCCCGCTGGGCGCTGGAAACCCCGCTGGTTCCAGGATTTCCCGGAACAGCCGACTTTCGGCGAACAGGGCCTGGAGAGGACCGGGTGGAATCACGGTCACGCTTCCGAGGGGGAACTCCTTCATCTCCGAGGGCTCGGGGAAGCGGGGGTGTGTGGCTTCCTCTGCCAGCGGATCGGGCGGCCGGAGCCCGTCGGCCAGGAAGATCCCGGTTCGTCCGGTTCCATTTTTCGGCCGATCCGGGGGAGTCGTACAGGAGCTCGAGGAGTTCAAGATCGCTGAGCGCCTGACCGGACATCGACCCGTACCTAAGCCGATCGGCCTCGATTCCGCGCCCTCTAAACGGGGGGTCCTGTACGTATTTCGGCTCAATGCAGCCTGATAAGGCCCGATTCAGGCCGCCGGTGTGAACTTCACCGGCATTCGAGTGATCCCGTGGATGAACGAAGAAGTGGTTCAGCTCCTGCTCGGTGATCTTCTCGCCGTCGACGGAGCCATGGACGTACTTCGAGATTAGCGTGTCATCGGGGTTCTTGCGCTTCTCCTCGGCGAGGGCGTTGCAGTAGAGCCACATCTGCGCCGAAGCGTTGGTGGCTGCGTCGTCGCCCGGCGATAGATCCGGATCATCCCCGCCGATCATGTTATTCGACCACTCGAAGATCTTCTTGCGGTCCTCGTAGGGAATCCCGACGAGCTCGCAGATCAAGGTGAGCGGAAGCTCACAGGCGAGGTCGGTTCCATCATATCGGACGCCTTGTCCGACTCAACGGACGATTTGCTCGCTATGGTCCGGAGCATGTCTGAACGGCGCCCGCTTTCCTCTCCTCCGAAAACCCGCGAGGAGGCTCTCCGGGTATTCCGAACTGGCCAGATTCTCGCCGCTGCCCGCCAGGTGATCGGCGAGGTCGGCTACGGGGATGCGTCGATCGATCGAATCTCCGAGGGCGCGGGGGTGGCTCGCAGCACCGTCTACGTCTACTTCGAGGGGAAAGAGGATCTGCTGAATCAGTGCCTGGCCGAGAACCGGGTCGAACTGAGCGATCGCGTTCGCGAAGCCGTCGAGCGCGTAGAAGGCCTCGAGCAACAACTCCACGCGTTTCTGACCGCAATCCTGGCCTACGTCGGCGAGTATCAGGAGTTCTTCCGCGCCATCATGCGCGTACGCGGCCTCGATCCATTCTTCCAGGACAGCGACCGTCCAGCCCCGGAAATGGACGTGATCCGTGTCGAAGTGCAGGCCGTCCTGGCCGACATCTTCAAGCAGGGCCAACTCGAAGGGATCCTCACGCAGCAGCGCAGCCTGGAGGCCGCCCGCGTGATCGGCTCCTTGATCTATGGCGCGCTGATGTGGCGGGCCAACGACACGGATCCGAGCCCGGCCGAAGAGGAAGCCCAGAGTCTCGTGCAGACCTTGCTGTATGGGCTGACCCGGCCGAGCCCGGATTCCAAGGACATGCACGACCCCGCGGCCACACGGAATGGCATCGCCTGAGCATGGAACGTGGACTCAGCGAAATCCGGGTCGTCGATCTCTCCACGGGGATCGCGGGTGCCTATGCCAGCAAGCTCTTCGCCGATGCGGGTGCCGATGTCATCAAGGTCGAACCCCCGGCCGGTGACCCGCTGCGGCGCTATACGGCTAGCGGAGCCGAACTCGGCGCCGCCGATGGTGCGCTCTTCCGATTCCTGGCCGCCTCCAAGCGCTCGGTGGTGGGCGGGCTCGGGGATCCGGAGGTCGCGCGACTGGTGGCCTCCGCAGACCTGTTGATCGAAAGCGCCGGCCCGGAGGCCGACTTCGATCGCGCCGCGCTCTGCGCGCGCCATCCGGGGCTCGTGTGGCTTTCGCTCTCGCCCTACGGACTCGAAGGTCCCTATGCGAATCGGCCGGTCAGCGAACTCACGATCCAGGCGGAGTGTGGTTCGATCAGCGTGCGCGGTCTGAAGGGGCAGGAGCCCTATCAGGCAGGAGGGCGCACCACCGAATGGATCGGCGGAGTCTTCGCCGGTGTGGCGGCGTTGGCCGCCGTGCGTCGCGCCGGGCGCACGGGCCACGGTGAGTTCATCGATTTCTCGCTGAACGAAGTGATGGCCTACGGAACGACCAACTTCATGGACACCATGTGGGGCCTGCTTGGCCGCCCTCCGGTAACGGGATCGGTCCAGTCCACCGAGACACCTTCGATCGAACCCACGCTGGATGGCTGGGTCGGCTTCAACACCAACAGTGCCCAGCAGATCGCGGACTTCCTGCTGCTGGTCGGTCGGCCCGACCTGCGTGAGACCGGCGAGTTCAATCTCGCCAGTCAGCGCTCGGAGCGCATCGACGAGTGGGAGGCCATCGTTCACGCCTTCACCGAGACGCGTTCGACCGCCGAGATCGTAAAGGAAGCATCGCTGTTGCGGATTCCCGTGGCGCCGGTGCTGAACGGGGCGACAGTGACGGAACACGAACAGTTCCTGGCGCGAGAGGTCTTCTCGGAAGATCCGTCCGGCGGGTTCCAACGGCCGCGCCCGCCGTATCGCATCGGGGGCGAAGGGCCGGCGCCGGCGCGCCCGGCGCCAGGCCTCGGCGCGCACGACGGCCAGATCGAGGATCGCGCCCCCACGCGTCCCGAAGCGAGCGGAAAGCCCCAGCTGCCGCTCGAAGGCCTTCGGGTCTTCGATGCCACCGCATGGTGGGCGGGGCCTTCGGCGAGCCACATGCTAGGTAGCCTGGGCGCGGACGTGATCCACGTCGAATCGGTCCAACGTCCGGACGGGATGCGCATGACCGGCGGCATGTTCGCGGGCGGGAAGGACGCCTGGTGGGAGTACAGCATGTTCTTCCTCAACTCGAACACCAACAAGCGTGGCATCACCCTCGATCTCACCAGCGAGAAGGGAATCGCGCTCGCAAAGCAGCTGATCGCGCGCTGCGACATCGTGATCGAGAATTTCTCGCCGCGGGTCATGGAGGGTTTCGGGCTGGACTGGGAAACCATCCACGCGCTCAATCCCGATTGCATCATGACGCGCATGCCCGCGTTCGGGCTCGATGGACCCTGGCGCGACAACGTCGGCTTCGCCCAGACCATGGAGCAGATGACCGGCCTGGCCTGGTGCACGGGGCACACGCACGATCGGCCGCGCATCCAGCGCGGGCCCTGCGATCCGATCTCGGGGATGCACGCCGTCTTTGCGACGTTGGTCGCGCTCTACGAACGAGAAGCGCTCGGCCACGGCGTCCATGTCGAGTGCACCATGGTCGAAGGCGCGCTCAATGCCGCCGCCGAGCAGGTGATCGAAGCGAGCGCCTACGGTCACGTACTCGGGCGCGAAGGCAATCGCGCACCCTGGGCGGCACCCCAAGGGCTCTATGGCTGTGCCGGCCACGATGCGATGGCGACGCCCCAGTGGTTGGCCCTGGCGGTAGAGACGGAGGGCCAGTGGGCGGCTCTGCTCGATTGGTTGGGTCGGCCCGCCTGGGCGAAGGACCTCGCCGAGGCGACCCTGCAGGAAAGGCGAGCCCACCACGATGAGATCGACGAAGCCCTGCGCGCCGTCTTTGCCGACCGCGACCGGGAAGCCTGCGTATCGGAGCTGCTCGAGCATGGCGTACCTGCTGCCCCGGTCGTCGATGCCCGCGCCCTCTCGGATCATCCCCAGATGTGCTCCAGGGGCTACTACGAGGAAGTCGACCATCCCGTTGTGGGTCGCCAGTGGATGAACGCCGTACCGTTCCGCTATGCGTCCGTCGATCGCTGGCTGAAGCAGCCACCGCCGACACTGGGCCAGCACAATCACGAAGTCCTCAGCTGGCTGGGTTGCAGCCAAGCAGAGATCGCCAGTCTCGAAGCCGATGGTGTCATCGGAACACGCCCGGCCAAGGTCGGGGCCTGAGCGAGTTCGGGCGAGGAGCCCGCTTCCGGGCCCCTGGGCCGGCATCGGCCTCGTCTCCCGCGCAGGAGCCGGTTCGCGCTACCGTTCCTGCGGTCCTTCGGCCCAACAAGCGGGATCCGGATTGGCCCGCACTTGACCCCAAGACGAACCTGCAGGAGACGAAACGATGGAACTCAAAGCCGGATCCCGATTGAAGAGCGGTGTGTGTGATACCCAGGTCATGGTGATCGCGGCGCCCGTGGATGACCTCGATCTCACCTGTGGAGGCGCTGCACTCGTCGACGTCGCCGGCGACGCACCTGGCGGTGCCATCGACGCAGACCACAAGAACGGCACCCAGATCGGCAAGCGCTATGTCAACGAAGACGCCACGCTCGAGCTGCTCTGCACCAAGCCCGGCGAAGGCTCTCTCGCCCTCGGCGGTGCCCCGCTGACGCTCAAAGAAGCCAAGGCACTTCCCTCCTCCGACTGAGCGGGGACGGACTCCTCAAGTTTCAAGATTGCAAGTTTTTCAAACTTGCAATCTTGAAACTTGAGGAGTCCGTCCCCGGAGGTTTGCGATGAACGTGATGATGCTGATGGAGATGGCGTCCGGCGCCATGGGTGAGCGGGTTGGGGTCCAGTGCGACGACGATTGTTGGACCTACGAAGATTTATTCCAGGGTGCGGGCCGGCTGGCGGCACAGGTTCGCGAGAGCGGTGCCGAGCATGTTGCCATCCTCGACGAGTCGAGCCCGGCCGTGCCGCTTGCGCTCTTCGGCGCGGCCTGGGCGGGCAAGCCATTCGTTCCGCTCAACTACCGCCTGACCGGGCCCGAACTCGACGCGCTGATCGAGCGGATCACGCCGGCGGTACTGGTAACCGACGCGGCGCGAGCGAAGGAACTGGAAGGCCGCGCGGGGCTCGATGTCATCAACCGCGACGATTTTCTCGGTACCGCCAGGAGCGATGCCACCCTGCCGGCGCCGGACTGGTCGATGGAGCCCGAGGACATCGCGATCCTGCTCTTCACGAGTGGCACGACCGGTGCACCGAAGGCGGCGGTGCTTCGCCACAAGCACATGGTCTCCTACATCCTGGGTTCGGTGGAATTCATGGGGGCCTCCGAAGAGGACGCTGCGCTCGTCTCGGTGCCGCCCTATCACGTGGCCGGGATGGCCGCGATCCTCTCGTCGGTCTATGCCGGCCGGCGCATCGTCCAACTGGCGCGCTTCGCGCCGGATCACTGGATCGAGGTGGCCGAGCGCACGGGCGTGACCAATGCCTTCGTCGTCCCGACGATGCTCCAGCGGATCGTGGCCGAGATCGACGACAAGGCCCGCAAGCCGCCGAGCGCGCTGCGCTCACTCGCCTACGGTGGCGGCAAGATGCCGCTTCCCGTGATCGACCGCGCCATGCAGATCTTCCCGCCTAGCGTCGATTTCACCAATGCCTACGGGCTGACCGAGACCAGTTCGACGATCGCCGTGTTGGGCCCCGACGATCATCGCGTCGCCGCATTCAACGACGATCCGGATGTGAAGCGACGGCTCGGCTCCGCCGGGAAGCCACTTCCCGGGGTCGAGGTCGAGATCCGGGACGAGAACGGCAAGGCCGTGCCCCTCGGTGAGAGCGGCGAAATCTGGGTGCGCGGTGAACAGGTCTCCGGCGAATACCTGGGCCGCGGGAGCTTGCTCGTCGAGGGCGGTTGGTTCCCGACCAACGACGGCGGCTCACTCGATGCCGAGGGCTACCTGTTCGTCTCTGGGCGGATCGACGACGTCATCGTGCGAGGAGGCGAAAACCTCTCCCCGGGAGAGATCGAAGATGTTCTCCACGAACACGCGGCGGTCGGCGACTGCGCCGTCGTGGGAATTCCCGATGAGGAGTGGGGCGAGGGCGTGGCGGCCGCGATCGTGTTGAAGCGCCAGGTCGAGGCCAGCGAATTGCAGGACTGGGTCAAGCAGCACTTGCGTTCGTCGCGGGTTCCTCAGCTCATCGAGTTCTGGGATGAGCTTCCCTACAACGAGACGGGGAAGCTGCTGCGCCGCAAAGTCCGCGAGGCACTCGGTTCCGCCAGCTAAACCTCTTGCTTCGAGGGCTCCGGCGTGGCCCGGTCGCAGCAAGATCGCTAGTTGGCGGTCGGAACGGCGCCGGCGCGAACCGCGGGCAGGCCGTCGCCGAAGCGCCGCGCCCAGGCAGCCTGGCGCCCACCGATGCTGCCAAAGCCCGTTTCGCGGTCGTAGGCCCGGCCGAGGCGGTGGAGTTCGTCGCGCGCCTCCTGGATGTGCTTTCCCCATCGCTGCTGAAAGCGCGCGAGTGCGGCTTCTTCGCTTCGTCCCTCTCCGCGCACGGCCACCAGGCCCTGCTCGAATTTCGCGGTCAGCTCTTCGGAGAGCATTCGAGCCAGTTCCAGATGAAGCTGGGCGTGGGCCAGCACTTCGGGTGCTGGCTTCTTCGAGGCGGGGTTCCACCAGGAACGGGATCGGGAGATCATCGGGAAGTAGCTGGCGCGTCTAGCGCGGGCCACGAAGTGATCCTCCCGGGGTCGGTCGACGATCGTGTTGAGGGCACAGCTGATCACGACATACACATCCGCGTGTAGTTTCGTCGCTTCCTTGCCAGGCGTACGCGTGCGGTCCGGGCGCTTCTCCAGGAAGTCGTCCTTCGTGAGGTCCTTGTAGAGGGCGAGATCCTGCTGATGCGACAAGTCCGGCGGCCGCGCGAAACAGCCCGTGCCGCCCCAGAGCCCTTGCTCGTTGAGGCTGTCCTGGAGCATCTCTTCTTCGAGAGCGTCGAGTTCGTCGTTCGCGCTCTCTGCCTCCCGGCGAATCGCCTGATCTCGCCGCTTGGCAGCTTCTTCTGCGGCCTCGTTCTCGAAGCCGCTGAAGTCGCCGTCTCCACCGGTTTCGCGGAGTACGCGCATGCGCTCGCGGAACTTCTCGCGCTGTCCCATGCCCGGTTCTGCGACCCGGTCGGCTTCCTCTGACCGAGGCGCCGGCGGCGGCTCCGTCTCGCTCTCCGCCGCCAGGCTTCCAGAAACAAGGATGGACAGCAGGACGGCCGTCGCATGGAGGCCCGACGTCATGCACCTCACGCGTCGAACCTCCGCCCCGCGGTCGAACTCACTTCTCGCCGATTTCCATGCAAAGGTCGGCGAGTCGGAGTTCGCCCTCGCGGGTCTGCCCGCCGCTCTCCATGAAGCGTTGCATGGCGTGCTGTGCCTCACCGGTTCGGATCAATCCCTGGAACAAGTACGCTTCCTCGATCAGCCCGGTTTCGAGCGCTGTTTCGGCGCCCAGGGTGGAAGCCTTCGCGTCGGCGATCGCGCGCGCCGGGAAGCGCGCGATGCGTTTCGCAAGCCGCGTGACGAACGGCCGGAGCCCTGTCTCCGGGAGCGCTCGGTTCAGGTATCCCCAGCGCTCGGCAGTCTCGGCGTCGACGTCGTCGCAACCGAGAATCACCTCGAGGGCGCGGCCGCGGCCGATCAGGCGCGGAAGCCGCTGGGTCCCGGATCCGCCAGGGAGAATCCCCAGGGCGACCTCGGGCTGATTGACGATCGTCTTTCCCAGCGCGCCGAAGCGCATGTCGCAGGAGAGCGAGAGCTCACTGCCACCGCCACCGACCCGCCCGCCGATCTCGGCGATCGTGGCCTTCGGCATCGTGCGATAGGTCTCGCACATGGCATGGAACACGTTCGCGTCCACGCGCTCTGCGCGTCGCGCGGTGCCGTCCGTCGGGAATTGGAGGATCGCGGAGACATCGAAATGGGCGATGAAGAAATCCGGGTCGTCACTGCGGAGCACGACCGCGCGCACGCTGTCGTCCACCGCCACCTGTTGCCCGAAGCCGGCGAGATCGCCGAAGAGTCCGAGTGTCATCACGTTGATCGGCGGGGCCGAGATCGTGGCGAAGGCGACTCCGTCCTCGAGGGCGACGCTCAAGTGCTCGAACGAATAACTCATTGGGGAAGCCTGACGTCGTCGTCCCCGCGCACGAACAGCGGAGCGACCGCGAGTTCCTTGATCGCGGCGTCCATCTCGTGGTCGGCGGGTGGCATCGAGGAGGCGAAGGTCTGGGCCGCGTCGATGATCTTGGGCAGTAGCCCCGCGTCGCTCGCGGAGTTGACGAAGACTCCAGGCCGCGCCAATGCCCAATGGACGGCGCGCTGGATCTCGGCATCGTCGGTCAGCGGCTCGTACCAGGTCGTCGTGAAGGGCTTGGTTCCATCCTCCCAGCGCCGGCGAGCCACGCTCTTGATGGTCTGGACGGCGACCTCGCGTTCCTCGCAGGCTTCGAGCAGGTTCTCGAAATCATCGGCGTACTCGGGCTGGGCCATCATCGTGAAGTTGTAGGGCAGCAGAACCGAAGCGAAATCGAACTCGGCGAGGCTGCGGAGATGCATGGCCGCTACCCGCGTCCCATGGCCGGTCACGCCGATCTGGCGCACCAGGCCTTCGTTGCGTGCCTCGATGAGGGCTGCCACGGCACCGTCCTCGGCGAAGGCCGTCTGCCAGTCGTCTTCCTTCACCAGATTGTGTAGCTGGATCAAATCGACGTGATCGGTCTGCAAGCGTTCGAGCGATTTCGCGAGCTGCTTGCGAGCGCCTGCGCCGTCGCGCGCGTCGGTCTTGGTCGCGAGAAAGAAGTTCTCTCGATGCTCGGGCATCCACTCGCCCACGCGGCGTTCTGCGCGGCCATAACTCGCGGCAACGTCGATGTGGTTGATGCCGGCGTCGAGGAGCATGTCCAGCACCGGCGCAGCCTCTGCGGCGTCGGCCATGTAGCCGAGTGCGGCGGCACCAAAGATGATGCGCGTGCTTTCGTGTCCTGTGCGTCCAAAGTTCAGGATCGGGATCATCGAGCCTCCGGTTGTTGCCCACGCCGGGGCGACGGCACGCTAGGGTACCATGCAAGACGCGTCGCACGCGCCTCACGGGCGCAATTGGGCGGGGGAGCCGGAATCGTGGCGGCGGAGGCCTCGCGACAGCAAGAACAGGGACGCCCATGAGCCGCGCGAGCAACTGGCTGCGCCCGGGCGTTCGCTTCATGATCGCGAGCGCGCTCGCCTTCAGCGTCATGAACGCACTCGTCAAGGTCGTGGGCGCGCGCATCCCGAGCCAGGAGATCGTGTTCTCCCGCGCGCTGGTCTCGGTCCTGCTGACGGTTGTTATGCTGGCGCGGATCGGCGTGCCGTTCTTCGGCGAGAACAAGCCGCTCCTTCTGCTACGGGGAATCTTCGGATTCTGTGGCTTGTCCTGCGTCTTCTTCGCAGTGACGCGTTTGCCACTCGCAGAAGCCACGGTGCTGACGTATCTGCACCCGGTCTTCACGGCGATCCTCGCCGCGATCTTCCTGAAGGAGCCGGTGGGTCGCAGCGTCGTGGTCGGGGTATCCATCTCGCTCGCCGGGATGCTATGTGTGGCGAGGCCGGCCTTCCTGTTCGGCGGGGGCTCCTCCCTCGATGGCATCGCGATGCTCGCGGCGGTCGCCGGAGCGTTCTTTGCCGGTTGCGCATATGTCTGCGTCCGAAAGCTGGGTGCTACGGAACATCCGCTGGTGATCGTTCTGTATTTCCCGATGGTCGCGGTGTTGACCGCGCCGGCGACCGTTCCACTGATGGCTGAGCAGGCCGTCTGGCCGACCGGGCTCGAGTGGCTCTGGCTGTTCGGCGTCGGGGCCTGCGCCCAGGTGGGCCAGGTGGCGCTGACCCGCGGTATGCAACACGAGCCGGCCGGGCGCGCTACCGCGCTGTCCTACCTCCAGGTGGTGTTCGCCGCGGTATGGGGAATCGCGTTCTTCGACGAATTGCCCGATGGGGCAACGGCCCTGGGCGCCGCCTTGATCCTGCTGGGCGCCTTCGCGGCTAGCCGCCGCGAATAGTCGCCGGGGTATCATTCGCCAATGGCGGCTCATCTCTGGAACCCGAACGACCTTGTCGAAGCGCTTCGCGATCCGGGCTGTTTCGAGCGCTGGTCGCCAGTCACCGGCGAACCGTTCGTGTGGATCGACCTCACGACAGCGGCTGAGATTCCCGCGGAAGCACGGCACCGCCTCGCAACGCTACCGGCGGTGAGCGTCGGTATGGGACCGGAAACGGCTGGATTCGCCGATGTCGTCGACGTCCGAACGACGGACGAGGACGAGTCCGCAATGCTGTGCCGCGCCGTCGCGGCTCATCCGCTGGCCAGCGTCGCGCTCGCCCAGTTGTTGCGGCGCAGTGAGGCGATGTCGGTAGAGCACGCGATGCTCGCGGAATCGGCCGTCTACTCGATGCTTCAGAGCGGACCGGAGTTCGCGAAGTGGCTGTCCGGCAGACGCCCCCGCGAAGCGGAGGCACCGAGCGGCCCCGCCGTCCGTATCGAGCGCGAAGACGACACACTGCACGTTCGGTTGAATCGTCCGGAGAAACGCAACGCCTTCTCGGCCGAGCTTCGTGACGGCCTTTGTGAGGCGCTTGCGCTGGTGCTTCGGGACGACACCGTCGCGCACGTCGAATGGTCGGGGGAAGGACCGGCCTTCTGCAGCGGCGGCGATCTCGATGAGTTCGGAACGCTCCCGGATCCCGCCACAGCGAACGCGATTCGGGCGACACGCAGCGCGGGAATGCTGCTGGCTGCGATAGCAGAGCGGGTGCATGCCCGCGTGCACGGCGCCTGCATCGGCGCCGGTGTCGAACTGCCGGCGTTGTGCGGTCGGGTGAGTGCGGGCCCGGACGCGTTCTTCGCGCTGCCCGAGGTCGGCATGGGCCTGGTGCCGGGAGCAGGCGGTACGGCGAGTCTGCCCCGCAGGATCGGCCGCCAACGCACGGCCTGGCTGGCGCTCAGCGGCGAGCGAATCGACGCCGATACCGCGCTGCGATGGGGCCTCGTCGATGCGGTCTCCACGCCGTGAGCGCGGCTGCCTATTCACGCGCCCTGTTGCGCGAGGCCGGCGCCGCGGAGGTTCCGATCCGCGAGCCGGAGGAGCAGGACTGCCCCGCTGCGGATTGGGCGCAGTCGGGTGCGCTCGCCTTGACCGGCAGACCCGATGGCCCGCCGCTCCTGCCGCGAGCGGCAATCCCGACCTGTGCTCGCGGGTCCGCACTCGCACTCGGAGAGCTGGCTTCGGCTCCGAACCTCGCCGCCCTCGACGGGCCGGCATTGCTAGGCGAGCGCGCCGCACTCGATGGGCTTTCCCGCCGGGGCCGCATCTCGGCCGGAGGCAGCTGCCGGTTGCTCGAGGCGAGGGACGGCTGGCTCGCGGTCGGGCTCCCGCGTGGAGAAGAGGATGCGCGGCTGCTCCCCGCCTGGGTCGGTATCGAGGCGACGGGCGACCCATGGCAAAGCATCGAGACGGCACTGGCGCGCCTACCCGTCAAGGTGGCACTCGAGCGCGGACGGCTGTTGGGTCTGCCGATCGCGGCGAGTTCACCTGGGGGGTCGACGTACCCGGTGCCCTGGCTCTCGGTATCGCGTCACGGCGAGCGGAGGCCGGGACGAAGTAGGGCCAACCAGGTGGCCGACCTGACCTCCCTGTGGGCGGGTCCACTCTGCGGGCAACTGTTGGTCGGCGCCGGACTGGCCGTCTCGAAGGTCGAGTCGAGTACGCGCCCGGACGGTGCCCGCAGCGGCTCGCCGCAGTTGTTTCGACTCCTCAACGGCGCGAAGTCGAAACAGGCCTTCGATTTTTCGACCGAGCAAGGTCGCCGGGCGCTGCGCCAGTACCTGACGAGCGTGGATATCGTGATCGAGTCCGCCAGACCTCGTGCACTGCGACAACTCGGCATCGTTGCGGAGGAATGGCTCGCCGAAGCGCCCGGTCGGATCTGGTGCGGGATCACCGGCTACGGAAGAAACGGGCCGGCGGCTGAATGGGTCGCTCTGGGTGATGACGCGGCGGCGGCCGCCGGGCTTCCGTTCCGCGTCGGAGAACCGGAGCAACCGCAGTTCGTCGGGGATGCGATCGCGGATCCGCTGACCGGCCTTCACGCGGCCGTCGCGATCATGGCTTCACGCGAACGGGGCGGCGGCGAACTCCTCGATGTCACGCTTTCGGGCGTCGTCGCCCGCGCAATGGATCACCACGCAGCGGTCGAGGGTGAAGTCGTGATGCGGCCGGGCGGCTGGTTCGTCGATACCGGAAGCGCCTTTGCACCGGTGTCTGCGCCGCGCGCGCGCGCCTACTCTCCCCCGATCACGTAGCCGAGGGCCCTCAAGATCGAGAGCTTCATCGAATCGACCTCGACCGAGTCCGGGCTGGCTCCCCAACTGGCCGGGCCGCGTTCGAGGTACTCGCTCGCGAGTTCGACCAGCGCGGCGGTGGCCTCCGGTTCGTCCTGGTGCAGGTCGATCTGTTCCCCGGGATCCTCGTTGATGTCGTAGTAGTAGCGCGACTGATGTCGCGGCTGCTGCGGCCACCAGACGAGCTTGGCATCCTCGGTGCGGACGCCGATGGTCGGGTTGTCGGGCCTCGTGTTGGCCCAATTCCGATCCAGATGCGCGTAGGCCGGGCCCGGGTGGGGATCAGCCTCACCGAGAATCAGCGGTACCAGCGATCGGCCATCGGTCTCGTCGACCGGCTCGATGCCGACGATATCGAGGATCGTGGGCCAGAGGTCGACGTTCTCGGTGAGCTCCTCGATGACGCGAGGTTCTTCGAGGAACCAAGGCAGCACGAAGATCGCGGGGGTTTCCACGTTCTCGGCGTGGACATCCTTGGCGTGGCCTTCATTTCCGTGCTCCATGAACGCTTCGCCGTGGTCGGCCGCGATCACGAGCAGCGTATTGTCCATCAGCTCGAGCTTCTCGAGCTGAGCCACCAGCGTGCCGACGTTGCGGTCGGTCCAGTGGATCGAGTTGTCGTAGGCATCCTCGTACCCGGAGCCGAAGATCGCGGAGTCTTCTTCGAAAGCGAACTGGTGGATGTCCATGTAATGCACGTAGAGAAAGAACTTGTCCTCGCGATAGCGGGTGACGAATTCGACCGCCGACGTCGTCAGGTCCCAGTCCGAGCCCAACAGCTGGTGCGGCGTGTTCTTCGCCCGCTCGACGGCAGCCGCACTCGTCGCCGTCGAGGGACGGACGTACTGCTCGAAGCCCTGCTGGAAGCCGAACTCGTGGCCGACCCAGCCGTTGCGGTAGAGCCCGGCAGTCCTGTAGCCCGCCTTTCGGAAGAGCTCGGCCGGTAGCGTCGCCTCCTCCGGGAGGACGTGGCCGAAGCGCAGGATCTCGTTCGTGACCGGATAGGTGCCGGTCCAGAGCGAGGCCATCGAAGTCTTGGTCCAGGTCGATTGCGCCACATGATTGTGGAAGCGGATTCCGGTTTCGGCCAGGCGATCCATGATCGGACTGGTCTCGCGCTCGTACCCATACGAACCCAGATGATCTGCGCGCAGCGTATCGATCAGGATGAAGACGACGTTCAGATCTTCGATCTCGGCGATCTTGCGGATGTCGGCGAGTTCGCCGTGGTCGCGCGCGGGCAGCTCGATCTTGATCTGCGTGGCGGCGTAGCCGATCACCAGGAGAGCAGCCGCAGCGTAGTAGAACCAGCTCGAGTCGAGGAGCTTCTTGATCATTTCCTGTCCTGGCAATCGCCCAAGGAGAACGGGCCGAGGACGCTAGCACTGCGCCCTCGGCGTTCCATCGGCAGACCGTCCCGGCGGCCCGAGACCGACTTTGCTGCTTCCCTACGACTGCCGCTTGATCAGCCCGACCAGCACGAGGCCGCCCGCGCCGATCAAGAACAGGCTACTCGGCTCCGGGACGAACGCGATCGTCAGAGACTGGTAGCCGGCGCGCAGGTCCGCACCCGTCTCCGGGATCTTGATCGTGATCGGCGCGACCAGCGTGAGCATGCCGCCGCTGGCGGTCAGGCTGTTCGTACCCATCGCGGTTCCGGACGTCACGAACGGGTTGGCGACGGTACCGCCCCCGCCGCCGAGGTTGCCGTCGTTGAACGTGATGGTGCCCGTGGTCCAGTCGGAGCCACTGACGGTGACTGTCACCGGGTTGCCCAGGATGTTGGCCATCGCCGTCACGATACCGGTCGAGCCGGCGTTGATCGGCAGGATCAGGCTGCCGAAGACGTTCGGCAGGGGCGAGATGCCCAGCAGGATGCCGAGGTTGGCGCCGGTGCCGAGGGCACCGCCGAAGCCGCCTGCAGGGCCGGCGCCCGCGCCGAAGCTACCCGCGTTCGAGAACTGGTTGGTGACCGTACCGATGATGAAGATCGAACTCGCCGCGGTCGGCAGCGGAACGGGTCCGCCCCAGTTCGTAGCGGACGGCCGGAAGCTGTTGACCACGAAGACGCCCGAGGCGATGCCGAAGCCCGTGGAGCTGTGGTTCAACAGCCGGCCCGAGGCCGTGGTGCAGGTCTCGACACCCGTCACGGCGTCGACGGGGCAACCCGTCGCGGCCAATGGGACCGGGCTTGCGGGAAGGCCGGAGCCCGTGCCGGTGAAGGCGGTGAGGGTGGCCGTGAAGCCGGTCACCGCGGCGTTGGCGCCAGTTGCGGCGAGGATCCAGAAGAGGGCGGCAACCATCATCGCCGTGCGTCGGTGGATCGAGGTCATGTCGGGTGTCTCCATCTGCGAGGCACCGCCTCGCAGCCAGCCCTGTGCCACCTGCCGAGCGAGCCCCAAAAAGAATGCGGCCCCCTTCCCGAAGGAAGAGGGCCGCACGGTTCATTCGAACCCGGCTCGTTCTGGGAACGAACTAGGCGTTGCGGCGGCGACCGATGGCCACGAGGCCCACAACACCGGCGCCGAGGAGCACCAGCGTGCCCGGCTCCGGGACGAAGGTCAATTTCAGCACCTGGTAACCGGCGCGGAGGTCCGCACCCGTCCCCGGGATCTTGATCGTGATCGGCGCGACCAGCGTGACCATGCCGCCGCTGGCGGTCAGGCTGTTCGTACCCATCGCGGTTCCGGACGTCACGAACGGGTTGGCGACGGTACCGTTGCCGCCGCCAAGGTTGCCGTCGTTGAACGTGACGGTGCCCGTGGTCCAGTTGGAGCCACTGACGGTGACCGTCACTGCGTTGCCCAGGATGTTGGCCATCGCCGTCACGGTACCGGTCGAGCCGGCGTTGATCGGCAGGATCAGGCTGCCGAAGACGTTCGGCAGGGGCGAGATGCCCAGCAGGATGCCGAGGTTGGCGCCGGTGCCGAGGGCACCGCCGAAGCCGCCAGCCGGGCCGGCGCCCGCACCGAAGGTACCTCCGCCCGAGAACTGGTTGGTGACCGTACCGATGATGTAGATCGAGTTCGGGGCGGTCGGCAGCGGAACGGTTCCGCCGAAGTTCGTTGCGGACGGTCCGAAGGCGTTGACCACGAAGACGCCCGAGCCGATGCCGAAGCCCGTGCTGCTGAAGCCCGACAGCTGGGTGGTGCAGGTATTATCGCCAGTCGAGGGTTCGATCGGGCAACCGGTGGCGGGCAACGGAGTCGGGCTCGCCGGAATGCCGGAGCCACTACCGGTGAAGGCGGTGAGGGTTGCCGTGAAGCCGGTCACCGCGGCGAAAGCCGGGGCGGATAACACCACGGCTCCAATCACGGCGAGGGTCACGGAAGCGATCTTGCTGCGCATCATATGAGTTCCACTCTTCCTTGTTTCGTTCCGAACCGAGGCACCCTGCGACGGTCGGGTAGAAATTCGATCCCCCTGCTCGCACCACATTCGGGCAGAGGAGGAGGAACACAGGGGAAGTGGGTACCGGGGCGAAAATGTGTCACTAAATCTGTTGCCGAGGGCTCTCATGGGTGAGAATCGAGCGATCGGGTCCCCCGGGGGCTATAATCGCTTCAACTGTCGGCCCAGGCGCGTCCAGTTAATGCCCGGCTCGCCGAATCCCGAGGAGGCACCCATCCTTATGCGTTCCCATCCCAAGTTCAGCACCGTTCACGGTTCCCAGACGTGGCGGCGATGGCCGGTGCTCGCATTGGCGATGGCGCTTCTCCTTTTCACGGCTTCGTGTGGCGGCGGCGCCGACCCGGTGGCCGAGGCCCAGGCCCTCTATGAGCAGGGCCAGCTGGCGGATGCGGTCGCCACCCTCGAGGGTGAACTCGACAAGAACCCGTCGAACGCCGAAGCGAATTACCAACTGGGCACGATCTATGTTGCCGAGCGGAAGTTCCCGCTGGCGCTGTGGCCACTGCGCAAGGCATCGGAATCCGACGCCCCGGTCGCGCTGCAAGCCGGCCTGCTACTCGGCAATCTGCTCTTGGCGACCGGCCAGTCGGAAGAGGCCATCAACGTCGCCACCGGGTTGCTCGAGCAGGATGGCACGAACTCGGCGGCGCGGATCATGCGGGCCCAGGCGAAACTCGACCTGAGCCAGTGGACCGACGCGCTGGCCGACACGGAGATCCTGCTGGTCGAGACCCCGCGCGACTACACGACGCTCCACACGCACACCACCGCACTCTCTGAACTGGGCCGCTACGACGAAGCAGAGCAGTACCTCGAAGCGCTCTACCAGGTTGCGCTGGACGATTTCCCGGTGAAGGCGCCCAACATCTGTATCTCGGTGGCGAGCTTCCTGGACGAGATTCGAGAAGAACGGACGCGCGCCAAAGAGAAGGCCCTCGAGTGTTTCGAGGCCCATCCGGACAGCGAGATCGTGCTCGAGTGGGCGGTGTGGCTTCATGACGCATCGGAGGAGTCCGAGGCTGCAGACGCGGTGCTGGTGAAGGCGACCGATCTGGCCCCGCACCGGCTAGGGCTCTGGCAGATGCGCGCCGAACGTCTCCAGCGCCGCGGCGACACCGCCGAGGCGATCGACGTCTTGAAGCAGGCGGCTGAACTGCTCGACACACCCACGGCCTGGAACGTGTACTCGGGCATGCTCAGTTCTGCAGGCGAGAACGAACGGGCCATCCAAGCGCTCGAGCGCGGCATCGACGTAGCAGGCGACGACGAGGCGATGAGCTTCGTCAAAGCCGACCTGCTGACCACGGTCGGTCGCTACGACGAGGCGCGAACCCTGGCAGACTCGCTTTCCGAGCTGGCCTACCGGAATTTCATCCTTGGGCGGATCGCAGACGCCGAAGGACATCCAGAGGAAGCCCTGGCGTTGCTCGAGAAGGGCCTCGAGGTCTGGCCCAACAATGCCCAGGCCCGCTACAACGCCGGCCTGCTGGCCCAGAGGCTCGGCAAGATCTCGCTCGCGCTCGAGCACTACCGGGAAGCCACACGGGCGGATGCAGAGGCCACCGATGCGGCCCTGCGCATGGCCGAACTCTTGCTGACGACCGGACAGTATGGGGCGGCCAATGATCTTGCGGTGCGTCATGCGGAGAACCGCCCGTGGGACGCCTATCTTCCGCTGGTCGGGGCGGAGGCGGCGCTTCGCGCCGGCAACCCCACCGATGCGCGCAAGATCTACGTCGACATCGTCGAGGGGCGTCACGGTCTCACGCTCGAGGCGGCACTCGGCGTCGCCATGGTCGAGCGAGAGACGACCGGACCGGAAGCGGCGGCACAGGTGATTCGCGACGCGAAGCTCGACTGGGCGGATCCGGCCAACGACCGCGCACTGGTTGCCCTGGTCGGGGATCTCGTCGGGTCCGGAGATGTTGCTGGCGCCAAGGCCGAGCTGGCGCGTGCCATTGCAAGCCGCCCCGATGCCGCCCTGCTGCAAGTCATCGCCGGTGACGTTCACGTCGCATCCGGCGCACGGGATCCGGCGCAAGCCGCGTACGATCGGGCCGTCGCCCTCGAGCCGGGGCTCGGCGCCGCGATCAAGGGCCAGGCGACAGTTGCCGTGTTGCGCAAGGATCTGGAGGGCGCCGTGGTCCTGTTCGATGCGGCAGCCAAAGCGGACACCCCGGACCGGGCGGCCGCTTATCACGCGGCCCAGATCGTGCTCGAACTCGACAAGCGCGACGAGGCGATCGCCCGCTTGCGCGCCTACCTTCTAGTGGTTCCGGGCGCCGCCAATGCAGCCAACGATCTCGCCTGGCTGCTCGCGAGCGAGAAGCAGGATCTCGACTACGCCCTGGAGCTGGCCAAACGCGCCGTTCGGGTGCTGCCCTCGGCAGACTCGTACGACACCCTGGGTGCGGTTCACATGGCGCGCGGCGTCCCGAAGCTCGCGATACGTGCCTACCAGCAGGGGCTTCGCCTGGATCCGTCTGCCGCGGGCATCCGATACCGGCTCGCGCTCGCTCAGGATGCGGACGGGCGCACGGTCGCCGCCCTCGAATCGCTCCGAGCCGCGCTCGATCTCGGCGACTTCCCTGAAGCGGAGCAGGCGAAACTCCGCCTCGCCCAGTTCGAACAGTCGGCCGGGAGCGCGCAATGATCCGGACCGCAAGCAGCGCGCTCGGCCTCGGCCTTGTGCTGATGTTCGGCTGGGGTTGTACCTCCGAAGAGGCCCGGTTTGCCGAGGCCTTGCAGGAAGCAGAGGCCTACACCGAGCGCCAGGAATTCGGCAAGGCCGAGGTTGCGCTTCGCAGCGCGCTTCAGCTCCAGCCCAACAACGCTGACGTGAATGAGCGCCTGGCCAGGGTATTGGAGCGGAAACTCGAGTTCGCTGATGCGATCTTCTACTTCGAGGAAGCCTATCGGCTCGACCCCGACCAGGCCTCTGCAGCGCTCGGCCTTGCACGACTATTGCTAGGCGATGATCTCACGAGGTCCGAAGAACTTGTCGCAGCGGTGCTGGAACGGGACCCCGCGAATGCCCGCGCCTACGTTTCGCGCTCCTCGATCGCCCTGATCGACGAGGACGTCGACGAAGCGCTGGCCGCGGCGACGACTGCGACGGAGCTCGATCCCGAGGACGCCCGGACCTGGTTCGCCCTGGCCACCGTGTACCAGGCCCGGATTCGCCAGGCGCGACTCGACCGCGAGGAGGTGCGGCTCGCGGACTTCGAAGCCGCCGAGGTTGCATTGCTGCGCGCCATCGAAATCGAGGGGCCGCTGT
Organism: Deltaproteobacteria bacterium; assembly: GCA_029261795.1. Taxonomy (GTDB): domain Bacteria; phylum Myxococcota_A; class UBA9160; order UBA9160; family UBA6930; genus JAJDAP01. The sequence continues at coordinate 56,487 of JAJDAP010000108.1, forward strand.
CTCTCGTCGCACACGAACGGGCCCGAATCATCTCGTCCTGGCCTGGCCGGGCCGAGGAGGCCGGCCCACTGCTCCGCGAATTGATCGAGTCGCCGGAGGCGGCTCTGGAGGTCCGGCAGGCTGCGGCACGCACCTATTTCGAGTTCGGTATGCGTCGCGATGACGTGGCCGCCGTGCGGCTCAGTGTCCCGGTTCTCGTGGATGCGAACAAGGAATCGACCGAGGCATGGGAGGCCTGGGCGCGCGTCGAGGAAACCGCGGAACGCGGGGCCGGCGAAGCCGTGTTCCGCAAGTACGTCGAAACGCGCCCCGGTGACGTCCGCGCCTACGAACATCTGGCGGACTACATGGCGATCACTGGCCGTCGTGACGAGGCCGTCGGCTTCCTCGAGACATCGGCCAGGAAGTTCTCCGAACCGTCGGTCCTGTTGTCCCGAGCCGTGATCGTGCGAATGGAAAACGGCGATCGGGCGAATGCGGGCGCCGCCTACGAGGCGTTGGCGAACGAATTCCCGAACGCTCCCCACACGCGCCTGGTCGAGGCGCGGATCGCCTTCAATTCGGGGGAATACGGGCGCTCGGCAGATCTCTATCGGCTTCTGGCGACAGAGATTCCCTCGGTCGAGGTCTTCCGCTTTCTCTCCCTCTCGGAGCTTTATCTCGGGAATCTCCCCGCCGCCGAGGAGGCGATTCGAAACGCCATGAGCCTGCGCTCCGGCTTCGAACCGAGCCTGGCGCGAATCCGTGCGCGGATTCGATACGACGCCCGGGACTGGACACCGGTGATTCGCGTGCTCCGGAACATCGTGCGACACGGTTACCGGCTTCGCCCGGCCGAGCGGGTCTGGCTCGCCGAGGCGAACTACGGCAACGGCAACGCCAAGGCCGGCCGAAGGGTTCTCGAGAAGCTGCTGGCCGAAGAGGCAGCGCCGCTCCAAGCGGTTCTCGCGTTCGCTCGTCACGAAGCCGGCACCGACCCGGAGGCGGTGGCCGCGGTACTCGAAGCCGCCAAGGGCCGCCATCCGGAGAACCTGGGGCTTCGGGTCGTGGAGGCTCGCCTGGCTGCCTCGCGGGGCGACGTCGAACGGGCCAGCGAGATCGTCGAGGAACTGATCGGGGCGGGCGACTCACCGCCGATCGCTGCGCTCCTGCTTCGCGGCCGCCTGCGCCTGGCCGCCAATGATCTCGATGGCGCCAATGGGGACGCGCGTCAGGTCCTCGATCTCGACCCGGGCAACGCGGCGGCGACCCGACTGATGCTGCAGGCGCTCGGTCGCGCAGATCGCATCCCCGAGCTGATTGCAACACTCGAGATCGAAGCCGAAGCGGGCAAACTCGAACTCGTGGGCAAGCGCACCCTGGCTTCGCTCCACTCCTCCAATGGAGATACCGACCGAGCCATTCAACTCTACGAAGAGATCTTCGAAGAGGCGCCCGAAGACGGTTGGACCATGAATGCCCTGGCCTATCTGCTGGCGCGGCGCGGCGACTCGCTCGACCGCGCGCTCGATCTGGCGCGTTCCGCTGTCGCCAAGATCCCCGACAACCCGCAGACCGTCGACACGCTGGGCTTCGTGTTCCTCGCCAAGGGTTTGCTCGAGCCGGCTCTCGGCCAATTCGATCACGCGCTCGAAGTGGCGACCGGGAACAACACTTCCCTGCTCGCGACGTTGCGCGCCCACCGCGGCCTGGCCCTCGAGCGTCTCGGGCGCCTGGCCGACGCGGAGGTCGAATACGCGCTCGCCCGGGAACTCGATCCGGAACTCGACCTGGCGGAACAGGCGCCTGCCTCGGCCGGTACATGAACGAGCCCCGACCCCGGGCACTCGCGGGTCTCACGGTCTGCTTCTTCCTCTCCGGCCTCGCGGCTCTCGTCTACCAGACGGCATGGACCCGCGAACTGGCCTTCGTATTCGGGACATCAGAGCTTGCCGTGGCAACGGTGCTCGCCGCCTACATGGCCGGCCTCGCTGCCGGGGCAGCTCTGGCGGGCAGGCTGGCGCCGCGCATTCGTCGGCCGGTCCTCGCCTACGGTTGGCTGGAACTCGGGGTGGCTGTGGCAGCGCTGCTCGTTCCCGTCGGTCTCGACGGCGCAACCCGGGTCCTGCTCGCGCTCTACGGCGGTGAACCGGGTCTCCCGGATGCAAGCCATGCTGGCATCGGCGTCTTCTACGCTGCTGTCGCATTCGGTCTGCTGATGGTGCCAACGCTCTTCATGGGCGCCACGCTTCCCCTGTTGGTTCGCCACGCCGTAGGCCGCGACGATGAGTTGGGCCAGCAGGTCAGTCGACTCTACGCCTTCAATACCGGGGGTGCGGTCGTGGGGACGCTGCTGACAGCGTTCGTGCTGCTGCCACGCTTCGGTCTCGGGCAGACCGTCTGGATCGCGGTCGCCGTGAACGCGACCGTTTTCGGCGTGGCCGCATGGCTGGCCCGTCAGGTTCCCGCACCGGAAGCCGCGCCCGCGCGCGTATTCACCCCCGCAGCCGGCCGAGGTTGGGTGCTTCCGGCCGTGGCGCTCTCGGGTGTGGTTTCCTTTACAGGCGAGGTTCTCTGGACCCGATTGCTCTCGCACTTGCTAGGCGGAAGCGTGTACGCCTTCGCGACGATGCTCTCGAGCGTGCTGCTCGGGATCGCGCTCGGAGCTTCGGTCTCGTCGCGTTGGGCGGACAGCGCGGAACGCGCTGGCCGTGCCTTCGCGGGCGCGCAACTGGGTGCTGGCGTTTTCTCGGTCCTTGCCTTCCTGGCGGTCGCGGCGCTTCCAGGCGTCCTGCCCCAGAACCTGGATCCGTACGCGGCGCTCGGGTTGGGCGCGATCGTTTGCGCAGGGATCCTGCTCCCCGGCTCGCTCTGCTTCGGCGCGACGTATCCGTTGGCCGTCCGGGTGCTGGCCTCGTCCGCGGGCGAAGCCGGCCCGGCAAGTGCCCGGGTCTACACGTGGAACACCGGCGGTGCGATCGTCGGAGCGCTCTCGGCGGCCTACTGGACGCTGCCGGTATTGGGCTTCGAGGGGACTTTGCTATTCGCCGTCGGATTGAACATGGCGTTGGCGGTGGCAGCGGCCATGGCGATGGGTCCGAGGCGCAGCGTGTTCAGGTTCGCCGGCCTCGCCGCTGCACTGCTCCTCGCCGTCGTGATGATCCCCCCGCCGGAAGCGCTTCTCCGGCACGGTCCGTTGGGTGGCTCGCAGGGTGTACTACGCGAAGTCCGGGTCGGTCGCAGCGCATCGGTCACCGTTTCCGAAGCCGGCGGCCGCTTCGATCTGCGGACCAACGGGTTGCCGGAATCCCGCATCCGCACGCCTGCCGCCCCGCCCGGCGAGTTGATGATTGCGCGTTGGATGGGCGCACTTCCGAGCGTGTTGCGGCCCTCGACGCGGAGTCTGGTGGTCGTCGGACTCGGCGGCGGCGTCTCGCTCGAACGGGTTCCGGCCGCGGTCGAAGAGATTCACGTCATCGAACTGGAAGCCGAGGTGGTTGCCGCGAACCGTTCGCTCGCTGCTTCGCGGGCGATCGATCCGCTTTCCGACCCGCGCGTCTCCATCCATGAGAACGATGCCCGGAGTGCGTTGTTGCTGAGCGGCGATCACTTCGATGCCGTGGTCGCCCAGGCCTCGCATCCCTGGACAGCCGGTTCGGCGCATCTCTACACCCGCGAGTTCTTCGGCCTCGTGGCCTCACGACTTCGGCCAGGGGGCGTCTTCATCCAGTGGATGGGCGCGACCTATGTGAACGAGCCCTTGCTGCGCACGCTGGTCGCGACGTTGGTCGACACCTGGCCCCACGTTCGGGTCTATCAGCCCTACAGCGAGAGCTTCCTGTTCGTGGCGTCGGATCAGCCGTTCGCGCCGAGTTCCGAGGTCGACGCCTTCCATGCCCGAGACCCGGTTTCGGCCCGCGGCGTGGGTCTGGTTCGCGCCGATGATCTCGATGTGGCCCTCTACCTGGGCGACGAGGACGCGCCAATCTTCGCCGCCGGGGCCGAGCTGTGTACCGACGATCGGAACCTGCTGCAGATGCGTTCGCCGTTCGTACGTGGAAGTTCGAACTCGATCGCTGCGCTGGGAGCGCCCGGGACAGGCGTGACGCATCCGGCGACCCTCGGTCGCCTCCGTTCCTTGCTCGACCGTGCCAGCGTCTCCGAAGCCAGCGAACTTGCGGAGCGGGTGCCAGGCAAGGATCGCGCTGTTGCCAAGGCGCTGGGCGCCGTGGCCCTGCGGCGGTTCGCGCCCGCAAGGCGTGCCGTGCGACAAGCCCTCGAGGCGAACCCCGAGCGACCCGAGGCGCGCGCGTCGGCCTACCTGCTCGCCGCCTTGCAGGCGTCCGAGGCGATCGAAATCAGCCCGCCCTACCGCGACGCGGAAGCCGCCATCGCCGCCGCTCTCGTCGCCCGCGATGCGGACTCGCTCGAGACATTCAGGGGCCTGGACGACCAACTCGCCGGCATCGCATGGGGTGATCCACTCCACCGCGCAGCACTCGAGCTGCGCATCGTTGCCCGAGCGCGCGGCGGTGAGGCCGCCGGAATCCTGTCGCTCGTCGACGAAGCACTGCCCGTCTATCGGGTCGATGCGGGCCTGTTGCTCCATCGAGCCCGAGCGGCGGCGGCGCTTGGGGAGACGGAAACCCTGTTGAGTTCCCTCGAAGCGCTGACGAGCCCGGGGGGCAGCCGAAAGGCCAACATTTCGGATCTTCTCCAGCTGCGCAGCATTCTCGAGAGCGCCGACCTGCCGCCTGAAGCCCAGGACCGGGCGCACGCGCTGAATGAGCACGTGTCGCGGTTGCTGACCAATCAACGGTCCTAGTCCGACCTGGGGCCGGACCCCTTGTCCCGATCCGCCGACGCTTCCGCGATGGGTCCTAGACTCCGGGCGTGAGGATCGATCACGCCGAAATTCCCGGGGTTGGCAGCGGTTGTGTGCGGATCGCGGGCGGTCGGATCACCGAACTCGCGCCGCGGCTCGAAGCGATCCCGGGCGAGCCGTTCCTCGACGCAGACGGGGGCGCCTTGCTGCCGGGGCTTCACGATCACCACCTCCACCTGTTGGCGATGGCGGCAGCGTTCGAGTCCGTGGCCTGCGGTCCGCCCAAGGTTCGAGACGCGGCGGGACTGCGCGCCGCATTGATGGCGGCGAGACCCGGCCATGACGGCTGGGTCCGGGGCGTCGACTATCATGAGAGCGTCGCCGGCCCACTCGACCGCGTACGCCTCGATGCGATGGGGCCGGACCTTCCGCTGCGCATCCAACACCGGACCGGCGCCCTCTGGGTCGTGAATGCGGCCGGGCTCGCGGCGTTGGGTGTCGGTGCCGCCAGCTCCGACGAGCCGGAAGGTCTGGAGCGCGATTCGGCCGGGCGCGCCACGGGTCGGCTGTTCCGTTCGGACCTGTGGCTCCGCGAGCGGATCGGTGGGCTCGCTCCGCCGCTCGATCGCGTCGGCCGCGCGCTCGCCCGCGCTGGCGTTACCGGCGTCACCGACGCGACCCCACACAACGGACCCGGCGAGGTGGCGCTCATCTCGCGTGAAGTCGAACGCGGCGCCTTGCCCCAGCACGTACAGTGGATGGGCGGTGTATCGCTGCCCGACGCGCCAGACGGCACCACCTGCTGGCGCAAGCTCGTGCTCGATGAGCGCACGCTAAGGGCACCGCACGCGCTCGCTTTGGATATCGCAGGCGCCCACGATGCGGGGCGCCCGGTGGCGATTCACTGTGTCACCCGAGCCGAGTTGGTGGTCGCCTGCGCGGCGATCGAGCAAGCCGGCGCGGACCCGCGGGATCGGATCGAGCACGCTTCGGTGGCACCGCCGGATACCCTTACATGGTTGGCGCGCCTCGGCATCACGGTGGTGACCCAGCCCGGCTTCGTCTACGAGCGCGGCGATCGTTACCGCATCGACGTCGACCCGAACGACCGCGCTTGGCTCTATCGATGCGCCGGCTTCGATCGCGCGGGAGTGCCGCTAGGCGCCGGAAGCGATGCGCCCTACGGCGCCCCGGACCCCTGGCGTGCCATGCAAGCGGCAGTGGATCGCCGAACGATGGCCGGCGCAGCCCTGGGCGAGGCGGAAGCCATCACGCCGGAACGCGCGCTCTCGCTCTTTACCAGCGCGCCGGACCAGCCGGGAGGTGCGCCGCGAACGCTCGGTATCGGCAGCGTCGCGGATCTCTGCCTCCTCGATGCGCCCTGGTCGCGGGCGCGAGAGCGCCTCGCGAGCGACAGCGTGAGGGCAACGTTCCGCGCCGGCCGCTGCATCTGGGATGCGGACTCGCCCGCTTCCTGACGCGCGGGAGCGGCGTTACCCTGACTCAGCCTGTGGCCTGCCCCAGCGCCACGAAGAAGTTGGAGTCGAGATGTCGCCCACGCCGATGGCCAAGATGCCCGAGCCCGATCTCGAGTACCTGCCGATCCCGAAATCCCGCTACACGAGCGCCGAGTTCGCCGCGCTCGAGTGGGAGCGGATGTGGACGAAGGTCTGGTTGATGGCGGGCCGTGCCAGCGACATTCCCGAACCCGGCGACTATTTCAGCTTCGAGATCGGCAGTGAATCCGTGTTGGTGGTTCGCCAGCGCGATGGTTCGATCGCGGCGCGATACAACGTCTGCATGCATCGGGGCAATCGCTTGCGCGAACCCGGCCGCGGCCATGCCGAGGAATTCCGTTGTCTCTTTCACGGCTGGCGCTACGGCATCGACGGCACCCTGGAAGGCGCTCTCGACCCCGAGTGCTTCAAGCAAGGGGTCCCGACCGATCAGCTCAGCCTGCGGCCGGTGCGCTGCGAGAGCTGGGGTGGCTTCGTCTTCGTCTCGTTGAATCCGGAGGTGGGTCCGCTGCGGGATTACCTCGGTGTCATCCCGGAGCATCTCGATCCGTACGGTTTCGAGAACTGGAAGGTCGCCTACGACTGCACCATCGAGATCGAGTGCAACTGGAAGACCTGCGTCGACGCGTTCAACGAGGCCTATCATCTCTCGTCTACCCACGCCTGGACCGTCGCCTTCAGCGACGACGTTCGTACCGTCTACGATTGCTACGACAAGCACACGCGCATGATCTTCCCCGAGCTCCAGGCGAGCCCGCGTTTCGCGCCGCCCGGAACGCTGACCGAAGAGATCAAGGAGATGTTCCTGAAGCGGGTGGGGGTGGATGTCGAGAACTTCGAGGGCGATTCGGATGCCGCGCGAGAGGCCTACGCCGAGGCAATTCACAAGATGGCGCCGATGCTAGGCGCGGATCTTGGCGACCTGAATCTGTCGCAGATGTGCGATGACTTCCACTACACGATCTTCCCGAACGTCACCTTCAACACACATAGCCTGTTCGTCTGGGTCTTCACGCACCGCCCGCATCCAACGGACCCGAATCGCATGTATTTCGATTTCATCAACTTGATGAACGCACCAGCCCAGGAGATTCCGCGGCCCGAGAAGGAGTTCTACTCCACCGCGAACGGCGACACCCTCGACGGCAAGTGCGAGGGAGGCGAACTGTTGGACGAGGATCTCTATAACCTGCCACGAATCCAACGCGGAATGAACTCGGCCGCTTTCGAGAACCTTCACCTCGGGACCCAGGAGGTCCGCATCCTGCACCATCAGAACACGTTGATGGGCTACATCGAGGGCAATGGATGAGCGACGCGGCCGCCGTCGACGGGGTGCTGGTCTGGCGTGTCATTCCGGTTTCCTTCCCGGCGGAAGGTCGGACTTGCGACTTCGAGATCGAAGGCATCCGCCTGCTGCTGTGCAACGCGCTCGGGAATCCCTATGTCCTGCACGACGAGTGCCCTCACGAGCGCGTTCCGCTCGCTGGCGGGCGGCTCGAAGGAACGGTGCTCGAGTGTCCACTCCACGGCGGAAAGGTGGACGTGCGGGACGGCGCAGTCGTCGAGCGCCCGATTCGAAAGCGGGCGACATGCTATGCGGTTCGGATCGGCGAACGCGGACTGGAAGTCGCATTGCCTGCCCACGATCCCGCGGCCTAGGTACGCGTTGAACTCGTGTTGAACATCCTCGAGCGGGAGGGAGGACTCGGGGGAGCCATGTGTGCCAGCGCCAGCGGGTTCCGTCGTCGTACTCGATGCCGTGCTCCTGGCTGAACCAGTTCAGGCCATCCGTGCCTCTGGGAAGGCCGTCCGTCAAGACAGTGCCTGCGATGACGGCGGTCTGGGCCTCGTCTTGCCACAGGTAGTGGTTGCCCAGATTTACGAGCATCAACAGCGCCGAACCGGCCAGCAGGGCCGCGAGAATGGTGCGATCGGCCCCGCTGGTCATCCCTCGGAAACCGACGACGCCGGCCGGAGGAGCCTCCGCAGACGGAGGCCGGACAGGGCGAGGATGGCGAGCCAGGCCGCGGCCAGACCGGCGGCCACGCTCGGTGCTCCTGCGAAGCCCCGCCACCCGACGGCCAGCTTCAAGACCCACGGCGAGAATTGCCCCTCGACCACGGTGTTGGCGTAGCCCACCAGCGGACTCATCGCGGGATCGAACAAGAAGCCGAGCTGTGGCTCGAATTCCAGATAGCCGAGCGACTGGATGGCCGAGCCCCAGTTTCCGACCAGGAGAAGGAGTTGGATCCCGGCTCCGACGGCCAGTGTGCCGATCCAGACCAGGCGCGCCGTCTTGCCTGGCGCCGAATCCAGCCACGGACCGATGCCTAACATTAGAAGAGGTGTGGCGACGAACAGGTAGCGTGGGCCTGGCGCGGAGTAGAGCCCGGACCAGATCTTGAACTTGGCGCAGAAGAAGAGAAAGCTGAGGCTGATCCCGAGCGCGGCGAGTGCCGCTACGCGCCGCGTTCGCAGGAGGCGCGGGAACACCGCGCAGGCGACCAGCAGCGGAGGCGAATAGAGAAAGACGCTGGTGCTCGGGCTGATCAGGAAGCCCGCCAGGCCTTCGGCAAGGGGCGTGGAGAACAACTGCCACTGCGAAACCATCGGCGACGCGAACCAGGTCCCCCACTTCGCGTGGTTCACCCCGGCATGGATCGCTACCGCAATGAAGAACGGCAACAGGATGAAGGGGGCATCGCGAAGGAAGGCGCGTGCGCAATCCGCGAGGTTCTCGGTGCGGTGGACCCGCGTCAGGCCAAAGGCCAGAGTCAGTGCCAGGCCGGCACCCGCGATCAGCGCCGGGACCCGAACCAGAAGGATGGCCGACGCCAGGCTGCAGCCGAGTAGCAACTGTCCTCGCCGGCCGCTGCGCGACCACGAGAGCAGGGCCAGCAAGGAGCCCAGGATCAGGATCGCTTCGGTCGTGTGCCGAAGGAAGTAGGCGGACATCGGAGCCACATAGGTCGTACACCCGAGCGCGAGTGCGGCCACCGCAGAGGAGCGCAACGAAACACCGAGGGCGCGCTCGAACCAGAAGAAGACCACGACCAGCAGCGCACTCGCGACCACGCCGTAGAACGAGGTCGTCAGGATCTCGAGGGTTCCACCGAAGCGCAGCGGACCCGCGCCCCCGGGAGGCCCCGCAGCAACGGCCGCCCAGTCGTCGGGAAGTGCCGCGCGCGACAACGCACCCACGCCGTAGAAGGGAAGGGCGAGTATGGACTGTCCGATCGCGAAGTGGTTGTAGCTGGCACCATCGGCACCCAGGAACACGTGGCGACCTGGCGGTACGGAGAGGCGACCGAGCAGATAGATCGAGCGCGTCGTTTCGAAGACGCCGATCTCGTCGGTTCCCTTGAAGCTCCCGTGGTGAAAACCGCCGTAGAGAACCACGAAGAAGACGGCCAAGGCACCAGCGACACGGCGATCATGGCCGCCGGGAGCGGAACGGGCGCGCATTCGTCAAGTATACTGGAGCGCGTTCTGGAGGTGGACCATGCACGATCTGATCGTTCGCGGCGGCACGATCGTCGATGGAACCGGCGCCGCTCCCTTCAAGGGCGACGTGGCGATCCGCAACGGAATCATCGTCGAAGTCGGACGGGTGACCGAAGCCGACAGCGAAGAGATCGACGCGACCGGAAAGCTCGTCACGCCCGGTTTCGTCGACGTGCACACGCACTATGACGGCCAGGCGACCTGGGATCCGGTTCTCACGCCGACGGCGTGGCACGGAGTGACCACCTTGGTGATGGGCAATTGCGGCGTCGGCTTCGCGCCGGTACGTCCGGGCCAGGAGGAATACCTGATCCAGTTGATGGAGGGTGTCGAGGACATTCCGGGGACGGCCCTGCACGAGGGGATCCAGTGGGGCTGGGAGAGCTTCCCGGATTACCTCGATGCACTCGACGAGTTGAAGTGGACGATGGATGTCGGGACCCAGGTGCCCCACGGTGCCGTGCGGACCTACGTGATGGGCGACCGCGGCGCGAAGAACGAGCCGGCGACGGCCGAAGACATCGCCGAGCAGGCACGGTTGGTAAAGGAGGGCATCGCGGCCGGCGCGCTCGGGTTCTCGATGTCTCGCACGATCGTGCACCGCGCGGTCGACGGCGAAGTGGTGCCTGGGACCCATGCTGCCGAAGACGAGATCTTCGGCATTTCCCGGGTGTTAGGCGAGCTCGGGCAGGGCATCGTCGAGCTCGCGCCCGCGGGTGTCCAGGGTGAGGACATGTCGGCACCGGAGAAGGAAATCGACTGGATGGCGCGGCTCTCGGCCGAGATCGGTCGCCCGGTCTCGTTCGCGCTGGTGCAGCACGACATCGCGCCGGACCACTGGTCGCGGCTCCTGTCGTTGTGCGACGAAGCCGGCGAGCGCCATGGTGCGATCCTGCGCCCCCAGGTCGGCGCGCGCCCGAGTACGCTGCTGATCGGACATCAGACCTTCTCGCCCTTCACCTTCCGGCCGAGCTACATGCAACTGCGCTCGCTGGATTTCGAAGCGCGCATCGAACGTTTGCGCGACCCGGCGCTGCGGGCCAGCATCCTCGCCGAGGAGTCGACCTATCCGGTGCCCCAGCTCAAGGTCGTGGTCGACATGATCGCGAACGGGCTCGACAAGATCTTCCGCCTGGGCAACCCGCCGGATTACGAGCCGCCGCCGGAACAGAGCGTGAAGTGCCAGGCCGAAGCGAACGGGACCGACGCCTACGCGCTGCTCTACGACTGGATGCTCGAGATGGAAGGCAAGCAGCTCCTGATGCTGACGTTGCTGAACTACAGCGGCCTCGATCTCGAGCCGGTACGCGCCATGCTGCAGCATCCACGCAGCGCCTTCGGGCTCGGAGACGGCGGCGCTCATTGCGGCGCGATCTGCGATGCCAGCATGCCGACTTCGCTGCTGGCCCACTGGGCGCGCGACCGGACGCGTGGCCCGAAGCTGCCCATCGAGTTCGTGGTTGCCAAGATGACCCGCGACACCGCCGACCTCTACGGGCTGAACGATCGCGGCATACTCGCGCCGGGCATGAAGGGCGACCTCAACGTGATCGACTTCGATGCATTGGGTCTCGAGATTCCCGAACTCGTGCACGATCTGCCTGCTGGCGCCGGTCGCCTGATCCAGCGCGCGACCGGCTATCTCGCCACGGTGGTCAGCGGAGAGGTGACGTTTCGGGATGGAAAGCACACGGGTGCACTTCCCGGGCGTCTCGTGCGCGGGCCACAAACCGCCTGAGAGGCCGCGGCGCGCCTCCCAACGCGGTAGGGGCTCAATCGAGCGCGCGGGCCCGCCGATCAGGGCTGCCGGGGGAACGGCATGCAGATCCTGGATGGGCGCCGAGGGCCTGATCCAATGGGAGATGTCGAAGCGTCGGGTCTCGCTAGGTCTCAGCGACCCGGTACTTTCGAACCGCTTCCTGATGTGGGGATTCTTCGGGCTCTCGACGACGCTGATGGTGGCGGTCCCGTTCGCGCTCCACCTGAACCGGATCTCGGCTGCGACCAGGAACGGATCGCGCGCACGAGGGCTTCGGCCAGCTAGCATCCCTGGACCCCGGTCTCGCGGGGTTGTGGAGGATCCATGCTGACCTCGTGCTTGCCGAGTCCGGCGCGATCGTCGAGTACGTGACGGAACGCTACGGCGGGGGACGCCTGGCTCCCGCGATCGGGGATGCCCAGCGTGGTCCCTATCTCCAGTGGTTCCACTACTGCGAAGCCACCGCCGGCGCCGCGATGAGTCCGGTGATCTTTCACACGCGCTACGTCGCGGATTCCGGCGAGCGGGGTGACCTCATCGAGGTGTGGACCCACCGGTCTCGAATGGCCCTGCGCCCGGTGGAAGCGTATCTGGGCGACCGGACCTGGCTGCTGGGCGACGAATTCAGCGCAGCCGATATCATGCTGGGCTATACGATCGCGGTCGCCGAGATCTTCGGAGTTCTCGACGAGCAGTTTCCAGGGCTGAAGGCGTACTTCGGGCGGTTGGCCGCCCGACCGGCATTCAAATGGGCGGTCGCCGACTAGCATCACGGGGAGTAAGCCGATGGATCGAAAGAACTGTGTGCTCTACAGCGGCGCTGCATCGGGCGCCGAAGCAGCCTTTGGAGCCGGGGCTCAGCAATATCGGATCGCCGAGGTGAACTACAGCTTCGAGGGCCACAAGGATGCGCGCACCCGCGGCCTCCGTGTGCTGACGCCGGAAGAACTCGAGCAGGGTGATGTGAGCCTCGAGTACGTCAGCAAGCTGATGCATCGCGAGTACCGCGACACGCCGCTATTCAAGCGCGTTCTCCAGAGCATCTGGCACCAGGTCAACAGTGGCCAGGAAGTCTGGGTCGTGGGTCGGATCCTCGACGATCAGACCGTGAAGGGCGGCACGGGTTGGGGCGCCGAGTTCGCGAAGCTCTGCAACAAGCCGCTCTCCGTTTTCGATCAGGCCCGTGGCGAGTGGTACCGCTGGCAAGGGGAACTCTGGGATGTCCTCCACGAGCCGAAGATCGAACACCCGCACTTCACCGGCACCGGAACGCGTTTCCTCGAGGACAACGGGACCGCCGCGATCAACGCGCTCTTCGCTCGGAGCTTCGACTAGGCGATCGCGCCTAACTGCTCCGGGCTTCGCTCTTGCTCTGGCACGCAATGCAGAACGCAGCCTCGGGCCGGGCATGCAAACGGCCAGCCTCGATGCCGTCGCCACACTCGAGGCAGAAGCCGTACTCGAGGGCATCGCAGCGGCGCAGTGCGGCCTCGACCTGTTGCAAGCGCAGCGCGGCTGCGCGTCGACCCGCCTGGACCATCGATTGCTGTTGGATGGCGTCGATTCTGGACACCCGTCCGATCGGCTGATCGAGGGCTACCGGCGCGGCGGCCTCGGCGGCAGCATCGAGCGCGCCCTGGAGTTCTTCGCGTAGTTCGAGCAGGGCCCGATGAAGCGCGCTGGATTGGGCGTTGGTCAGATCCGGCATGGCCCGGGTTCTACTCCCGGAACGCTTCCTCGTCACGTTGGTGATTCCCCCAGGGGATACATTCAAATATAAACTTGTAATGGTGTGTACCCATTGGCTAGGGTCCCCGGCCATGGTTGCCAGTGCCCCGAACCTCTTCGAGTTGCCCCGCCGCGAGCGCCGCAAGCTCGAGATGCGGAGCCGCATCCTCGAGGCAGCGGGCGCGCTCTTCGAGGAGAAGGGCTTCAAGGCCAGCAAGGTTTCCGAGATCTGCGAGCGCGCGGATATCGCCCAGAAGACCTTCTTCAATCACTTCCCAGCCAAGCGTGATGTGCTGCGCGAGATTGCTCACTACTGCGTCGACCAGCTCCGCATGGATGTCGAGGCGGTGAGCGAGGCCGAACTCTCCACCCGCGAGCGTTTGCTGGCGTTCTTCGGGCACATGGCCCAGGGCATCATCGATGCGGGTCCCATGAATCGCGAGATGGTGACCGAGCTGGTCCACGTGCTGAACGACGGCGAAGAGCGTTCCGAGCGGGCCACCATGCTCCTCGATGCCTTCGGCGCGATCGTACGGGGCGGGCTCGAGGCGGGCGAGATCACACGGCGACACGAACTCGAGACGCTCACCGAGATGATCCTCGGCGCCTACTACGTGCTGATGTTCAACTACGCCAATCTCGAGGCGTTTCCGATCGTGCAGCATGCCGAAGCATCGGCACGCTTTCTGGCAGACGCGTTGGCTCCACACCCCAGCGAATAACATTTCGAAGGAACCCGATTCATGGCCAAACGAGAACTCGAACACGACCACCTTCCCCTGCCGAACGGCTGGTTCGCCGTGGCGTTCAGTCGCGACGTGCAGGACGGGGAGGTCGTTCCCGTCGAATATTTCGGCGAGGAGCTCGTGCTCTTCCGTACCCGGTCGGGACACGCCAAGGTGCTCGATCCTTTCTGTCCGCATCTCGGGGCGCATCTCGGTCATGGCGGTCGCGTGATGGGCGAGACGATCCGCTGCCCCTTCCACGCCTGGCAATTCGATGGAACCAGCGGCCAGTGTACGCACATCCCCTACAGCGAGCGCATCCCCAAGAAGGCGCGGGTCCGGAGTTGGGACGTGCAGGAGAAGAACGGCTTCATCTGGGTCTGGTACCACAGCGAGCAGAAGCCGCCGGAATGGGATTTCCCCGAGCTTCCCGAGTTCAGTGATTCCGAGTGGAGCCCACCGCGGCAGTTCGACCTGATTCTCGACTCCTATGTCCAGGACACCCACGAGAACAACAACGATCCGGTGCATTTCCAGTACGTCCACAAGGCGACCCAGGCGATGGAAGGCGACATTCACTACGACCCCGATTCCACCCACTACCGGATCACCAATTCGAGCGAACAGGAGACGCCCTTCGGAACCTTCACGATGACGTTGGTGCGGGATTCCTGGGGTCTCGGGCTGACGGCCGTGCGCAGCGAGGGAATTCCCGGAGCGGGCCTGTTGATGTACTCGTCGACGACCCCGATCAACGATGGTCAGGTCCACTCGCGATGGCTGCTCACCTGCTCGAACAACATGGTGGATCTGGCGGGCGAGGAGTTCATGGCCAACCTCACCGCCGGAGTGGAACAGGATTTCGATATCTGGAAGAACAAGGTCCATCGCTCGCGACCGATGCTATGCGACGGTGACGAGTATCTCGCTGGTTTCCGGCGCTGGGCGCGCCAGTTCTATACCGAGCCGGTCGGCGCGGTGGAGGTGGCTGAATAATGGATCGTTATCTCGTTATTTCATCGGACGGTCACGCGGGTCTGCCCGCGGCCGAGTATCGCGAGTACGTCGACCCCGAGTTCCGCGCAGCCTTCGACGCCGCGCTTCCGATCCAGATCGCCATGACGAAGGAAGCGGAGAAGCGCTTCCTGGTGGGCGATATCAACGCCGAATGGCGCAAGGGCCGCGAGTATGAACTGACCGGCGCCTGGGATCCGACCGCTCGCGACAAGGTCCTCGATGCGGACGGCGTCGCCGCCGAGGTGCTCTTCCCCGACGGGATCACCGAGATGAATGCACCGCCGTTCGGCGCGGGCTTCTCGATGGGCAGTGAGGGCGTGACGGCCGATCTCCAGTGGGCCGGATGCCGCGCGCACAACCGCTGGATGGCCGAATTCGTCCAGACAGCGCCGGAGCGGCGCATCGGACTCGCGTGTATTCCGCTGCTCTGGGACATCGATCTCGCGGTCGAGGGCATCACCTGGGCCAAGGAGAACGGGCTCGGTGGAATCATCCTGCCGCCGATGTGGGGCTCCTTCCCCGGCTATCACGATTTCCGCTACGACCCGGTCTGGGCGGCCTGCCAGGAAATGGACATGCCGATCCATTTCCACTCGGGGCCGTCCCCGGCAACCGACTATTTCGGAGCCGGCGGGCTGGCCGGTGGCGATGCGATTCCGCCCGGCGCCGTCGGCGCCTATGTCACCGAAGTGCACATCTGGCTGACGCGCCCGCTGACGTTCATGCTGTGGGGCGGCGCCTTCGAGCGCTTCCCGAAGCTCAAGGTCTCGATGACCGAGGGGACCGCCATCTGGGTGCCCGAGTATCTGGCGCTTCTCGAGCAACGTTATGCGGAGACCCCGTACAGCCAGAAGATGGGCGACTTCCGTAGCCACCTCTCGATGTCGCCGGCCGACTACTTCCGGCGCAACGTGAGGATCGGTGCCTCCTGCATGCCCCGGCGCGAAGCCGAGCTGCGCCATGAGATCGGCGTCGAACAGATCATGTGGGGCACCGACTACCCGCATCCCGAAGGCAGTTGGCCCAACACCATCGAGCAGCGCTACGACACCTTCCGGGATCTCCCTGAAGACGAGATCGAAGCCATGGTGGGCGGGAACGCGGCCGCGTTCTACGGCCTCGACACCGAGAAACTCGCCCCCATCGTCGCCCGGATCGGTCCCGAGCGGGCGAGCTTCGGGAACGGCGGCGGCCCGGCCTAGAGACGCACCTCGAGTTCGAGGCAAAGCACGGTAGCGGTTTCGGGACACTCCTTCGCGAAGGCCGAAGTCCGCCGGACCTCATCCGGCACGCTCGATCGCGACACTTCGCGAAAACCGAAGCGGGTGAAGAAGCGCGCGGCCGTTTCCGTCAGCAAGAAGATCTCGCGCAAGCCGAGCTCGTTCGCGCGCGCGATCGCGCCGTACGCCAGTTCGGACCCGACGCCTTGGTTGCGAACCTCCGGCGAAACGACGGCCGAGCGGATCAGGCCGCGTCGCTGGTGGACTTCGAGGCCGATGGCGCCAACCACGGATCCATCCTCCTCGACGGCGACCAGGAGGTTGGCCAATCGCATCCACTCGGGAACCGCCGGCAGGTCATCTGCCGCCAACAATGCCTGCACGTGCGTTCGATCGGAATCTTCGGCACGACGGATGTCGATCATTTCCCGGACTCCTCGGCTGCCCCGCTAGACTGCTTGCCGGAGGATCCCACATGCCGTACGCCGAGGGTCGTACTTTCTACGATGCCGACAGCCACATCATGGAACTGTCCGAATGGATCGCCGACTAAGCCGATCCGGGCATCCGTGAGAAGATCCGCCCGCTCTACCTGGGCGCTGCGGGAAAGCTCGCCGAGAAGGCGGTCACGGAGGCGGCGGCTCGCAAGGGAGACGCGGCCAAGGCGGCCGAACTCGAAGCGAACGTGATGGGACCGAAGGGTTGGGGCGCACTCGGAGCATTCGACCCGGGAGAGCGGAGCCGCGCCCTCGACCTGCTCGGCTTCGACAAGCAACTGGTCTTTGCCACCTTCGCCGCGACCCAGTTCATGGGCGAGGACCCGGATCTCTTGCACGGCGGCTCCCGCGCGTTGAACCGGGCCATGGGCGCTTTCTGCGCGGATGACGATCGCATGATCGGTGTCGGCAGCGTCTTCTGGGGCGATCCGGCTCGCACGATAGAGGAAGCGGCCGCTGCCATCGAGGCGGGTTGTGGTGCGGTTCTGGTGCCCTCGATGCCCTCGATGCCCTCGGGCGACCTGTCGCCGACCCATCCCGACTATCATCCGCTCTGGCAGCTGCTCGAGGAACGCGGCGTTCCGTTCATGTTGCACATCGGCGGTGCCCCTGCCGAAGACGTTCCACGGCAATGGCCTCGAGAAGACCACGGATTTCCTCGGCGGCGGCATCGAGCAGGGCGCGCTCTGGGTACCGGCCATGTTGCGCAGGATGGATCTGGCGCAACAGACCTTCCAGAAAACGGAACCGGCGCTTCGGCTTCCGATGGCAGCAAGCGACTACATCCGGCGTCAGGTGCGCTTCACGCCGTTTCCGACCGAGCCCGTTCCCTGAGGCCGCCAAGCAGAAGTTCTACTCCGCAAACCGCCCATATGCTGAACTGGGGAACGCCCGCCTAGCATCCTCTGGGGCCGGCTACGGTCACTCGGGGGTGACGTAGGCCGCCGTGATGCCACCGTCGACGAGGAACGTCGAGCCGGTCACGAACGAGGACTCGTCCGAGGCCAGGAAGACGACGGCGTCGGCGATCTCGCGAGCTTCGCCGAAGCGGCCCATCGGAACGTGGACGAGGCGACGCTGGCGTTTCTCGTCGGTGTCGAGATATTTCATCAACAGCTCCGTCCGCAGCGGGCCGGGGCAGAGCGCGTTGACGCGAATCTCCTCGCGGGCATGGATGACGGCGAGCTCGCGAGAGAGCGCGAGGACACCACCCTTGCTCGCGGTGTAGGCGAGCTGCGGGGTTGCGGCACCGACGACGGCCACGAACGAGGCGGTGTTGATGATCGAGCCGCCGCCGGCGCGGCGCAGGGCCGGGATGCCGTACTTGCAACCCAGGAAGACGCCCTTCAGATTGACGTTCATCGTCAAGTCCCAGACGGCTTCGTCGGTCTCGACGGCGTCGGCGTCGTCCATGTGTGAGATGCCGGCGTTGTTGAAGAGCACGTGAAGTGCGCCGAATGCCTCCTCCGCCCCGGAGACCATCCGCTCGCAATCTGCGGCGCGGGATACGTCGGCCGCGATGGCGGTGGCTTCGGCACCAGCGGCACGCAGCTGTTCCGCGCCGCTTTCAGCCGCCGCCTCGTCCTTGTCGACCAGTACGACCTTGGCTCCCTGGCGACCGAAGGCGAGGCTCGTTTCGAGCCCGATTCCCGCGCCGGCGCCAGTCACCAACGCCACCTTGCCTTCGAGTCTTGATGTCATGGCCCCGGGGTCTACCGGCGCCGCGCGGCTCCGGCAAGTGCCGCCGTGCGAAGGGCCCATGGCGCGATAGGATGCCCCCATGAAGCGCATGCTCCTGGTGACCCTGGTGGTCGGTCTTCTCTCGGGTTGTGGCTGGAAAGCCTTCGTCGAACCGTCCGCTGCGGGAATCGACTATGCCCTCCAGGGCGAGTACGCATCCGAGACCGAACCGCTGGCAGCGCAGGTGATCGCCCTCGGCGACGGCGCCTTCCGGACCGTGTTCCTGCGCGGCGGACTTCCCGGTGCGGGCTGGGACGGGGAGACGCGCATCGTCGTCGATGGTTTCCGCGAGGGCGAGCGGGTCGCCTTCGATGGCGCGTTCAAGGCTTCGCTCGGCGGCGGACGGATCGAGGGCACCACCCGCAGCGGCGTACCCTTCGCTCTCACGAAGATCTTTCGCGAGAGCCCGACGTTAGGTGCGAAGCCGCCAGCCGACGCCACGGTCCTGTTCGATGGCTCAGGAACCCAGGCGCTGAGCGAGGGCAGCCTGGAGGAGCGGGGTTTTCTCGGGGTTCCGGTCACGACACGGAATGCCTTTGGGGATGCGACCTTCCACATCGAGTTCATGACGCCGTTCATGCCCACCGCGCGTGGCCAGATGCGTGGAAACAGCGGCGTCTACCTCCAGGGTCGCTACGAGGTGCAGGTGCTCGATTCGTTCGGGCTTCGCGGCGAAGACAACGAATGCGGCGGGATCTACAAGGTCTCCCGGCCGCGCGTGCACATGGCGTTTCCGCCGCTTCGGTGGCAGACCTACGACATCGTGTTCCGCGCTGCACGCTTCGATTCGTCGGGCGAGAAGACTGCCAACGCGAGGGTCACCGTGCAGCACAATGGTGTCCTCATCCACGAGGCTCTCGAACTCCCCGGCACCACCGGTGGTGGCGATCCGGAGAGCCCCGAGCCGGGCGCCCTGTTTCTCCAGGATCACTGGAACCCGGTGGTCTACCGGAACCTCTGGGTCGTGGCCGGTTAGGCGCTAGGGATCGGCTGTCAGCCCCGCCCGCGCGGCGGCCGGGTTCGGTAGCGGCGTTCGCCAGTTCGTGATCTCCGCCGCCTGGTAGGCCGTGAAGTCTCCGGGCAGGTCGTCGCTGCTCCAGCGCTCGAGAACCCAGGTCAGCAGCCGCGCGAGGCGGGCGTCGTCGATCGACGCGTTGGTCACGCCGGGTACGCGCGCCAGGTATTCGCGCCCACCGGGGAACTGCGCGAGCCGCCCTACACCGTGGAGAGACGGGATGTCGCCTCCGCCCTGGCCACTGGCGAGGTGGCAACCCTGGCACTGCAGGGCGTAGTCGAGGACAACGGCCTCCATCGTATCGGCGCGGGCAGAAGCTTCGCTGAACAGCGCGACGAACGCGCTCGCGAAGGCGCCGAGAACGACCGGTACGGCTCCATCCACTTTCGTTCGCTCCTCCGCTACCTCGGGCCCGCCGAGTGTGGTACTCCAACCAGATGGCAGCCTACTTCATCGCGCAAAACCAAGTGAACGATCCGGCTCTCTATCAGGAATACGCCCAGGGGGCGGGCCCGACGATGGGACCAGCCGGCGGAAAGATCATCTCCTTCGACGTCGGTGCCGAGAGCATCGAGGGGTCGCCGCCCGGACCGCAGACGGTGATCATCGAATTCGAAAGCACAGAGGCCGCCAAGGCCTGGTACCACTCCGACGCCTATCAGGCCGTCGTCGGCAAGCGGCTCGCCTCGACCGAGGGCTACGCGATCATTTCGCAGTCCATGAACATCGGTGGGTGAGGCCCGCTCGCCGAGCTAGTGTGCCGATCAGACAACGAGGAGACGACGATGATCGCGATGGTGGCGACACTCAAGATCAAGGAAGGCCACGAGGCCGAGTTCGAAGCCGCAGCGAAGCAGCTTGCGGCGGCAGTGAGAGCCAACGAGCCCGGCAACCACCTCTACCAGCTCTGCAAGGGTAGTGAGCCCCAGACCTACTACTTCGTCGAGCGCTACGAGAGCGAAGAAGCGCTGGCCGCCCACGGGGCTTCGGCACACATGAAGGAGCACGGCGGCGCCATGGGTCCGCACATGGCCGGCCGTCCCGAGATCTTGAAGCTGGAAGAACTCTAGGCGCCCGGCCGCGCCTAACGTTCGGGCTGCCTCTCGGCGGCCGCGCCCACGACGAGGGCGACCGAGCAGTTGTAGACCTGGGTACTCGTTCCGACACACCAATTGATGTCGTTGCTGCGCATCGGCGAGTAGATCGGGCGATCACCCTCGTTGCGATTGCAGAAGCAGCGCCCGCAGAAATCGCGGCCGCAGCAATCGTTGTAGGAGATGACGTAGTCGCGTCCGTCTTCCGGGTTGCGGCAGGTGCCGAGCCAGGTGACGGCGGACATCTCGGTTCCCGGCGGGCAGGTCGAATGGGTGCCGCCGCAGCAGCCGCACAGGAAGCCGTCGATGGCGCAGTGCCGCCAGTAGTCACAGCCGAGCGGGTCACCCTCCGGGCTGTCCCGGGGCGGTTCGCCTTCCTGGGTGGGGAAGCGCTCATCGGCCGCAGCCGCTCGGGCGACCGGCAGCAGCGGCAGCGCTGCACCGCCGGCCAGGACGGTGCCAAGGCGGGAGAGGAAGTGGCGCCGGGAGAGGCCGCGTGCCCAGCTTCGGCTCATGCGTTCGAAGACGCCGTCGAAGCGACTCACGATGCGGGGGTTCGCCACGCTCACGGGGCTACCAACAGGCCGCCGGACAAACCGGTCGATTCGATGTCACGCAAGTGTTCTCCAGTCAGTGCATCGTGGACGCTCACCCCGGCCGTTTCTCGGCTGCCCAGGAAGAGGAGCGGCGTGGCATCCTGGGAGACCGCCAAGTTCGAAACGTCTGCGGCCGGCAGCACCGCAGACATCATCCACCCGAGGAAGCTCTCTGCCTCGATGCCCGCGAGGCCGCGAAGAAACGCTGCGGTCAGGTTGGACGGCTCGACGATGGCCGTCCGCTTCCGATCGGCCAATGTGTAGACCCACACTTCGGGGCCGCCGTCCTTGTGGCTGCTGGGGCCGCCCTGGTGCATGGCGGAGAAGAGGCGGCCGCTGGCCTTGTGGAGTGCCAGGTGCTGATTGCCGCCGACCCGCCATCCGTCGGCGCGCTGGTCGTCGCTGAGCAGGGACCAGGGCTCTGCGGAACTCGGCCGTTCCCCTCCGAAATCGACGGCGTGGGCGAAGCCTTCGAACGAAACGAACAACCAGCGGGCACCATCGATCTGCACGCCCTTCTCGGTGACGGGATCGTTGGTGGGGTCGAAGAAGCGCTCGCTTCGGCTGCGCGCCAGCTCCAGACCGGCTTCGTCCAGATCGATGCGCTGCGCGGTTCCGTCGCCGCAAAGCTGACCGAAGGAGCGCGGACCCGCTTCGAACACCAGGGCGCAGCCAGCTGTCTGGATCTCACCGCTGAGCGTCCGGCTCTCGAGATCGACGACCGAGACCGAGGTGGCCGGGGTCTGGTTGAAGACGAGCAAGAAGCGGTCGGCCAACACAGCGCCGAGGGCGACGCCGTTGCCGTTGTCTGCGCGCTTCGACGGAATGATCACTTCGCCGCTGACGGCAAGACTCTCGGCGTCGTAGATCGTGACGAGATCGGTGCGCTCGCCGCGGTGGCCGCGGGTGTAGACGGTCTCGGCGATATAGAACTCGCCACGTGCCCGCGAGACACGCGGGTGGATTCCGCCAACGCCCTGGCCGCCGTTGAGCATGCCGAGCATGCGACCGTTCCCACCGTCGAAGAGCGCGCTGCGGCGTAGCACGGTATCGCCCACGAAGAGCCAGTGATCTTCGAGAGCGGGCAGTCGCTCGCTCCGGCCCTGAGCCTCCGTCTTCAGCTCGGCGCTGGCAGGAAGGGCCACGAGGAGCGCGAGGACGAGAGCGATCCGGTTGAACATGGTTTCCTCCGGCGCCAGACGGCGCCCCGGCTCCTGTAGCCTATCGGACTTCCCGGGCACTGGGCCACGACGCCGGACGACCCAACGGGTTTCGGCGCCGATTCGAGCTAGGGTACCCGGGCAGCAGGTACACACCCGAGAAGGAGCGAGCGATGCGAATTGGCGTGATGGCAGGAGCGACCGGCGGAGAAGGAACCATCGAGGGCCTGATCGCTCGCGCCAAGGATGTGGAATCCCGCGGCTTCCATTCGATGTGGGTGGCCAACATCTTCGGGCTGGATGCGATCGGCGCATTGGCCGTCGTCGGGCACGAGACCTCGCGCATCGAACTCGGCACCGCCGTGGTTCCGACCTACCCCCGACACCCCGTCGCGATCGCCCAACAAGCGCTCACGACCCAGGCGGCCAGCGGCGGCCGGTTCGCTCTCGGCATCGGTCTCTCTCACAAGATCGTGATCGAGGACATGCTCGGTTTCAGCTATGCGAAGCCCGCCTATCACATGCGCGAGTACCTCGAGGTGCTGACGCCGCTGATGCGCGGCGAGCCCGCGAAGTTCGAAGGTGAGCACTACCGCGTGAACGCGGGCCTCCAGGTCCCGGGTGCGTCTCCGGTGCCGGTGCTGATCGCCGCGCTCGGCGACCGGATGTTGCAACTTGCCGGTCAGTACACGGACGGGACGATTCTCTGGATGACGGGTCCCGCGACGATCGAGGATCACATCCGTCCCAAGATGTTCGCCGCCGCCAAGGAAGCCGGCCGACCGGAGCCGCGCGTCGTCGCGGGTTTCCCGATCGCCCTCACCAACGACCCGGACGCGGCCCGTACCGCGATCGGCGAGAACCTGGTGATGTACGGACAGCTGCCCTCCTACCGGGCCATGCTCGACAAGGAAGGTGCCGCCGGCCCGGCCGACATCGCCATGGTCGGCGACGAAGCCGCCATGGATGCGCAACTCGACCGCTTGCGCGATGTCGGCGTCAGCGACTTCGATGCCGCGATCGTGCCCGTCGATGACGAGACCGACGCGCGCACACTCGAGTACCTGCAGAGCAAGCTCTAGCGCGAACCAGAGCTAGATCGAGCGGCGGTTCTTCGGCAGCTCGGCGAACTCGGGCTTCCGCTTCTCGCTCTTCGCAGCGAAGGCCTCGGCCATGTCGCCGCCGAAGAACATGCCCGCCTGCCAGGTAGCGATGTAGTTGAGGCCGTCCTCGACGCTGTGGTCGCGCGTGTAGTTCAGCATCTCCTTCGAGCCCCAGATGGCGAGAGGAGACTTCTCGGCGATCTCGCCCGCGATCTCGAGCACCGACGAGAGCATGGCGTCCTGATCGGGATACACCTCGTTGACGAGGCCGATCGCCTTGGCCTGGGCCGCGGGCATGCGGCGTCCCGTGTAGGCGAGTTCGCGGGCGAGCCCGTCGGGGATCAATCGCGGTAGTCGCTGCAGCGTCCCGACGTCGGCGGTGAGGCCGAGGTTGATTTCCTGGATGCAGAAGAACGCGTCCTCGGTGCAATAGCGCACGTCGCAGGCCGAGATCATGTCGATGCCGCCGCCGACGCAGCCGCCCTGGACCGCGGCGAGCACGGGAACCCGCGCACGCTCGAGGGCGTTGAAGCTCTCCTGGAACACCTTCGCACTCTGACGCATCTGACTGCGGGCGCGGCCCATCTCGATGCGCTCGCGATCGGCATCGCTCACGTCCTGCCCGTCGCCGCCCTGGCCGAAGACGGCGAGATCCATGCCCGCGGTGAAGTGCTTGCCCGTCGACGAGAGCACGATCACGCGCGCTTCTCCTTCGTCGCTCAGCTGATCGACGAGTTCCGGTAGCTCACGCCAGAAGTCCGGGTTCATCGAGTTGAACGCTTCGGGTCGGTTCATGCGCAGCTGCGCGATGCCGTCCTTCAGCTCGAGATCGAATGACTTCGCCATCAGTTTGCTCCTGCGCCGCGGCCGCCGGGGACCTCGACGGTGTCGGTATCGCGGCCGGACCGGAAGATCGTTCCGGGCAGGGCGCCGGTGTGCGCGCCGTCTCGGATGATCTCGGTGCCGTTCACGACGACGTGGGCGATGCCCTCTGCGTTGGCGTAGAGCCGACAGGCACCGCCGGGAAGGTCGTCGCGGGTGTGAACCGGCCCCGACGCGACGTGTTCGGGGTCGAACACGACGACGTCCGCGTGCCATCCCTCTTGCAGCCGGCCGCGTTCGCGGATGCCATAGAGGCGGGCCGGGACGTCCGTCAGTTGGCGGACCGCCTCTTCGATGGGGAGCAACTCGTGCTCGCGGTTGTTCGAGAGCAGGTTGGTCGAGAAGGCGAAGGTGTCGATCATGTCGAGGTGCGCACCGGCGTCCGAGGCACCCACGACCGCCCGCCCGTCCTGCCAGGTCTTCGCCCGCAGCTCCCAGGTCGCCTGATCTTCCGGCGGGCTGCCCGGTAGGAACGAGGTCTTCAGATCGTCGGAGATCGCGAGATCGAGCATCGTGTCGAACGGCGTCTTGCCCGACTCTTCTGCCAGCTCACCGATGGTCCGGCCCAGCACCCCCTCGTTCTCGGGTTTGTGGACCTGGTCGATCTTGAAGGTCGCCCAGCGCGCGAGGCCTCGGAGCAGGCCGGCGGCTTCGGAGTTTGCGCCCTCGTCGAGCTGCCTGCGCAGTTCCGGATCCTTCAGGCGGATGATGCGCTCCTCGGGCGAGAGCCTGAAGATTGGCGCCCAGTTCGGCAGCGCGTCGAACACGAAACCGGCGTGCAGATTGATGCGAACGCTAGGCGTCGTCGGAACCGTCAGCGCGATCACGGTCGCGCCGCGCTCGGCCGCGTAGTCGCCGGCGCCGAGCTGATGATGGGTGTACTCGGCGTTGGCCGCCGTGGGCGCCAGCACGTTCCAGTTGATCGGACGGTTCGCGGCTAGCGACATGTCGGTCATCAGCGCCTTCTCGTCCTCCTGCCAGAGGCCCGTGCCGGGAATGAACTCGAGGGTCGTCCCCGGCAGGTCGCGAATGGCGCGGGCCAACGCGACGATCTCCTCGCGGCTGGCATGCCGAGAGGGCACCGGTTCACCAGCTTCGTCGTTATGCGTGGCCGCGATCGAGGACGAGAAACCCATGCCGCCCTCGCGCACGGATTGCTGCAACAGCTCGACCATCTGCTGGAGTTCTTCATCGGTGGCTTCGTTGCCGACCGCGCGCTCGCCCATCACCACCCGGCGCAGTGCTGAATGGCCGACGAGGAAGCCCGCGTTCACGGCGAGCCGCCCCTCGAGCTTGTCGAGATAGCTCCCGAAGCTGGTCCAATCCCAGGGCACGCCCTGCTGCAGACTCTCGAGCGGCATCCCTTCGACCCGGGCCAGCATCCGCATCATGTAGTCACCGGCTTCGGGCACCAGCGGCGCGATCGAGAAGCCGCAGTTCCCGCCTACCACGGTGGTGACGCCGTGAAACGAGGAGGGCGAGAGCGTGCCGTCCCAGAATGCCTGGGCGTCGTAGTGCGTGTGGATGTCGACGAAGCCCGGCGCCACGATCTGGCCGCTGGCGTCGATGGTTTCGGTCGCGGCTTCCTCGACGTCACCGATGCTGAGGATGCGGCCATCCTTGATCGCGACGTCGGCGAGGCGGGGTTCGGAGCCGGTGCCGTCGATGACGGTGCCACCACGAATCAAGAGATCGAGCATCGGAGCCTCCAGGAGCAATGGGGCCGGCGAGTGTACCAGCGCCCCCGGCGGCGGCCCGAGCTTCCGGAAGCCGCGGGCTAGCTCGCTCGCGGCAGCCCGAGGATCGCCCCGGTCTCTGCCGTCGTGGCGAAACGCCGGCCGACCTCGGCGCACAGCGCTGCGGCCCGTTCCACTTCGTCGACGTTGCTCTTCGCGTCCATGTGATCCTCGAAGCCGACCCGCAGGTGCCCGCCACGTTCGAGGGCCATTCGCGCGATCGGGGTTTCGAGAATTCCACCGCCGAGCACGGCGACGGCCCAGGGCAGCTCTGTCTCGCCGAGCATGGCCAGGTACATCTCGAGGGCTTCGGGGATCGGCGGCGCGCTATAGGTCGGGGCCCCGCCACCGAAGTAGCCACCGCCGGAGAAATAGAACTTCACGAGGGTGCCGGGCGGCAGCGTGCCCGCCGCATGGGCGGCCAGGATCACGCGGAAGTAGCCAGGCTCGAAGATCGCGACCGACGGTCCGAGCCGGTAGTCGCGGCAGATCTTGGCCGCCAGGCGGATGTCGCTCGCCGCATTCACGTAGACGAAGGTGCCGTCGCCAGGCAGTCCGTCGGCTGCCGCCCCGCCCAGATTCACCGAGCCCGGATCGAGGATGCCCTGACGGATCACGCCGGCTTCGGCGAGGAAGCGTTGGTGCCCGTACTTCGCCTCTGGTCGATTCTCTGGATCGAAGGCGATGGTCGGGTAGAGGATCGCGTCCGGCCGCGCCTCGAGAATCGGTTGATAGGCCTCGTGGTAGCGCGCAGCCCCGGCCTCGCCTCCGAGCGTGGGTTGATCGCTATGCGTGTGAATGATCGTGGCGCCGGCCTCGAGGCAGGCGAGCGCATCTTCCGCGATCTCGGCCGGCTCCTTCGGAACGGCGGCGTTTCGCTCCTTGGGCGTGGCGCCGTTGAGAGCGACTTCGAGGACGACGGGCGTGGCTTCACTCATCCCGACACTCTACCGCGCTGGCAGCGCGCGGCGGCTAGCCCATCCCCGGATGGGCAACGACCGGGCATTCGCCGCGGGCGAGTTTGCGGGCGCGCTCGACGAGCTGCGCTTCCATGCCCTCGCGGCCGAGCATGATCACGAAGTCGCCGGCCAGCACGCCGTCCAGGCAATGTTCGGCCAGTTCATCGAGATCCTGGACCGGGAAGTCCATACCGGCGGCCTTCATACCGGACATGAACTGATCGAAGGTCATCTCCGAACCTTCGGGCACGGCAACGTCCCGCGAGAGTTCTTCGGGTCGGTTCCGCTTGGTCGTCCAGATGCCGGTCTTGAGCAGGCCGCCGGCCGGGTACAAGATCCCGGCGCCGAGCTTCAGCTGGTTCGACTGGAATTGCGCCGCCAGGCACTCGGTCAGGATCGAGACGGCGGCCTTGCTGGATGCATACACGCACTGCTCGGCGAGCGGCGAGATGCCACCATCCCCGGAAGAGGTGTTGACGACGAAGCCTTCTTCGCCCCCGGCGATCATGCGCGGCACGAAGGCCTGGATGCCGTGCACCACGCCGTTCACGTTCACGCCGTGGACCCACTGCCAGTCCGTAGGCTCGGTCTCCCAGACGTTGAGGTTCGCGACGCCCACGCCGGCGTTGTTGAAGAGCAGATGGCAGGCACCGTGCTGTTCGTAAACGGCATCGGCGCAGGCCTTCAGCGATTCGGGATCGCGCACGTCGACGCGCACGCCGGAGACGGCGCCGCCGAGTTCTTCCGTGGCCGCCTTGAGCGCGCCGTCTTCCACGTCGGCGATCACGACCTTGGCCCCGCGGCCGAGCAGGGCCTTGGCGAGTGCCTTGCCGATTCCGCTCGCACCGCCGGTCACGACGGCCACCTTGTTCTGGAAGTCCTGCATGCTGTCTCCTCTCGAGGCCTCGGGAAACCCGAGGACACAGAGGAGTAGCACTCCCGGCGCCGCGATTCAGAGCCCGCGATTCCTCGTCGGAAGCTAGAAGGTCCCGCTCTCGATGAGCCGCCGGATACTGATCATCGCGTCGGACCAACCGTGCACGTGGGTGATATCCACGGTCCCCGTGTGAACGAGTCGCAGGCGCGTACCCGCGTCCGTCGCTGACAGTTCCCAACGCACCTGCCCCGGCGCCTCGTCGAGCCACTGCCAGTCATGTACCAGCAGTCGATTCGGAACGAGTTCGAGAATCCGGGCCGGCCCCACCTCGGTTGCTGCCTCGCCGCGCTGCCAACCATAGGCGTATCGCTTCGTCTCGGGGTCGATCTCGGCGGCGCTGGCCTCCATCCAGATTGCGACCTGGGCCGGATCGAGGAGCGCACGGAAGACGCGCTCCGGGGGCGCGTCGATCTCGATCTCGAGGTCGACGTG
>JAJDAP010000109.1 GCA_029261795.1 Deltaproteobacteria bacterium
AGTCCGGGCATGAGAACATGCCCTTGATCTCCGTGGCACACTCGTGGCAAAGGCCGCGGTGGCAGAACGCGCAAGTACCGACCGCTGAACTGCCGAGATGGCGTGCGCACTCCATGGAGGTCCTCTCCGCCGTCTAACGGACATGGCGCTCAGCTGCTGCCGGCGCACGCCGCCGGAGAAACATGACCGCCTGGTTCATTGCAAGCCTACCACGCCACATTTGGCTAAAGGCCCAGGCAGTCAGCTGCAGCGCCTGGTTAGACGGCGATAGGGGCAACGGCCACCCACAGCAGAATGGCCGACGTTACCCATGCAAAAGAGGCGAATAGGGCGCGTTCCGGTGCGGCGCGCCTCAGGCATACGTAGACGATTGCCGCCGACCAAACCGTCGTGACGCCGTAAACAATCGGGAACGGCGCCGGCGGAAGGCCGAGAACGGTCGTTGCTGGCCCTAGAACCAGCGACGGCATCAGCGACGCGGCAGCGGTAGGCCAAAGGAACGGCGCTGCACCAGCGCACAAACGCAATACGAACCAGAAGCACGCGATGGCTACGAAGGAGACGAGGATCTCGAACAGCAGCGAAGACACAGACGTCGCAACTGTTAGGTCCGATGTCCCAAGTACGAGTGACGTCGCCGCACTGACCGCACCAGAGAGCACAGCCACCATCGCAGTGAAACCGACTGGCGCTGGGAGCGACTGGGCAAAGCGATTGGGAGCCAATAGGGAAAGAACGCAGCTCCTCAGCATTGGCTCGCCGTCTAACGGATCGGCGCTCAGCTGCCGGGCCCGCCGCCGTGGCTGCCCGAAGCGCCCAGGTTTCAACGCCAGACACTACCAAAGGTCGACTGAAACGCGCTGTGGCCCGGTCAGCTGCAGCGCCTTGTTGGGCGGCGCGTTCGCAGGGGACGTTGGGATTCCTAGCGTTCCAGGCGAGAGGGATCAGCAGCGTAGTCGGAACGCCAATCTCCGGCCTCGGGAAACACTCGATGGCCCGTGGGCAGAACGATCCACGGGAGACGCCGCTTCGTCCAGATGTGTGCGTTGACCTCCACGTCTGCGGCGCGATCAAGAGTGCCGACGTAAATGGATCGAAGTCGCGGGCGGGCTGAGTTGGAGGAGTAGAGAGCCGAGCCGCAGGCGCTGCAGAACGCGGTACCTAGGCGGTTTCCGCTATCGGCCCTGCGTTCTCGGGAAGAGGCAGAGCCCTCGGTAACCGAGAGAGCTTCGGCGGGGACTTGGATGCACGTTGCGAAGGCGCTCGAGGTGAGGCGCTGACACGCAACGCAGTGGCACGTGTAGGAGACGAATGGTGCAGCAGTACACCGATACCGAATGGCCCCGCACTGACACTCGCCCTCAAACGGAACATCCAGCATCTTTCGGTCTCTCCGCGCCGCCCAACGGACTGGCCGCTCAGCTGCGAGCCACAGCGCCTCCGCGGCTCGACCGAAGCGACCATGTTCGATGCCAGACTCTACCAGAGGTCAATTGAAACGCGCTGTGGCTCGTCAGCTGCAGCGGCTTGTTGGGCGGCGGGCTCAGCGCGTGTTCTTACGACCGCTCTTCGTAGACGATCGTCACAGTGTAGGTCTGACCGCTAGCCGACCGCTTGACCGACGCCTCCACAGGATTGAATCCGGAAGGCGCATGTCGGCCTTCGTTAAGCTCCGTGATCGCTGCTTGAAGCCCCTCGGCGAGTTCGGGCCAATGTCCCGATGTGAGCATTCTCGTGGGGCGGTTCCAAGTCCATTCTCCCATTCGATTATCCTCTTGAGAACCCATAGGCTCAGCGCTCCCGAGATTCGACGAGGAGCTCGTGGATTTGGCGAACGATGTTGTCCGCTGCATCGCGATCGAGGGCGACGCCCATCTGCCCTACCTCCTCGTGGATGTTGTGCGCGAGGTCGTCCGCAGGCATGTCGCCTTGGATGGCGTCAAGGATGCGGTGGACGAGACGATCGTACTGCCCCGAGGCGGCCTGATGGTCTTTGGCGCCGCCGAGCGGATTCCACGTCTCGATCGTCTGGCGAATGCTGGAGCGTTGGTCGTCAGAGAGATCCAATGAGGCGTTCTCCTTCTTCGGGCCAATGAACCCGCGATGAGCCGCATTCGCCGAAGGCGACGTGGCTCGACGCTGCCTACTTCAGTCTTCGCCCCGCAGCTTGGCGATCAGTGCGCCAACACCGCCGACTACAACGATGATCCAGAAGATCGGATCCTGGAAAATGAAGGTGCGGCCTCCGCTGCCGCCCGGTTCTCCCCAGGCACATCCAATGATCGCAGCTGATAGCCCAGCTACCAGCGCACGCGAGATGGAAACGCCAACTGCGATCTCTCTCCCGATGGTGTTGGCTCGCATCCTGACTCCTCCCGTTGCGCGACGGGTCGCAGTACCGTCCGCCGCCCAACGGATCAGGCGCTCAGCTGCGAGCCACAGCGCCTCCGTGGCTCGCCCGAAGCGCCAGAGTTACAATGCCAAAGGCTACCAAAGGCCGATTGGAACGCGCTGTGGCTCGTCAGCTGCAGCGCCTTGTTGGGCGGCGTGGCTACCTACTCACGCACTCGCTCATCGAACTCAGCTGAAAGGCGCGCGAACTCCTCCGTAGACTGACGCTTCACATCGAGTGCGCCTGCGCCTGACTCGGCGATCTTGGCCGCAAGCTCGCGAAGCTTCACGTGGTCAAGTTCACCAGCACCCGCGGTGGCGAGACTGTCGAAGGTGTTCGCGGATTCGGCGTCCCGCTCTGATACGAAGTCGGCGAGGGATGCATAGCCAACACGTAGGGGCTCTAGCGTTTCAGGAGAAGAACCTGATGCTTGGGAATGGCGCGCCAGCGCCACCAAGGCTTCCTTGATCTGCTCCTTGGTCGCGGGAAGTACGGCTTCGGAGAGGGTGACGGTCTGCGAGTGCTCGAGAACGGCGCCATACTCGTTGACGAGCTCCTGTGCTCCGAGAAGTGCCGCCCCACTTGGATCGCTGGAGGAGGCGGCGGCGTGGCCTGTACCAGGAGGTGCTGGAGAAGGGGCACCTTGCGTGTAGGCATGGAACCACGCCTCTTGCGCCTCTTCGGGCGAGAGACCGCGCGAAACGAGCTCCGCTTCATGGGAGACGCGTTTCTGATGATCGTTGAACGCCCGGGCGAGCCACTTTGCGACGACGCCGGTGCCGAAGGCCCAGAAGAGGCTTGACCACCGCCCGTTGAACGCGAGCGCGGCGACGAGGAAATAGATGCTCGCAAGGGACGCGATAATCCAAATCCAGCCGAAGAGACCGCCGACGAGTTGAAGGAGCGCCAGCTTCGAACGTGTCTGCATGGTGAGTCCTTCCGCTCACGCCGCCCAACGGATCGGCGTTCAGCGGCCAGCAACAGTGCTGACCGGGTCCGACCCAGCCGACACAGTATGCCGCCAGACAGCAACCAAGGTCAATTGAACAGAGCTGTTGCTGGTCCGTCTGCAACGCCTTGTTATACGGCGCCGCCTCGAGCGAGCCGCCAGCCGATGCTTGAGGCGACCGCAAGTGCGACGCAGGCAGGTGGCGCAGCTAGTACGAATTGGAGAGGTCGCGGAACTCTCAGACTTGGAACTGGTGGCTGTCGAATTCCGCGGGCGCCAAGCAGCAACGCAAAGAGACCTGGCGCCACCGCGGGGATAGCAAGCAACGAAGGATCGGAGGGCGAGCGGACGATCGAAGACGCCAACAGGCCAACCCACGGGAGCAGAAGCGCGAGCGCGGCCAGTGCGGCTCGGCAGGCGAGACGGTGCCGCAGGATGGAGAGAGGTGCTGCCAGCCCGACGAGTAGGATCGAGCCGACCAACGCGAGAATCGGCATGGCCCCGATTCCAGCCGCGACGGCACTGAATGACGCGAGCCACATGAAATAGAACGCGCCGACAAGGATGTACGCCAGGTAGTGTGTCAGCACTGCTCAGCCGTATAACGAAGAGGATCTCATCCTCGATCCCTCGATGTTCGAGAGGGCAGCGCGCCGCGTGATCGTGGATGAGATCTGTTGAACTGAACCCATAGCACGATGGACGTATTGGGGATTCTATCGGAGGCGAGGGGGTTCGTGCCTCTGACGCGGTTTGGCCTTGCGCAGCGGTGGCGACCGGAAGCAGGGCATGGAGGTCCGCAAGAGGTTCGGGGAGACACGTAGCGGGAGCTGGTTCGGGTACTTTCCGGCTCGCGACGCAGGAGGCCCGAGGTCTCGCAAGCGAGCCCGGTTGGATGAGCGGTTGCGTTCGTGCGTGTGGGGATTCACGAGCTGTCCAGGATAGGGACGGCGACCGCCGCTTCCGGAACGAGAGGGCCCGTCTCACGCATCGTGCCTTGCTTGCAGAATGGGCAGAGGGTGAGATCTTCACCGGTGAGGCGCAGGGTCGTTGCGACGACGCTTTCCGGTGTTGTGTTGGATGGCGGCGAAGCGTTGAGCAGCGCCCGACATCGCTCGAGCTTGCGCTTTCTGTGTCGGTTGGCGAGCAGGCCGAAGTGTCGGATGCGCATGAAGCCGCTGGGCAAGACGTGGAGCAGGAATCGGCGCAGGAACTCAACAGCGGGAAGCGTCATGACCTTGTTGCGGCCCGCGTCCTTGTAGTCTCGCCAGCGGAAGCTCACATCGCCGTCGCGGAGGTCGAGGACGCGATCGTTCGAGATGGCGATGCGGTGTGTGTAGCGGCCGAGATACTGGAGCACCGACTCCGGCCCGGCAAAGGGACGCTTGCTGTACACGACCCACGGCTTCTCGCGAAGGTTGGCGACGAGCTGCCGGGCACCCGTGTCCTCGCGTGGCAGGAGGCGCTTGTCGAAGGCGCGCGCGAGCCCCGCGAGGAACTTGGCTCGGAACACCGGCGACAGAGCGCGCACCGGGAAGAGATAGCGAGGGTGGGAGCGGATCCACCGCGTGCCGTCGTCCGCCAGGGCGCCTCCGGTCACCAGGCAGTGCAAGTGAATGTGCTGACCCAGGTTCTGGCCCCAGGTGTGGAGGATGGCGGTGATGCCGATCTCCCCTCCCAGATGCTTGGGGTCTCGGCCAAAGGTCTGGAGTGTCTTCGCCGCCGCCTCGAACAAGAGGTTGTAGATCATGCGAGGCCGGTGCTGCGCCAGCCGGTTCAGCTCGTGGGGAAGCGTGAAGACGAGATGGAAGTAGGGCACGGGCAAGAGCTCGTTGCGTCGGGCTTCGATCCAACGCTCCTTGGCGAGGGTCTGGCACTTGGGGCAGTGTCGGTTGCGGCACGAGTGGTAGACGGCACGGCTGGCCCCGCAGCGGTCACAGGTCTCGCGGTGTCCGCCAAGGGCCGGCGTTCGACAGGTCTCGATGGCGCGCAGGGCGCGGAGCTGAACCGAGGCCAGCGTCTGTGCGCCACGGAGGTCGCCCCCGTGGAGGTGGACGATGTCCGCGAGCTCCGGCCCTTGGCCTCGCTGTGCCACCGCCCTGTGCGCGAGCGCACAGGACACGACTCAGTGGCCCAGCGACTCCGGGAGTTCCAGCAGGTCGAGCGGCGAGGTCCGGTCCGTGACGTTCTTCCGGGCCAGATGGAGGTAGCGCATCGTCGAGCTGATGTGATGGTGACCGAGCAGGCGCTGAATGGTGTGGAGGTCGGTGCCAGACTCGAGCAGATGGGTGGCGAAGGCATGTCTCAGCGCATGGATGTTGCCGGCCTTGGCGATCGAGGCGCGGTGCTTGGCGGCTACGTAGATCCGCTCGGCCGTGCCGTAGTTCATCGGCTGCGGAGCCTTGCCTCTGCGCGTGGGAAAGAGCCAAGGGGAAGGACGTTCGAGCTGCCAGTAGCTGCGCAGCTCCTCGAGCAGCCTAGGGGAGAGCAAGGTGTAGCGGTCCTGTGCACCCTTGCCTTGCTCGACACGGATCGTCATGCGGTCGGAGTCGATGTCGCGAACGCGCAGATGCACGAGCTCGCTCACGCGGAGCCCGGCCGCGTAGGCGGTCATCAACAAGACGCGATGTCGGGGCAGTCGTGTGTTGGAGAAGAGTCGAGCGACCTCTTCCTGGCTGAGGATCTCGGGGAGCTTGGAAGGCTTGCGGGGGCCGGGAATGTGGAAACGGGGCTTCTCGCGACCGAGGGTCTGGTGGTAGAAGAAGCGCAGGCCGTGCACCGCGACGTTGCAGCTGCTCCACGAGAGCTTTCGCTCACGCATCAGGTGCAACAGGTAGGTCTGGACCTCACGATCGCTGATGCGATCCGGGGAGCGGTGGTAGTAGACGGCCAGTTGCGCGACCGCTCTCACGTAGCTGTCCCGGGTCTTCGCGGCCATGCCGCGCAGGGTCATGTCGTCGATCATGCGGGTTCGAAGTTCGCTCACGGAGATCTCCTTGCGCCGCACCCGGCGGCGCGTGACGTACGCGTCGGTGCGTACAGGAGATCAGTGTGGGGAAAGCGAGCGAGCTGCTGGAAGAGTGCCCCGCTGGACCGAGTCAAGAGCACGCAAGTGCCCTGCCGCGAAGCGGTTTAGTTCAACAAGGCGTATCTGCAGCTGACGAGCCACAGCTCGCCGTAATCGATCCATGGTACTGTTTGGCACCACGCTTGGGTGCTTCAATCGCGGCTCAGGAGGCCTGTGGCTCGCAGCTGAGCGCCATGTCCGTTAGGCCGCTTC
>JAJDAP010000110.1 GCA_029261795.1 Deltaproteobacteria bacterium
CTTCATCCAGCAAGCTCGCGAGATAGCAGGGTCGCTCCGCGTTTCGCCGATCGCTGTACCCGCTCAGTCCGAGTCGAGCAGATTTCCGCTTGTATCTCACGCCGCGAGCGGTTGAAATAGGGGGCGAACCTCCGAGCCGCAAAGCGGATGCGGAGTTCCCAAAGGAGAATCGACCCAATGACTGCCAGGAAGAAGACCGCTCGGAAACGTGTCGGCAAGAAGACGTCTGCCAGGAAGACCCAACGTCGCAAGCGCACCGGCGACACGCTCGACGATGGCTTGAGGCAGCTCGAGAAGCAGCTACCGAAAAATCTCGCCGGGGGCGTCAAGGAGCTTCGGAAGAACCTCCGCGACGTCCAGAAGCAGATCGACAAGGCCCGCAAGGAACGGGAGGATCGCTGGCAGAAGCTCGAGGACCAGATCCGCAAGGATGCCGTGAGCGCGTTGCGCCGGCTGGAAAAGGCCGTGGCTCCCTCCGCGAAGAAGGCTCCCAAGCCCGGAAAGAAGCGCGCTGCGCCGAAGAAGGCGCGGAAGAAGGTCCGGAAGACGACCAAGAAGGCCGCTCGGAAGAAGACAGTCCGGAAGAAGCCAGCCCGCAAGGGTGCACGCCGATAGCCGGAGGACTTCGCTTCACCAGGGATCGGAGCACACACCCGGTTGGATGGACGGCGAGCGGACACACCGAGATGCCGTGTCCGCTCGCTCCATCTCTGGGATGCAAAGATTCGTTCGACTAGCGTTCAGGCAGGCCCAGCTTGCCTTCTGGGGCAGGGAGCAGCGCGGCTGGTCGCATCGCCCACTTGCCACTCGGCAGCGAAGCCCGGGGACACGGCCCCAGCGAACCCGAGCAGGGCTACAGCGAGGGCAGAGAAGGTGCCGCTGTGCGGCGTCCTCTGCAGTCGTTCAATCAGATCCGGCCGCAGCTTCTCAATCTGACGGCTTCGCAGTTCGCCAGACGCGAGGTCACCGGGGCCGCGCTGGTCTGACGCGCCACTCGTTGGAAGGCTGGATCCGAACGCTCTCTGGCGACGGGCCGCTTAGCCCGGCCGTTTCATCGGGAAGGTAGTGTTCGAGGGTATCGAGTAGGACCCTATTGCTCGCCCAGCCGCCCTGAGCCCGAGTCCACATGCGGTGCGTCCGCCGGTCCCGGCTCGCTCTCGATCGACCAGGCGCGGTCGCTGCTGGAAGTGATGCTGCGTTCACTGTCCACGACGCCGGCGTCCCGTTCGGTTACGTAGTGACGCGCGCAGCCCGTGAG
The DNA here is from genome assembly GCA_029261795.1 of Deltaproteobacteria bacterium. GTDB lineage: Bacteria > Myxococcota_A > UBA9160 > UBA9160 > UBA6930 > JAJDAP01. Next base: position 1,259 of record JAJDAP010000110.1, read on the forward strand.
GAGCAGGAACGGGACGAGGAGGGAGACGATCATTCTGGTCATCGGTGAGCAAGCTCCAGGGCAATGTGCATCGGGTGGTCACCATCGAGGCTGCCGAGTTCGGGATAGGCATCCGCGAGTTCGATGATTGCGCGCACCATTTCTTCGAGTAGCGCCTGTGTTCCGCGGTGGAGCGCCGTGTGGTACGGCTGCGCGGTCGAGACCATCATCCCACCCTTCCAGCCCTTGACCGCGAAGCTGCGCTCCGCGCGCAGTCCTGTCTCTGTCGAGAGGCGTAGGACGACGGCCAGATCCGCTTCGAGGGAACCCGACCAGGCGCCGATGATGGGCTCGATGAAGAGTTTCATCAGGGAGCCTTCGACCTGGAGAGAGCTGCGCCGCGCTTCGTCGCCTTCCCGCAGCACCGTGAAACCCGATGCGCGCAGCTCGTCGGCGAGAAGCTGCGCGATCCAGGCGTTCGGGTTCGATTGGCACACAGCGTCTGCCGTATCCATGTTGTACCCGTTCTTCTGCATGCCGCAGCGATCGCGAATCTCCCTATCGTCGCGGAAGGGAATCGAGACGACGACGTGGCGACCCGCGCCACCCGGTACCGTGTTCTCGAGGCCGCTGGTGGGCATCGTGATCGGGATGTTCGTGAACGCGCAACCACTCAATGGCGCGATGGCAACAAACAAGAGCGTGGCGAGCCGGAACGCGGGCCGGTGCATGGAGTGTCTTCCTCGGGTGATGCTAGGCTTGGGCCATGATGCGCTCGAAGACTGGGGCGGTCAAGCTCGAACACGGCCATCGGTGCCTAGCGATCGTGGCGGTGTGCTTGTTCCTCATGAGCTGCCGCAGCGTACCGCTCGAGCGTGTGGTTGAATCGCCCCTCCCGGCGCCCTGGGCGGAGGCTTCGACAGCGGACTGCGATGAGGCGATCTGGCGAGCCGGCCGCAAGTCCGGTTGGGAGATCGAACGCCTTGCGCCAGGTCGACTGCGCGGGACCTGGCATCACCTGAAACACCTGGCGGTCGCGACGATCGCGCACGACGGCTCCCGCATCTCGGTCGAGTACCAGAGCAGCGAGAACCTGTTCGCGTCCGACAACGGGCAGATCCACCGCAACTACCACGTTGCGGTACGCCGACTTCTCGAGAAGATCATCGCCGAGCCGATTTCGACGAGCCCTTGAGTTCGACAGCTCTCGTTATGGGGTCGCGGTGGGGCGGCGGCTGCGAAACACGCGCCAAGTCGTTGTGCAGGCGGTTCGGTCAGTGTGCGCGTGTCGACTCCCTAGATCTGACTCCTGCTTGTCGCCCGGCGGCGAGCGGCCAGCCACCCGAGCAGCGGGATGACGGCGGCCAACTCGGGGCCGAGGCCGCAGCTCATGTTGGGAAGATTCAGCAACTCTTCGCTTGGAGACCAGGGACTCGCACACTCTGGATCCGCAGCATCGATGCGCCCGTCGAGATCGTGTCCGAGGGTGCCCCGTAGGACCTTGGCCCTCGCGCAGTCGCCCAAGGTTTGAATCCACTTGAGCGGCCTTCGCCGCGCCTATGTGGAGGGCTCGCGAAGCTGTGTCGGAGTGAATCCGGCCCCAGTTTTTCAGGAGACTCCGTTGTGTGCTCTCCCCCGTGGCTCGCAAACCTATTAGTGCTTTGAGTCCCGCTGGGCGCGTCGGTACCCGGGGGCCTGCAATGAAATGGTCACAGCGACGGCCGCCCGGATAAACTTCTCGAATGAACGGTAGGGGAGATCTCGTCCGGCCCTGGTTCCACCTGCTCGTCGAGCGGGCGCCGATGGCGCCCGTCTGGGTAGGACTTGGGGTGGTCGCTGGGCTCGCCGTCCTTCACGGGGGCCTGCTCCTCGCCTTGTATCGAGCAGACGCGGCCATGCACTGGGCCTCCGTACCGCATCGGCTCTTTATCTTCACGACCATCACGGGCTACTCCCTCTGGGTCGGATACGTGAACTTGCGCTCCTCGCGGCGGGATTTGGAGGCGCTGCGCCCGTTGGCTCTCGATAGCGGCGAGTTCGACACCGCACTCGGGAGCTACGCGCGCTACCGCCGCTCGGGACTGGTCGCGTGTTCGCTTCTCGCTCCGGTGATGCCCCTCGCCCTGATCTGGATCCAGGGCCGCTCGGCGACCATGTCGCTCGTCGACAACGTCTGGCACATCGCCGGTATGACCCTGTTCGGCTTGGTGGTCTGGCCGACGCTCTACCTGGTCGCGGGGGCGAGCCGTCGGTTCTCGATGTGTGGGCGTCATCTGGTGCGAGTGAACGTCCTCGACCTCGATTCGCTCGCGCCATTCGCACGGGTCGCGTTGCGTAGTTCATTGGGAATCCTGGGATCGACGCCGATCGTGTTTGTGCCGATCGCTCTGGCGGGCGCGAGCCAATCCGCTTGGCTCGCAAGCCTCGCCATATTCGCGCCTGCCGTGGGGCTCGCCTTCGTGGTGCTGTTGGCACCTTCATGGGGGATCCACCGCGCGCTCCAAGATGCCAAGGCTTCGGAACTCGGGCGGGTCCGCGGAGCCATTTCGGGAGACACTGAGGCGCTCCGGGAATCGCCCCTCGCACGACACGCCGCGTCGCTTTCGATCCTCGAGCTTCTCGCGTACCGCGACCGCATCGAGTCGCTACGCGAGTGGCCCTTCGACGCGTCGGCCGTACGCCGCTTCGGGCTCTACCTGCTGATCCCGCTTGCATCGTGGGTGGGCGCGGCGCTGGTTGAACGCCTAGTGGACTTCGTCATCGAGTGAGGCCGTATTCGGGACGCGAGGTCCCGCGCCCGAGGCCGGCGACGGTTCAGTTGCAGGTAAAGAAGCTACAGCTCCCGCTACAACAATCGCTGCCCACCAGGCAGACCCGACCGGCCGGTTGACAGCAGTCGCCGCAATCGAAGGCGCAGGTCGCGCAGGTCTCACCGGCGTTGCACGAGAAGTCGCCGCAGAAGGGGCAGACGCCACAGTCGATGCCGCAGCTCGCACAGGTCTCGCCGTTGTTGCAAGTGAGGTCACCGCAGAATTGGTTGGCCGTGCAGAACCCGAGCGAACAATTGCCGCTCGTACAAGCCGCGTCCTTCAGGCAGACGGAGCCGTTCGACAGCGTGGCCCGGCAGATGCCCAGCGTGTCGCAGAACCCCGCGCAGTCGGCGTCGCCGTCGCATGCGTTGCCCGTGGGACAGGTGCCGCAGTCGGCTTGGCAGTTCGAGGGCCCCGTCGCGAGGCAGCTCTCTCCTGTATCGCAGGTACCGTCGCCGCAGCGCGCGCAGCGCCCATTCGGGCCGCAGCGGTTGCTCGCGCAATCCAGGTTCCGCACGCAGACATCGCGGGTCGCGATGGCGCCGCAGTCGGCGCAGGTTCCTGAGCTTTCGCCCAGGTGGATCTCGCACACGCCGTTGCCGCAGGCGGAGGTGTCGGCTTCGCAGGTGCACTGGCAGTTACGTTCCTGGCCTGAGAGGAACCCATCTGCGTCTACCGCCGCCACGGCGGCGAAGTAGGTTCCAGCAAACGCGCGACAGGGATCGACGCAGCCCGATTGGGAGGGAGGCAGCGAATCGCAGACCGCGAGCATGTGCGAGAGGAAGGCCTGGTCGCACTCGGTCTTCGATGATCCGCACGTGGCATAGCAGGCGTCGTGCAGGTCGCAGGGCAGCGGATTCTGCGGATCGCCCGACCCGAACGCGGCCGAGGGGCAAGGGTTGCCGACCGTGTTCGACGGGTTGTTGGCGTTTGGGCCGGGCGCACTGCAACCGTCAGTCGCTTGAGGATCGTCGCCGTCCGGCAGGCGCGCAGCGAAGCAGCTGCCCTCTGAGAGACCTTGGATGAGCGCGTCAGGGTCGATCGTGCCCGTCACCACGGGCGCGTTCGGGAACACATTCATGTCCCCGTCCCGGCAGTCACCCCCAGCGGGCGATATGCCGTCGCCGTCGCCATCCGGCACGAGGCCGGAGGGGCCTGGCACGCCGGCTTGGAAGCCCGGCAGGAACAAGTTGAAGTCCGCGATGCCGACCGCCCCATCGCCACCCATATCGGTGCCAACCCCAGAGTCCGAACCGGAAATGAAATCGGGGAGGAACACGTTGAAGTCGGCGATGGAGCACTTTTCGTCATTGTCGAAATCGCAGTCGCAAAGGTCGCCGTAGCCGTCCGCGTCGGCGTCCCCACCTCCTGCATTCGAGAGGGCGACACAGTCGTCGACCGTGTCATCGATGCCGTCGCCATCGGAATCGATGGCGAAGCTCGGCAGGGCGAGGAGTCCAGTGAGGATCAGCGCGGGCAACAGGAGCGGCTTCATGCGACCAGAATAACGCAGGCCTCGAGGGAGCAGGCACCAAAGGTGGGTTCTGTCGTCGCGCCCGAGCCCGGGCCATGCACCGGTGGCCTAGCCACTCCGCCGAGCTACCCCCTTGTTAAGGTCTTCAGGCTCACTCGTGTCCGGGCTCTCCCCGGGTTTCGCCCGCTAGAGCCCCTCCGCTTCCAGTACCTCCGCCCAGCGCCGGCCCATCTCGATGACGTCATGGATGTGGCTGTTGTCGGGCTCGTGGAGCAGATCGTCGGAGAGTGGGCCGAGGACGATGTGGGAATGCTGGAGCGCAGCATCGATCGTCGCGTCGTGGATGGGGACCCGCTTGAGCCTGCTTCTCTGGTAGAGGGCGGGGTCGCAGGTGGGGTTGTCGAATCGACACCAGACGAGCGAGATCGGGGCCACCACCAATGGAACACCCAGGTCGGCCCAGATCCAGTCGGCCAACCCTTCCAACCCTGAGCGGTAGTCCTGATAGGCGTCCTGCGCGTTGACGGCAGGGTCCTTGTTCCAGGCGTCCGCGTCGCATTCGCCTTGATGCCAGAGAACGGCATCAGGAGCAGACCAGCCTGAGGTGGTGACGTACGCGAGCATGTCCGCATAGGCCGAGCCATCCTGGGGTCTCCAAGCGGGCGGGTCGCCGGTGACTGGATGCGGGTAGACGAGGCACCGCCCGCCTTGCGCGCTGGCGACCAGATCGACACGCCTGCCCGTGGCGTTGGACCGATCGATGATCATGGCGGGCCAGGGACTCGACTTCGAGGCCCCCGGGAAGTGGATGGTCGGGTCGACGGCCGGTCGCCACACGTTGTCGTGCCCGTAGGAGCTGCCGAACATGGCCGAGTTCGGCGTGGTCTGGGTCGAGGCGCCAGTGGCATTGGATTGACCCGCGATCACGTAGCGGTGGGGCTGCGGTGGGGGCGTCCAGATGCAGGCCGCATGGCAGAAGACAGCGGCCGCCAGGTAGGAAACAGCTCGGGGGGACACGCCCGGGAGTGGGCCGTAGGACTCAAAGGTGTCATCACCCACATCACGGGGCCTGGTGGGGACCTAACGCTTACCGAGGGAAAACGGTCAGCGTCTGCTCGCAGGGGTGCGAAACCTTAGAACCGTCTGTCCGCCGAGGGATGGGCAGGCCTCGCTTCGAACTGCCATCCTTGTGATTGTCGCGGTTTCATGGGGGTGAGCAGTGACCGATCCGGATCCGACGCGGGGCAAGCGCCGCGAGCGCGAGGCCCAGACCCAGGTTCTCTCCAGGGGCTTCGACCCCAGGCTGTCGGTCGGCTCGGCCCGCCCGGCCGTGTTTCGCAGCTCGACCTATGTGTTCTCCAGTCCCGAGGCTGCGGAGCGCGCTTTCGCGACTGCGCTCGGGAAGCGGACGCCGGAGCCCGGCGAAGAAGTCGAGCTGATCTATTCGCGCATCTCGCATCCGAATGCCGAGATCCTGGAGGCGCAGGTCGTTCCGCTGGAGCAGGGCGCGGCGGCGGCGGCGGCCTTCAACTCCGGAATGGCCGCGATCAGCACCTTGCTGCTCACCTACTGTCGGCCCGGCGCGGGCATCGTCCACACGGTTCCTGTCTACGGTGGCACACACCATCTGCTCTACGAGCTGCTGGTGCCCTGGGGTGTGAACCCGGTGGCGGTGCCTGCCGGCGACGGTGATGCGCTGGCGCGCGCGATCCGCGAGACCACGAACCTGAGCCTGGTGCTGATCGAGACGCCGGCCAATCCCACGCTGCGCATGACCGATCTCCGGGCGGCCGTCAGCGCCGCCCAGGAACGTACGCCGGCGCCCATTGTTGCCGTCGACAACACGTTCCTCGGGCCGGTCTTCCAGCATCCGCTCGAGCTCGGCGTGAATGTCTGTCTCTACTCTGCCACGAAGTACCTGGCAGGTTTCAGCGATATGTTAGGTGGCATCATCACGGCTCGGGATCCGGAGCTGCTCACGCCGGTTCGTGGGACGCGTGCATTCCTGGGAAACATCCTCCAGCCCGACGAGTGTTGGTTGCTCGACAGTCGTCTTCCCACGGTAAACCTGCGGATGAACCGCCAGAGCAAGAATGCCCAGCGCATCGCGGAGCGGCTCGCCGGGCATCCGCGCGTCGCGCGGGTTCACTATCCCTCGCTATTCGAGGAGCCCGATCAGCAGCGGATCTTTGCCGCCCAGTGCGACTACCCGGGCGGCATCTTCTCGCTCGAACTGGTCGGTGGCAAGGCGGCGGCCTTCGACTTCCTGCGGAATCTGCGTATCACCAAGAACGCGGTGAGTCTCGGGGGGATGGAATCGCTCGCCTGTCATCCTGCGACCACCACGCACTCGGAAATGGATCCGGAGCAACTGGCCTCGGCTGGTGTCAACGATGCCCTGGTCCGGGTCTCGGTCGGCATCGAAGATTGGCGCGATCTGCTGGAAGACTACGAGCACGCCCTCGACGCGATCTAGTCCGTCGCCACCGGCGAGCGGACCAGGCCGAGTCGGCACTGCGCCGAAGAGCTGAAGGTCGGCATGTTTCGGATGCTCACGACATAGAGTTCGCGCAGCCCACGATTGCTCTCCTCGCAGCTTCGCTAGATCCCCATCCCCGCGAATGCTTCCGCGTCCTGGCGGGTCCGGTCTCCGAGGACTTCGACCGCCGGCCGTCCCTCCTCAGACCACTTCGTCATGCCGCCGTGAAGCGAGGCGACGTGAGAGAAGCCGCGTTCGTACAAGGATAGCGCTGCTTTTCCCGATCGGGTTCCGTAGGCACAGACCGTCACCAACGGCTGCTCGCGGCTCCAGTCGCTCGAAGCCTCTGCCAGCTTCGAAAGCGGCACGAGTTCGGCGCCCGCGAGGTGGCCCAATGGTCCGCAGAATTCGATGTGCTCGCGAACGTCGACGATTCGGACGTTCTGGGCGTGGTCGGCCAGCCAATCGCCGAGCACGACGGGGACGCCGCTCGTCGTTCGCATCACGGGTGCCCAACCGTCGCCAACGTGTCGCGACGCCTCGATCGCTTCAGGCTCGGTAAGCCCCGACGCCATGTTCGCCGGGACGGCTTCGTCTATCCGCTTCGGGTACGCGAGGTTCAGACCATCCATGAGCGACACGAAATCCTCGATCGTTCGGGAGCTGCCGAGCCTCGGGTTGAAGGCCAACTCCTCGGCGACCGTGGTCGCGGTGCGCCCTTTGTAGTCGTGGGCTGGGTAGAGAAGCGTTTCGCCCGGGAGGCTCAGGAGTTGGGCGTGAACCGAGCGGTGCAGGGTGCGCGGGTTTCCCTGTTGGAAGTCCGTGCGCCCGCAGCCACGGATCAGCAGCGCGTCTCCGGTGAACGCCATGGATGCTTCGTGGCATACGAAGCTCACGCAGCCATCGGTGTGTCCCGGTGTCTCGCGGATCTCGAGCGCGCAGGCGCCGAAGCGAATGACATCGCCCGTCTGGCAGCGAAGGTCGGCGGTCAGCACGCCGGCACGTTCGCCGACCACGATCTGGCAGCCCAGAGCCTCGCGAAGCAGCCCGGCGCCAGTCACGTGGTCTGCATGCACGTGGGTTTCGAGCGCGAATCGGAGCTTTAGTCCCAGCTCCTCGACCAGTTGGCGGTCACGAGGAACCTGCTCACGCACCGAGTCGATCAGCACGGCTTCCCGGCTGGCGGTGTCGGCGAGCAGGTAGGAATAGGTCGAGGTCTCCGGGTCGAGGAGCTGACGGAAAAGCATCGCACCTCCTTGTGTTGTGCAAACATCCGGTTCGATTGTACGCGATGTCGCGTCGCGCAAGATCGACCGGCCCGCGACGGAATCGGTCGGCTCGAGTCCGTTGCTGGATGCCTCGACCCCATCTGTCAGGGGATGGTCCGGACCGGATCCGTACCGTCCCAGTTCCGTGCGGCGTCGTGGACGAACGCGTAGAAGCCTCGAAGTGCTTCCGTCCCCTCGTAGACCTCGACCATGTGCCCGAGTGCGGAAACCGTGTCGATGAACGCGAATTCGGTTCCGGTCCGGGTTTCCGCTCGCGCCGCGATCGGGAACCCGAGCGCGGCATAGTGTTGATAGGTCGCCTCGAGCGAATCGACCATGGTGGCCACATGGTGGAGCCCTTCTTCGCCGGGCCGGTAGAGATCGCGAAACGGAGAGGGACCCTCGCGATCCTGTTGCACGAGTTCCATCATGACCTCGCCCCATTGGCCATAGGCGGCGGTGTGAAGGAAGTCGCAGAGCTCGCCGCGGTGCTCGCCCCAGGCGAGTTCGATCCGCTCGAAGACGAAGAACGGTCCGGCACCGAACGTCCTGGCCATCCGCTCTGCGGCGGCTCGCGCATAGTTGACGAAGTAGGCCACCTGCACGATCGGGTGGGTCAGCATCGCTCGCTTCCATCGTTCTCGATCACGCTCCCGATGTTACCGGGCGTTCGCATCTGACAAAGGCAACATCGCAGCCACGAGGGGTCGGCGAATGTGCGACCCTCGGAAACCAGGAGGAACGGCCGTGTCCGAGGGGCCTACCCGATGTTTCGCGAAGGATCTGCTCGCCGGAAAGCGCGCGCTCGTCAGCGGAGGCGGCACCGGAATCGGCCGCGCCATCGCCTTCGCGCTCGCCCACAGCGGCGCCGATCTCCTGATCGCGGGCCGACGCAGCGAGGTCCTCGAGGCGACGGCGAGCGAGATTCATGGCGAGACGGGTCGCGACGTCCAGACGGCCAGCGTGGACATCCGGAATCTCGAGTCCGTGGCCGCTCTCGCCGGGCTCGTGGCCGAGCGCTACGGCCAGCTCGACATCCTGGTCAACAATGCCGGCGGTCAATTCCCCCAGAAGGCGCGCGACTTCAGCCCGAACGGCTGGCGCGCGATCATCGATCTCAACCTCAACGGGACCTGGAACATGACCCAGGCCTTCGGCACCCAGATGTTGGACGGTCGTGGCGGTTCGATCTGTCAGATCACCATGACGGCGGGTCGTGGCAATCCCGGCATCGCGCACTCGGGCGCTGCGCGTGCCGGCGTGGCCGAACTCTGCCGGAGCCTGTCCTACGAGTGGGGCCCCAAGGTTCGCTTGAACTGCGTCGCGCCCGGCTCCGTCGAGACGCCGGGCTTCGAGGCCACCTACGATGCGGATGTTCTGGCGGACATTGCCGACACGCCGCTACCGCACCCTGGCACGGTCGAGGATATCGCCAACGGGGTCGTGTTCCTCGTCTCCCCCGCCGGTCGATTCATCACCGGCGAGACGCTCTTCATCGATGGCGGCGTCAGTCGCTACGGATCCAATCAGGCACTCAATGCGGATCAGTTCCCCGAGCGCACCGGCCGGGGACCCGACTGGGAGTGAGGCGGCCGGGGTTCCGTTCACTTCAGACTTCGAACTGGATGTCCGGATCCTGGTAGTAGCGGCGGTGCCAGATCCCTTCCTGCGCTTCGTCGGGCAGTGGCATTCGCCAACTACGAACCACCGCATCGGCGAGAGCGAGCCGGTACAAGCCACGAGGTTCGTCGATGGTGTTTCGCACGTAGGCCTCAGCGGCTTCTTCCGGCACGTATCGTTTCGCGATCCGACGGTAGAGCGCTCGCCAATCGCGATCGGCCCCCACGTCGTGCAGCAGTTCCGCAGTTCCCTCGATGACGACCTTGCGATAGGGCAGGGCGTCCTCATCGATGCAGAGGGCAACCCGTGGATCCCGGCGCAGACAACCGAACCACTCGGAGCGCTCGCGCGGGGTGAACCAGATGGCGGCGTCTTCGTGGATGTGCCAGATCGGCGTGACCAGGGGGCTCCCGTCCGGGCGCACCACGGCAATTCGCAACAGGATCCCCGCCTCGTCCAGGAACGCGTCCCGTTCTTCGTTGGACAGGGTCGGCATCGCATCTCCTTTCGGGGATCTCGCCAGGCCCCTCGGCGAATTGCTCGGCGTGGCTTCCGGGCGGCGTCTCAGGCGGGCTCGAGGCCGCGTTCGGCTCGGAGCTTGTTCATGCGCACCGCATCGCTTTCGAGGCGTTCGCCCAGCTCTTCCTCGCTGATGGTGCCGGCCATGTGCCGACCCGCCGAGTTCGCGTTGTACATGATCTTCTTCACCGGCGTGACGGCGATGATCGTGCGCAGCGGGCTATCGAGGAGGTTGTTGAAGAACGCTTCACCCTCCTTGCTATTCGGGTTCACCTTCTTCGAGAGTGCGGGGTAGAACCAGGCCTTGGTCTCGTCGTCGTCGAAGAACTCGGCCGTCCCCTTGATCGTGATCGCGCCATGCGGAAGCTCCTTCGAGGCATTCCGCGCATAGCTCTCGCTGCTGACGTTGACCGATACCCGATTGTCGCGCCGGATCGCGGCCGTTCGATGTCGATGGGCGCCGAAGGTGAGCCAGACCTTGCCGTCTCGCCAGACGAAGGCATGGGTAACGCCGACGGGCCAACCGTCTTTCGTCGCCCACATCAGCACGGCCTCGCCGGCCGTTTCCATCAGCTGGTCCACCTCTTCGTCGGTGAAGGGGTAGATCGAAACGATCTCGTGCTCTTTTGTCTGGGCCATGCCGATTCTCCGATGGATGAGCGAACGCCGCAGCGTAGCCGAGTCCTGGTGGGATTGATTCTTTCTGCGACCGGCTGGCCGGGTAGAATCATGCGATCGGAACCTGGGAGGGAAGCCGCTGATGAGTCCGAAAGAGGGTTGGCCGGCTCGCGTCGTGATCTCGTGTCTGGTCGTACTCGGCGTCGGCTGCACGGAGCCGCCACCGCCGGATTTCGGCGCGGGTTCGGTCGCCACCTGGACCGCCTATGGCGGAACGCCCGGGGGCACGCACTACTCCTCCGCTGACCAGATCACGCGCGAGAACGTGCGCTGGCTGGAGCCTGTCTGGGAACACCGCTCGGGCGACATCCGACAGCCCCGAGGCTCCGACGGCGAGGGCCCGCCGCTACCGGCCAACGGTTTCCAGGCGACGCCCATCGTCATCGACGAGACGCTCTACTACTGCTCGCCGTTCAACAAGGTGTTCGCGCTCGACGCCGAGACCGGCGAGGAAAAGTGGCGCTTCGATCCGGAAGTCGACAAGACCGCGCACCTGTTGCCGAACTGCCGAGGCGTGAGCAGTTGGCGTTCCGACGCGTACGATCCAGGCGTGTCCGGCGTCTGCGAGCACCGCATCCTGATGGGCACGCTCGACGCGCGGCTGATCGCCCTGGACGCCGAGACCGGCAAGCGTTGCGCCGATTTCGGTGAGAACGGCGAGGTGGACGTCACCCACCGGATCTCCAAGCACGACCCGATCGAGTACAGCATCACCTCGCCGCCCGCGATCCTGAAGGACATGGCGATCACCGGCTCGTTGGTGCTGGACAACCAGCGCACCGACGCGCCGAGCGGCGTGGTGCGGGCCTACGATGTTCGCTCGGGAGAGCCGCGCTGGGCCTGGAACCCGATCCCTCCCGGCATGGCGCCGCTGAACGAGGACGGCAGCTATCTCAGCGGTACCACCAACGTCTGGTCCATCATCGCCGTCGACGAGGAACGAAACCTCGTATTCGTTCCCACCGGAAACACCAACCCGGATTACTTCGGCGGCCACCGTGACGGGCTCGATTACTACTCGAGTTCCGTGGTCGCCTTGAACGGCGATACCGGCGAGGTGGTCTGGCACTTCCAGATGGTCCATCACGACCTGTGGGATTACGACACGCCCGCGCAGCCGACCCTGATGGATCTGCGCATCAAAGGCGAGACGATCCCGGTCGTGGTCCAGGTGACCAAGATGGGCATGACCTTCGTGCTGCATCGCGAAACGGGCGAGCCGGTATTCCCGGTGGAAGAGCGACCGGTCCCGCAAGGCCCGGTCGCGGGCGAGTACCTCTCGCCGACCCAGCCGTTTCCGTCGCACATCCCGCACCTGCTGCCACCGATCACGCCGGACGATGCCTGGGGGTTCACGCCCTTCGACGAAGGCGCCTGTCGCGACACCATGGCCGCACTTCGAGACGACGGCATCTATACGCCACCTTCGTTAGGTGGATCGATTCTCTACCCGAGCAACGGCGGCGGCAACAACTGGGGATCGCCGGCGATCCACCGGGGTGAGCAGGTGATGCTCGTCGTCACCTGGCGTTTTCCGGCCACCTCGAAGCTCATCCCTCGCGCCGAATGCGAGGACGTCCCGCAGGCGCAACTGGGAACGCCCTACTGCGTCGATACGGGCATCGTCTCGTCGCCGATCGGCGTGCCCTGCACGGCGCCTCCCTGGGGCACGCTCGATGCGATCGATCTCGAAGCCGGCGAGATCCGCTGGAGCGTTCCGCTGGGCACGACCCGCGACATGGCACCGTTCCCGTTCTGGTGGATCGAAGGCGTGCCGGGCATCGGAGGCCCGAGCGTGACGTCGACCGGGCTCGTCTTCATCGGCGCGGCCACCGAACACGTACTGCGCGCGCACGATCTCGCCAACGGAGAAGTACTCTGGAAGGCCGACCTGCCCACTTCAGCGAACTCGGTTCCGATGACGTACCAGGTGCGCCCGGACGGGCGGCAGTACGTGGTGGTGGCGGCCGGTGGACACTGGGGCGCGCCGAATCCGCCCGGAGATCACCTGATGGCGTTCGCGCTGCCCGAGTGACTCAGCCTTGTAGCTGCCGGATGTAGGCCACGAGCGCTTCGATGTCGTCGTTCGACAAGTGCGCCCAGGGAGGCATCAGCGGCGAGCCGCCATAGACCGAGGGGCTGTTGCGGATGACGTTGGCCAGATCCGCGTCGGTACCACGTACCCAATCGGCGTCCGTGTCGAACTTGAATGCATCGAGCGCGAAATCCCGGGGCCGCAACAGGACCTGGTCCGAAACGATGCCGTCGCCGTGGCCCTGCATGCCATGACAGGAAGAGCAGTGTTGCTCGAACAGGGCCTGACCGTCAGAGGTCTTGGCAGACGAGTCTTCCGAGTGGGCCGCGGCTGCGGCGAGAAGTATCGCGCCTAGCATCAACAGGAGACGAGTCGCGCTCCACCAGGCGCTCGTGTTTCGCTGGTTCATCGTTCGCTCCTCTCGTGCACGTCGAACTCGAGGACGACGACTTCGAATCGCTCCAGGACGACCGATCCCTGAGCATGATGGGATTCGCCGTCGGTGTAGACGGCGACTGCGTAGGCCGCCGGCCCGCGCGTCCCATCGCAACGCCGGGGGTGGTCGATTCCCACCCGGTAGCGTCCCGGCGGAGGGGCGTCGAAGCGGACTTCCTCGATCCTCGGCCCGGTCGTATCGCAGCGCACATCCGCCGCGATGCGTCCCCCGGTACGCGATTCATGGCGCGCGAAGTAGACCGTGTCCTGCAGCGGATCGGTTACATAGAGGTCGAGATCGGCTTCTTCACCGAATGCCAGTTGGACAACCAGGCCGGCGCTGTCCGTCGGACGCTCCTCGCTCAGGCGCTCCGCCAACTGCTCGGCCTGTTCCGCGAGCCCCGGCGCGGACCTGTCAGTCGGCACCGGCTCATTGGCGCAGCCCGGGAGTCCCGCTGTCAACACGAGCATGAGGGCGGCAAACGGCAGCCCGGGTTTCATCGAACGCTCACGGCGACCGCTTTCTCATCCGCAGCTTCGTCCGGGTTCGCGCCCGGCGTCAGGCGCAGGACGCGCGGAATGCCGGTTTCGATCTGCCAGGTCGGCGCATTGGAGTTCGAGGTCCAGACGCGACCCTGGGCATCGAAATCGATGTCGCGGGTGTAGGTGACGCGTGTCGGCAGCGGGTAGACCGTGAACGCTTCCTGTTCGGGGTCGAAGCGGATCAGCGTGTCGCTGTTGGTTCCGCATAACCAGACGTTGTCGGTGCTGAGGTCGACGTTGAGTGCGTAAGGCGTCTCGGTTCCCAGGGGCTCGATGGGCAAGGGGTAGCTCTTGAACTCGCCCGTTGCGGGCTCGTAGCGCGACAGCAGGTTCGAGGAGAAGCCCGGGATCCACAGGTTCCCCTTGGAATCGAAGCGCAATCGGCGCGGTGCCGTGAAGGGCGTATCGACCATGGTGAGCTCCAGGGTGTCGGGGTCGATATGGCCGATGCGGTGAGCATTCAGCTGGCTGAACCAGACGCCGCCGTCCGGCGCGATGTCGATGCCGTAGGGAACAGGCAGGCTGTCTCCCTCGGCGCTTCCGCCCGCGGGTTCGAGGTCGAAGGTCTGGATCGCCCACAAGGCCAACGGCAAGGCGCGCAACAAGACTTCCTCGCCGAAGCTCCGGGCGGGTACGCGGATCACCTCGTGCTCGCCGGTCGCCGGGTCGTACATGCCGACCTGGTTGGAGACCGCGATCGTGTACCAGACCCGACCGCGGCCATCGATACGAAGGGTGTGCGGATAGATCCCGGCCGGCAGCGGCTCGATGAAGAACGACTCGTCCTTCGGATCGAACTTCGCCAAGCGGTTTCCGACGGCGAGCGTGATCCACACGGCGCCATCGGGAGCGACCTGCAACGAGTGCGGGCCCACGCGCATCGCGGTGTTGGAAGGAAGCGCGCCGGAGCCAACGACGCCGCCGAGCGGAAGCTCGCCCTGAGGAATGGCGAACCGATCGCGAGCGCCGCCCGGAACACTCGGATCCAGGCGGAACAGGGTGTCGGTCGCCATGTCCACCGAGTAGATGGCGCCGCTCGGGTGCACGATCATGTCGTGCTGCATGGAGGCGCGACCGCCGAGTTGGTACTCGTCGATGGTCGACTGGCGAACGTCCAGCGGCGGCGCCGGAGCGAAACCCGGGTTCTGCCAGCCACGGGTCAGCGTCGGCACGGCGGTGGCCGGGTCGTAGGCCGTGTTGAAGAGCTCGGGCACCCGTGCGCGCAGGTCGGCATCGAGGGTGCCGCCCATGCGGGCCATCAACGCCAGGATCTTGTCCCATTCCTCCGGCTCGCGGATCAGGCGTGTCGAAGCACTTCCCTGCTGATGGCAATAGGTGCATTGGCGCACGAACTGCTCGCGGTCGGCTTCGTCGTCGATCTTCTCGAGCAGCAGCGCGTACCAATGGTTGGCCGGGAGCTGGGCAGCGACTTCGGCGGGGTCCGTGTGGCGTTCCATCGTGAGGTCGAGATCGGCCAAACCCTCGGTCGGGCTCTGCTGGCCGCTCGATCGCACGTCCCGCCAGCCGATGCGACGCACACGGACGAGATGCTCGGTCGCTGCGGGGAGCCCGGTGGCCGCGTAGCGCCCAGCGTCGTCGGTAAAGACCGTGCGTTCCTGGAAGGGCTCGCCGAACCGCAGCGTCACCATCGCGCCCGCGACGCCTGCGCCGGAAGCGTCCGTGATCTGGCCCTGGAAGCCTGCCTCCGCAGCAGGCGCGGCGGCAGGTGCCGCGATCGCGATCAACGCGCTGAGCGTGGCGATGCGAAACAACTGGTTCGTCGAGCGTGATCGATCCATGGGGCCTCCGTGCGGGCCGTGGCCCGCCGTGCACTCCCTGATCCGTACAGGAAGGGCTGGTTCGGAAGATCCATCCCTGTGGGTCGAGGCGCAAGCTCCGGCCGCGACCGGCCTGCGTCGTGCCTCGCCTGGCTGCCCTACAGTCCCGGCTCCTGACTCGAGGAGCCCACCATGATCCCGGAGCGCTACGCGAACTACGAGAAGGTCGTCACGATGGCGGCGGTGAATTTCAGCTCCGTGCCGGGTGATTCAGCGGCGAATCTAGTCAAGATCGAGTCCAATATGCGGGAGGCCGCAGCCCAGGGCGTCGACATCATCGCCTTCCCCGAGGAGGCGCTGGTTGGCTGCGGCGGTTGCGATGTCTGCGCGACCGAGGCCGCTCACTGCGACTACCATCACGCGCTGGCCGAGACCGTTCCGGGCCCGTCGACCGAACGCGTGGCCGAACTCGCGCGAGAACTCGACCTCTACGTGGCCTTCGGTCTGATCGAGCGCGACCCCGACGATCCCGAGGTCCTCTACAACGCGGCCGCATTCGTCGGGCCCGATGGCATCCAGGGCAGCTACCGAAAGCTGCACCTGGGTTCGCTCCCCTGGGTGACCGAGGGCGTGACGTTCCAACCCGGCAATCGGATCCCGGTTTTCGAGACCCGCTTCGGGCCGGTCGGCGTGATCATCTGTTACGACTTCTGGTTCAATCCCGAACTGACCCGTCTGATGGCGCTGAAGGGCGCCAGGATCATCCTGAACTGCTGCGCGACGTTCGCGGGCCCTGCCAAGCGCGACTACATGGTCCACACCACCACGGTCCGCGCCCAGGAGAACCATTGTTATGTCGCGAGCGCGAATCAGGTGGGTGGCCCCGATGGCAGCGGAAGCTACGGGGCCGAACGGGTCGAAGAGGGTCGCACCGGAGATTTCCTGGGCCACAGCACCATCGCGGGCCCTGCGTTCCCGCGCTTCAATCACGTCTATGCCGAGGCGGGTGGTCAGGAAGAACTCGTCACCGCGACCTTGAGCTTCGAGAAGCTGCACCGCTGGCAGAGCATCTTTCCGTGGCGCGACTGGCGCGCGGGCCATCAGGCCGGAACCTCACAGCTCATCGCAGACGAGTTCCAGAAGCTGGTACAAGGGCCCTGAGCTGCGCGCGCTCGAGGCCAGCCTGAACCCAGCTGGGTCCAGTCAGGTCAGTTGAGTACCGGATCCGCCCAGTACTTGGTCCCCGCGATCATGGCCTTCAACGCGACCCCGCTCTTGGTGATCTGGTAGACCTCGACACCGGTGCCAACGGACTCGCTCACCGAGGAGACGCCGGAGCCGGCGCTGCCGGTGGCCGACGCACCGGCTGAAGCACCGCCGCTTCCGACGCGGCCGGCCGCGCCGGCCTGGGCTCCGCGCTCGCCGCCCGCGATCAGGGCTGCATCTGCATCGGCCCCGAACTCCCAACCTTCTTGCACGAACCGGCGCAAGGACATGGCGTCGCGGAACAGGAACACGGCGCGGAAATCCTTGGCGCCGGCACCCACGCCGATGCCGAACTCGGCCATCTTCATGTAGGTGTTCACGCCCGTGGTGTTGTCGTGGGCGACGCCGTAACCCTGCCCGCCACCGATCAGCAGCACCTGCACGTTGACATTGCTGAACACCGCATAGCCACTGGCACTGCGGATTCGCTGGCCGATCCCGGGCCGCGTGGCCTCCAGATCTCGAAGCACTTCGTCCCGCATCGCCAGGGCATGGGACCGCTGGGCCGCGATCGTGTCGCCCCGCGGTGTCGCGCAACCGGAAGCGGCCCCCACCGTAAGCGCTGCGCACAACAGAACGAGGTAGATGCTCTGGCGACACATTGGCGTTCTCTCCTGGTCGGAGTCAAAAGGGTGACCGCAGGAGATCCGAGACGCCAACCCAGGCCGGGGCCTCTTGGGTAGACCGTCTACTCGGAATCGCCTCGCAGTGACGCCGAGGCGGCCAATCGGCGCTTCGAAGGTCGCAGCAGGTAGGACGCGGCGCCGACCCCGAGCAGGAGGGCGGGCGGTAGCGTCTCACTGAGCGGGTCGCCGACGAAGAGATGCGTCGCGGTCGCCCCGGTCAGGTTGAAGGCAAAGCCCGCGTAGGCCCATTCCTTGAGCAGCGGTCGGTCCGGCGCCAGCAGGGCCACCACTCCGAGGAGCTTTGCGGCTCCGATGATCGTCATGAAGTAGCTCGGGTAGCCGAGCGCGGTCATCGATTCGACCATGTTCTCGAGATGGCCGAGGTGGGCGAAGCCCGAGAAGCCGAGTACGGCGCAGAACAGGCCCGTCGCGATCCAGTAGCCAAGCGTCTTCTTGTCCATGGAAATCTCCAGTGAGGCGCGGGCGGGATTATACGATCGGACAACGAATTGTCCAACTGTATAAATTGGCTAGGCTGCCTGCGGGAGCGAGCCATGGCCAGAGGCGCCGCAGCGAAAGAACCGGCGGGAGATCGCCGCGAGCGGATTCTGAGAGCTGCGCTGGCAGCTTTCGCCCAGAACGGCTTCGACGGTTCGTCGACGCGCGACATCGCCGCACGCGCGGGCGTGAACCACGGGCTCATCCCCTACTACTTCGGCACCAAACAGAAGCTGTGGCAGGCAGCCGTCGACCTCGCCTTCGGGGACATGAAGGCGGGCCTGGACATGTTGTTGGCCGATGCCTCGATCACGAGCGATCGCGAGCGCGCGGCACAGCTGATTCACGCACACGTCCACTTCGTCGCTCGCCACCCGGAGTTCGTGCGCCTGATGCACGACGAAGGAAAGCGTCGCGGCGCTCGCATGCGCTGGATCGTGGATCGTCACGTGAAGCCGCTCTACGAGGCCTTGGCCACGCTGCTCGAGCGAGGCCGTCAGCAGCACACACTGAAGTTCGACTTCGCACCCCTGCACTTCTTCTATCTGGTCGCGGGCTCGGTGGGTGTGATCTTCCACCAGGCCGAGGAATGCAAACGTCTTTCCGGCGTCGATCCGTTCGACCCCGCCGTCGTCGAGGAACACGCGCGCGCGGTGACGTGGATGTTGCTCGGCCCCCCGGACGAGCCAGCGACCGCGGATTGATCGATCGAAAAACGAGCGCTCGTCGGAGCGCGGGAGGAACGAGATGGTCGTGCTGATCACGGGTGCTTCGGGTGGCCTCGGACAGGTCCTGGGCCGAGCGCTGGTCACCAAGGGCTTCGTGGTATACGGAACCCAGCGCAAGCCCGTGTCCGATCTCACATCGGATTTCCCGATGCTGACGATGGAGGTGGGCGATCCCGATTCGGTTGCAGCCTGTATCCAGCACGTGGTCGAGCGGGAAGGGCGCATCGATGTCGTCGTCAACTGCGTCAATCAGATGTTCATCGGCTCCGTCGAGGAAGCGACCGTCGACGAGGTGCGTTCGCTCTACGAGACGAACGTGTTCGGCGTGCTGCGCATTTGCAAGGCCGTGCTTCCCGTGATGCGCCGCCAGGGCGAAGGCACGATCGTGAACATGAGCTCGCTCGGCGGTTTGATCGCGGCACCCATGATGAGTGCCTACACGTCAGCAAAGTTCGCGCTCGAGGCGATGAGCGAAGCGCTCTACCACGAGATGCGGCCCCACGGCATCGACGTCGTCATCATGCAGCCCGTCGCGATGAGAATGGAGCGGCCCGCGAGCGGCGCCCATCTGCGGGTCGTGGCCGGCGCCGGACCGGACTCACGGAGCCACCGGATGCTGGACAAGATGGCGAGCGACACGGCGGAAAGCGGTCTCACCCCGGAAGCCGTTGCGGAGAAGATCCACCAGGTCATCATGCGCAAGAAGAAGCCGCTGCGTGTGCCGATGGATCGGGCCCGGGCCATCACTCTGGTCAAGCGCATCGCGCCGCAGGCCGTCATCGACCGGTTGGTGGACGGGCTCATCGGGAAGTCCTAATCGTCGGCTCGCCTCGAGCCCTTCAGGAGAGACCCGGATGACAGCAACGAATAGTTCTCCAGTCCGCCTCACACCTCTCGGTTGCGGCTGGCTCACCGGCGCGACGCGGCTGTTCTTGCGCGGGGTCGAAGGGTCGATTCGTGTTCCCGTTCCGGCCTATCGGATCGAGCATCCGAAGGGAACGATCCTGTTCGACGCGGGAATGCATCCGGACGTGGCCACGGATCCGGTCGCCCGCCTGGGTCCGATCGCGAAGGTCTTTGCGGTGGAAATGGGGCTCGGCGATCGCGTCTCTGCTCGACTCGAAGCGCACGGGAGTGATCCGGATCGGGTCGATCTCGTGATCGTCTCGCACCTGCACTTCGATCATGCCGGGGGGCTCGCTTCGATCCCGAACGCGGATCTGATGATTCAGCGCCGGGAGTGGGAAGCTGCCGAGGATCCCGACCTCGCGCAGCGCAACGGCTACCTGCGCGAGGACTTCGATCACGGTCATCGCCTGCGATTGGTCGACGGAGAACACGACGTCTTCGGCGACGGGTCTGTGGTGTGCATCCCGACCCACGGCCACACGCCTGGTCATCAATCCTTGCGAGTGCGGCTCGACACTGGTGATGTGATCCTGGCCGGAGACGCATGTTATTTGCACAAGACGCTCGCCGATCGACACCTGCCGAGCGTGGTGCATGACGAAGCCGAGATGTTGGCATCGCTGGATCGGTTGGATGCGCTCCAGCAGGGCGGCGCGCAGATCTACTTCGGCCACGATCCGGAGTTGTGGCAGAGCCTGATCAGCTGAATCCGGATCGGCTCAGCATCCGCCCAGGACCCGGGCGAGAACGGAAGCCTCGGCCCTGCGCCTCGAGTAGTATCCCTGCCCCGGCTCGCTCGCCGGGTGTGGGCGAGAGAGGCCCGGAGGTAGCTGGATGTTCGATCTCAATGCGGATGACGAGCTCGGACTCGTCGTGGATACGGCCCGGAAACTCGCCGAAGAGGTTCTCGTGCCGCAACTGCGAGACGCCGAATCCGCTCGCGCAGTTGCGCCCGGGCTTCTCGACGCCTGGGACGAGGTGGGCCTCGCCGGCCTCGAGCTGCCACAGAGCCTGGATGGCGCCGAACTCGGCTGCGTCGCACGCGTCCTCGTGAACGAGGAACTCGCGGCGGGCGATGCCGGCGCCGCGATCGCACTGGATCCCTACGGCCCGGCATTGACCACGCTCCTGGAAGTGGGCGGCGTCGACGCTGCCGGCGAACTCGTGCGGGTGCTAGGCCACGGCCGCAAGCGCGCCGTTCTGGTCGTCGACGAGGACGCCGAAATCGAACTCGCCGGAGATCTGCTGACGATCGACGCACCCTGGGTGATGGCAGACGAGGTTGGCGCGGTGGTCGTCCTGGCCGGGGACGAGGCACTGTTGGTAACCGAGGGATGGCTGCTCGAGCCGGTCCGTGGTGCCGGGATGCGGGCGGCTGGCGCCGCTCGGCTGATCGCGAAGGAGGCCCCCATCGCGGCCCGTTGGTCGAGCCGAGACGGCGCTTCGAGGGCGCGTGCACGGGCCCGTCTGTACTACGCATCGCTGCTGCTTGGCGTGATGCGGGCCGCCTGCGACTTCTCCACGAGCTATGCCCAGGAGCGGGAGGCCTTCGGAAAGAAGATCGGCCACCACCAAGCGCTGGCGTTCCTGATTACCGATATGCAGATGGCGCTCGATGGCGCACGGCTGGTCGTTCAGGAAGCCGCCTGGCGAGTGGATCGCGGGCTTCCGTGCGCCGGCGAGGCGGCCTCGGCCTGGGCCGAGTGCATCGAGGTCTCGCGACTCGTCGGGCCGAACGGCGTGCAGATCCTGGGCGGACACGGATTCATGGCCGACTACCCGGTGGAGAAGCACATGCGAGAATCCCGCGCGCTCGGATTGCTATGCGGGGGCTTCGACGCCGCGATCGAGGAAGCCGGGCACGTATTGGTTCGATCGGATACACCGCTGGCCCTGGGCGTGGAGGGAGCGCTGTGATCGAGTTTGCAATCGATGAGAGTGCCCGGCGAAAGATCGAGGCGACGCGCGAACTCGGCGAGAAGGAGTTTCGGCCCGCCGGCCTGGAGGCAGACAGGAACGGCGCGCCGATCCCGGTGGGACACGCCTTCTTCGATCGATGCATCGAGCGTGGCGAGGGGCGCACCCGCTGGCGCGGATTGAATCCGAGCCCGGGCGACGCATCGAAACCCCAGTCGCTCGTCACGACAGCCCTTCAGGCAGAAGAACTGGCCTACTGGGACCGTGGCGTGATCAATTCGACGCCGGGTCCCGGGCTGCCGGAGGGGAACGTGCTCGCCATGGGTACCGACGAGCAGAAGGAGAAGTATCTCGGCCCGTTCCTCGAACCCGACCGACCGCGCTGGGCTTGCTTCGCGATGACCGAGCCGAGTGCGGGATCCGATGCTGCCGCGATCAAGACGACAGCGCGCAAGGACGGCGAGGGATGGATCCTGAACGGCGCGAAGTGCTTCATCGGAGGCGCCTCTCGGGCCGATTGGATCCTGGTCCAGGCGACACTGGATGCGAGCAAGGGGCGCGAGGCCCAGCGCGCCTTCTTCGTCGAGCAAGGAACGGAGGGCCTCGGAGGCTTCAAGATCGAGCGCAAGATGGGATTGAAGGCCTACGAATCGACGTCGTTCACACTCGACGATGTCCGCGTTCCGGCAGAAAACCTGCTGGGTGGCGAGGCGCGCTATGAGCGCAAGGCCGGCTTCAAGGCAGCGCTGCAGACCTTCAACGCCGGTCGGCCGATCATCGGCGCGAATGCGGTGGGTATGGCGCGGGCCGCCCTGGACGAGGCGATCCGATTCGCGCGCGATCACGACCTGCTGAAGCGGGATCGCGTCCGCGATCGAATCGAGACGATGGCACGCAAGGTTCGCAAGTCACGCTTCATCTGCCTGCGCGCCGTCTGGCTCGCCGACCAACAGCGAACCAACATCGTCGAAGCCTCGATGGCCAAGGCCATGGCGGCGCAGATCGCACAGGAAGCCACCGCCCTGGGCCTCGAACTCGTCGGCAGCGTCGGCGGAAGAGGCGACCACTTGATCGAGAAGCTCTACCGCGACGTGAAGGCGATGGACATCGTCGAGGGCACCGGACAAATTCAGCGGATGATCATCGCCCGGAAACTCGTCGGCCTGCCGCGTTAGGTCGGCGTATCCCAGCGTCCGGATGCGGATTGCCGGTCAGGTGAAGAGGACGAAGGTCCCCACCTTTCCGTTCTCTCCGGGGTTGCCGATATCGTTGCCGTCGCTGTCTTGTACGAGCGGGGTCTTGTTGCTCTTCATTCTCGTGAGCCGGTATTCCACGTCGCCTACCTGGGATTTGCTGGCGAAGTGGCGCGTTACCTGGACCGCGTCTTCCTTCGTCGCGTGATCGCTCGTCAGGTGCACCGGGGGCGGGGTGACGATGATGGCCTGCACGTTGATGCCCTTGTTCAGGACGGTCACGACGTCGAAGGTCTCGTCGTCGGAGGCGCAGATCCAGACGCTACTGACCGGCAGGGGTTCGCCGTCCACCTTGTTCTGGTAAGCCGTCTCGACCGCTCGGCGATAGCCTTCCTTCAGGACGGCATCCATTCGCGCCTTCGGGATCTTGGGGAAGCTAGGCGTGCCCACGCCATCGTCCTCATGCCAGTGGGCCGCGAAGTGGTCGTAGGACCCCGCGTTCAGCTGGGGTTCCGAGCCTGTCGCATTCTTCCGGTCCTCGGCGAGTGTCAGCGTGCTCCGGTTGCTGGCGAGGTTTTCCTGGGCCTTGGCCAGGCGGGCAGGCGTATTGAGCGCCTCGTCGGCGGTCTTGAAGAATGATCCTTTGGCGTACGGGAACAAGGGCATCGGCATGGGACGGGGCCTCCTGAGGTTCAATGGGAATTATCCACGGACCGGCGTCAAGCGCCTCCCCCATTTGGGTTGAGGGTAAAACTGTAGGTGATACAAGGAGTTGGAGTATCGTACGCGCAGGGGCCGAACAAAAGATGTCCGCTGAAGCGAGTGGCGACGGGATTACACATCTCGCCGGGCCCCTGGTGGGGCGCCGGGCACAGCTGCGCTGGCTCGATGTCTGCTTGTCGGATTGTCTCGCAGGGGCACCGCGTGTCGTGTTGCTTCGCGGCGAGCCCGGGATCGGGAAGACGCGCCTCGCCCGTGCATTCGAGGCGCGGGCCAGGAAGGCCCAGGTCCGTGTCTGCCACACCCGGTGCGATGAGGGCGTGCAGCTCCCCTACGCCGCCTTCCGCGCCTCGCTGTTCCCGCTGCTCGCGGATCTCCCTTCAGAAGGAGAAGGCGATACGGCGGATGATCCGGTGCTGCAGGCGCTGCTCCAGGGAACGACCGGAACCGACACCCTGCCGAATCTCGCGATCGACGACCCGGCGGCCGTGGCGAACCAGCAGGCCCAACTCCACTTCAGCCTCAGCGAACGAATACTTCGCCTGGCTCGGAGCGCGCCCCTGCTCCTGGTCGTCGATGATCTGGGGTGGGCGGATGCATCGTCGTTCGAACTGGTCCAGCGGCTGGTGACTCGCCTTGCCGCCACCCAGCTCGAGGATCCGGTCCCGCTTCTGATCCTCTTGGCCTCGAGGCCCGAACTCGCGCGTCCTCGCCGTGTCGCGCTCGAACGGATGATGCGCGAGGAGATCAGCTCGACGGTCGAACTATCGGGGATGAATCCCGCCGAGACCGCTGAGCTTCTGCGCCAGACCGGGCTCGGTGGGCTCTCCGGGCAGGTCGTCGAACAGGTTCGTCGGACGACCAGCGGGAATCCGCTTTTCCTGGAGACGGCGGCGAGAAGAATCGTCGCCAGGCAGCGCGCTGACAGCGTGGGCCGGATCGAGGCCGGGGCGATGGCGTTCTCCGACCTGGAGCTTCCCAGCGAACTCAAGGAGGCCGTGGCACAGCAGCTCGATCAACTCTCGTCCGCGACCCGCGACGTTCTGCGACACGCGGCGGTCATTGGCGGTGCCGTCTCCCTCCGGCATCTGGCTCGCCTTCATGGCAGCTCGAGCGAATCCCTCGATGAAGCCGTGGAGGAAGCCCTGCAGCACGCCGTCATCGAGATCGATGGCGACACGATCGCGTTCCGCCATGACGTCTACCGGACGTTTCTGTACCAGGGAGCAAGTCCCGCGCGGCGACATCGTCTTCACGCAGAAGTCGCGCGGTTATTCACCGAAGAACGACGGAGCGGTCTGATCGAAGCGGCCGCTCTCGCAGACCAGTTGATCGCCGCCGGGCCAGAGGCTTCGCCACGCGAGGTTGCGCGTGTGTGTCTCAGTGCAGCCAGGAGTGCTTCTCTCGTCTACGCCTGGGTGGAGGCCGCGCGCTTCTACAAAGCTGGACTCGAGGCGCTCGATCGCTCGCCGGCAGAGTCTGCGGACGCCGAACTCGCGACACATCTCCACGATGCCGGGATCGCCTGCGACCGGAGCCTCGACCCGAACTCGGCGGCCGAGTTCCTGGGCCGTGCCACGGCGTTGTTCCAAGCATTCGAAGATCGACGCGGCGTCGTCCGGTCTGCAATCGCGCTGGCGCGGTGTGTCATCGCGCAGCGGTCCCACGAGGAGACCAACGAAAGCTGGTCCGAGCGGGTATCGACCTTGATGCGCGCCATCGATGACCTGGACGAGGAGGACGGCGATCTCATCAGCAACGCACTGGCCGCCGTATCGATGCTTCACTACAGCCGTGGCGAGTTCGATCAGGCCACGGAGATCGCGGAACGGGCAATCCACGCCGCCGCCGAGGCGGGTAGTGCGCTTGGACGAGTGCGCGCTTCGATCGCCTACTCGCTACCGGCGATGTTCCGGGCCGAGTTGCACGATTGTCTGGCCCACCTCGAAGAGGCACGGCGTATCGCCCGGGGGCAAGGCGAGAAATCGCTCATTTGCGAGGCATCGAATCGGCAACCCCTGGTCCGTCTGTGGCTGGGGCAGCTTCGCGAGGCCGAGGATCGCGGTCTCGAGGCTGTCGCCCTGAGTCAGGAAATCAATGATCCGGTCCGAATGATCGTGCCGCTCGCGGGCCTCGCGGTGGCCGCGGTCGGCCGGGGAGATGTCTCGGCGGCGGAGGAGTTCGCCTATCAAGCGACGCTGATGCAGCGCTTCACCAGCTATTCCTGGGTGAGCGGGGTTTTTCATCCTGCCCTGGCATCGCTTCAGATGCGGCGCGGCGCCTTCGACGACGCGGAGCGTACGCTCGCGATCAATTCGGATGAACAGGGTGATTCCTGGAATCTCCCGCCCATCGCGCGCTGGTATTCCGACATCTATCTGCGGGCGAAGGCGGGCGATCTCGAGTGGGTTCGCGGCGAGCTCGCCGAGTACCCGAAGCGGCTCGACGTAAAGCCCATTGCATTCCTGGGGCCGGCGGGTTTTTCGTGCGTTCTCATCGAGCTGGCCGAGCTCCTCGAGATGCCGCAGCTCGCCGAGGCGCCGCTACGTGTGCTCGAGGAGGCTTCCGAGCGAGGCCAGGTCTTTACCTCGAACTTGTTCTTTCACATCCCAAGAATGTTGGGCAAGGGGGCGTTGTTGTTGGGCGATCGCGCCCTGGCGGTAGAGCGCCTCGAGACGGCGGTCGAAGACACGGGCCGAATCGGGGCGCGTTGCGACCGCGCGCTTGCGCAGTTGGATCTGGCGCGAGCGATGGATGTGGAGCAGGCCACCGCGGCGGCCGGCCTCGCCCAGGCGGCTCGCGACGAGATCGCCGCACTCGGTCTCGCCGCAGAACTCGAGGTGGCAGAGGCACTCTCGGCAAGGCTGACGAAGGCCGTGGCCGATTCGGAACTTCCCGCACTCCCGCCGAGGTCAATGGAGGGCGCGCTGACCATCATGTTCACCGATATCGTCGGATCCACAGAACTCGTCGATCGGCTCGGAGACTTCCGGGCCCGTGAAGTCATCGGCGAACACAACCAGATCGTACGGAAGCAGCTGGTGAAATGCGGAGGCTACGAAGTCGAGCAGCAGGGCGATGCCTTCATGGTCGAGTTCGCTGGCGCCCGCAACGCCGTGCGGGCCGCGATCGGTATCCAGCGTGATCTCGCAGCGTTGGGCCCTGGGGACGAGGGCGAGAGGATTCGAGTCAGAATCGGAATGCACCGTGGCGACGCAATCAGGGATGGCAGCAAGCTATTCGGCATCAGCGTCTTCCTCGCTGCGCGCATCGCCGCCCACGCAAACCCCGGACAGATCCTCATCTCGTCGACCGTTCACGAAGTCGCGCGGAACGCAGACGATTTTCGCGTGGGCCCGGAGCAGCGGGTCGAGCTGCGGGGGATCCGCGGCCCCCAGAACCTCTTCGAAGTCGACTGGCGCGACTAGCGCCCGATTCGATCAGCCCCAGTGGCCCTCGCCGTAGGGTGTGTTCCAGCAGTGGGCGAGCCTGCCGGCTCCGCCCATGGCGACCGGTCGCTCGCAACTCATCTAGACTCCGGCCCGCTGTCATTACCCCTACCGGAGTACGACCGTTGGAACTCTTCAGCATCGACAACCTCGCGAACCTGGGCGTCCTGATCTTCCTGCAGGCTGTTCTCGGCTTCGACAACCTGCTCTACATCTCGATCGAATCCCAGCGCGCGCCGGAGGAATCGCGCGTGAAGGTTCGACGCTGGGGAATCGGCATCGCGCTCGTGCTGCGCGTGGTGTTCCTCTATGTCGTGATGATATTGGTCGCGAGGTTCTCGGAGCCGCTCTTCGAAATCCATTGGGTCGGCGTGATCGAAGGCGCTTTCACGTTCTCGACCCTGGTCTTCCTGCTCGGGGGCGCCTTCCTGATGTGGACCGCGGTCAAGGAGATCTCCCACCTGTTGGCCATCGAACATCTCGAAGCCGCTGCTGAATCGAGCGGCAAGCCCGTGGCCCAGGTCGTCGCCATGATCGTGCTGATGAATCTCGTCTTCTCGTTCGATTCGATCCTCTCAGCGCTCGCGATCACCCAGGTGTTCGCGGTGCTGGCGACCGCCATCGTCGTCTCGGGGGTGCTGATGCTGGTGATGGCGGATCGGGTGGCCGCCTTCATCGAACGCAATCGCAAGTATGAGGTGTTGGGCCTGTTCATCCTGCTGATCGTGGGCGTCGTGCTGCTGGGAGAGGGTGGCCACACCGCCCATCTCGAATTGTTCGGGGCCGCGGTCGAAGCGATGTCCAAGACGACCTTCTACTTCGCCATGGTGGTGTTGGTCGTGGTCGATGTGCTGCAGTCCGGCTATCAGAAGAAGCTCGCGGCGAAGCGCGCGCAGATGCAGCACGAAGCCGTCTGAGCCAGCCCCGGCGGCTACTTCTTCTTCGAGAGGCTCGTGTAGACGCGATCCAGGAACCCGAGCGAGTCCTCCACGGGTCCGTAGCGCTCATCGAAATCTGCCGTGGGCTTCGCGGCGATGACTTCTTCGAGCGTCTTGCCCTCATCGATCAACGCCGAAATGCGGGCTCGGACCGTGGTCAGCATGGCGATGTAGCACTCGAGGGTCGCAGCATCCGCCACCGCTCCGTGGCCGGGGATGACGATGGCGCCGGGTTCGAGTTCGTCCAGAGCCGCCTGACAGAAGGCAATCATGCCGTCGATCTCACCACCCGAATCCGCATCGATGAACGGGTAGCCGGAGTTGTTGAAGACGTCGCCGAGATGCACCGCGTTGTGCTCGCGGAAGAAGACCGCCGTGTCCCCGGCCGTGTGGGCCGGGCCGTCGTGTACGAGATCGATCTGGCCGCCGTTGTAGTGGAACTGCATCCGACCGTCATAGGTGATGGTGGGCAAGGCATCGGCCGGGTAGGGCGCCTGCTGGTAGCGCGCTGCCACCAGATTCACGAGACCGCCCTGGCGCATCATCAGGCGCGAGTGCGAATGCGCCACCAGGTAGGTTCCCGCCGGCCCCAACGCCAGGTTTCCCTGGGCATGGTCGAAATGCCAATGCGTGTTGATGGCGAAATCGATCGGGCCGCCGCCCAACGCTTCGATGGCCGCATTCACCTTGGGAATGAGCTCGGGGAACTGATCGTCGACCACGAGCACCCCGTCCTCGCCAATCGATACGGCGATGTTTCCGCCGGCGCCGAACAGCACATAGAAGCCGTCTGCGAGTTTCTCGGTCTTGATCTCGGTCGCGGCGAGGTCCCAGCCGAACTGGTCGAGAAGCTGGCCGAGGTCGGTGATGTCCTCGCTGCTGGCGGGGCTCGCAAGTGCGATGAGGGCGATGGCGATCAGTGCTCGCTTCACGAAGTGATTCCTCTCGAAGTGGGATCGGGGAGCGTCGCACATTGGAGCCTTCGAATCGGTGCAAATCGCCGATGAGAAGCAAAGCGCGTTGCAAGCTAGGCTTCCGCCATGCTCCGATTTCGCGCGCTCTCGCCCCCGTTCTGGTTGCTGCTCGCCGGGTCGCTTGCGGGCGCATCCGCTTCGGCCGAGCGAGAAGCGGCACCCGTCCTCACGCCGACGCAAGGCCAGCAATATCAGACGGTCTGCGCGCGCTGCCACGCCCGAACCGATACCGGCGCGCCCGTGGTCGGGAGCGCGGCGGCGTGGCAGGAGCGCGTTCGCCCAGGGTTCGAGACGCTGTTGAGCCACACCATCGATGGCTTTCGCACCATGCCGCCGCTCGGAACCTGCGGGAGTTGTACGGAGGCCGATTTCCGCGCGCTGGTCTCCTACGTGTCCGGTCTCGCCGACCCGGGTGCCGCGCGATGACACTGACGCGAAGGACGCTCCTCAAGGGCAGCGCCGGTGCTGCGGCACTGGCCTCGCTACCCGGCTGCGGCGACCCGACACCGACGCTTCCTCAGGGTGGTCCCGGCTTTCGGCCGGGCGAACCGGTGCCGTGGCGGAACTGGGCGGGTACCGCTTGGTGCCAGCCCTCCGCGCGTCTGGCGCCGGCGGACGAGGCCGGCGTGGTTGATGCCTTGGCGCAGGCCGGGCCCGGTGGCGTGCGGCCGGTCGGCGCGGGCCATTCGTTCAGCTCGCTGGTTCCCACCGACGGCGCGCTGCTTTCGTTGGACGCCCTGACCGGGCTCGGTGAAGTCGACGATGGGGCTCGGACCGCCTGGGTCTGGGCGGGGACCCGGCTCGGACAACTCGGTCCGATGCTCGAGGGGCGCGGCCAGGCCATGCCGAACCTGCCGGACATCGACTATCAAGCGCTCGGGGGTGCGCTGGCGACGTCGACCCACGGGACCGGGACGCGTCATGGCTCGCTCTCGAGCTTCGTCGACGCCCTGGTCCTGGCGACGCCTGGCGGCGAGCTTCTCGAATGCGACGCCGAGCAGAACACCGAAGTGTTCCAGGCGGCGCGCTGCTCCCTGGGTTCGCTCGGGGTCATGACCCGCGCGCGACTTCGCAACCGCACGCCCTTTCAGGCGAGAGAGAGCACCCGCTTCGCTCCGATCGAGGAACTCCTCGAGCAGGCGGCTGAGCGCGCGCGGCAGTACGAGTTCTGGGAGTTCTACGCTTTTCCGCACGCATCGGTGGGCATGGAGATCCGAACCGAGGAGACCGATGCGCCGGCCTCGCCTCCGGAGCCGGAAGAGCCGAGCGCGCTCTCGTCGATCCGCGATCTCGCCATGTTCCTGGTCCAACTGGGACGCCCCGGCGTGGCGGTGCTGGATTCCATGTTGGCCGGCCAGGCGCCGAGCGAGAAGGTCGGTCGTTCCTACCGCGTACTGGCCCACACGCGAAATGATCGCTTCCATGAAATGGAGTACACGGTTCCGGCCGAGGCCGGCATCGATTGCCTACGCGAAATCCTCGAGACGATTCGCCGGGAGCGGATTCCCGTGGTCTTCCCGATCGAGTTTCGTTATGTGGCGGCCGACGACATCTGGCTCTCGATGTTCGAAGGCCGGGCCGGCGCTTCGATCTCGATCCATCAGTTCAACGATCTCGACTACCGGCCCTACTTCAATCAGATCGAACCGATCTTCTGGAAGTACGAGGGCCGTCCGCATTGGGGGAAACTCCACACCCTCGATGCACCCCGACTCGCGGAGCGGTATCCCCACTGGCAGGCGTTCCAGGAGGTCCGGCGCCAACTGGACCCCTCTGGGAGGATGCTGAACGCCCACCTGCGCGAAGTCCTGGGCGCCTGATCTCGACCTAACCCTGCCCGGCTGCGCGCGCGGCCTCGGCCTCCGCGTGAGGGCGTGCCCAGCGGCCGGTCCACAGCCAGCCGATCGTGAGCGCGCAGTTCGTGGCCGCGTAGCCCAGGTTCGCGATCCACATGCCCGTGGCGCCGAGGCCCGATTCGGTGGCGAGCCACCAGCCCGACGGCAGCCCGACGGCGGCGACCCCGATCGAGATCAGCATCGGCGAGCGCATGTCTCCAGCGGCCTGGAGCGCTCGGAACGAGGCGAAGTAGAGGCCGTAGAAGCCGAGTACGATGGATGAGTAGAGCATGTACTCGGCGGCCAGTGTGGCGACGGCGGGGTCGTCGGTGAAGAAGCCGGCGATTCCCGCGCGAAACCAGAACATCGCGGCGGCGCAGGGCCAGAGCAGGGCGATCTCGAGCAGGTAGGTGACCCGGATCGATGTCCAGGCGCGATCGAGTGAGCCGGCACCCAGGTTCTGGCCGACCATCGTGGCGCAGGCATTGGCGAGCGGGAACGCGATCATGATCGGCAGCATCTCGACGCGAAGCCCGATGGTGTAGGCCGCCTGCACGTCGCCGCCGAGACGACCGGCCAGCGCCATGAACCCCACGACGATCGAAGTGCGCGCGATCATGTGGAGGGCGGGCTGCCAGGAGACGCCTAGCAAGACCCGGAAACGCGGCGCGTCGAAGCGCAGGTCTTTTCCTCTCACGTGGATCCGGGAGCGGCCGCGCAGTAACACGACGATCAGGATGGCCATGCCCACGGCGCTGCCGAGCCCCTGGCCCCAGGCGATCCCCTCGACCCCGAGTGCCGGGAAACCCATCACGCCGAATCCGAGAACCCACTCGCCTAGCAAGACCAGCGGCGTCACCAGGAAGCTCACCAGCATGGGCGTCGTGGTGTCGCCGGCTCCGCTGAGGATGGCCGTGACGATCTGGGCCAGGATGGTGGTTGCCAGGAAAGGGAAGGCCACGCGGATGTAGGCGGCCCCGAGCGGCACGACGGCCGGATCGTCCGCAATCAGCCGGACCAACCGCTCGGCGAAGAAGAGGCCGGCGATCGCCGCGATTCCCCAGAGCGCGACGCCGGCGAGCATGGCCTGGCCGGCGAGCCGGGCTGCGTTTTCGGGCTCGCGCATTCCGATGGAACGCGAAACCAGCATCTGCGAGCCCGAGGACAATCCGAGAACCATCAGGAACACGATCTGGCGTAGCGTCTGGTTGGTCGAGCCGGCGGCGGCCAGCGCGTCCGGCCCGAGATCGCCGAGCATTCGCAGCTCGATGAGCTGGAACGACCCTTGCGCACCGACGGACGTGATGACCGCGGGAAGGGCGAGCAGGGCGATCCCCGTCACCAGCGACCCGCGCGTGTGATCGTGGTCCCGGAAACGCTCGAGCCAACTCACCGCCCGGAGACTCGCACGAAGCGGCCGAACCAGCACCCGGGTTATCCTTTGCCAGCCGCATTCCGCGCGGCGGAGGAGAGTTCAGCCATGCCCGCGCTTCGCTTCAATCACATGGAACTCACGCTTCCGAAGGGCGCACTCGACGCCACCGCCCGCGACGAGATCAAGCGTTTCTACGGCGAAATCTTCGGGATGGAGGCGCTGGACGTGCCCATCCTCGGCCAGGTGGGCCTGTTGTTGCGGACCGATTCGGAGACCAGCCAGTTCCTGTTGCTTACCGAGCAGCAGAAGCACCTCGACTCGCCGGGCTACGACCACCTGGGCTTCCTGTTCGAGACCCGCGCCGAAGTGGACGAGAAACTCGAAGCGATTCGCAAGTGGCAGGAACGCGACGATCGCGTCCGCATCAAGGAATACGAGGATCTGGTCACCGGCGAGGTGACCACCCACGCCTTCTACGTGCGCTTCCTGCTACCGATCTGGTTCGACGTGCAGTGCATCGAGGGGCTCGCCGAAAGCGGTCCGCGTTGGCGATACGTCTAGCTCGGGATGCCCGCGTTCCGTAGCCTCCATTGTTCGCCCCGAGTCTGAACACCGGGGCGTGGAGGAGCCTCATGGCCCGTATCGTTGGCGCGCTCGTCGTTCTCGTCGTCCTGTTGGTCGCCGTCTTGTATTGGATTGGCGCTGGCGGGCCCGGAAACCGCTGGGAAGAGGGCGTGCCCGTCGCGAAGCCGCTGGCCTCGACGACACTCGATGCGCGCGGCGACGCCATCGCCGGGGCCGCCGCCGAGATCGGTGTTCCGCGCGCCAAGCAGATCCTGTTCGGCGACCTGCACGTGCACACGACCTTCTCGCCCGACGCCTTCGCGATGGCCTTGCCGATGGCCGGCGGCGACGGCGCCCGCCCGGTCTCGGACGCCTGCGACTACGCCCGCTACTGCGCCAGTGTCGATTTCTGGAGCATCAACGATCATGCAGTCGGCATCAGCCCGTGGAAGTGGGAGCAGACCGTCGAGGGGATGCGCCAGTGCGACGCCGCTGCCGGTGGAACCGACGACGTCACCGCCTTCCTCGGTTGGGAGTGGACCCAGATGGGCACCACGCCCGAGAACCACTACGGCCACAAGAACGTGGTGCTGCGCGGGCTCCGCGACGACGAGGTTCCCGATCGCCCGATCGCGGCCACGAGCCCCCAGGCGCTCGCCGATGGCCGACCCGGACGCGTCGTCAGTGGCTTGCTAGGCCTGGTCCAACCGCGCCAGGAGATCTTCGACCTGCTCGAGTTCAACGACGACCTGAGCGGCATCGTCGACTGTCCGCTCGACGTGCCAGTGCGCGAGCAGGCGCCGGGCTGCCGCGATTCCGTCGTGACGCCGGCCGAACTATTCACGCGGCTCGATGACTGGGGCTTCGATTCGATCGTGATCCCCCACGGCACGGCCTGGGGCATGTACACGCCGCTAGGCTCGAGCTGGAACAAGCAACTCGAAGGCGCCATGCACGACCCGGCGCGCCAGACCCTGATCGAGGTGTTCTCCGGCCACGGCAACTCCGAGGAGTACCGCGACTGGCAGGAGATCGTCTTCAACGAAGACGGCAGCGTGGGTTGCGCGGAACCGACCGCCGACTACCTGCCCAGTTGTTGGCGCGCCGGCGAGATCATCCTCGAGCGCTGCGCGCTCGAGGGCATCGACGCCGATGAGTGCGAGAAGCGCGCCGCCGCCGCACGCCAGAACTACGTCGAAGCCGGCGTGCCTGGCCACCTCACCGTCTCGGGTTCGACGCCGGAAGACTGGCTCGATTCCGGCCAGTGCCTCGATTGCTTCCAACCCTCGTTCAACTATCGACCGAAGAGTTCGGTGCAGTACATCATGGCGATCCGCGATTTCGAGGATCCCGAGAACCCGCGCCGTTTCGATTTCGGCTTCATGGCCTCGAGCGACAACCATTCCGCCCGGCCCGGAACCGGTTACAAGGAGTACGGGCGCCTCGACATGACCGAGGCGCGCCTCGGCGTGATCGGGGGCGCCATCGACGTTGGCAACAGCGTTCCCACCGAGAAGCTCGCCGAATCCGTCCCCTACGATCCCGCGGCCTTCGCCGGCCAGTTCTTCGCCACCCGAGAGGCCGAGCGCGCCGGTTCCTTCTTCATGACCGGCGGTCTGATCGCCGTCCACGCCGAAGGCCGTGGCCGCGGACCGATCTGGGACGCCATGCAGCGCAAGGAGGTCTACGGCACCAGTGGCCCGCGTATCCTGCTCTGGTTCGATCTCATCAACCCGCCGGGCTCGCGCGGTGGCGCCGTCGCCATGGGCGGCGAAGCCGCACTCTCGACGGCGCCCATTTTCCAGGTGCGCGCGGCCGGTTCCTTCGAACAGAAGCCCGGCTGCCCGGCCGAGAGCGAAGCCGCTCTGACGCCGGAGCGGTTGGCACGCGTCTGCGGCGGCGAGTGTTACAACCCGAGCGACGTGCGCCGACCGATCTCGCGCATCGAGGTCGTCCGCGTACGGCCGCAACAATTCGAAGGCGAGCCCGTCGCACCCCTGATCGAGGACCCCTGGCAGGTGTTCGAATGCGAAGCCGACCCCGCGGGCTGCGCCGTCACGTTCACCGATGGCACCTTCCAGCGAGACGGCCGCGACACGCTCTACTACGCCCGTGCGATCGAAGCCCCGAGCCCGGCCGTCGGCCAGGACCCGCTCGGCTGCAGCCGCGACGAGAACGGCCGCTGCACGGTGCTCGATGCCTGCAAGGACCGTCCCGACGATGACGATTGCCTGGCGCCCGCCGAAGAGCGCGCCTGGTCGTCGCCGATCTTCATCGCGTACACGAAGCCCGCGACCGAAGCCGAAGCTGTCGTCGAGCTAGGAGCACGTTAGTTGCCGGAATTTCCCGCGAGCCCGCTGGCCCCCGCCGAGTTCATGGAGCAGTGGCTGCCCGCCGCGTTCGCCGAAACCGGCTTGCCGCCGGGGAGCGAAGGCCTCGACGTGAGGCTGGGCATCCAACTCGACGGCGAAGGCGGCGGCGAGTGGGTCTTCCACATGGACAACGGAACCCTGCACGTGACGGCGGGCTCTCGTGAAGAGACCGCGTTCAGCTACGTCCAGAGCGTCGAAGATTGGCGCGGCGCCTTGTGGGAGGGTCGCGGCGGCGCCATGGCCGAAGGCTTCGCCCGCTTCTTCCAGCCGGGAAAGGAGATCAACGAGGGTTCGGTGGGCGCACTCGGAGGTGCCCCCCCGCCCCAGGCCCTGGGCCAGCTCGAGCGCCTCGACGGCTGCATCCGCATCGCCGTCACCGGCGGCCAAGGCGGCGATTGGGGCGTCGGCCTGCGCCTCGGCCCGGGCCCGGTCCCCGAGGAACCCACGTGCACCGTCTCGATCACGGCCGAGGACGCCCAGGCCCTCTCGAGCGGCGAACTCGACCCGATGCAGGCCTTCATGGGCGGCAACATGGTCGTCACCGGCGACATGACCCTGATGCTCCAGATGCAGGCCGTCATGATGCAGGCTGCCCAGGACGCCGCCCGCTAGCGACCCGCCCACCGATTGGCTAAATCCCGAACCTGCGTGACCCGCGGGGCGGTAGTTCAATTGGTTAGAGCACTGGCCTGTCACGCCAGAAGTTGCGGGTTCGAGTCCCGTCCGCCCCGCCAAACATCCCGGAACTGCTGGGCTTTTTGTCGGTCCGTTTGGGCCTCGAGCGCGTGGGCACTCGGGCTTCACTCGGCTCCAATGGGTGACGATCTCGACGCACGGCGATGAGCCCGTTGAGCGGCCGGGTTCTGACCGTCGCTCAGGCGAATAGCTGTGCCTGGTCCTCGAAGGGGCCCTTGTCCTCGCGATCGGCTGAACGACCGCGCGTTCACGTGCTCGTTCAACCGGCCGAAGCCGCGAGCCCGAGCCATTTGGTCTACTTGATCTGGTCTACTTGAAGGGGCCATCACGAGGGATCGAGATGCTGATCTGAGCGTCCGAGTCAGGCAATCGCCTCGCGGTCGGTGATGACCAGGTCGACGCTGCAATCCAGAACCTGAAGCAGGCAGATCAGTTGGTTGATCGACTTCCTCGTGTTGGTCGTGTCCAGAAGGCGGTAGAGCTGGGCCACGGAGGTCTTCAGGCGACGAGCGAGTTCGCGGCGGCTGAGGCCGCTCTCCTCGACCCGTCGCTTGGCCTCGACCGTCAGCTGGTAGATGAGGAGGTTGCGGAGGTAGGTCGGATCCTCGTTGTACTCGAGAACCTGGTCGAGATGGATGGAGCCCTCGGTGCCCGATTCCAGCACGTAGGAAAACCCTTCGTTTGCCAGTTCGCGATCGACGTAGGCGTCCGCCACCTTGTCGGCCGAATCCGGCTGGGGATCGGCCTTGACGTAGGGGTATGCGTAGACCGCGCCGGAGTACGTGACGACGCGGAACTCTCCCTTCCGGTTGTTTGGCTCGATCTTTCTGATCTTCATAGAGCGCCCTCGTCCTCGAGCTCGCGTATCAGGCGCAGCAGCCTTGCCGAAGCCTGACCCTTCATGGGCTGCCAACTCTCCAGATCCCACTTCACCACGAGCGTTCCGCGTCCTTGTAGACGTGCACGTGGTGAGGGGTGTGATCTCCGGTCCAGGTGAGGAACACGTAGTTTCCTCGCCGAACCTTGCCCATCACGAAATGTTACCTTCGGTGGTAACGGTTGCAAGCTTGAGTGTGGTATGCGCCGGCGCCACGGGTGCGCCGCGGCGTTGGGGTCAGTCCTGCCATGGCCTTGGCGGTGCCCCCCGCACCAGGAGCGACTGACAAGCCCAAGATTCCGGTACCAGCCTCAAGGTTGGGGTTTCCGCTTGACTCTCAGGCCGCTTCCCTTTCCTGATTCTTGTCTCGTTCAAAGAACGAGACGGCCACAGGGGCCGGACTCACATAACGGAGTCTCCGGGAAAATAGGGGCGGTTCACGCCTATTCGTGGGTCGCGGCCGGGGCCTCGTCATCAGTGTCGAACTGAGTGATTCGCACGTTGGTGTCCGGGAAGCGCGCGATGAGTTCGAGTTCGCCACCGAGCGCGTGGACGTAGCCGGCGAGCTTGCTGAGGAGCACGTCGTGGCGGTTCTCGACTTGAGAAATCGCCCCTTGTGTGACCTTCATCAGCTCGGCCAGCTGCGTCTGCGTCAGCCCGCTGACCCGCTGTCGAAGCTCCTGCAGGGTCATCTCCTGCAGTGTCTCGCGCACGCGGCGATCGACGCGCTCGCGAGCCTCGGGGCTCATCCGGTCTCGCAGTTCCTTGAACGGTCGTGCCATGGTCGTCTCTCTCCTGGTCTCCGGTCGATTTCCTAGGTGGCGCCATCGCGCTTCAGCTGGTCGAGATGCTCGTCGTAGAGGCGGTCTGCGATCGGGACCAACCGGTCGTAGAAGCGATCGTCTCCGGTCTTGTCGCCAGCGATCAGTAGAATCGCAGCCCGGCGTGGATCGAAGGCGCAAAACACACGAACCGGTCGGCCCCGCTCGTGGATCCGAAGCTCGCGCATCTGCGTGTGCCTCGATTGGGCGATTCCCGAGCTGTAGGGAGGCCACCGTCACACCACCCGCACGCTCACAGACGTAGAAGATCCCGCCTGGGTACAAACAGCCTGGGCGGGGTTTGTGGGCATCAGCGGGACGATTACATCGTTCCGACTGGTCCCCGAGCCCTCGGTCGTGCTGCTCCTTCTGGCAGGGCTGGTGTTCTTCTTTGGGAGGCGGGCTTCAGGGATCTTGAGGACATGAGACTCACCCGTTCGGAAATCGACCGAATTTGAACGGCCGAACGACCAGGTCCCGGCCGAGGAGATTCGCGGTCCTATCGGGTCGGACCCGGATCCGCGGCACGGGACTTTCGGAACAATCTGCTCCGGTGGTTCGATGGCTTGCGAATCAACCACCCGAGTGCGGAAATTCCGAGGATCGATGTGCTTGGCTCGGGCACTGGGATCAGCGTGATGTTGTCGACGAAGCCCAGCGCAGATGTCGAGTAGGTCGGGTCGAGCGGGTCGCAGACTGCGCAGCCCCACACGATCCCGATCTCGACAACAGCCTTAGAGAAACCTGCTGTCCAAACACCGGGGTTCGAACTCGCAACCTTTTGAGTGCCAATGAAGATGGCACCTTGGATAAAGATGCCCACCCCAGCAAAAACGTGCGGTGGGCCGGACTCCCCTGCGAAGAACTGCTCGACAACGATGTGCGACACCTCGGTGAGGTCGATCTCCAATGACATGAAGGCGCCGCCGGTCGCCAACCCGTCTCCGAAGATGGCCCATTCGCCGCCGAGGACTTGCGTGTTCGCCCGCGTCGCAGCGCCTCTGACGGTCCAGCCCTGAAGTCCATCCTCGAAGTCGAATACGACGGGACCTGCGGAAAAGTCCGGAACAAACGGGGTCGCAAAGGATGGGGATGAATAGGCGATAGCGAACAGGATCAGCAGGAGAATGCGCACGGGAGCCACCACATGAAGCTAGTGGCCTCTCAGGCGCAATGGTGGCATCCACCCCTTTGGCTAGTCCGCGAGCCCCGATGATCGGCGGCCACTCGGAGTTCGTGGGCGTCCGCGACGAGACGGGCCTGGTGCAGCGGGCAGAAATCGGTCGCCTGTTGCCCGGCTCCGCAAGCGGGGACTTTCGGAACGTACGGCCTCGAATCGAAGCGGGTCTCATTCGTTGTGGATGCCCACTCCAAGAAGCCCGAACATCGCGGTGGCTAGGAGGAGGAAACTTCTCGGTTCAGGAACGGGTAGCAACGTGATGTTGTCCACGAATCCGAGCCCTGCAGAAGAATCCACCGGCCCTGTGGGGTCACAGGAAAAGCACCTCCAGACTAGGCCGAGAGTGTGGACCCCAACCAAGTTGCTTGCATCCGCAACTAAAATGCTCGGGTTCGTGCCGACGACGGTCCACGGAAGTGCCCTGCCGACAAGAATGCCTTCGACAACGGATGTCGTGGCGAGAAACGCGATGCCGTTTGGCGAAGCCGGGCTGCCAGCATGGAACTGCTCGAATGTGATTGAACGGGTGTTGGTGAGATCCAGCTCCAAAAGGATGACTGTCCCGCCAGTTGCCAGGGCATCTCCAAAGATCGCCCACTGGCCGCCGAGGACCTGTGTATTGACACGCTGGGCGGAGCCGTCGGTGACCCAACCATCAAGTCCGTTCTCGAAGTCGAAGACAACGGGACCCCCAGAGAAGTCCGGGACAAACGGCGTCGCAAAGGCTGGGGATGACCAGGCGACAACGAACAGGATCAACGGGAGAATGCGCACGGGAGCCTCCACGTGAAGCTAGTGGCCCTTCAGGCGCAATGGTGGCACCCGCTCCCCTGGCTAGTCCGCGAGCGCCCGATGCACAGTGGCCACTCCGACGCCCAGTACAGGGCCGATTTGCCGAAGGGACTGGCCTCCTGCCCGCATCCGCTTGGCCCGCTCGATCTGGCTCTCGCCAGCTCTTATATGATCCCCAGCCCTGATCGCGGAACTCGAGAATCCGGGCACATCAACCGCGGTCGCCGAGACGATCGAGCAGCCTGCGGAGTCGGGGTAGAGCGAGGCGGTCCTTCTCGCGGCCGGCGGCCTCCTTCGAGCGGATGATGTCCGCGAGCGATGCGACGAGGATGTGCAGTTGCTCGGCTGCCTGGATCTCGACCGCGTCGCGGCGGAGATCGCGAAAGCCCTGCGTTCCGCTCGGGCAGAACATGACGTCGAGATCGCCTGCCTCTGTCGTCATGTTCACGATCGAGTCCGGGGACAGGTTGCCGAAGAACGGTGCCGAGCAGTCGAAGGCAAGGCCCTCGGGCTCGCCCTCGGTTCGGATGCGGGCGCCGAGTGTTCGCAGTGCGCGTGCGAGGCGGTCGAGGTTCGCCGCTGCGCGTTCCGGAACCACATCGAGATCGACGGTGACACCGACGTCGCCATGCAGGATAGCCGCCATCCCGCCGACGAGCACGAACTGCACGCCCTCCGCTGCGAGAACAGAGAGCATCCTCTCCGGATCGAAGTCGCGACTAGCCATCGGTGGCGGCCGCGACCTCGCGCCTGCCGCGCAAGACGAAGCGCGCCGCTCGGGTCGCATCGGCGAGCCGCTGCGCGGGTGTGCGGCCTAGCGTTCGTTCGAACATCGAGTCCGTGCCGGGGTCGGGCTCCGAGAGGGAGACCGTCACCTCGAGTCCGGCCGCCCGGACGAGCCTCTCCACGAGGTTGGCCGATGGCGTTCGCGCCCCGGATTCGATCCGGCCCACGGTCGATTTCGGAACACCCGCCCTCTGGGCCAGGGCGGTCTGGCTCAAGCCCGCTCTCCGCCGAGCCTCCCGGACGATGTTTGCGATCGACATGGCTAGTATGATAGCCAATTGGCTATCATCTGCCTTGAAGTCTCCAAGAAACTGGAACGGCTACCGCACCGCGACGGTCTTCGGCTTGGCTTCCTGTCGCTTGGCGATCTCGATGGTCAGCACGCCATCCTCGATGGAGGCTTCGACGCGGTCGGGATCGGCATTGCCGGGTAGGGAGAATGAGCGGGCGAAGGAGCCGTAGGTCCGCTCGACGAAGCGACGGTGCTCGTCCTTCTCCTCGCGCTCGCTTCGTTTCTCCCCGCGGATGGTGAGGACGTCGTTTTCGAACTCGACGGTGATGTCCTCCTTCTTCGCTCCGGGAAGTTCCGCGGTGACGACGTACTTCCCGTCGTCTTCCGTGATGTCCACGGAGGGTGCCGATGTCGCCGGCACGTCCTCGAACTGGGCGAAGAGGCGCGGCAGGGCCGGCCAACCGCCCGGACGGGTTCTCAACAGGTCGAACTCACGAAAGGGGTCAAACGGCTGAATCGACGATTCGTTTCTGTCTGCCATGGGTA
Organism: Deltaproteobacteria bacterium; assembly: GCA_029261795.1. Lineage (GTDB taxonomy): Bacteria > Myxococcota_A > UBA9160 > UBA9160 > UBA6930 > JAJDAP01. Next base: position 42,171 of record JAJDAP010000110.1, read on the forward strand.
TGGTCCTTTCATTGATGGGCGCACAAGAAACCCTGTGCACGAGATGAAGCATTGCAAGCGCCATGTCCGCGGCTCGAGGCCGGAAACGAAAGCGGGCACGCTGCAGCTCCACCGGGGCCGAGCCCACCCGCAGTACCCGCCGTTCGCTGCTCAGATGGCCTCGAAGAACGCCCCGATGCAACCGAACGCGCCGGCCGAGCCGACCAGGCCCGACTTCATCTCGTTCATCGTGAAGCCGAAGCCCACCTTCGCGTCCGGGTCTGCCATGCCGATCGAGCCGCCGGCGCCGGGGTGACCGAAGGCGCGCGGGTTCGGGCTCAGCGGGATCATGTCGTGGCGCAACATGAAGCCGAGGCCGAAGCGCATGGGGAGTTGGCCCAATACCGCGTCGGGGCCGAAGGCCTGTTCCTCGATGGCGCGGTCGATGCTGCTCGTTTCGAGGATGCGCACGCCGTCCTGCTCGCCGCCGCGTGCGAGGACCCCATAGATCTGGGCCAGCGAGCGCGCCGTGCCGTGGCCGTTGGCCGCCGGGATCTCGGCGGCGCGCCACGCGCGAGAGTTGACCGAGCCCGGCGGCGAGGGCGGGTTCGCGAAGGCGGCGCCCGTCATCGTGGTCGGGTCCTGCATGTCGCGCATCATGTCGCCCAACGGACCTTCGATCCTGGGTGCGTCGGCCGGCGGGGCTGCGCCGAAGGCGCCGTGCAGGTCGGAGGTGCGCGCGTCGTGCTCGGCTGCGAGGCCGATGTGGAAGTCCGCGCCCAGCGGCTCCGCCACGTGCCGACGGAAGTAGTTGCCCACACTCCGGCCCGAGACCCGGCGGATCAGCTCGCCGACGAGGAAGCCGAACGTCATGGCGTGGTAACCGTGCTTCTCGCCCGGCGTCCACCACGGTTCTTGGGCGGCCAGCGCCTCGACCACGCGCTCCCAGTCGTAGAGTGCTCCGGCCGGGAGCGGCTGCCGGATCGCGGGAAGGCCCGCCTGGTGGCTCAGCAGGTAGCGGACCGGGAGGGTCTCCTTGCCGCCGGCCGCGAACTCGGGCCAGTAGTGGGCGACGGGCTGGTCGATGTCGAGCTTGCCCTGTTCGATCAACTGGTGGGCGCAGATCGCGGTCATGCCCTTGGTCGTCGAATAGACATTGACGAGGGTGTCGCGTTCCCAGGGGCGGCCGCGCTCCTTGTCGTAGTGGCCGCCCCAGAGATCGACCACGAGTTCGCCGTCGAGCGTGAACGCGATCGCGGCGCCGATCTCCGACCCGGCGTCGAAGCTCTGCTGGAAGAGATCGCGGACCTTCTGGAAGCGCGGGTCGCAGTGGCCCTGCACGGGAATGCTGGATGTCATCGTCGTCTCCGTTCGGCGTCAGCCAAGCTCGAGTGGCGGCCTTCTTGAATGTTATTCGGACTCGTCGCGAAGCTTCCGCCAGCGCTCGACACGCTCGCGGATGGCGTCCTCGGCGCCGCGATCACTCGGCTCGTAGAAGGGAAGTCCTGGAGTTCCCTCGGGAAGGTTCTGCTCCGCCACGAAGGCCTCCTCCTCGTCGTGAGGATACCGGTAGCCCTCTCCATAGCCCTCTGCCTTCATCAGGCCCGTCGGTGCGTTGCGCAGATGCATCGGGATCGGCAGCGCGCCACTCGCGCGCACCGCCTCGCTCGCCCGGTTGATCGAGACGTAGGAGCGATTGCTCTTCGGCGCGCTGGCGAGAAAGGTGGTGGCCTGGGCAAGCGGGATGCGGCCTTCGGGGAGCCCGATCCGCTCGACGGTTTGATAGGCGGCGAGGGCCAGGGGAAGGCCCTGGGGCTCGGCGTTGCCGACATCCTCGGAGGCGAAGACCACCAGCCGTCGGGCGATGAAGAGCGGGTCTTCGCCGCCTTCGAGCATCCGCGCCAGGTAGTAGACGGCAGCGTCGGGGTCGCTTGCGCGCAGGCTCTTGATGAAGGCCGAGATGGTGTTGTAGTGCTCTTCGCGGTCGCGATCGTAGAGCAGGGTTCGTTGGCCGATCGTCTCGCGCACGGCATCGACGCCTAACGTCCCAGCTGCGGGGTCATGGGCGGCCGCCGCAGTCTCGAGCATGCCGAGTGCTCGGCGAGCGTCTCCATCCGCGGCGTCCGCGATGGCGCGGACGGCCTCGTCCGAGATGTCGAGGCCGCCGAGGCCGCGATCGGCGTCTGCAGCGGCGCGGCGCAACAGCGCCACCAGGTCTTCGGCTTCGAGGGGCTTCAAGGTGAAGACGCGACAGCGCGAAAGCAGCGGACCGATCACCTCGAAGGAAGGATTCTCGGTCGTCGCACCCACCAGCGTGATCGTGCCGGCCTCGACGTGGGGCAGCAGGGCATCCTGTTGGGCGCGATTGAAGCGATGGATCTCGTCGAGAAAGAAGACCGTGTGCTGGCCAGTTCGGCGCGCCCGCTTGGCCTCGGCGACCACCTCTCGAACATCCTTCAGGCCCGCCATCACCGCCGAGAGCCCTACGAACCGTGCGGCCCCGGTGGGCTGCGCCGTGGCCACAAGGCGCGCCAGTGTGGTCTTGCCGATTCCGGGTGGCCCCCAGAGCACCATCGAGGGCAATCGGCCGGCCTCGATCAGCTGGCGGAGCGGCGCGCCGGGGGCGACGAGGTGGTCTTGTCCGACCACTTCATCGAGCGAGCGGGGCCGCATCCGATCGGGCAATGGGGCGTGGCGATCGGCCGGCGAGGGCGCGTTCGATGCGGCCTCATCGGGTGTCGCCGGGTTCTCCGGAAAGAGTTCGAGAGATTCTCCGTCGCCCATCGCGGGAGTCTACCGTGCGCGGGCTGCGAACCCGCCCGGGTGTGTCATCGTTCGGCCGGAGGCTTTGTGAGCAACGGCGAGGTGCGATCGATCGGTTTGTGCGTGAAGCCGGCGTCGGCGTCGGCCGGCGAAGCCGCGCGGGATCTCACGGCCTGGCTCTCCAGCCGCGGTGTCGAAGTCTCCGTCGATCCCGAGGCGGCCGAATGGTGCGACGTGCCCAGCCTCGATCGGGAAGCCCTGGCCGAGAAGTCGGATCTGCTGATCGTGCTCGGCGGCGACGGCACGATTCTCTCGGTCGCCCGCGAAACCGGTGCTCGCAGCGTGCCGATTCTCGGCGTCAATCTCGGCACGCTGGGCTTCCTCGCCGAGGTCAACCCGGACGAACTCCAGCCACTACTCGAAGACGTGCTCGGCGGGAACTACACCACCGAGCCGCGCATGCGCTTCGATGTGCGCGCGAGTCGGGACGGGCGCGAACTGTTGCGCGCGCTCGCCCTCAACGATGCCGTGCTCAATCGCGGTGATCTCTCGCGCATGATCGATCTCGAAGCGTCCGCCGATGGGCGCCCGGTCACCCGCTACTACGGCGATGGCCTGATCGTCTCGACGCCCACCGGTTCGACGGCCTACACGCTCTCGGCCGGTGGCCCCATCCTGATGCCCGGCTCCCACGTCTACGCGATGACCCCGATCTGTCCGCACACGCTGACCCAACGCCCCCTGGTCCTGCCGGCCTCCATCTCGATGCAGATCAGGGTGCGCAGTCGCGAGGGCACGGCCCAGTTGACCGTCGACGGACAGATCGGCGAACTGCTCCAGGATGGCGATGTGGTCACGGTGAGTGCAGGGGCACCGCCCGCGCACTTCGTCGTGGCGCCGGGTCGTTCCCGCTTCGACGTGCTCCGAACCAAGCTCGGCTGGGGCGCGGGATGATCGAGCGCCTGCGCATCGAGGAATTGGCCCTCGTCGAACGCCTCGAGCTCGAGTTCGGTGCCGGGCTCAACGTGTTGACGGGAGAGACCGGCGCCGGGAAATCGATCGTGCTAGGCGCGCTCTCGCTGTTGGCCGGCGCGCGCGCAAAGGGCGATGCGGTTCGCGAGGGCTCCGAAACCGCCGTCGTCGAGGCCGTCTTCGACACCTCGGGCCTGCCTGGCCTCGAAGCCGAGCTACTCGAGCGTGGGCTCGAGGCTGAGGGCCACGAACTGATCGTGCGTCGCAGCGTTTCGCGCAATGGTCGAAGCCGCGCCTGGATCGGTGGCCAGTTGGTCCCGATCTCGACGCTGGCCGAGCTGCTCGCCGATCGGATCGAGATCTCGAGCCAGCACGCCTCCCAGGCGTTGCTTCGCCCCGAAGTGCAGGGGCGCCTGCTCGATGCCGCGGGTGGGCTCAGCGCAGGGCGCGAACGGGTCGCCGAAGGGATTGCCGAGTTGCGAGAGCGAGATCAGGAAATCGCCCGCCTGACCTCCGACGCCGACGAGCGGACCCGCCGCGAGGACTACCTCGCCTTCCAGATTCAAGAGATCGATGAAGCCCGGATCGATCCGGCCGAGCTGTCGGGTCTCGATGCTGAGCACGGCCGGCTCGTCCACGCCGAGCGCCTCCAGGGCGAGGCCGGGCGCGCAGCGGCCGAGATCCAGGGCGATGCCTCGGCACCGGAGGCTCCGGGCGCCGCAGACCGGATCGGCAGCGCCGCGCGCACCACCGAGGAGCTGGCCGAACTCGATCGCGAGCTGGCCCCCCTCGCCGAGCGGCTGATCGTGGCGCGAACCGAACTCGACGACCTCGGCGCGGAACTCGAACGTTATGCGTCGGGCATCGAGGTGGATCCGGCGCGGCTGGTCCAGGTGGAAGAGCGGATCCAGCAATTCGAGCGCCTGCGCCGCAAGTACGGCGAAACGGCCGAGGCGATCCTCGAGTTCCGGGACACGGCTGCTACCGAGCGTGCAGCCCTCGCCGGCAGCGACGAACGCCTCGGCAAGTTGAGTACCGAACGCAGCGCTGCGCATGCGGCGGTCGCGCAACAGGCCACCAAGCTGAGCCGCGCGCGCAAGAAGACGGCGAAGTCCCTGGCGAGCGAGGCCGAGGCGGCGATTCGGGAACTGGCCCTCGCCGAGGCCGCCTTCGAGATCGCCCTGGAACCCGTCGAAGCGCCCGATGGATTGCCGTGTGCGGCCTTCGGCGCCGAATCGATCGAGTTCCGTTTCTCGGCGAACCCCGGCGAAGGGGCCCGCCCGCTTCGCAAGGTGGCTTCCGGCGGCGAACTCTCGCGCATCTTCCTCGCCCTGAAGAACGTGCTGCGACGCAGTGATGCCGGCATGGTCCTGGTGTTCGATGAAGTGGATACCGGCATCGGCGGGGCCGTGGCCGAGAAGGTGGGCGGCGTGCTGGGATCGCTGGCCGGCGAACATCAGGTCCTCTGCATCACGCATCTGCCCCAGATCGCTGCCCAGGCCGAGCATCATTTCGAGGTCCGGAAGACCTCTGAGAAGGGGCGCACCTGCACCGAGCTGGTGCGGCTCTCGGACCGCGAACGGGTCGATGAACTGGCTCGGATGGCGGGCGGCGAGACGGTGACCGACGCGACCCGCCGCCATGCTCGCGCGTTGCTGCGTGGTGCCCGGGCCCCAGCGCCCAGCGCCGACGGCTGAGCCCGAATAACACCAGCGCTCACCCCGCCTTCGGGCCTGAATCGCGCCCTCGTGAAGCGGCATCAAGTTCCCGCTTCAAGGCTCCGATGGTTCTGGGAAGGCGAGCCGTGGGTCAGGGGAAAGTGACAGGGGTCACGGTCTCCCTGTGTGGGCTTTCCGACACGCATTGAACCGGTGTGTGCTCCCGCCCTTTGCGGGTAGCTCGAGCGAACGGCCGGGAGGGCGAATGAGCCAACAGAACCAACAGAGTGCGGAGGCGATGGCCCCGGTCCCGTCGGGTGCCTGTGTGCGCGTGACGCACGGCTTCTACGAGGGCCTGGAACTTCCGGTCGATCGCGATTGGTTCGTGATCGGTCGCGGCCGAGGCGCCGATGCGGTCGTCCCCGAGCCCACGATCAGCCGCGCCCACGCGGCCATCGGTTGGCAGGCCGGGGAGGGGTTCTTCGTTCAGGATCTCGGCAGCACCAACGGAACCCTGGTGAATGGAAACCGCGAGAAGCATCAAGTGCTCGCGACCGGCGACGAAATCCAGATGGGCAAGCTCCGCCTGCGCATCCAGCTTCCGAGTGACCAATGAAGGCCCAGCACCAAGCGTACAACCTGATCCTGGTTTCCGACGAGAAGTCGCCGGTTCGGCGCTTCACCCTGACTCACCAGCGCATCCGCCAGGTCGTGGTCGGCTCGGCGGCCCTGGTGCTCGTCCTGTGCATCGGGCTGATCGACTATGTAAGGCTGCGCATCGATGCCGTGGACGTGGTCGCGCTGCGCTCCCGGACCGTCGAGCAGCAGGAACAACTGGCCGGCCTGGCGTCCGAAGTGGGCACGCTGAAGAGCGAGTTCGATGCCCTGCGCGAACTCGAGCGAAAGGTCCGCGTGATCGCGAACCTGCCTGGCGCCGTGGCGGAAGCCCGCAAGCCGGAGGTCCCGACTGGACGAGGCGGAGCCCCCGAGGGCCACGCGGACCCGGGCACGGTCCTGCCCGAGACCGCACCGATCCCGACGCATCCGGGCCCGGCGAGCGCGGCCGAAGAGGTGGACGAGCCGCTGGCCGCCACGCCCCAGCGCGACTTCGACCAGATCGCCCTGACCCGGGCGGCCGACCGCGCGCGCTCCCTGGCGCTCGCCGTCTCACCGAACCGCGAAAGCCTGGCCCAGTTGGTCGAGGGCCTGGAAGGCAAGCGACACCAGCTCGAATCGACGCCCTCGATCTGGCCGACCGATGGCTGGGTGACCTCGCGCTATGGCAACCGCATCTCGCCGTTTACCAGCAGGCCCCAGTTCCACGGTGGCCTGGATATCGCTGCCGCCTTCGGCACCCAGATCATCGCCCCCGCCCGCGGCCGCGTTTCCTTCGTCGGCAAGAAGGGCCCGATGGGCCGGGCGGTCATCATCGACCATGGCTTCGGCCTCAAGACCACCTACGCCCACACGGCCAAGACCTACGTGGCCCGGGGCGAGGTCGTCGAGCGCGGCACCCCGATCGCGGCGGTCGGCTCGACCGGGCGCAGCACGGGACCGCACCTCCACTACGCGGTCGAGGTCAATGGCCGATCCGTGAATCCGGCCAACTACATCTTCGAGTAGACCTTCCCGGGGGCGTTTGCCGCGGCGCAGCCCCTTCCTTAGATTCTCCGGACCTGCCCCCCCGGGAGTACCGGCCTCGCGATGTTGAACTGGGTCAAGAACCTCGTTGGCACCCAGAACGATCGCGAACTGAAGCGCATCGTCCCTCTGGTCGAACGCATCAATTCGCACGAGCCGCAGTTGACGAAACTGCGCGATGTCGATCTGCGCGCCAAGACCGGCGATTTCAAACAGCGCCTGGCCAATGGCGAGCCCCTCGACGATCTGCTTCCCGAAGCTTTCGCCTGCGTGCGCGAGGCGATGAAGCGCTCGATCGGCAAGCGCCACTTCGACGTCCAGATGATGGGCGGCGTGGTCCTGCACGAAGGGCGCATCGCGGAGATGAAGACCGGCGAGGGCAAGACCTTCGTCGCCACCCTGCCTTCCTACCTGAACGCGCTCACCGGCCGGGGCGTGCACGTGGTGACCGTGAACGACTACCTGGCCAGCCGCGACGCCGAGTGGATGGGCCAGATCCATGGCGTCCTCGGGCTGACCACCGGTTGCGTCGTCCCGAACCTGAACGAGTTGGACCGCCGTCAGGCCTACGCCTGTGACATCACCTACGCGACGAACAACGAACTCGGCTTCGACTACCTGCGCGACAACATGAAGCCGTCGATCGAACTCTGCGTTCAGCGCGATCACGCCTACGCGATCGTCGACGAAGTGGACTCGATCCTGATCGACGAGGCGCGCACGCCGCTTATCATCTCGGGTCCGTCGGAACAGAACACCGACATCTACCGCGTCGCCAACCAGGTGATCCCCAAGCTCGCGAAGGGCGAGAAGGCCGATCCCCGAACCGATGCCCCGGAGACCGGCGACTACTGGGTGGACGAGGAGCATTCCTCGGCAAGTCTGACCGAGGACGGCGTTCGCAGCGTCGAGAAGCTGTTGCGGGTCGAGAACCTCTACGACCCGCAGATGCTGCCGGTCCTCCATGCCGTGAACCAGGCCCTCCACGCGCACTCGCTCAAGAAGAAGGACGTGGAGTACGTGGTGCAGCCGGGCGATTCCGGCAAGCCCGAAGTCGTGATCGTCGACGAGTTCACCGGTCGGCTGATGAACGGGCGGCGCTGGGCGGACGGCCTGCACCAGGCGGTCGAGGCGAAGGAAGGCATCGCGGTCCAGAGCGAGAGCCAGACCTATGCGTCGGTCACCTTCCAGAACTACTTCCGCATGTACGACAAGCTCGCGGGTATGACCGGCACGGCGGATACCGAGGCCACCGAGTTCGCCAAGATCTACGACCTCGAGGTGATGATCGTTCCGACCCACCGACCGATGATCCGCGACGATCTGGCGGACGTGGTCTACAAGAGCGAGCGAGAGAAGTTCGACGCCGTCATCGGCGATATCAAGGAACGCCACGAGCGCGGCCAGCCGGTCCTGGTCGGTACGATCTCGATCGAGAACTCCGAGCGACTCTCGAACCGACTCAAGAAGCACGGCGTGAAGCACAACGTGTTGAACGCGAAGCAGCACGAGCGCGAAGCCGAGATCGTGGCCCAGGCGGGCCGCCACAACGCGGTGACGATCTCGACCAACATGGCCGGCCGCGGGACCGACATCGTGCTCGGCGGCAATCCCGAGCAGATGGCCCTCGACAAGTGCGGGGGCGACAAGGCTTCGCCCGAGTACCCGCGCTTGCTGACCGATTTCGAGGCCGCTTGCGCAGAGGAACAGGACGCAGTTCTCGCTGCCGGTGGCCTTCACATCCTCGGAACCGAGCGACACGAGAGCCGCCGCATCGACAACCAGCTGCGGGGCCGTGCCGGCCGTCAGGGCGACCCGGGCTCCTCCCAGTTCTTCATGTCGCTGGAAGACGATCTGCTCCGCATCTTCGGCGGCGAGCGCATCCAACCCTGGATGGAACGCCTCGGCCTGGAAGAGGGCGAAGCGATCGAACACAAGATGATCTCGCGCGCGATCGAGAACGCCCAGAAGAAGGTCGAAGGTCGCAACTTCGACATCCGCAAACACCTGCTCGATTACGACAACGTGATGAACCTTCAGCGCACCACGTTCTATGGCAAGCGCCGCGATGTGCTGGCGCACGACGATGTCCACGAAGAGCTGCTCGAACTCGTCGAAGGCGTGGTCGTCGACCAGTTGGCCCAGGATTGGCCCGACAAGGGCTCGCCCGACGAAGAGCAGATGGCCGAACTGGTAACCAACCTGGAGTCGATGTTCGGGACCTCCTTCGACGGAAGCGCGGCCCCGTTCGTCGTGAACGGCAAGCCCGCCGCTGAACGCGACGAGTTGGGACGCGCGGTGCTGGACCGCCTGACCGCGGTCCTGGAGGAGAAGAAGAAGACCTGCGATGCCAAGGCCGTCGAGCATGAAGAACTCGGCTACCCGAACTTCGCCGACATCGAACGTGACATCCTGCTGACGATCTCGGATCGACAATGGAAGGATCATCTCCACGCCATGGATGGCCTGCGCGATAGCGTCGGCCTCCGTGGCATGGCGCAGAAGGATCCCAAGCTCGAGTACCAGCGCGAAGGCTTCGGCATGTTCGAGGAGATGAACCAGCGCGTGGACGGCGAAGTCGCCGAGATCCTGTTCAAGTTGGCACTGCCCGAACCCGAGCAGTTGCGCCCGATGCCGCCGCCCCAGCCGCTCGCCGGCAACGCAGAACGGCCCGGGCTGCCGCAAGCGGGCCCGGCTGCAGCGCCGAAACCAGGCAAGGTCGGCCGCAACGAACCGTGTCCCTGTGGCAGCGGGAAGAAGTACAAGAAGTGCCATGGCGCCCGCTAAGGGGGCTCGGCCGCCGCAGGTTCGCGGCTTTCAGTGGGCGGCCGTTCGCACCGGCGTGAAGGAACGCGGGCCCGATCTGGGTCTGCTCGTCAGCGACCGCCCGGCCGCCGTGGCCGGCGTGTTCACCCGCTCTACGGTGCCCGGTGCCCCGGTCGTGGTCACGCGCCGGCGGGTTCGACGCGGCAGTGCGCGGGCCCTGGTCGTGAACGCGGGTATCTCGAACGTGGCGATGGGTGCCGCCGGCATGCGCGATGCCGAGGCCATGACGGCACGGCTTGGCGCCGCTCTCTCGGTCCCGGTTGGCCAGGTGCTCGTCGCCTCGACCGGCGTGATCGGTGAACCGCTGCCGATGGATCGCATCCTGCCCGGAATCGAGCGCGCCACACGTGGCCTCGCATCGGACGCGATCCGTTCGACGGCCCGCGCGATCATGACGACGGACACCGTCGCGAAAGTGGCCTCGAAGAGCTTCGCCTTGGGGAACCGCCGCTGCCGGGTTGCGGGCATCACCAAGGGCTCGGGCATGATCGAGCCGAAGATGGCGACGATGTTGGCGTTCCTGGCGACCGACGCGCCGGTCTCGGCAGATGTCCTACGCGGGATCTGGCGCGAGGTCGCCGAGGACAGCTTCAACCGCGTGACGATCGATGGCGAAACCTCGACCAGCGACATGGCGATCGTGCTGGCCAATGGCGCGGCCGGTGGGCGACCGATCACGTCCGCCCGCGGCGCTTCCGCTGCAGCCTTGCGCATGGGCCTCTCGTCCGTGGCTTCGGAACTCGCGCGTTCCCTGGCGCGCGACGGCGAGGGCGCCACGAAGCTAGTCACCGTCGAGGTGAGCGGTGCCCGAAGTGAGGCCGAAGCACTGCGCGCGGCCCGACGCATCGCGAACTCACTGCTCGTGAAGACCGCCATCTTCGGTCGCGACCCGAACTGGGGTCGAATCCTGCAGACCGTGGGCGCCGGCGAGATTCACCTCGACCTGGCCAAGACCGAGGTCCGGCTCTGCGATGTGCCGGTGTTTCGTCGCGGAGCTTCTGCCGGTGCCGCCGCACGGCTCCGGGCAGGCAAACGCCTGAAGCGTCCCGAAGTCACGATCGCGGTCGACCTCGCCGCCGGAAAGGGCCGCGCGCGCGTCTGGACCTGCGATCTCTCCTACGACTACGTCCGCATCAACGCGGAGTACACCACCTAGCGGGGACGGACTCCACAAGTTTCAACTTTGCAAGTGTACCCCGAGGGGCACGTTCCAAGTTGAAACATGGGGAGTCAGTAC
>JAJDAP010000111.1 GCA_029261795.1 Deltaproteobacteria bacterium
GTCTTTGACGATCTTCTCGCCGGGGCTTTTACGTATTGCGTTGGTCTGTCTCATGTCCCACTCCTCAGTGGTTACGATGAGCCAAGAACACTCTCTTATCAAATTACCCTAATTGGACCCATAAGCGCTGACGTCAGACAACCGTTCCAAAGTCGCCTCCGTTTTGATGGGTTAAGGTTTTATTGCTTGCGTCAATGAAAAGGAGTGTATTGTCGGATGAATTGTAGAGAGTGAGGCTGCCGTCCCTCGGGGATCGAAACCCCACAGTGCCTGGATCGTCAAGCATCCTTCCAACATAGTTCTGTAAATCATTGGGAGTTGTTATGCCTAGGTCAGGCCCCACATAGGGATTTGTTAGCCTATAAGCATTTTGCCCCATTAACGTGTCATTTGGATTACTCAAACGTCCCAACAGATGTCGATCATAGGCATGGCCATGCGAAATATATTCAGCAATAAGATCAATATTTAATTCGTTTAAAGTATATGCCATTCATAAATCACCCGTTTGTTCAAATATTTTTCATTTTAAAGTATTTTCCGTATGCAAGCAAAATTACATCACGCATCCAAATGCTCCACGATTGTGGCAATCTCATCATCTATATGGGGGTACCCCCCGTAATCATTCGAAATGTCGTAATGTTGCCTTTTTAGCTCTCGAAACACAGCATTAATATCGCGCACTTCCTGCTCAGGCAACTTTAGGCCTTCATCTCTGACCTGATCTTCAATTGTTTGAGCGATGGATTCAATACCATCTCGCGGCACACCCGAATATGTTCCTATATCAAAGCCTCCCTGCCTTATGATAAGGGACTGCCTCAATACGCCTGCAAGGTTGAATTTTTCATCGCGTGACGCATCTATGATGACCGTATCGCCAGACGTTTCTCTAAATTTCATGCTCAAATTCCCCATGCTATCCTACAAGTCACTTCTTCCATATATATCCCAGTATAATTTTACAGCATCGCATCGCTTTAAAAAATACTACCAAAACTCTGCTCCCCCCATTTCTAACATATATCAAACGTGTGACGCATTAAAAAATTTGGTCGGCGTATATTTCCAAGAGCATGTTTCTATTTATCACAATCGTGTAATACAGCGTTGCAGCCTTTGTCTTACCGTATGACATCTCGAACAAAATTGTAGTACAGGACAGCTTTGCAGGTTTTCGCGGAACGCAAGGTATGTGTTGTGTAGTACAACACCCTTGCCAAAGGGGCGCTACGCCCCCTGTTGGATACCCCAGTAGTGCCAGCTTCAGACCCAACCATTTCATTTAGGGCCTTTCCGCTGGCAGTAAATCGTATCGCCGATTAATCACTCGTCAGGGTAATGGCCCCCGACACCCGTCAATCAGGTGAGCGTTCCTGCTCCCCCAATACCCCCATGACAATTCCATTGAGGCCAACCCTTCGCGGATTGGATGCCGTCAGCGTTTCACCGCTGAACCAGACCAAAGTGCGCATCGCTGCCCCTTGGAACCCGCGAGCAGGACTTGGAGAATGACCTCTCCACCTGCACCGAACCATGTCCAAACATCTGCCTGTTTGGTCGCCATTCAAAGGAGCCGTTGCACTCCCTGAAAACCCCATGATGAATACATACGAATGTGGAAAATTCTTCTACTAATAAGTGTGTCGTTTGGGTACACTTCCCTCATGAAAAAGGATTCGGGATTACGCATTCGCATTGACCGCGAACTTCGCGAGAAGTTTGTCGCTTTGTGCCGTGAACAGGACCGCCCCGCTGCGCAAGTTATCCGTGAGTTTATTCGGGGTTATTTGGCGAAGCATGAAGCTGTGAGCGAAACAATTCCATCAGAACGACGTAAAAAGAAAGGCAGAAAGTAGAAATGCCAAAGCGTCAAAGCCATAAAACCGGAAGCGAGCTCTTCATTGTTGATAACAGCGAAGAGGCTTGGAAGGCTCTCCGGTATCTTCACGATTGGTGCCAGATTTCAAAATCAATGGATATCGCAACAGGATTCTTTGAAATTGGCTCGCTGTTATCTCTGGATGGGGAATGGCAGAAAGTTGATAAAATTCGTATCCTGATGGGAGATGAGGTCTCTAAGCGAACAAAGAAGGCCTTTGAAAAGGGCTTGAAAGAAATCACATCACGGCTTGACGGCAGTATCGAAAAAGAAAAATCAACAAATCATTTCCTTTCGGGTGTGCCGGCTATCGTCGAGGCAATCCAAAATGGAAAGATTGAATGCAGGGTTTATCGAAAAGACAAGTTTCATGCTAAAGCTTATATCACTCATGCACGCTTGGATGTTGTAGGCTCTTCAGCGCTTGTTGGATCGTCGAACTTTACTTTCCCTGGGCTTACCGAAAATATTGAGCTTAACGTGCAAATTACGGGCTCACCAGTCGCTGTTCTTCAAGAATGGTATGATGAGCACTGGGAAGAAGCCGAGGATATTTCTGCTGATCTCCTGAATATCATAGAACGCCACGTTCGCGAGTATGTGCCGTTCGACATTTATGCTCGCTCTCTTCAGCAGTATTTTCTTGGTCACGAAGAATCTGCATCAGAATGGGAGAAAAACAACTCTCGAATATACCCAGTTCTGGCGAAATACCAGCAAGATGGATACAATGCGCTAATCAAACGTGCCAATAAATACGGTGGAGCATTGCTCTGTGATGGCGTGGGGCTTGGAAAAACCTTTATTGGTTTGATGCTGATTGAACGTTTTGTAATTCACGAAAATAAGAACGTTGCTCTTTTTGTGCCCAAGGCGGCCAAGGCGCCTGTTTGGGAGCGGGAATTACAGAAGCGTCTCCCCGATCTTTTTAAAGGATATAGTCGCCTAAAAATATTCAGTCACACCGATCTAATGAGAGACAAAATCGCTGAAGAGTTGGAGCAAGTTCGCCAACAAGCACATGTCGTAATTATTGATGAAGCTCATCACTTTCGAAATACAGGCACCAAGGGAGAGAAAGAAGGAGAACGCCGATCTCGATACTGGAAGCTTTTTGACATTATTGAGGATAAGCAACTATTTCACCTGACGGCAACTCCTATCAATAATAGCCTTCTCGATTTTCAACACATGATAGAGTTGTTTACACGTCATGAACCAGATTATTTCTCAGAAGCACCATTAGGAATTCATTCTCTTGCAGGACATATTCGCAAGTTAGAAAAAGCTATTGAGAACCGGATTGCCGGAGATGATGGTGAGAAAGTTGATATCAACTACGCCGAAGCTGGTGACGTTCTTTCTGCCGACACTCTTTTTGACGCCTTGGTTGTCCAGAGAAGTCGCAGCTATGTAAAAGAGAGCGTATCCAGAGAAAGCGGGAATGACATCATGTTTCCCGACCCGCGAAAACCCAAGGTCGTGGAGTATTCGGTAAAACAAACATACGGCAAATTGCTGGATATGGTTGCAGATGCCTTTCATAAAAAAGAACCTCTTTTCTCGCTACCAATTTACTATCCTTATGCTTTTTATATAGGCAATGACGACTCAGTAAATTTAGCTCTTGAAAAAGGACGCCGAAAGCAAGTTGTTTCATTAATCCGCACCGGATTCTTGAAGCGGTTTGAAAGTTCGGCAGAAGCATTCAGGAGGTCATGCTGGAACTTACTCTGGAAGCTGCTCGCGTGGCTTGAAGTGCATGCAGAGACTGAGCATGAGGTGGATGCTGTAGAGCACTGGAAAAGGCGAAATGCAAAGCTCATAAATTACAAGCCGCAGTTTGATTTTATTGATGAAGAAGCAGACGAAGATTTTATATCGCCCGAACTCCTGGACGCTGTTGAAAAACTTGATAGGAACGAATTTGATATTGAGCAGATCGTTCTTGAATCTGTTCGTGACCTAGAACAGCTTTCTGATTTTTTGGAAGAATTAGAAAAATTCAAACCGTCTCAGGATAAAAAGCTTACTGAGTTAAAAAAATTACTCAAAAATGACACTGTTGCCAGCAAACACAAGATCATCATTTTTACCGAATTCAGTGACACTGCCCGTTACCTTTACGAGCAACTCAATGAAGAAGGTATCGATGGACTTGATCAGATTGATGGAGGCTATAAAGGGGATCGCTCCACCCTGATCCGCCGCTTTGCTCCTTATTACAATGAAAGTTCCAGCAAGCAGCTCGCTGATGAGGGGCTTGACGAAATTCGTGTGCTGATTTCGACGGATGTTCTTTCCGAAGGTTTGAACCTTCAGGATGGAACACGACTTATCAATTACGACCTTCACTGGAACCCTGTTCGGCTCATGCAACGAATAGGCCGTGTTGATCGACGTATGAATCCTGAGATTGAAAAACAGATCATCAGGGATCATCCAGATCAGAAAAAGTTGCGCGGCACTGTAGGGTACTGGAATTTTCTGCCGCCTGGTGATCTGGATAGTCTTTTGAACCTCTATCAGAAGGTGTCTCATAAGACGCTACGTATTTCAAAAACACTCGGTATTGAGGGTAAAAAACTGCTTCGAGAAGATGATGATTTTGAAGATTTGAAAAACTTTGCCGAACAGTATGAAGGCCGTCCGACGCCAGATGAAGAAATGCACCTAGAGTTTCAGGATTTACTCCGCAACAACGAAGAGCTGGATGAGGAACTTAACGGCTTTCCTGATGCTATCTTCTCTGGACGAGAGAAAATCAAATCCGGATCGCGCGCCGTGTTTTTCTGTTACGCTCGCCCGGCTCATGACAAGCCATTAAGCGAAGAAACGGGCGAAGATCGCTGGACGACGGGTGCCGGGGACGTGAAATGGTATCTCTACGATTTGAAAACAGAAAACATCATTGAAGAGGCTTCGCAAATTATCGAGTTTATCCGCAGCGAGCCGGAAACATCAAGAGTGACGAAGATTGAGCAATCAACCCTTTCCGACATCCGCAAGAAACTCGAAAAACATATTACCAAAACATATTTACGACAGGTTCAAGCGCCCGTGGGGGTAAAGCCGGTGCTGAAGGCGTGGATGGAACTGAATTAGGGAACAAGATGAACGCTTTAAAAACCGGTGGTATCGAGAATATCAAAAATTTTGATCAGCTCTTCCCTTTTTTGCGGAACGAATTGGACTGGCCGATTGAAGAAGATGATTTTGAAATTGATGATCTGACCTTTGAATATGATGCTGCCAAAGATCTTGGCTTAAAAGACAACGACATCGACCACATCAGAGAAATCCGTCAGCTCCGCCCGTTGGAAACAGATCAGCCCTGGGGAATTTTCTTTGTAAATTTTGAAGACCGTAAGATTCCGGTTGGCGTGCTCAAACGCATTTTGGGAGGCTTAACCCTCAAAAAGCGCCAATCAAATAACAAAGCCGAACAGAAGGGCTGGAACCTGCACGATCTTTTATTCATCTCGGCGTCTGGCAACACAGGCGAAAGAGAATTGTCCTTCCTTCACTTTGCGGAAGAAAACGGCGGTAAGAATAAAATCGTTTTAAAGGAACTTGGCTGGGACAAGCGAGATACTAAGTCAAAACAGGCTTACGTATATACGACGCTCAAAGAGCATCTTTCATGGCCTGAAGGTACAGCCGGTTTCAAAAACTGGTCTAATGCCTTCACTATTGGTCATGGTGAGGTTATTGCCACATCGAAAATACTCACAACGCGATTAGCAGAACTGGCTTCGCGCATTCGTGAAGCGGCAGGTGAAATTTTGGCGGCTGAAAGTAAGAGCGGCCCACTCACCAAAATCTTTGACGATTTCAAAAAGACCATCTTTCACAATCTAACCCCGGCTGACTTCGCGGACATGTATGCCCAGACCATTTGTTATGGCTTACTGGTCGTTCAGATTGATCGACAGAAACAGGGGCTTGATACAAAAACATTGAGCGCTGATGATGCGGCCTCTCACACCTCCAGCGTTATTCATCCCTTCTTGCAAGAGCTAATGGAAAGCTTCCTTGCTGTCGGCGGGCGCAAGAGCAAGATGGATTTCAACGAACTTGGCGTCAATGAAGTCGTTGAGTTGTTGCAACAAGCTAATATGAAGGCGGTTGTGCTGGATTTTGGCAACAAGAATCCCAATGAAGACCCGATCCTGCATTTTTATGAACATTTTCTGAAAGACTATGACTCCATCATGCGAGAGCAGCGCGGCGTTTATTATACGCCGTTACCTGTAGTCAGCTTTATCGTGCGCAGCGTGGATGAAATCCTGCAAAAGGAATTCGGCCTCGAAGATGGTCTGGCTGATACGGCCACATGGGGTGAAATGCACGTCAAAAATCCAGAGATCAAAATCCCGGACTGTGTGGTGGAGGACGAGCCGTTTGTTCAGATACTCGATCCGGCAACCGGCACGGGCACTTTTCTGGTCGAGACCATTGGGTTGATTGAAAAGCGGATGAAAGGCAAATGGCGTAAGGTCGGAAACAGCGAGCGCGAAATAGAGGTACTGTGGAATGAGTATGTGCCAAAACACCTCCTGCCTCGCCTGAACGGGTTTGAGTTGATGATGGCTCCATACGCTATTGCACATATCAAGATAGGCATGAAGCTGGCCGAGACGGGGTACGAGCCAAAAAATAATAATCAGGAACGTGTGCGGGTGTATTTGACAAATACCCTGGAGGAACCAGTCAACGCTGGCAAAGTAGGAACGCAAGCATCTTTGAGTTTGATCACCGACAGTTTGGCGCTAGAGGCAAAAGGTGCAGATGAAATTAAAGCCAATACACCTATTACTGTAATAATTGGAAATCCGCCTTACTCAGGGCATTCCGCTAATGCCAGCAAGATCAAAAACAAGCGAACATTCATTGGTGAGTTAATTCAACGCTATTTTCAGGTTAATGGACAACCACTTGGTGAGAAAAATCCCAAATGGCTGAATGATGATTATGTGAAATTTATTCGTTACGGACAATGGCGAATTGAAAACTCGACCGCTGGTATTTTGGGATACATCACCAATAATGGTTATCTCGATAACCCTACCTTCCGGGGAATGCGCGAGAGCCTCTTATCTGATTTTGAAAAAATGTGGCTTCTTGATCTACATGGTAGCGCTAAAAAGAAGGAAACTGCGCCGGATGGATCAAAAGACGAAAATGTTTTTAATATTATGCAGGGCGTGGCGATCATGCTTGGCATCGACAAGCAAGGTCCAAGAAAGATTCAGCACTTTGATCTGTATGGAACACGCACAACAGCAAGCGGTAGCGGAAAATACGATGTTCTGACCTCATCCACACATGCAAACCTGAGTTGGAGCGAACTAAATCCCGCTAAACCATTTAATATGTTGGTTCCTAGAGATGAATCATTGGCTGGGCACTACCATGAATGGGGAAGCCTGACTGAAATCATACCAACAAGTGTTCTGGGATTTCAGAGCCACCGTGATCACTTTGCAGTGGATATTGAGCGGCAAGAAATTGTCAACCGGTTGAAGGATTTCCGAAACGCAAATTTACCGGACGATATTTTGAAAGAAAAATATGCACTGAAGGATAATCGGGACTGGCAATTAGCGAAGGCACGCGGAGCTATCCAGGCTGATGATGATTGGAAAAAATGTATTGTTCCATGTGCATATCGCCCCTTTGATGATCGGTTTTGCTATTTCAGCTATGTCGCAATGGATTATCCGCGACGGGAATTGCTGGATCATGTCGCTTGGAGAAATAATCTATCTCTTTTATCATCGCGTCAGCAAAACAAGGTTGGATTTCAACATGTATGGATTTCTGATGAAGTAGCTGAATCTTGTGTCGTTTCCAATAAGACCAGAGAGGGAAATTACAATTTCCCTTTGTTTTTATACCCAGCTTCCACAGAAACAGAAATCCGCCCGAATCTGTCCAACAGTTTTCTTGATGATGTCACTGCGCATTCCAAGCTGAATTATGAGGGCAAAATAACTGAAAAACAAACCGACATGGGACGCGGTGATCTGACAAAGACATTCGGTCCGCGCGATGTATTTGATTATATCTATGCGGTGCTGCATTCCCCAGTCTACCGTACGCGCT
This sequence comes from Deltaproteobacteria bacterium, assembly GCA_029261795.1. GTDB lineage: Bacteria > Myxococcota_A > UBA9160 > UBA9160 > UBA6930 > JAJDAP01. The sequence continues at coordinate 7,994 of JAJDAP010000111.1, forward strand.
ATGCCGACTTCCTGAAATCCGACTTTCCGCGCATTCCCCTGCCTCGCTCTGCCGATATATTCCGTGATCTGGTTGCCCTTGGCCGTCAGCTAGTCGGCCTGCACCTGCTGGATGAAAAAGAATCGTCAGAGCTTGCCAAGCCCGATACCCGCTTTGTCGGCAAGGGCGAAGCGCGCGTGGAAAAGGGTTATCTAAAATACGAAAACGGCAAGGTGATGATCAATCCGTCTTGTCATTTTGAGGATGTCACGCCCGATGTCTGGGATTTTTATATCGGCGGTTATCAGGTTTGTGAAAAATGGTTGAAATCCCGCGCCGGTAAGGGCGGCAAGAATCCGCATCCTGGCCACATCCTTACTGATGAAGATATCCTACACTATCGCCGCATCACCATTGCCATCCGCGAGACCATCGCCCTCATGAAACAGGTGGATGAAGTCATCAACAAACACGGCGGCTGGCCGGACGCTTTTTATCAGGCTCCACCCCCACCTCCATCTGTCGAAGAGATCATTCAGGCGGATGAAGGCATGGAAGTCGAGTACAAAAGCACTTTCCAGTGGGATGTGAAGGAAAACAAGAAAAATACAGAGCTGCAAAAAGCGAGTTTAAAAACTGTTGCAGCATTTCTGAACAGCGCCGGGGGAACCTTGGTCATCGGCGTGACGGATGACAAGCAGATATTCGGCCTGGATCAAGACATAAAACTCACAAGGGATTCGCTGGATTGGTTTGAACAGACGTTCAGAAACGTTTTGGACAATGCCATCGGTGTCGATTTTGCGCCATATTGCAATGTCCGTTTTTCGAAAGCACCGGATGAGAAGCAAGTCTGCGTCATTGAGGTCAAAAAATCCAAGGAACCCGTGTTTCTGAAGTTTCAAGGCAAAGAGGAATTCTTCATACGACGCGGGAACGCCACAAAAACACTTACCGCCAAAGAGCAGCATGATTACGTTCGAAAGAGGTTTTCATGATGTGCTTGTTCAACAGAAACGATGACCCATTTTCCTTCGACCTCATTGTAACTTTTGAGGAGGTCGTTGGTTGATGGAATCTGAGGGAGCATATGGAGAAGACAGTGTTGTGGAGGTGATTCCACTTCATTTTGATGTTCCTCAACATCATATTCCCCTCGATGACTTCATTCAAACTGCCAAAAAAACCGAGGCGATTTTAGATGGCTTCAATAACCGCCTGTTCGACGGGAAGCTGAAATACAAAATGCTGGTTGTGCCCCCCAAAGATGGTGGGTTTATTGAGATACTCGGTTATATAGGCACCGCCTCAGTGGGCTCGTTAGGGTTGGTTTGGGCGTATTCTCAAACCAAAGATGGAAAAGCATTTTTTGAGAGCCTCACTGGCCACAAACCAACATATTGGCACAAAAGAGCTGGTGAAAAATTAAGGGCCCTTCTTGCGAAAAAGAAAACTGATAGTCCTCAACTCCCCGAAGTTAAAGAAGAGTTGATAACACAAAAAGCGGAAGCGTTGATGATTGTTCACATCATCATTGCATTCATCCAACAGGATGAAGAAAAACTTGCAAAATCAGGCGTTACTCCGCGGGTCTTCCGTGAGGCGTTTGAAGCAAGGAATCAATTTTACGAAATCTGCAACGCAAACGAGGATATCAAAGGGCTTGGTTTTGATGAAACCTATGAATTCCCGGTAAAGAGGTCAGACTTCACGGGGTTGCAGGTCAGCCTTCCCCCAAAAGAGGAGATTGAAGAACAACTTGATTGGATTGTGGGGGTAGAGCGGATCATTGCGAACAGCCCGGTTTGGCGACGGAATTTACAGGACAAACGCCATTGGTACGGCACGTATGGCGACAATAAAACCGCAACATTTGTTGTTGATGACGAAAGCTTTTGGCGAAGACGTGATGATGGCAGCCTTCACCTTCAGCCAAATGATCAGTTGAAGGTGCAGTGGGCTTTCATTGAAAAGCATGGAAAACGATCACGTTTTCGCGTGCTTCGAGTTTTGGAATTTAATGAGGATCATTTAGCCGATGAATTAACGGACGATGCACTGGATGCAATGCTGGGTCGATTTGAACAAGAAGAAAAACAACAAGGCGAACTTTTGGAGTGGAAAGATTAATGGCGCTTGCAAGATGTAAACAATGCGGAAAACCTAAAGGCCGTACAAAGTCTTATATCAGGTCAGTAAATCCAGTTGGTTTCCCTGATACAGCAGTAATATGTGGCAGCAGTGCTTGTGAAAACCCGGCATTGATATGGCTGGATGAGAACGAAACGCAGGCATTCATAATAGGTCAAACCGTATTCGAGTTTCCCACAGCAGCGATGAAGGTACAGGTCACAGGAGATAAAGAGGAGTAAGCTTAATGGTTGTCCGAAAGGCCGCAGGTGCACTAACATTAGAAGAAAGCAGGATCGTAAAAGCTCTTCTGGCGCGTGGTTGGCGTAATCAGGACATTCAAGCGTTGATTAATATCAATCGTAACGCCACCATCAACAGCGCTAGGATCACGGAAGTAAAGGGTAGACAGCAGACCAAACCAGCTTCTGAAGAGGCAACAGATTTTTATATCAAAAAGAAAGCATCTTTTGATCCGCAAACTGGTTTGAACTTGTATGACGATGAGCGTTTAATTCGTTCACGAGAAGCGATGTTGCTGGCGGTACAAGTGTTCAACAATCCCGGTATGAAATTCAAGACAGAAGTTTTTGCAGTACAAGCCAACATTGCGTGGACGTATCTGCTGCATGAGCATTTTCTCAGCAAAGGTGTAAAAATCGAGGATAATCAGGGGCGAACACTTCTTCTCAGTCAGATGATCCAACGCAATGATTTTCCACTATCAAAGGGGATAAAAAATAATCTGGCAGACATGATCGACATCCGAAATGATGTTGAACATAAACTGCTCCGACGTGCGGACTACAAGTTTTTCCCTAAATTTCAAGCCTGCTGTTTGAATTTTGACAAAGCATTGTGCACTCTTTTTGACAACAAATTATCGCTTAAGCATGAACTGTCACTTGCGTTACAGTTTGCCAAGCTAGATTTTGATCAAATTGAGTGTCTACAAAAATATGATATTCCCGATCATATTTCGGCGCTGGATGCACGGCTAGATGACCGCCTGAGCGACGAAGAAAAGGCTGATATCGAATATCAGTTTCGCGTTGTCTATATGTTGGAAAGCACGTCAAAGGGTAAAGCGCACATACGCTTTATCAAACCTGGTTCTGAAGAAGGTGCGGAAATTCATAACGTTCTTGAAAAACACGTCATTGCGGATAAGTTTTATCCGTTTAAGCCAAGAGAAATCAGCAGTGTAGTAAGCGAAAAGTCAGGCAAACGTTTTACAAGTCATAATCATACCCAGGCAATGTATCTATTCAGTGCGCGGCCAAGAAGTAATAGCAGGCAACCAGAAAACACTAACAAAACTTGGTGCATTTATCACCCTGCCTACAAAAGTTATACCTATTCTCAATCATGGGTAGATCACCTGGTCGAGCAATGGTTAGATGTACAGAAGCATTCCATGATAAAAACCTACAAGCCTAGATAATTCGGTGAAGTTTTTACATCAAATTGCGTGAGTTGAATTTTTTGTTTTTTGCGTCCGGATAATACCGAACCGGGCTCTCGTAAACCAAGCCCGCTAACGGTCTTGGCCATCCGGCGTCGATCCTTCGCGTGAAGACTTAGGGGCGTTGCCCCTCGGCGCGCATCAAGAAAATTAGACAGGCCGTGTCCTCAGCCATGAATGGCTTGCGGGCCGCACCGAGACTCTGTCGAATTTTTTGACACTTGCACACCCCCTGTTCGCCACGAGGCAGGGTTGCATGAGCAACCCATACCCATTGAAAAGGGGAAGAAAAATGACAGTCACATTATACGCGCAGCCATATGACATGGACGCACACGGATTTTATTTTAAGAGTTTTGAGGACTACAAAAGCAATAGCGGTAAGGTAAGGAACGCTTTCGGGCAGGTGGTCGAAGAATTTGAAATCCAGTTCATCGATGGCTCTCATCTCTATTGCGATTTTGCCAAGTCCTACGGCGTTAATCAGGCCAATCTTAAGCCGTTTTTCGAGGCGATTGAAGACTGGGACGATGACCAGAAACGCGCTTTTATCATCGCGGTTGGCGAATGCGGATACAGCTTTGATCCTGAAACCGTCGATACCGATGAATTTGACATTGATATTTACTGGCTGAACAGCCTGAAAGAGCTTGCCGCGCAGTTTGTTGAGGAAGGCCTGTTCGGCGATATCCCTGAACGGCTGCAATTCTATATCGATTATGACGCCATCGCCCGCGACCTCTCTGCCGATTACAGCGAGACCGTAATTGCCGGTGACTCCCTCATTTACCGTTGCGCGTGAGGGGGAAGCCATGATCAATAAAAATGAACGCGGCCATAATTTAGTCTATCCTCAACTTCCGCCTTCAGACATTGGGGCCCAAATTTGCTTCAGGGGCAGCTTGCCACGGGTTTCATCGGATAATTCACCATAAGTACGAAACAAGGCCTTCAATAGGTCGGGCATTTGCCAAAGGCGTAGCTTGAAAAAGTTATTGTCGAGTTCTTTTTGTGCGACGGCATTGACGCCGCCGATGCTCACTAGAAGGCCAGTTTGTGCTTGTGTATTGGAGACCGATCCAATCAGACGCAGCACTACATCATGATTAGCCGCGCCATCACCGGATTTGACCTGCACGCAGATGCGGTCTTCACCAAGACCTAGGGTGCCGCCAGCGGCCAGAATATCGACACCGCCATCCGCACCTGGTGGTGAGACCTTGGTTGTGTAACCTTCAAGGCGAAGAATCTCTGCAACCAGATCAGCGAGAGCATGTCCGGCAAACTCAGATTTAATGAGCGAGATGATTTGCTGGTTTGCGATATCTTCAATATCGATCTGATAGTCTTCTGCTTCAGCATCGATATCTTCATCATTGGATTTAACAGCAACAACGCCTTGTCTTCCGAGTAGCGACCCAGGGTCGTGGCTAGTCTCAAGCACGGTTTTTACACGCTCAAGCGCTTCATTACGCTTGACCTCGCAGATGGTCATGAATGCGCCAAAGGAGTGCCGTAAATCTTGCTTGAAAACATCACGCGGAATGGATTCATTCTTCCATTCTATTTGGCGGGAATGTTTGAAGGGATCGTCTGCATCGAATGTATATTCCCCAGTTACAATACCTATCGCTACGCCATTAGTTACCTTCCGAGGAAGAACAACATAATCACCGATCTCGATTCTATTGGCGAATTGGTTTAGTTGCGCAGCAAAATTCCTGAGCCGACCCGCGCCCGCATCCGGCATTGCTGTTTGAAGTTCCACTAAAACCGCTTCTCGGTCTTTTCGAATAGAAAGGTCGCCGACTTCAAGGAATCCGGGAAAGAGCTTGCTTTGCTCGATAGCAGCAAGTTCTCGTTCTCCATGGGCACCAGCCCTTACAATCCAAAGTCTCGTCATTTTGAAAAAAATATCAGATTTCAACTCTGTAGCAAACAAATTTTGAACCTAATGCGAACGCTGCATGTATAATTTCAACCAGTTTTCTCCCTAAAGAGCCATCAACCGCCCGCGAGTTTTTGACCGATCAGTTTGATATTGCCTTTACTCACACCGCACTTCTTGGCGAGCGTTTCCCATTTACTCAAGGCAGTGCGCGTTTGCTCGATAATCTCCGAAACGCGATTTTCCTCAATCTTGGCCTCGCGCCCAAGTTTTTCCAGATGTTCTCGGCCTGGGTTTTTACCCTCGCCCATTACCATTGTGCTCTGCTCGCCGCGCGGGCCGGAGGAAAAAGTCAGATCATAGGCTGGCGAGAGTTTCCATTCCCCGCGCTCACTCATCAGGAAGGTGAAATTCTTCGAATGATCATCGCGGTTATGGGCAAGCACGTTGAACACGGCGAGCCGGAACATCTTTTCGACTTCACGCACATCGCGGGTCAGCATTCCCGTCAAAGCGAGTAAATCTTCATAATCCAGCGAAGGCGTTCGGAAATCAGAATGCAACGCGCCGCAAGCCGTGTGCGTATGGACGCGGCTTTGCCCCTCGCGATCAAAGCGCGCGGTTGCAAAATAGCCCGCACCTTTTTGCGCAGGGAATAAATGCGTTTGCGTCATGGCGACGCCTGCCTCGACAGCCATCAGACCATAGACATATTCAATCGCGCCTGCATCCGCGCCGTCCTGCGCGTTGGGGAATTTGACCAGCCACGGAGAAAAACCATCAGGCAGTTTATGCGCGCCGTGAATAATGTTTTTACACGCTTTATCAACGCCGATGACGGCTTTGGGGCGCGCGCCAGCCGAGGAGCCATTCAATGCCAGAAGCTCTTGCAAGACGCCCTCGGCTTCACCGTCTAAAACCTCCATGGCATGGGAGGCCAGCACATCAAGATTGATTTTCGCGTCTGGAATTTCTGCGCCGTAATCCGGCTCATAGACCAGCGCGCCCATGCCCGAATTGCCGACATGCGCCAGCCGATCCAGCGGGCTTAACTGTTCTGGTAGAATGCCTTGCGCACGCATAGAGCGATCCAATAGCAGCCGTCCCCAGCCATCAGGCAGGCTGTCATTGAAAACTCCGGGCAGGCCTTCGAATAATGCGCGGTCGAATGTTTTTAACTCAGGACTTAACGGCAAACGCAGAGGCGAAATATCCAGACCGTGATCCAGAAAATCATTCTCGTACTCAAAATAGATATCGCCGTCACGAATAGCGAGACGGCCAACAGGCAGAACGCCTGCACCGAAAACCAGGCCAACCTTGATCTGTGTTATGGGCGTGAAACTCATTTGCGCCAGCCCTTCTTGCGCGCTGGCTTCTTATCCGCTTCCAGTACGTCATCAATGGAAGAAAACGCCGTCTGTTCCGGTGCGCTTGCCTCAACAATGCGCGCCAACCCGTCCAGCACCATCATCAGTTTCAGAAACGACTCCAGCGAGATCAGCCCCTTTTGCTCAAACTTGCGTAAGCTGGGCAGGCTTACGCCTGATCGATTTGCAAGCCCTTCTTGCGTCAAACCCATAGCGAGCCTGCGCGCGCGGGCGTTCTCAGCGAGCGTATTCTGAGCTTTTGAAACTGTCATTAGTGCTGTCATAATATCATTACCCTACGCAATATCACCATAACTACTATTATAGTGTTAAATATGTGAATTTTCAAGCTTTGCGTGCTACCGCTCCAAATGCTGGCTTGGCGCGTTTTCTTGAGACCGCTCGGTCTCTGCGTTGCGTCTGTTCATAAAGTCCTGTTTTGAAGTTGTTTTTTGCATGTCCTGATAGCGGCTCGCATCGGTCTTTAAGTCCTGCGCCTGATCTTGAGTGCGCCCTTCCTCACGCTGGCGGAAATGCTCGAAATTCCGGCGTTGCTGGAGTTGGTGAAGTACCAGAGCATCCTTCGCCGCCCGATCACGCGCATGGGCTTGATAGGCCTCGCTCTCATTTAGTTCCTGAATGCGTTTATGCTTACCGCGCAAGCGATCCCAAAGGCCTTTCATGCCATGACGGAATCGCATTTGCCGCGTTTTGACCTCCGATATTCGCCGCGCCTCTATTTTCTCAAAAGCAGTTTTGCGCTTCTTTTGCTGGCGGGCAATCAGATCAGCCTTTCGCTGGTCGAAGATAGCTTTTTGCCGCGCCTGTCTTTTATCCAGATCAGTGCGCAGCCGTGACATCGTGGTCTGCATCTCTTTGGCTATTTCTGCTTTCGTCGTCTCGACATCCGGCAGGTCTTTCGGATCGCCGAGTCGGCCTTTTATATCCTTTGTTTTTATGCCGAGCCATTTCTTGCCGATGGCATAGACTTCGCCTTTGCGATCCAGCGCAACAAAGCCGCGTCGATCACCTCGCGCCAGCGTATAGCCCCGATCTTTGAGAGCATTGGAAAATGCTATGCGGGAATCACTTGTCGCCCACGCATCTTGCATTGCGGCCTTAATGGCGCGCGGGTCTTTGCCCTGGCGTTTGGCTTGCTGCCATTCATCCAATGTGAAGTTTTTGGGATCACGTAAGCTCCTATCAATCATGCCGCGTGGCATTTGCCAGCCATGTTTAATATGAAGTTCTCGCGAGACTTCCTGCAACTTGGGGTGATCATAGGAAAGCGGAATGGCTTTCATTTCCTCGCTATCAATACGGCTCCACACCGCATGAGCGTGGCGGCGTCCGTTCTTTTCATGGAAAACGATCACGCGCGGCTGACCTGTCAGGCCGAGGCGTTTTTCGGCGCGATTGGCTGCATCTTCAAAATCCTGCACGCGGGCGTCCTTGTCCTGCGGCGGATTGATCGACAGGGAATATAGGAATTTGTTGCATTTTGTGCCTTTTGATATGGCATAGGCTTCATTGAACGCGCCCCGCACAGAGTTACTGGCAAAGCCGCGCGGCCTTATGCAGCAAATGCACCAGATGATCCGTAAGCGGTTGATATAGAGTCGCTATTTCGATTTTCAAGATAGAGCTTGCATTGTACCCTTAAAAGGAACATAACAAGAACATCAAAGTTGCGAGATACGCATTGGCC
>JAJDAP010000112.1 GCA_029261795.1 Deltaproteobacteria bacterium
ATTCGGCTGCTGATCCGTTCACCGTGGCCCTGTTGCCCGATACGCAGCACTACAGCGACTCTTCGATCAACATCGCCAACTTCCAGGCGCAGACCCAGTGGATCGTGGACAACCAGGTCGCCGAGGGCATCGTGTTCTCGACCCTGCTCGGAGACGTGGTCGAAAACGGGGCCCTGGGTCCAGGCGCCAACCAGGTGGAGTGGGACCGAGCCGTCGGCTCCCTGGATACGCTGCACGACCATGTGAGCGACCCCCCGTATGCGGCCGTGATCGGCAACCACGACTACGACGTCAAGAGCGACAAGTCGTCGGCGGTGCAATACATCCTCAACCTCGGCCCCGCGCGGTACGCGGGCAAGAGCTGGCTCGCCGGGGCGGCCGCGAACCAATTGAGTATGGCGCAGCTCTTCGAAGTGTCGGGTGAGCCATTCCTCCACCTCGGGCTCGAGTGGCATCCCTCTGACGAGGCCATCGAGTTCGCGCAGGGGCTGATCACTGCCAACCCGACCGTGCCCGTCATCGTTTCGACCCACGAGCATCTCGACCGGGGAAACCCAGCTCCCCGCCGGTTTGCGAATGGTGACACCCCGAACTCGACGGGCGACAACGATGGAGAGCAGGTCTACCGGAAGCTCGTCGAGCCCTTTCCCCAGGTGTTCCTGGTGCTGTCGGGCCACCAGTACGGCAACGGTCGCCTGGAGTCGAGCACGGCCCTCGGCCGCACCGTGCACGAGGTGATGACCGACTACCAGAACGACCCGAACGGCGGAAACGGGTGGCTACAGCTCGCTCGCTTCCGCCCCCAATTCGCAGAGATCGAGTTCCTGACCCTCTCACCCAGCTACGTGCCCGGCGTCACGGCCGGCCCGGATCGGTCACTCGATCCGGACGGAAACTTCACACTCGCCTACGACCTCGAGACGCTCCGCGACGATCTGGCCACCCGGGTCGTGCTCCACTACCGACAAGGGCAGGACAACGGGTTCGGCACCTACACCAACGCAGTCGACACGCATGTGGGAAATGGCGGCACCGGAATCACGCTCCCGGGCACGTCCTACGGTGGCGAAGACAACCTACGCGTCGATTCGAATACGGATAGCGAGCAGGGTCTCGTCCGCTTCGACAACGTCGTGGGAACCGCACCTGGCCAGATCGCGCCGGGCACGCCGATCCAACGCGCCGTGCTGACCCTGACGACCGAGGGGCCGGCGTCGGAAGGCGACGGAGCGGCGCTCCACCGGATGCTCATCGCCTGGGACGGCAGCTCGACCTGGAACGGTCTCGGCGGCGGCGTGCAGCTCGGCGCGGAGGCCGAGTCCCTCGCCGACGCCAACACCGGGTTCGCCTCGAACGGGACGCGGAGCTACGACGTCACGACCAGCGTTCAGGCCTGGGTGGACGGCGCAGCCAACCACGGCTGGGTCCTGCTGGCGAATGGCCCGGATCGCTGGGAGTTCCGCTCTTCGGAGTGGGCCGGCACGGTGGAGCGGCCCATGCTGACAGTCGAGTACGCATCGGGCCCGGCTCCTCCGTCGGACTGCCAGGACGGCATCGACAACGACGGCGACGGCCGGACCGATTTCCCAGGCGATCCCGGCTGCGCGAACGACGGCGACTCCTCGGAACTCGACGCGAACCTGGCCTGTGACGACGGCATCGACAACGACAGCGACGGCCTCGTCGACTTCCGGACCACGGGCGGCGACCCGGGCTGCCAGCAACCGGCCGCGCCGAAGGAAGATCCGCAGTGCCAGGATGGCTTCGACAACGATGGCCAGACGGGAACGGATTTCGATGGAGGGGAGTCGATTTGGGGCCCCGGCAACGGCGACCCGAACGGTCCGGACCCACAGTGCCTCTATCCCTGGAGCAAAGAAGCCCAGCTCGTATTCATCTTCACCTGTGGCCTGGGGCCAGAGCTGGCCTTCGTCCTGCCGCTCATCGGATTATGTCGCCGGCGCCTACTTCGCCCCGCCAACTGAACCCTCCAACATCGCTGGGCCTACGCGTTCTCGGACGATCCCCACGTCCAGCGCGAACATCGGGCTGCGAACTTGACCCCATCGGCAGAGCTGACAGGGTCCCGGTGACTCGCTCGTCTTTCGCGGCGACCAGCGTCACACCTTCCGCAACCTCGACGCCTGGCGAAGCGCGGTCGCGGTCACCGTGGTCCGCTTCGGATCGGTGCCCCCCTAGCGCAGGCCGCTCGGCTCTGCGTTCCGAGCGCGGGGTTGCGCGACGCGCAGGGTCTGGATTGCTAGACTCCGCGTCGGCCGAGGCGCCCTCCCCCAAAAGGATCTCGCTCGCGAGCGAGCAGATCCGACCACTGGCGCTCGAGGTGATGACGCAGTCGTGGGGGAACGAGATGGGACGCCGAACGCTGCCCGGATGGGTTGCCGCCCTGGCCGCCTACGTCGGCGTGGCGAGCGCCTTCTTCGCGCCGGTTGCCTCGAAGCTCGAGACCTCGGTCCTCGGCCGCGGCGACAGCTTGCAGTTCCTGTGGAGCGCCTGGTGGATGGAGCACACGCTGTTCAAGGGACGCAATCCATTCTTCACGGATCTGGTCTTCGCGCCCATCGGCTCGCCGCTCGTGTTCCACAGCTTCGCGCCCCTCCAGGTTGTGAGCGTCACAGTCGCCGACTGGTTCCTCCCCCTGGAGTTGGCATGGAACCTCGTCATCATGGCGGGCCTTCCCCTGGCGGGGATGGGCGCGTGGCTGCTGTGCCGCCACGTCACGCGCGACCCGGTCGCGAGCTGGGTCGGGGGCCTCGTATTCATGCTGAGCCCGTTCATCGTGGGCAAGGCCGGGGCGGGTTGGCTGAACATGCTCTACGCCGGCGTCCTGCCGGTGTTCACCTGGGCGTTGCTCCGGGCGACGGACCCTCGAGAGCGGGGAGTCGGCCCCAGGCTCCTGCTCGCAGGATCCACGCTTGCCGTGCTCTTCACCAGCGTGGTCACGACGGTCTTGGCGGCCAACGTCGCCGTCGGCGTACTGGCTTGGCGCCTCTGGGAGGAACGACCCCGTCTGGACGCGGGTCTGCGGTTCGTGCGCGCGTGCCTTCCGGCATTCTGCCTCGCATTGCCCTACCTGGTCTTGGTCGCCTACTACGTCGTCGTGGAGGACTTCGCCCCGACCGCCCGCCGGGGTGAAGCCGGATTCCTTCCCCACCTGTCGGACTTCCTGCTCCCCACGGTGATGACGTCCCCCTACGCCGACGCGGCCCGCGCCCTGGTGGACAACACGGGTGACTACCGCTGGGATTCCGCCTGCTACCTGGGCCTGTTCGTGCTCCCCTTCGCGGCAATCGGTCTCTACCGAAGATGGCAGGACCCTCCGGTCCGTCTGTTCGCCGGCCTGTTGGTGTTCTCGGTGGTGATCTCAGCCGGCCCCTTCCTGTTGGTGGATGGCGAGTTCGTGCATCTGTGGGGGCGCGCGGTCCCCATGCCCTTCGCACTCTGGCGCGAGATTCCGATGCTCGGAATGATCGGACAGACCGGCCGCTACATGGCGATTGCATACATGGCGTTGGCCGTGGGCGTTGCTGCCGCGGTCGCGCTGTTCCGAGCACGCCCGGCGGAGTGGGCCAGTCGAGCAAAGTGGGCCGCGCAGCCGTCCTGGGGCCGCGCCGTGGTCTTCTCGGCGAGCCTGGCGATCTGCGTCGACTTTGCATTCCAGCCGATCCTGATCGAGCTCCCCGCGCCGATCGAGCTGTCGGATCCGGAGGGACAGATCCTGGATCCTCGCCCCTACGTCGGTGCGACGATGTACCAGCAGACCCTGCACGGCCGTCCCATGGTGGGCGGCTACCTCGCCAGGCGTCCGCCGCGCGCGCTCGAGTTCTATCGCCAACGTCCCGGCATCGCCTGTCTGATGCACTTCCTGAAGCCGCGGCAGCCGTGCGACGACGCCGAGGTCCTGGCTGCTCTTCGCGAGCTCGGCGTGACCGACGTTGTCGGCTCTGCGAACGACCCGCGGGGCCCCGTCTACGAGAGGATCGGGCTGACCCGCCACTACGAGGACGAATCGACGGTGGTCTGGGCGGTTCCCGCGCCCGGCGACGAGCGTCCCCACGGCTCGGACACCGGAGAAGGATGAGCGCAGGAGAGCCGACGATCACTGACTCCGGCGGCGCCTCGCGAATCTTCGGAATCGCCCTGACGGCGGGGCCATGCGTCGGCCTGCTCGAGGTGCTCCCCCATTTGTCGGAGCGTGGCAGCGAGCCCGTCGCAGAGCTGATCTTCCCGGTCGCAAGCACGATGACGCTGGTGGCCCTGTGCCAGGCGCTCGCGATCGCCTGCCTGATCTGGCCGGCCCGTCGGCTCTGGGGATGGGCCCCGGCCCTGACCGCGGAGCGCTTTGCACTTGGTTCCACGGTCTTCGTCGGCGCGATCCTGGTCTCGGAACGTGCCCTCGTCCCGCGTTCGTCCGCCGATCTCGCCTACGCCGTGCTTGCCCTGGCCCTGGCACTCGGGCTGACCGCGCTCGTCCATCTGGTGTCGCCACTGTCGACGACGCGCCTCGGTCCCCTCGGTCCGCGACTGGCTGCGTTCGGACGCGCCTGTCCGCTCCTCCTGCTCGAGCTCGCGGCCTTTGCGCGTCTCGCTCGTGATCTCGACCGCGCCATCGGTTGGGAAGCCGGGGGCGCAGCGCTGGCGCTGTTCGGGGTCCTAGCGGGGACACTCCGAGCCCTGGCGGCGATTCCGCCCCGCTTCGTCGCCCCCGCGCACCTGCTCGGGCTCGTGGCGCTCCTCGCCTTCAGCTGGGTCCAGTACCATCCTGCGCTTCCCGAGCCTCTTGCCGTGGACCCGGCGCCCCCGATCGAAACGGTGATCGTGATCTCGATCGATACGATTCGCGCCCGGGACCTCTCGTTGTACGGGGGTCGACCCGGAACGAGCCCCCACCTGGATGCGCTGGGCGCAGACGCCGTCGTCTTCGAGAAGGCGATCGCGGGCGCGCCCTTGACGCTCGGCGGGCTGGGATCGGTAATGACCGGGGTCTCGGCCGCGATCCACCGCGCGTTCAAGACCGGGATCGGCATTCCCGTCGAACTCGAGACCCTGGCCGAACAGATGCAGGCTGCCGGCTATCTCACCGCCGCGATCGGACAGAACAGCTCGATGTTCGCTCGTTGGGGCCTCGGCCAGGGCTTCCACCACTACGACATCTACCCCCGGCGCCGTTGGACCTCGATCGGAACGCGCCAGGTCGGGCGCCTCTTCCCGTCGATCCTGCTCGAGAGCGCCGAAGCCGACGACGTGACGAATCTCGGGCTTCGGTTTCTCGCCTCGAAACCGCAGGGACCACTCTTCCTCTGGCTTCACTACGTCGATCCCCACCTGCCCTACACCCCGCCGCCGGCCTACGTGGAGAATCTTCCGCCCCAGGCCCCGATCCGGAAGCTCGAGGATGCGTTCCGCTTGGTCCGCCTGGGGGTGGACGAGCTCAGCGAAGAGGAGCGCGCCTGGATGAAGGAGCTCTACCTCGGCGAGATCCGGTTCGCGGACGCCGAGGTGGGACGGCTGATCACCAGCTTGAAGCAGAGTGGACGCTACGACGACGCCCTGATCGTCCTCGTCGGCGACCACGGGGAGGAGTTCTTCGAACACGGCGGCTTCGAGCACGGCCAAAGCGTTCGAGACGTCGTGCTGCACGTTCCCTTGCTGGTGAAGCTGCCCGGAGGCCGGTTCACGGGGCGCGTCGGTCGACCCGTTCCGACCCAGGCCGTCATGGCGACCGTGCTCGATCTGGCGGAGCGGCCCGCACCGCCCGGGCCGGGCGTGGCGCCCTCCCTGGTCGGGCTCTTCGACCCCTCGCGCGAGGAGCCCGCGTTCGAGCCCATCCTGTCCAGCGGCTTGATGTACTTCGAGGACCGGCTCGCTCTGCGCTGGACCGACGTGAAGTACGTCCGCTACCTGGCCAGCGGCCGCGACGTGGTCTTCGACCTCGTCGCCGACCCCGGCGAAATCCACCCGATCCCGGGCGACGACTGGCCGGGGATCGAGCGGCTTCGCAAGGAGTTCGGCCGACAGATGGAGAAGGCGGAAGCCGTGCGAAGGGAGTTGGGTCTCGCGCCATGACCTGGGGCCCTGGCCAGCGGAACACCACCCGTTAGTGCCTCGTCCGTCCTAGGCTCGTTATGCTACGAACATCGAACGACGGAGGGACAGTATGACCTCTCGAGTTGCCATCGTCCGCACCCAGCCGCGAAGCGTCTTCGACGACACCCAACGCGTGATGGAGCTCGGCGGCTACCACGAGGCTCTCTCCCCGGCGAACGAGACCGCGCTCAAGATCAATATCTCCTGGCACTTCTTCTATCCCGCCTGCTCGACGACGCCTTGGCAGCTCGAGGGCGTGATCCGCACACTGCTCGGAGGAGGGTTCGCCCGGGATCGGGTCCACGCCTGCCACAACCGGACGGTGGTCATCGACGCGCGCCTCGGCGAACGGGAAAACAAACAACTTCCTGTGGTCGAGAAGTACGGGCTCGAGAACGTGCACCTGTACGAGAAGAACGAGGAGTGGATCCACATCGAGGACGCGATCGGCGAAGCGAGCAGGGATTTCCTCGTCCTGAACGAGGTCTATCCCGAGGGCTTCCACATTCCGAAGCGCTTCCTCGGCGAAAACATCGTCCACCTCCCAACCGTGAAGACCCACGTCTTCACCACGACCACGGGCGCAATGAAGAACGCGTTCGGGGGGCTGCTCAACGAGCATCGGCACTGGACTCATCCGGTGATCCACGAGACGCTGGTGGATCTGCTGGGGATTCAGCAACGCATCCACCCCGGAATCTTCGCCGTGATGGACGGCACCTTCGCGGGCGACGGCCCCGGACCGCGCTGCATGACGCCCCACGTGAAGAACGTGCTGCTTGCGAGTGGCGATCAGGTCGCAATCGATGCGGTCGCAGCCAGGCTGATGGGATTCGACCCGATGGAGATTCCGTACCTGCGCATTGCGCACGAACGCGGCCTCGGCTGCGCGGACACGAACGAGATCGAGGTAGTCGGCGACCCGGACGCCGCCGCGGAGCGTTGGGCATTCGACGGCCCCTTCAAGCGCATGACGTTCGCATCGAGTATGCAGCACAAGATCTACTGGGGTCCCTTGAAGAAGCCGCTCGAGTGGTCGCTCAAGACGATCCTCGCCCCGTGGTCCTACCTCGCGAGCATCCTCTACCACGACGTCTTCTGGTACTCGTTCCGGGCGCGGCGAATCATGCGGGACGCGCTCTCGAGCGACTGGGGACGCTTGTTCCAGGGATGGGAGGATGTGGAGCCCGACAGCCACGGGTTCCCGAACGTGGGCACCGAGCCGACGCCCTACCGCCGCGCCGGCGCCTCCTCCCTGCTGAAGGGCATCCGGCTCTTGGGGACCGCGCTCGTGGAGGCGCCCGAATTCCAGGCCCGCAAGCGCCGCACGGATCACGTCTGATCCACACCCTTCGGGAGACGGTGTCGGGGCGATGTAAGACTGGGGGATTCGCACTTGGCCGAGCCCTGCACGAAGTCACCAAGATTGGGTCCGCCAGCCGACGACGAAGCGGACCGGGGGCAGGTACTTTGCGCCGCAGACGCCGGAGTGACGAAGGAGAGGCGCTGCGGGAGTGGCCTTCCGACGCCCGGGCTTTGCGGCGGTTCGGCCTCTACACGTTGATCCCGCTGGCCTCCTGGGTTGGCGGAGCTCTCGTGGAACGGATGCTCGACGAGTCCTCAGCGGCTGATCCTCGCCAAGATGCCTGAACCAGCGCTGGCTTCCTGGCGCGCCGGGCACGGCTCGAACGTGCGACACCCAGTTCCGCAATGCTGGGGGTCGAGGCTTCCGGTGCCTGGCTGGGGCTCGCAGGCCCGCGCTGTGACCGGTCGCATGCAGGCCCCCGCTACCAACCCGTCGCAGCAGGCGCCCTTAGACTGAATCAGTCGGGGGTGGGCGCGGCGGGCCGCGTCCGCGAGACCGAGATGTGAAGAGTTCCGACGTGTACTCGGCCTTCGTGATCAGGGCGCGGTGATTCCCTCCACCGATTTCGCTTGCGCGAATCGTTGGGAAGCGGCTCTTTCGGCGTGCCGTCTCAACGATTTTCCGCGAAGCCCTCGACGGCGAAGATCTGGACTGGCTCCTCGATTCCACGCACCCGGGTCGGCGGGAGTTCACGGAGGACGAAACGCTTGTCGATCTCCTGCTGCACTGCGCGGGTCAACAGAATGTCGACCTCGAACTGCCGTGTGAGGTCCTGTACGCGCGCTGCAAGGTTGACGACGCGACCGACCAGGGTGAACTGCATCAGTTCGCGACTACCGACGAGTCCGGAAACGCCGCTGCCGCTGTGCAGGCCGATGCCGACCGAAAGGGTCGGCAAGCCCTCGGCATCGAGTTCGCGGTTGTAGGCTGCAAGCTCCCCGCGCATGGCGAGCGCCGCATGGACCGCGTCGTTTCCCTGCCACGGGTTCGGTTCAAGGGCACCGAAGAGCGCGAGGATTCCGTCTCCGATCAACGTCGAGATGTGACCGCGGTGCTCGGTGATGGCTCCGCTCATGCGTTCGAAGTAGCCGTTGAGGATCCGGACCAGCACGTCCGGTTCCACGTGCTCGCTGATCGTCGTGAAGCCAACGAGATCGGCAAACAGAACCGTCGCCTGCTTCCGTTCGCTCTGCGACGAGACCCCCGATGCGATGATGCGTTCGACGATCTCTTCGGGCGCGAAACGCGAGAACGCGAGCTGGAGACTCTCGAGATCACCCGCCTTTGCACGAAGCGCTGTTCGCACTCGCACGAGCTGCGCGCGCCCGCGCCACCACGCGAACCCGAAGCCGAGACCCATCAACAGCGACACAGCGGCGAGCAACAGCACCGGGGAACCGCTCACTCGGATCTCACCGCGGTTCGATCGCGAGCGCGATGCGGCAGACCATGTTCGCCAGAGCTGCAGTGCCGACGGTCTCGAGGAACGCCGCATTGCTCAGAGAATCCCGTAGCGCCTGACCGCGGCGTTGAACCACCCCGGGTCGATATCGAATCGTCTCGCGCACGTATGGCAGGATGCTCGCTTCTTCGCCGCTGAGCAGCGGGGACGCGAGGTTTGCGATCAGCTCATCGACGACGCCCTCCGAAAACGCGGGGTCCTCCGCGGCGAGCAGGTTCCGAGCCTCGCGCTCGCAGGAGTCCGCGCCGAGCCCGCGTGCGATGACGGCGAAGATGAGCGCCTTGGTTCGGGCCGGAAGATTCGGAGACGCCCAAGCCTCGTCGAGAATCTTTCTCAGAACGCGATTGTGGGGAAGCTCCGAGAGTGCGCTGGTCAAGAACCCGAACGGGCCGTCTTTCAGCGGGAGCGACTGGTCAACGTCCTTGGGCGTCACGCGGAGCCTGGCGAGCGTATTCCGATACAGAAGACGCAGCGGAATGTGAAGCAAGCGCTCGAAACGACTTCGGTTGACGCGCTCGGCAGCCTCGGGCGGTAGCGCCAGGAGCGTCCCGAAGCGGTTGTGGAAGATGACGACGCCGGTAAACAGCGCCAATTCCCGGATGGCCGCTTCGTCGAACCCGACATCGCGCAGTGCCACGTGGTCGTCGCGCGTCGGAGGCGGATTCGACCGGGAGATCTTGCGTACGAAGTCCATCGCGCGGCCGATTCGCGGTTCGATGCGTGCCGTTTCGACGTCTTCTTCGAGCTGATCGATCTGGGCTTCAGGCATGCCTGCAATGCGCATGAACAGGTGGGCCGCTCCGTGGCAGAAACGACAGGAGTTGTCCCGGCTCACGATGAGATAGATGAGATCCTGCAGGTCCACGATGTGGCTGCCACCGATGTCGAACTCGAGATCGGCATGCATGATCCACGGACACTCTGCGAGGAACGCCGTGTACTGCGGAGTCGAACCGATCTCGCGCTTCGCGTAGTGCTCGAGTTCTGAGTTGCGCGTTCGATCGGCGATCGGAGGGAGCCACTCCACGTTCTCTAGCGATGGCACGATGATCTCCTCTGGGGTGCACGGCGCCTGCGGACTCGTCTGGAGTCCCGGCAGCCGGCCGGCTGGCATCCTACCTCGAAAGGATCCGACTGCGCCCCAACGAAGACCCGTGCGGGATGTCGCGGACTTCTGGATGAGCATCGACCAGCGGGGTGGGCCAGGCCCCCGGTGGAGTTGGTTGGGTTGTCGGTCATCGATTTGGCGTGACGGCGAGCGCGGCCGACCATCGCAAGAAGGCAAGGTCCCACCCGCGGGAACGGGAATCGACCAGCGAGTGCTGGTCTAGCGTACCCTCAGCCACTTCGACCTCTCCGTCACTCCAGCCAGAAGGAACCTTCGATGCGATCTGTGTTCATTCTTTTGTTCGTTGTTCTAGTTCTCGGTGCGGCCGCAGCACAAGCGGATGATTCGGTCCGGTTGGCCAACTACTTCGTTTGTACGCTCGAGGAGGGCAAGACCCGCGCCGACCTGATGAAGTTCAAAGTAGGCTACGAGGAAGCGGTCGCAGCGGCCGGACTCGATGGCTACGAGCTGCGCCTTCAGTTTCCCATGTACTGGGGCGGCGCAGACGGCGACAACTTCGTCTGGGAGGGCTCCTGGAAGGACCTCCAGGAGATGGATCGAATCTCGAAATGGTTTCGTCAGTCGGAGTGGCCTGCGCGCTTCGACGAGTTGATGGCATGCAAGAACAGCTCGCTGTGGCGGGTCGTCGATTGAGGCCGACTTCGCAGTGACCGGCTGCATGCGGGCCCCCGCTACCAACCCGTCGCAGCAGGCGCATTCAGACTGAATCAGTCGGGGCGCCTGCTGCGCAGTTGGGCCGCGCCACGGGAGCTCTTGTGTGAGTTGGAGCATCAGGCTTCGATCCTGAACGCGCCTCGCGCTCCTGGTACCACGAACTTGCCATCGGGGAAGCGGCCCTCTGCATTCCGCGAAGCCACGCCCTGGTCGGGCCAACCTCGATCTCGTCGTCTTGACCTTTGATCAGATAGCTGTATAACACATATATTGTAGGAGCCACGGGATGAAATCCGCAGATCTGTCGCAGAAGTTTCGTGAGATCCTCGGACTTGCCTACCAGCGCGTGAACGCGCTGCAACGGGACGAGAAGCGCTGCTTCGGAGTCAGTTTGTCGCGCTGCGTGACGCTCGAGACGCTGCTGCGAGAAGGGCCGCTCCCGGTGCGGGCGCTGGCGAGCCGGCTTGGACTGGATGCGAGCACGGTGACGCGTTCGGTCGACGGGCTGGTACGCGAAGGGCTGGTTCGCCGGAGGCGGGACGAGCGCCGGGATCGCCGCAGGGTTTTCGTCGCGCTGACCGATCGGGGCCGCGCCCTGGCGCAGAAGCTCGAAGACTGTGCGGACGCTTATTCGGATGAGATCCTTGCGCGGATCCCACGAGATCGCCGGGAGGACGTGTTCTACGCGCTGGGTGTGTTGGTCGAAGCGGTTGACGACCTGCAGGGAACGAACGAACCGATGGAGGAGACCCCATGAATGAATCCAATACTCGACCGGAAGATCCGAACCAGCTCCGAGAGTTGGTCTCCGAGAGCTATGGAAAGATCGCCGAGCGGGGAGCCGAGAGTGCCGGCGCCACCGAGACCGCACGTCGTATTGGCTACGCGGCGGAGCAACTGCAGGCGGTCCCAGAGGGCGCCAATCTCGGGGTCGGATGCGGCAACCCGACCGCGATCGACGCGCTTCGACCCGGCGAAGTCGTGGTCGACCTGGGCTGCGGTGCCGGGATGGACAGCTTTCTGGCGGCCCGCGCGGTCGGACATGAGGGCAGAGTGATCGGGATCGACATGACGGAAGCGATGCTCGAGAAGGCACGGGCCAACGCCCGCGCGACAGGCTTCGAGAACGTCGAGTTTCGCAAGGGCTACATCGAGGCGCTTCCGATCGAAGACGAAAGCGTCGACGTCATCATCTCGAACTGCGTGATCAATCTCTCGCCGGAGAAGCACAAAGTCTACGCTGAGGCCTACCGCGTTCTGCGGCCGGGCGGCCGCGTGATGGTGTCGGATGTGGTGCTCGAGCGATTGCTGCCGGAAGCGGTACTGCAGAGTATCGAGGCGTATATGGGCTGCGTAGGCGGAGCGAGTCTGCGCGAGCCCTACCTCCAGACGATTCGGGACGCCGGATTCAGCGAGGTGCGGGTGGAGCGCGAAGCCTGCTTCGGTGACACGATCGACCTGGACAGCCCCGAGATCGCAGCGGCGATGGAGAGACTGGGCGTCGACGAGGAGCAGGCGCGTGAGTATGGAAGCGCGGTGACGAGCCTTCACCTCTTCGCGAGAAAGTAGGGCCACGCGTGGGCGCATCGGTGGACACGAGCCGCCTTTGTAGCGATGGAGGAGAAATGAACTGGGAAGCAGTCGGTGCAATCGGCGACTTCGTGGGCGGAGCCGCCGTACTCGTGACGTTGGTCTATCTGGTGGTCCAACTTCGTCAGAATACGGTGCTCCTCCGCCAGAACCTCCGCGCCAGCCGGCTCGATGCGATGGACTCCGTCGATCAAGGTGGCCGGCATATTCGCGAGCGGCTCCTTACGAATCGAGAGATCGCCGAGGCGTATCGAGCAGCGCTAAACGATCCAGCGGGCCTCAGCGCTGCCGCAGCCTGGCAATTCGATCTCCTGATGATGGAACAGTTCTACTCGATGTAGAGCGCGTACCGCCGCTACGTCCAGGAAGCGGTCGATCCCGATGCGCTCGCGGGGGTTCTGCCTGTGCTGGACCGGGTGCTCTCGCAACCCGGCGGATGGACTTGGTGGAATCGGAACCAAGGTGTGTTCATCCCAGACTTCGTCGCATTCGTGACCGAGCGCAGTGAGAAGCAGCAAGACGACAAGGGGACTGTGTGACCGCATCAGGCCACCCACGGGATCTGCAGTAGCGTCACGTTTCGGGCCCCCGCTACCAACCCGTCGCAGCAGGCGCTCTCAGGCTGAATCAGTGGGGGCGCCTGCTGCGCAGTTGGGCTTCCCGTCGAGCATCAGGTCTCGAACCTGTCTTCGCGTGTCCTCACGCGCAGGGTCGGGGGTTCGAATCCCCCGAGCGTGCCAAGACACTCCTTGCCCGTCTGCCTGGACTGACAGGCCCCTTTTCCAACACGCTCAAGCGACACCCGGGTTGGTCCGATCTGAACCTGGGAGGTCGCGAATGGCGACGCGATCCGATCGCGGTAGGTACCGCCGGTTTCGCAAGCTCGACGGAACCCATCCGTTCAGAGCAGCCGTGCCGAACGGCTTCGTCGACTACCCCGCGCGCCGCCGCCGCGACGGTGAGGTCGCCTACTTCAATTTTGCACTCGCAAAGGAAATGGGCCTGATCGCCCGCGATCACCCCAAACGCCTGACCCGGCCGCTGTGCGACTCGATCCTTGCCGCGTTCGCACTGGTCATCGTCAACGAATACGATGTCGAACACGACACACCGATCGAGGCGGCGGACCGCCTCCAGAACACCTACATGGCGACTCGCTACCTGCAGCTCCAACACCCGGGGCGCGTCGGCGCAACGTCGGGCGACGGCCGCAGCATCTGGAACGGATCGATCACGCACGGCGGCACGACTTGGGACGTGACGAGCTGCGGAACGGGCGTCACGCAGCTCTGTCCGGCGACCGGGATCGAGAGGCGCTTTTTCAAGACCGGTACCACCATCGCCTCATACGGGTGCGGGACCGCTGCGCTGGCCGAAGGAATCGGCGCGGCGCTGATGAGCGAAACGCTGCAGCGAAACGGCATCGCAACCGAACGGGTGTTGGCGGTAATCGCGTTGCCTAACGGTCGTTCGATCAACGTGCGTGCCGGCCGAAATCTGATGCGTCCGTCGCACCTGTTCGTTCATCTGAAACAGAACGACCTCGAAGGACTGCGCGGTGCCGTCGACTATTTCGCCGCGCGCCAGATCTCGAATGGAGATTGGCCCGCACTCCGCAAGGGTCGTCCGCGATATCAGGTCCTGGCCGAACAGGCGGCGCGTACGTTCGCGCAGATCGCTGCGACGTTCGAGAGTGAATATATCTTCTGCTGGCTGGAATGGGACGGCGACAACATCCTGGCCGATGGTGGCATCATCGACTACGGATCGGTGCGCCAGTTCGGTCTGTACCACCACGAGTATCGGTTCAATGACGAGGGCCGAATGTCGACGACGCTGCGCGAGCAGCGCGCGAAGGCGCGCCGCATCGTGCAGAATTTCGCCCAGATCCGGGACTTCCTGAGCGAAGGAAAAAAGACGCCGCTTGCGCGGTTCGCGAAAGATCCGGTGCTAGATCTGTTCGACGCCGAGTTCGACGCCACGCGCAAGCGCTTGCTAATGCGAAACGTCGGCTTCGATGGCGACACGCAGGAGGTGCTGTTGCGCGGCGCCGCGCAGGAGATCGAACGCTTCCAGCGCGTGCATCGAACCTTCGAGCGGGCGCGTTCCGCGCGCGGCCGGGTGGCGGTCACCGATGGCATCAACTGGAATGCGATCTATTCGACGCGTGATCTGTTGCGTCGCCTTCCGCGACGGCTTCTGGCTGGCGACGAACGGCTGTCGCCGCGCGAGTTCCTGGACGCGGGTGCGTCGACCTACGCGTCGCGACGCGATCGGGCGGTCACGCCACATCGCGCCCGCATGGCCCTCGAGTTTCAGCGCAGCTACCGCGCGTTGATCGAAGCAGCGGCGCGACTGCGCGGAAAGCCCGTCGAAGAAATCCTGGGGTCCGTAGTGACGCGATCAGCGGTCATCAATCGCTTCGACCGCATCACCGGCGACAGCATCGAGTACGCGACCACTGAATTGGTGCGCAACCGAAACCGCATCACGCTCGCGAAACTGCACGGGGTGATCGACGAATTCGTGCGACACCAGAGCTTGGATCCCGACGACAGGCCCAGCGACGATTCCGGTCCACCGCGCGACGAGACGGCGCGACGGGTGGTCGACTACCTGATCGAGGCGCTGGCCGCATTCCGCCACAACCTGTAAGTGCGGAAAGCGCTCTCTCAGACTGAATCAGTCGGGGCGCCTGCTGCGCAGTTGGGCTCACGGTTGAGCACAGGGCTTCGAATCTGTCTTCGTGTGTCTTCAGGCGCAGGGTCGGGGGTTCGAATCCCTCCCGGCGTGCCAGATATTCCGCGTACCGTCGCTTGTGCGCTCTGAAAGAGGCGGTGCCGCTGCAACAGGTCGTCTCAGGCCCGGCCTAGCTTCCGAGCGGCGTTCCAGGCGCCATACGCTTGGTGATCGGGCTCGGCCACAAGCGGTCGGTTAGGCCGATCACGTGGAGAGTAGTGTCAAGACGCACACGGAATCTGCATCAACGGGGGGGTGGCGACGAAGCGGACGCCCAAAACCAGGCAAGCACTCCGAGCAGCATAGTTGACATCGAGAGTTCGGGGACGACGGAAACGGTGAGCGACGTCAGCGCCGCTCGTACGGTGTCGACATTTCCGCCGTCTGCGAAGGCGACGATGGCGAACTCGTGCTCAAACTCATTCAAATCAAGCGACGTGTGAAGCGAATCATCGTTGAAGATGTCGGCATCGAGGTCCTGGAAGTTCAAGATGAGTTCGATGGGGCTCCAGGGGCCGAAGGCGGGCCCTGTCGCCATTGACATGAACGCTTCCCAGACGTGATTCGTCCTCAGGTCGACCGTGATGTCACCGAGAGGGCTGGTGAAGGTGTGGCCACCGAACTGGAACTCGGCATGCTCGACGGCGCCGAAGAAGGACCCCAGGGACGAGTCCGGCTGGGAGTCAGGTGTAGCCGATTCGAACCTGATCTCCCCTGAGACAGCATCGCCCAGCGAGAAATCTGTCTGCAGGTCAAACGAGAAGATCGCGATTACCGTGCCGGTGAAGCTGAACTGGATCCGGCTCGCCTGCGCGGGGGCGGAGAGGGCGAGCGCGAGAAGCCCGACGGCCAAGCTGGTGATTGCTGTTCGCTGCGTCACGTGTGCAGACTCCTACCAGGGTATGTGGTTCGCCGTCCCTCGATGTGGCATGCCGGCGCATGGACACCGACGATCGACTCTCGCGCGCCGGCGCCAGATAAAGCGCCGCGGCCATACATAGAAAACCCGCTTCAGGCGATCAAGACATCCAAGCCCGACCAATCGATGGCCGCTTGCCCGGCGAAGCGCTGGAGCAGGAGTTCGCCGTCTTCATCTTGACTCGCCGGAAACTCCGCGACTTTCTTTTCCAGGTCTGCGGTTTCGGGGCAGGCGATTTCATCGTCTGTCGATATGCCATCCTCATGCTTCAAGCCGAGCAAGTCGAGCCATCCTGTGAGCAGTTCGAGGCGACACTTCAGAAAGTAGATCGCAAAGAGTTCTTCCGCGAGCGGACTGGCTGCGGGTCTCGCCAGAGCTAGAACGTCGATCTCGCGATTCCGAAGTGCCGGCATGTCGTGCTGATGTTGCCGTGCTTCTCCGCGTACTCGAGGACTCGCGTCTTACGCCTGATTTCTTGTTGATCTTCCGTCATCTAGATCCCCTCGGTCATCCCCCGTCATCACCATGACAGGGTGTCCGACAGGATCTGTAATTTCACAGGCCAAAAATTCGCCTCCGCGATACCTGAAGCGCCCCAGGCAGTCATATAACCTTCCCCTATGGACTTCTCCCCCGACTCCGAACTCGAGAGCATCGCCACCGAGGCCCGGCAACTCGCCGGCCAGTTCGACGACCAATACTGGTCGGAGAAAGACCGCGCCCACGAATTTCCCTGGGAGTACTACAACGCGTTCGCGGCGGGGGGATGGATTGGAATCATCATCCCCGAGAAATACGGCGGCGTCGGCCTCGGCACGCTACACGCCGGTACGCTGCTGAACGCGGTCTCCAGCTGCGGAGGCGCGATGAGCGCCGCCTCGGCGCTGCACATTTCAATGTTCGGGATGGGACCGGTGATCCATCACGGTTCCGAGCGGCTGAAGGAGCAGTATCTGCCGCCGACGGCGACGGGCGAGCTTCACGTGAGCTTCGGCGTCACTGAAGACGACGCCGGCACCGATACCTCCCGCATCCGTACTACCGCGGTGCGCGACGGCAACCGATGGATCGTCAACGGCAAGAAGATATGGAACACCAAAGCCCAGCAGGCGCAGAAGGTTCTGCTGCTGGCGCGCACGACCCCACGCGAGGAGTGCGCCAAACCGACCGACGGCCTGACGCTGTTTCTGGCCGACCTCGACAAGCGCTACGTCGACATCCGCGAGATTCCGAAGCTCGGCCGCAACGCCGTGAACTCGAACGAGTTGTTCATCGAGGGGCTGCCCGTCACCGACGACGATGTCGTCGGTGACGTGGGCCGAGGCTTTCGCTGTCTGATCGATGGAATCAATCCAGAGAGGATCATGGTCTCGGCCGAGGCCGTAGGCGTCGGCCGCCGCGCCATCGAAGTCGCCGTTCGCTACGCGCGCGAACGCGTAGTCTTCAACCGCCCCATCGGCCAGAATCAGGCCATCGCCCACCCCCTGGCGGATTCACACACCGAACTCGACGCTGCAGACCTCCTGTGGAAATACGCCGCCTGGGCCTACGATAACGGCGATCGCCACGGCGGCGCCGCGAATGCCGCCAAGATCCGAAGCGCTGAAGCCTGCTTCACCGCCTGCGACCGCGCGCTGCAGACCTTCGGCGGCATGGGGTACGCGGTGGAAATGCAGGTGGAACGCTATTGGCGCGAGGCGCGCCTAGCGAGGCTTGCGCCGATCTCGCAGGAGATGGCGACGAACTACATCGCTGAACATGTGCTCGGATTGCCGAGGTCGTATTGATCTACAGAGCAGCACGTCTCCGACCGGCGCCCGACCACCGCTCGCTGGTCCGTCTCAGGACGTTCCGGCGTTGGGCCCTTGCACTAGCAACGTCCCTGGATTCGCCACTGCGCCACACGCGCCGCAGGCCGCGGCATGGGCTCGTACTGCGGGAGCCTCCCCTGGAGAAGGTGTAGTCTTCGGCGACCAGCGGGCAAAGGAGGAATCAGCATGACCCAGGTACTGGCAGCGGGCCGGGAACTCAGCATCGCGGCTGCCGGCGACCGTCCGAGCGATCAACTCTGGATGAACGCAAAAGATCTTCAAGAAGTCTCGGGTTGGGCCCTCGAGCCGGAAGGGCTGTGCAAAGACGATGCCTGCATTCCCCTGGCCCCCGGCCTGCTGGACAAGCTCGTCGATGGCGAGCAGATCGAAGTCTCCGGACTCTGGACTGCGCTCGATCGGCCGATCCTCCACGACGCCGACCACGCTACATGGATGCTCGGCGAAGCTGCAGCTGATCGCAGCCGCCAGCTCGCGTCCCTGGTTGCCCCGGATTTCAGCTTGCCTGACATCGACGGCAAGCTCCACAGCCTCTCGGACTACCGCGGCAAGAAGGTCTTGATTGCCAGTTGGGCAAGTTGGTGAGGCTGCCGAATGGATCTGCCCGTGTGGCAGAAGTTGTACGAAGAGTTGCAGGATCAGAACTTCGTCATCATCGCAGTCGCGATGGACAGCCGAGGTGTCTCGGCTGTGCGCGGACCGATCACCAAAGCCAAGACGACCTATGTGTCATTGATCGATCGCGACCACGTCGTCAGTGAACTCTACAATATGGTCAACGTGCCCCAGGCGGTCTGGGTCGATGAGACCGGACATATCGTGCGCCCCACCGAGGTATCGGGGTTCGCCATGAGCCTCAGTCTCAGCAAGATCCGGAAGACGCGCGAAATCTATTTCGATGCGATTCGCGATTGGGTCGAGAACGGCGACCAGAGCCACTTCGTCTTCTCCGATGCCGATGCCCGGGCGCATCTGCCCGCCTTCACGGAAGATATCGCGTTGGCCCACGCGAACTTCCACCTCGGACAGCATCTGTGGAACGCCGGCAATCGGCACGAAGGCGAGCGCTTCTTGCGTCGGGCCACCGAGTTGAATCCCGACTCCTGGAACTTTTTCCGTCAGATGAAGAACCTCAAGCACGTGCTCGGCTCCGGCGGCCCGGAGTTCATGAACCGGGCGCGCAAGCACAGCAAGGCGGGTAAGGAGTACTACCCCCTGCCCGATATGGCGGAGATGGAGGCGGTCAAGAGCTAACTCGAGAGCCGGCGCTGCTCCGTCTCAGAACATTCTGGACCGCGGGCGTTGCACTTGCAACGCCCGCGGACTCGTCTCCAGGACACACGCGCCGCACACCGCAGCTCCCCGCAGTTTTCCAGACCATGCGTCGCGGGTTCGAGTCTTGCCGGGGCGCCGCGATTGCCGCTGCGGGTCAGTATGTTAAGTGAGGGTGGGGCGCGGCCGGACGGGGTTGTTTTCGGGGGAGAGCGGGTGCCATGGTATTCGGCACTTCCGGTGTCTGTCCGGCCGTCATGAAGGCTCACCGGAGTGAGCGGGCCCTCTAGCTTCGAGCCGCCCTCTTCTTACCTGTACTTGAACACGGGGTCGCGCTTCTCGCTGCGGGCGCCCACTCCCTCCACCAGATCTTCGCTGATCATGCAGTCGGAAGCGCTGGCGGCCTCGAACTCCAGGTCGTCGACCAGCCCTCGATTGAGCGCGTGGTTGCAGCTGCGTTTGCAGTGCTGCACGGCCAGCGGGCCCCGTTGATGGCGGCAATCGTCGGAATTCGCAGGTTTTCGAAGGCCGTGAAGTGGCTCGAAGTGCGCTGGATCAGCTGCGCAGTCTGACGGTTCTTCTGCGCCGTACTTCTCCTCGGACCCTTCCTGGAACCCGACCCCGCTGCGGGCTTGCTCGGCGCCAGATCGAGGCCTGCGCTGAATGCCCTGTCGCCTTTGCCCGTGAGAATGGCGACGCGGGCACTGTCGTTCGAGTCGAGCTCGCCGGCGAGCTGGCTCATGCGCGGCCACATGTCGAGCGTGAGTGTATTGAGACGATCGGGCCGATTGAGGGTCAGCAAGGCCCGGTGCTCGGTCTCCATTTCAAGCAGAATGCTCGATTCCGCGTCGGTCCCGGTACTCATGAGCTTGCTCTCCCTCAACTCGCATAACTTCGAATGAAGCGAATTTGGCGGTGGATCACCGCCCCAGGCCGGCCCGCTATTGGCCCTCGATCCGGTGCACCCCCCACCAGACCAGTCCGGGAAACAGGCGCCGCATAACCTGGGCCAGCTTCGTCTGGCCGTTGGGGAAGCAGAAGGGCTTTCCCTTGGCGAGGTCCCGCTCGATGGCATCGAGGACCTGGCCGGGCGGGATCGGCTTGCCCGCCTCGAGCACCTTGGGCTTCGAGGTCGCCTGCTCGAGCAACGGAGTGGCCACCGGCGGCGGGCAGACTGCGATGATGCGCACGCCCTTGTCCCGATTCTCGTGATGGAGCACCTCGCTGAAGGCCACCACCGCGAACTTCGCCGCGTTGTAGGCACCGAAGTGCAGAGTCGGGCCCCAGCCTGCAATCGACGCGAAGTTGATCAGGTCGCCGCGGCCGCGCTCGAGCATGCCCGGGAGAACCGCCTTGGCGACGTGGACCACGCCGTTGTAGTCGATCTCCATGATGCGCAGGATCGTCTCGGTGTCCTGCTCCATCAGGAGCCCCGTGGGCATGATCGCAGCCGCGTTGTAGACGCGGTCGATGGGGCCAAGCCGGTCCTCGACTTCCTTCACGGTGCCCAACACCGCCTGGTTGTCGGTGACGTCGAGGCGCCAGGTGTAAATGCCTTTCCGTCCCTCGGCGGTCTCGGTGAGACCCGCCTCGTTGATATCCACGGCGGCAACCTTCGCGCCGGCATCCGCCATGCGCTGGGCGGCAAGGCGCCCCATACCACTGCCACCTCCGGTGATGAACAACTATGATACTAATTATATTCTACGGGGAGCAAGCCATCGACGAAAGACTGCTCGGGGATAGTTACGCGATTCCGAGCGGCAATGAACGGGAATACGTAGGAATACGGGCACAATTTGGTCACAGTCGAGATGGCGAT
This sequence comes from Deltaproteobacteria bacterium, assembly GCA_029261795.1. Classification (GTDB taxonomy): domain Bacteria; phylum Myxococcota_A; class UBA9160; order UBA9160; family UBA6930; genus JAJDAP01. The sequence continues at coordinate 20,888 of JAJDAP010000112.1, forward strand.
TTCCTGAGGGGGTCACTGCCACAAACCGGGCTCGCGAACCACATACTAGAAGCTGGTGTCGGTTCGTAGATCTGGCGGGAGTCGCAGATGAGAATGGCAATCGCAATGTTGATCGGTGCAGTCGCGGGGATCGCCCAACCCGCCGCCGCCACTCTATTGGTGACCACGATCGCCACCGTTTCTGCCCGCCCTTGTGGCGCGCCCGTCGACATCGGCACGTTCGCCGCCAGCCTCTCGTTTGATTGTACAGGACCGGGAACGGCACCCTGGGAATTCAATGGGGCCGCCAACATCAACGTCGTCGGTGGTAGCCTGCGTGGCAATGCTCTGGTCTCGTACTCGGATGTCGATGAGTCGACGGACTTCGCTGCGAGCGCGACCGGCAACTACCAAAGCGACTTCGTGTTCGGCGTACCCGGACTACCATCAGGAACACCAGGAACCCTGGTCATCGACATCGAACTCAACGGCTCTATCTCCGCCTCGCTCCCGACCGGTGGCTTCTTCTCGCCCTCGAGCGGTATCGTCGCCGCCAGTGGCAGCTATCAGCTCCAGCTCGTCGACTTCGCCAAGGGCGCAAGTACCGGCGTCTTCGAAAACAAGGGCTTCTTCAACTCGTCGCAAGACGTGCGTACGGGCCAGGTATCGATTCCGCTCGAGGATGGGGACATCGTTGTGATGCTGCAGACGCTGAACTTGTTCGCGCAGGCGAAGGAGGTGCTCGGGACCGGCGTCTCCGCCGCGCGCTTCGCCAGCACGGCCGGAATCACAGGTTTCACGGTGCTCGCCCCGAATGGCAGCCCGCTGCCTTTCACGTTCACGTCCGACGACCCCACCTTCTCCTTCTATGACCCGCTGGCCGCTCCCGAGCCGCACGTCACGGTCCTCCTTCTGACGGCTCTGACTGTTTGGATCCGGCGGCTTCGCTGAGGAACCGAGCAGCGCTGTGATCTCGATCAGGCCGTTGCGGACGAGCGGCGGCGCGGTCGGCCGGCCGACATCAGATGGCACGTCGGGAGGAATTCGAACCCCTGACCCTGGCCGACAGGAGTCGGCTTCGCGCGTGAAGACACGCGAAGACAGGTTCGAAGCCTGGGGATCACCTCAACAGCCGTCGCCCCAACCCCGCGGAATCCCTGGCGCGCGCCCGGCACAATTCCCCTTCAGCGAGAGTCCTTGCCCGGTTCGTCTGGAGGCCGCGCTGTGGCCGGTTGGATGCAGGCCCCGGCTGCCAACCCTTCGCAGCAGGCGCTCTCTCGCTGCCGCCGAGACAACAGGGTCCTCGCGGGTGTACACTCTGTTGTGAGAGCAATGGAGGAGCCACCCATGGCTGACACTAATCCGCCCGGCTACATCCCCCGGGGTCGTTAGCCTTCTTTTCGAACCCGACCCCGGGAACTACCGCTGCCGCCCGGCCCGGCCGGCCTCGGAGATCAGACAGTCTCTCCGCGCTCGGCTCCGTCACCCGGGGTGCGATGCGTACCCGGTCCGGCCGGACGGCTCTGGCAGTTCTGCATCTCCGGATCGAAGCGGCGCCGCGTGAGGCTGCGCCGGCCCGCTCGGCAGATCTTCTCATGCAAGAAACGGAGACGAGCAAGGGAGAACACAAGATGGCGAGTCCGAGAAGCCTCGAGGCGTTGGTGAATCAACAGGTGCGGCGTTGGGAGTTGGCGGCGGGGAGCGGAGCCTCGACTCAGGTCGCACCTAGCATCGCCCTCTCCCGCCTACCGGGTGCCGCCGCAGCTGAACTGGGAGATGAGGTGGCAGTGGCCCTGGGCTTCGGGTTCTTCGACATCGAGATCATGGATCTGATCGCGCGCGAAACGGGAACCCAGCGGGAGTTGGTCGCCGGCCTCGATGAGCACGTCCGCAGCACGATCGAGCGGTTCGTCTCGCTCGGTGCCCGGGGCCGGACCTACAACGAGAGTAGCTACCACGAACAGCTCGTTCGTGCCCTCGCCACGCTCGGCGAGCGCGGCTTGGCGGTGATCCTGGGGCGGGGGAGCGCGTTCGTCTTGCGGCCCGAGCGCACCCTCCGTGTGCTGGTCGTGGCACCCTGGGAGGAACGCCTCGAACGACTCGCCAAGCGTCGCGATCTCTCCCGTGCGGAAGCGGCCCGTGAACTCGAACATGAGGAGGCCGAGCGACTCGCCTTCAACCGCTATCACTTCCACGTCAATCCGGACGACGCCACACTCTATGACGTCGTCGTGAACACAGGCACCTTGTCGGTCGGTCTCGCTACGGAGCTGGTGGTGGCTGCCGCGCGCCGTCGCTTCGGGATCCGGGGCTGAGAGATGCCGAGGAGCCGCGTCGACGAGATCCTCCGCTTGCTCCACGAGGAGCTCTCACAGGCGCCCGAACTCGGGGCGGAGGCGCGGGAGTCGCTGGAGGAGATCGGTCGCGACATCCGGGCGTTGACGGGCACGCCGCCTGACGGGTTCATGGACCACCTGCGCGAGGCGACCGCGCAGTTCGAGGAGTCACATCCGCGCATCGCTGCCGTCATCGGAAGGCTCTCGGACACGTTGAGTTCCCTGGGCATCTGATCCAGCGCCCGGAAGGGCGAACGCCAGCTCTCCCTGCCCAGCTTCCTTGAAGGAAGCTAGAACGAGATAGCCGCGGCAAACGCAAGCAGGTCACGCTCGCTCTGCAACAGGGGGGACTGCGCGATTTCGGCTGACAGAAGCGCCGATTTCGCCTGGCTGTCGATATCCACGTCCGGCGTGTAGCCCAATATGAACTCATCGACGCCGGCTTCTTCGAAGAGCTTGATGTCTGACAGTGCTTCTTCGAGCGAGGTCCACGCGCTGCTCGCAGCGAAGCCGCAGCAAAGGCTGCGGGTAATCGCCTTCGGATCACGTCCAGCTGCGGCAGCCTTCTCGTCCAGGTAGGCGTTCATCTTGGCGATCGCCTCCGCGGCCTCCTCTCCCTTGAGCCCTGCCCCCGGTTCGAAGAAGCTCCAGGTGTCGCCGTGCTCCGCAGCGACCTTGAGGGATCGCGGCCCATGGGCGGCGACCAGAAGCGGCAGCCGCGGTCGCTGAACGCACGGAGGCCGCATGAGCGCGTCCTCGGCTGAGTAGTAGTCACCCGCGAAGGACGAACGCTCGTTGCTGAGCAGCTGATCCACCAGCGCGACGAATTCCGCTAGTCGGTCCTGGCGCTCTTTGCCGGGCCAGAACGGTGTACCTGTCATCTGGTGGCAGGTGGACACACCGCCCGCGCCGATACCCAGGGTGAGTCTTCCCTGTGAGATACGGTCCACCGTTACAGCCTGCTTGGCGACCACGGCCGGGTGTCGGTAGACGATGCTGGTGACTAACGTGCCGAGGCGGATCCTATCTGTGGCCGTGGCAAGTCCCGCCAGCACGGTCCAAGCCTCGAGCCAGTCCGTTTCTGCGAAGGGATTTGCGAAGTGGTCCGCAACCCAGACGCTATCGAACCCAGCCGACTCGGCAGCTCGAGCATGCTCGACCATCTGGTTCCATGGATGTATCTGGCCAAGGAGCACGCCAAATTTCGCTCGCATACCTCGGGGTCTCCTCGTAGGTGTTGGCCTTTGCGCGTTGTTGTTGGGTGCGAAGGAGCAAGATACAACGGCAACCACGACCAGACGAACTCGGCATCTGAACCCGTCTGCCTCTCCGAGGGCCTGACGTCACTCCACCGGTCCGTTCGGGCTGTGACCGGTTGCATGCAGGCCCCCGCTACCAACCCGTCGCAGTAGGCGCTCTCTGGCTGAATCAGTCGGGGCGCCTGCTGCGCGGTTGGGCCCACAGCCGACCATCAGGCTTCGAACCTGGTAGCGGACGTTCGTCGGCCAGGGTCGGGGGTTCGAATCCCTCCCGGCGTGCCACTCTTTTCAAGTAGTTAGGCGATTTGCGTTCGGTGACCCTCAGGTGCCTGACCTGAGGGTCGGCTCGCCATGTTCATTCGAACCACGAACAGGAACGGCTACTTCCAGGGCCTCCCGGACCGTTCGCGCCGCGGCGCACGCCTGCGAGATCCAGCGAGCCCGTCGCTCGCTCGCTGCTCGTGATTCGCCCTCGTGCTCGGCCTTGCCTAGGCGTCGTCCGCGCGGTGCGCTTGCTCGAACGCGAAGCCTTCGTAGTCCTTGGCCGCCACGTCGGCGATGCGCTGGTAGTACAGCGAGCCTCCCAGGTACGCGGAGAAGTAGCGGGGCTTGCCGGGAATGTTCGCGCCCGTCCACCAGGAATCGGTGCGGGGGAAGAGCGTGGCGTTCGCGATCCCGCTGACTTCGTTGCCCCAGGCCTCTTCGCTGTCGGTCGTCGGCTCGACGGCCCCCATGCCGTGCTTTTCCAGATGGCCCATGAAGTCGCCGATCCAGTTCAGTTGGCGCTCGGCGCCGAGCGGCATGTTGTAGAAGACACCGGGCGACCCCGGCCCGTGGATCATGAACAGGTTGGGAAAGCCGGCAATCGTGAGACCGAGATAGTTGTGGAAGCGGTCCTGCCATCGCTCCTCCAGGCTCATGCCGCCGCGTCCCTTGGGGTTGAGGCGCAGCATCGAGCCGCTGATGGCATCGAAGCCGGTCGCCAGCACGAGCATGTCGATGGGGTGCTCGCCCGACCGCGTCACCACGCTGGTTGGCGTGAACCGCTCGATGGGGTCCTCGCGCAGGTCGACCAAGGTCACGTTGTCGCGGTTGAAGGTCTCGAAGTAGCCATCGTCGAGGATCGGCCGCTTGGTCATCACGAAGTAGTCGGGCATCAACTTCTCGGCGGTCTCGGGGTCGTGCACGATCTCGCGGATCTTGTCGCGTATGAAATCGGCCAGTGAGGCGTTGGCTTCCTCGCTGACCGCGATGTCGTTGTAGCCGTCCAGGAAGAATTTGAAGCCGCCGCGCTGCCACAGCTTTTCGTAGTGCGCGTTGCGTTCCTCGGGAGTGTGGTCGAGGGCCATGCGCGTGTGGTTATCGAAGGGGAAGCCTCCGGGGTTCGCGTGCATCTTCGCGCAGATGGCGTCGAAGTCCTCTCTTGCCTCCGCCATCTCTTCGGGCGTGATCGGGCGGTTCCCTGCCGGAACGGAGTACTGCGCCGTGCGCTGGAGCACCGTCACGTGCGCCGCCTCGCGGGCGATCTCGGGGATCGATTGGATCCCCGAGGAGCCCGTCCCGATCACGGCAACGCGCTTGCCCTCGAAGGAAACCGGCTCATGCGGCCAGCGGCCGGTGTGGTAGCACTCGCCCGCGAAGTCGTTGATCCCCGGGATGTCGGGCATGTTCGTTGTCGAGAGGGCGCCCACCGCACAGATCAGGAACGGCGCGGAGGCGCTCACGCCGGTGCTGGTCTCCACCGTCCAGCGCTGCGCCGCTTCGTCGTAGCGGGCGTCTTCCACCCAGGTCTCGAACTGGATGTCGCGGCGGAGATCGAATCGATCGGCGACATGTTCGAGGTAGGCCAGCACCGCGGACTGCTCGGACTGGGTCTCGGCCCAGTCCCACTCCTGCATGAGCTTCTCCGAGAAGGTGTAACAGTAGAATGGGCTTCCCGGGCCATCGACCCGCGCGCCCGGGTAGCGGTTGTACCACCAGGTGCCACCAATGTCGCTGGCACCGTCGTACACCCGCACCGAAAGGCCCATCTCGCGGAAATGGTGCAGGGCGTACATGCCGCTGACTCCGGCTCCGATGATCACCACGTCATAGTGTTCGATGGATCCGCTCTTTCGCGGCGGCTGATTCGTGCTCGTCATTCCTTGCTCCTGCACACTACTTTGGCGGCCGTTCTGGTTCTCGATGTGCGTTGGAGATGACGACTATAGTCACGATTGAGTCGCTTCAGTAGCGCGAAGACCGGCTGCGCGGATCCGTCCCCTCCCTGCGACCGTGTAGCACGAGCGAGCGGGTGCACCCCCGGACTCGGCGAAGAGCCCGGACCTGCGCGACGGCGATCGCATGGACAGCCCCGAGTTCCCCCTCGTCTGGACGGCCGTGCGAGGGCTCCTCGACGACTCCGTGAGTGACGTGCCCCGGGCGCGCCGATCCGAGAGCAGTAACCTGTCCACGGAACAAAATCAGAGGGCGAGCGATGAGTGAATCCGAATCCGAGCTGCCCGCGGGCTTCGACTGGCGTTCCATCACGCCGGACGACTCGCCGATGGGCCTGCCGGACGTGATGGCCAACCCCGTCCATCAGGATCTCGCAGCGGCGAAGCTGGCACCGGGCGATCTGGCCTTCGACTTCGAGCTACCCATCTATGACTTCAGTGATGGGACGCGAGAAAAGACCGGTCGCAGCTTCGGGCTCCAGTCCGTGGCAGCGAACCGGCCCGTGGCGCTCGTCTTCGGTTCGTACACCTACGCGCCAAAGACGTCGTCGACGATCTGATTCAACATCACAGAGCCGTCGTTGTCCGAGAGCAGTCGGTAGTCGACGTTGCAGATGACGTATTCGCCGTGGGTCGCCAGGTAGGCCGATGCCTGATCCATGATCGACTTGTCGTTGATCAGCCATCCGCCGCCATGGAACACCACGACGACCGGATAGGAATCCTTGCCCGATCTTGGCGTGTAGATGTCCATCGTGAGGTCGAACCCGCTGGGGGACGCCCACAGGACATCTCCGACCAGCGTGTAGCGGTCGGGATCGTTGTTCTGCCGCAGCTCCTGGTGTGGGGCGCACGACGAGAGAGCGAGCGCGATCATCAGGCCAGGGGTCAACGACCGAACCATCGATCTCACTGTCGACCCCTACTCGACAATCTGAAGTCGAACGGGGACGCCCTGGCAATCGGCTGCACTGCCTAACAATGCTGCGATGATCTGATCCGCGGAACCGTACTTTTCCTGCCGCAGCCGGTGGTATCGATCGTGGGCGCCAGGATCGCGGGTCCCGGTGTAGGTGTTCGTCAACCCGCCCCTGGCGAGCACGACGTTCGGAGAGTCGGTCAACCGCGTGATCGACGGTGCGCCGATTCAAGTCGATCCAGATGGTCTGACCGAAACCGCTCAGCGCCATGAATTCGCCATCGTAGTCCTGCGGAATCCAGAACTGACGGGAATGACCATGATATGGATAGAAGCTGTCGGGGGATGTCCCTCGGGCCCTTCTACGTTCTGCACCCAGTAGACATCGCCACCGAAGCCGAAGGGACCCAGAGCTTCTCTTCGACGATCTGTGTATAGGGCAGCTCGTCGCCGTAGGCGCCGCGGATGACCGCGGAGAGGACATGGGTGCCTGGAAAGCGATAGCGAAACTCGATCCCTGGGGGTGTTCGTCGGTCGAGATTCGCCGCGACGTCGACCTTGTCCCGCCCGTTCATGAACACGTCGAGATAGGTCTTGCGCCACAGTGAGATGACCTTCCTCATAGGGGTCCCCCTCTTCGAGTCGACTGTCGGCCGGAGCGCTTGACGCCGTCCCTAAAACCCAGCTCCGCCCGGAAACGTGTACCAGTGGCGCGCCACATCGCTATCGCTGGCCAGAGTTCGCGCGCTTCTTTACCGTCGGAAGTCTGCGATTGCGGGTGTACAATAGGGAGTGAGGGGCCGCCCCCCAGCTGCCTCCATTCTGCCCTGGTCTCCTGAGGCTGTACGTCCTGTGGACGCACTCGCTCACGCTCACGCCGAGTCGCTTCGGCCGGTTCCTCGTAGCGAACGCGTGCAGAACGCAATTGACAGGACAACTGAACAACAGGAGCAAACCATGGCTTTGATCTCAGTTCTCAGACAGAAGATTCTCGGCGGATCCATCGCCCAGCACGAGCGGCTGGTGCGTTTCGTGGCAGAGCGCGCACGGAACGATGCCGAGACAACCAAGTGGAGTGCACGAATCTCGACCGGGAGCGAGGGACGCAGCATCGGCTTTGTCACGGGCGCGGAGGGATTCGCCGCATTGACGGCGGCCGAAGGGCCCGACGCGATGATCCGGCGCCTCTTCGGAGAGGCCGATGGGAACGCGATCCTCGAGTCACTCGGGGCCGCGGTACAGAGCGAGGCTGATCTCGTCCTGCAGCCGCGCGAGGATCTCGGAGGCGCCGTCCTCCAGCTCGACTCACCGCCCCCGCTCGCAATCGTGACGCGCATCCGCCCCACGGCTGGCGGGGCCGCCGGCTGCGAGGAGCTGATCCGCAAGGTGATCGAGGCCGCCGCGAAGGTCGATGATGAGCGGCGCTACAACGTGTCCCAGCCGGTGATCGGCGAACTCGGCACGTTCACGGTGGTCCAGGGCGTGACCGATCCGGCCCAGCTCGACCGCCAGGCCGAGCTACCGGACCTACTCGCGGAGGCCTTCGGTGCCGAGGAGGGGGCGAGCATCTTCAGGGAAGGCACGGCCTCGATCCAGGAGGTGCAGTCCGAGCTGTCGGTACTGCGGGAGGATCTCTCGAACCTGGGCTAGGCCGCGAGGCACGAGACCCCACCCAGCGACGACAGGACGTGCGGGGCGCGCTTGGGCCCCGCGCGTTCATTCGTGACGTGAACGGCCCGAGCAGGTCTCGCGCGATGAGGTGACCCTGGATCTCGCGGGCGTGCGTCGATATCGGCCACCCCGCTCCAACCCGTCGCAGCAGGCGCTCTCTGGCTGAATAGTCGGGGCCAAGAGTCGACCGACGCCCGGGCCGTGCAATGCGTGATCGCTGAGCTCGCCCATTCAGGCCAGGCGAAAAAAAAGGGAGTTGAGCCACGGCCCCGGGTATCCGAATAGTGCCTTGGGCGGGAGCGAGAAACCGCCTCGGGTAGACAGATGCGGTTTCGCAAATGGACGATCTCAGGCTTTCCGCGGACGCTTGATCGGGGCGCTTTCGTCGCCTACTTCCTGGGCAGCGTCGCGCCCCTCGCCGCGCTCGGGGTCGTAGTCGAACGCTACGCGTTGTCCCCGGCTGCTTTGCCCGCCGAGGGGCACTATGCGATCGCCCTGGTCGCGCTGGTCAGTGGAATCTGCGTTCTGTCGCTAGGCAGCTTCCTGATGTTGCGTCGACTCGTCACCCGAGCGGTCGAGCGAAGCCTCGTCCAAGCCTATAGCGACCCTCTGACTGGCCTACCGAATCGGCTGCTGTTCAACCGCCGACTCGAGCGGACCCTCGCCGACGCTCGACGTCACAACCATCTGTCGGCGGTCTGCTTCCTCGACATCGATGGCTTCAAGCGCATCAACGATAGTCTGGGGCATGGGGTCGGCGACGAACTCCTCCGCCAGGTCGCAACGCGGTTGAAGGAGAATCTGCGATCCTCTGATGTCATCGGGCGTTCGAACTCGGCCCGCTGCGAGCCCTCCATCTCGCGCCTGGGCGGGGACGAGTTCACATTCCTGATCTCCGAGGTTTCCGGCCCGAAGAGTGCGAGTTCGGTCGTCTGGCGGCTTCTCGAGGCACTTCGCAAACCCTTCGAGCTCGAGGGTCGAGAAGTGATGGTCACGGCCAGCGTCGGTATCGCGATGATTCCAACGGACGGAGAAGACCCGGAGACGCTCCTCCGGAACGCGGACCTGGCGATGTACTGGGCGAAGGGCTGTGGTCGCAACAACTATCAGTTGTTCGCGGAGTCGATGGATACCACGGCGCAACGGAGGCTCAACGTTGAGCGATGCCTCCGTCGCTCCTTGGAGCAGTATCCCTTTTCACTGGTCTACCAGCCGATTCGCGACGCTCACAGCGCCCGTGTCGTCGCCGTAGAAGCCCTGCTCCGCTGGGACGATCCCGAGCTCGGAGTGGTTGGCCCCTCCGAGTTCATCCCGGTCGCCGAAGAAGCGGGCCTGATTGCGCCGCTCGGTGAGTGGGTTCTGCGAACCGCCTGCGCACAGGTCAAAGCCTGGCAGGACGCGGGCTATCGCGCACCGCGCATGTGCGTAAATGCATCCGGCATTCAGATCCGCCACCCATCCTGGGCGTCACGCGTTCAGGCCATCTTGGAAAACACGGGCCTGAGCCCGGAATCTCTCGAGCTGGAGATCACGGAGAGCACGATCCTCAGCGAAGCCGATGGCACCCTGGAAGCCCTGAGGGAGCTCAGCGAGCGCGGGGTCAGCCTCGCCCTGGACGATTTCGGCACCGGCTACTCCTCTCTACGCTACCTCCACGCGTTCCCCATCGACCGCGTGAAGATCGATCAGACCTTCGTCCAGAGCGTCCACACGGGGATCGGCCGATCGTTGACGGGCGCGATCATCTCAATGGCACATAGCCTCGGGATGGTGGCGGTCGCCGAGGGTGTAGAGACCGAGGAGCAAGCCGAGTTTCTTCGCGAGACCGGCTGCGACGAGCTGCAGGGCTTCTTGTTCGCCAAGCCCAGTCCCCCCGACCAGCTGGTCCAGTTCCTCGAGAAGGAAAAAGACGAGTAGCCCTCGCAGCGAAGCGGGTCCCCGCTCTCCCGCTACCAACCCGGCGCGCCAGGCGCTCTCTGGCTGCATCAGTCGGGGCGCGTACTGCGCACACGCTGCATGGCAGAGCGTGGCCAATCGTGTCCTGGCTGGTCCCGAGAGAAGCTACCAACGAAGCAGCAACTCCGTGCCTGGAAGCTGCGTTCCAAGCGTCACGTCCGAGGCTCAGTCGAGTTCGACTTCGACTAGTACAAGCTCGGGGGCGGTCTTGGCGAGGCTCTCTTCTACAGGCCTCCTGCTCTCGTCGAGCTTGATTCCGTAGACCTTGGCGTCGCGAGGGAGGGCTGCGAGAAAGCGGCGCACGCCTTCGCGCAGCTGCTCGCTGTCGCCATCCCAGAGCCGAGCCTTTCCCGTGTACGTTTCTCTCGCGATCTCGATCGAGACCGCTGCCGGCTCGCCGCGAAGGTTCATCCACCAGCGTGTGCGGTGCGCCGACAGGAAGCGGACGGTGTCGTTCTCGCGGGTGTAGCTGAGGGGTGTCACGAACTCGCACCCGCTCTTGCGACCTCGAAAGTGCAAGAGCGCGATGCTGCCGCTCGCGATGCCGTGCAGCGGTGAGCGCAGCAGCGTCGTCATGACAGGGTTGAGGGTCTTGTAGAGAAAGCTCTCGATGCTCACGGGGCGGTCTCCTGCTACTGCGCGTCTTCCCAGCGCATGTAGCGCTTGGCGAGGCCGAAGCCCAACGAGGTAAGCGGCTCTCCGGGAGTGCGCGGCGGCTTCCGGTTGAGTACGAAGTCGTACACCGGGTCGAGCGGCTCGCCCGCAACCAGGTCTCGCAGGAGGCGCCCGGCCAGGACCGCGACGGGTACACCGTGACCCGCGTAGCCGCCCGCGAAGAGAATGTTGTCTGCGGGCCCGAAGGCGCCGATCGTGGGCGCCATGTCGAGCGTGACGCCCACGTGTCCAGCCCATCGGTGCGTGATCGCAACGTCGGCGAGCACCGGGAACAGCTGTCGGATCACGCGCGAAAGCCGCCCGTAATCCGGATGGCCCTCGCCGTCCACCGCGGCACCCCCATAGTAGTAGAAGCCGTCACCGCCGCTCAGAAGGACCCGGTTGTCAGCTGTTAGGCGGAACAGGTTGAAGAAGCTCCGCACATCGTAGAAGGGCTGGCGCCCACCCCAGGAGAGCGCGGCGACCTGGGATTCCGTCAAGGGAGCCGTGGCGATGCTGAATGAGTGGATGGGCAGGACCCGGCCGCGGAGGAAACCCAGGTGCTGCGTATAGGCATTCGTGGCCAGTACGAGCAGGGGCGCACGCACCGCGCCGCGCGGCGTACGCACGCTGACTGTCGTGCCCGGCGTGATGTCCACCACCGGAGAGTCCTCGTGGACCTCCACGCCCGCGGCGCGAACCAGGGCGAGCAATCCCGTCGCGAGCTTGGCCGGGTTGATCATGCCACTACCCGGAATCGTGAGTGCGCCCCGGTACCCCGTGACATCGACGCGCCGGCGCAGCTCGTTCTCGGGCAGCCAGGTCGCCTCGAGGCCGAGCGCCGCGTACATTCGCTGCTCGCGCTCGAGTCGTGCTTCGTGGCGCGGAGTGACAGCGCCGAAGAGGGATTCCACAGGCTCCCATTCACAGTCGACGCCGCGTGTCGCCACCAGGTCTTCGATGAGACCGATCCCCGCCGACGTGGCCGCGTAGAGCTTCCTCGCTTCGTCGATGCGACCCGCGTCCACCAGATCGTGGACGGTCTCCTCAGCGCCGCCGATGAACGGCAGCACGAGGCCGCAGTTCCGACCCGACGCTCCGTATCCGACCCGCGCTCCCTCGAGGAGAACGATTCGGCGTTCCGGAAAGCTCTCGGCAAGATGCAGTGCGGTGGACAGGCCGGTATAGCCGCCGCCGACGATGACGACGTCGGCGGTGTGGTCGCCATGCAGCGGCCGAAGCAGCGGGGTGTCCTCGATGCCCGCCGACTCGATCCAGTGACAATGCGATCGCGGGCCGAAGAACGGGCCAGCGGGGGCTCGGTACCGCTCTTCTAGCGTCCGCCCGCCGACGATTCCGGCAACACCACCGGCCGTCGCAGTGGCTGCGGCGGTAAGGAACGCACGCCGCGACACAGAGCGGACTCGGGGCGGATCCTGCAACCCGGATGAAGCGCGGTCCTTGTCATGCCCGCTGGAGTTGCTCACGCTGGCCACCTCTCCCCAAGCACGGCGCCAGCCCGCGACGCCTGACTGGGCCTCCTCCGTAGACTATAAGCATCGATTCTCCCGAGTGGGGGGCCTCCGCAAGGACCCGTATTCGCAGTCGATGTGTTGTGTACCGTCGACGCCCCGCTCTATTTCGCCAATCGTTCCCCTACCGCTCGCCAGGCGGCATCGATAGCGCCGTGCACGGTCAGCGCTGGCACGTGGACGGGATCAGCGCGCGTGCTCGGAGAGATGCGCGAGCAGCAGGCGTGTCATCCGCTCCGGCGCTGCCTGGGGGACCGGTTGATGCACGTCCTCGACGATCTCCAGGCCAAAGGGCCCCGTCACCCAGTTCGCGTTGGCTTCGATCGATGCGCTCGCGACGTTCTCGGAGCCCGTCGGTCAGTCTTCGCCCCAACACTGCACTGCGTCCGCCTTGTCCTGGACGAAGATGATCTCGTACGTCTGGGAGCAGCCTGCCGACCCGGCGCTGTATTCGTTCCTGATCCACGCCGGCTTCTTGCCGGCCTTTCGCACGGCGTAGACGGGCGTCCCCGCGGACGCTGGCTCGTTCTTGCACCTGGTCTTCTCGAAGCTCAGGCCATCGCCGAGAGACTCGAGCCTCACACTACAGAGTTCGGGAGCTGTGACGTCGCTTTCGATGACGACGCTGGTCCACCCCGCGCGCGGCCCCCTCAACGTCACACTGAAGCGACCCGGATGGACTTTCTCCGCCAGCACTTCGTGGGTCGGCTTGCCATCGATGGTCACTACGACATTCCCTCTGCGCTGGTAGAAGCCGTGCTGCTGCTGGTCTGCCTTCGGCGCCTCCTTGATTCCGTTGTGCTGCCACTCGATGGGATCGTTCGGAGCGCTTCCCCAGGCCCAGCTGAACGCCGTCGCTATCTCGCCCTCATCGCTCAGCAAAGACCCGAGCACGGCCGCGAGTTCGATGCTGTCCTGCAAGGGTTCGCTCAGGGCGGGACCCGTGGGAACCAAAAGGAGCACGAACAAAGCGCTCCCGAGGAGCCGCTGACGATTCTTCTTCATGCCTGTCTCCATCCTCCGGCGCAGCCAGGCGGAACTCCCGGTACACGTCCGATTGTCGGTCTGGTTGCCGTCAACGTGGCAGCGCGTACCAGTTCGTATCCGTCTCCCCGTCGTCGTACAGGGTGATCACATGGAAACCGTGGTAGTTGCCGGCATCTCCGATGTCGTCCATGCGGAGCACCCGGGCGTTACCTCGATCCTTATCCAGATGCATGTACTGCGCCCATTCTGGAGGGGATCCATTGCGGAACTTGAAGCCGAGCAGGCCCCCGATCTGGCCGTAGACCGAGTTGGCCTGCCCACTCGGGCGCCAGAGCTGCCCATCGGTCGGCTCGCGGAAGACGGCACCGCGCTGACCGGCATCCGCCCATGTGCTGTCGACGGGTACGTTGTCGTGCGCGAACAAGATCTGTGTGATCCCGCCGCGGGGCTCGACGCAGAGCCCGGCCGCCCCGCGCGAGATCGGGGACGACGCCACCGTCGTGCGGCCCGCGAGGTTGCAGTTGATCACATCGATCAAGCCCCGCGCGTTGTAGGCCTCGTGGTCGAAGAAGTGCGGCCAACCGGTGCCCGGAAACACGGACCAGCCCCAGTCCTTCCGGCGCATCCACTCCTGCTGGAAAGTTCCCGCGTCGTCTCCCCAGCCAATCTCGAGCCCGCGCGCCAGGAACGTGCCCAGGAAGGAGACGATCGGGAAGTAGAGCCCGGTATCCGGCGAGTTTCCGAGCCCCCCATGGCCTAACGTCAGTTGGCTGATGGGCGTATCGATCGCGTCGTACAGGCCGAACTGCCCCTCCGCATAGCCGGACTTCGTCGGAACCGCGCCGCGCGGGTCGTGGTGCATGAAGACGAACTGCTGATGCGCTGATTCCGGGGCAAAGCGGTCCAGCATGTCGTCCATCCAGGCGACCGACTCGTCCTGGAGCCCGCCGCCCCAGTGCAGAACGACCCCGCCGACCGCGGCACGCTCCTGCGGCCTCAGGTCATAGGAGTTCAGCCCTACGAAGGAGTGCCCGCGAAACTCGAAGGCCAGATTCAGTGGCCCAAGGTAGCTCTGGTACTCACTGAGGCCGTCGTAGCGTGGATGGCGATTCAAGAGCCGCCAACCGACGAAGCTCGGAAGGATGTTGTTCACCGATTTGATGGTGTTTCCGGCAGTGCGACCGACCCTGGGCGCTCGAATCAAACCGAAGGCCTCTTCGGTCAGGAACCCGAGTTCGTCGAACATGACGTTCAGGATTCCCCCGTATCCCGCGTAGCCATCGTGGTTCCCCGGAACCGCGAAGAACGGCTTCTGGAAGCGTGCAAGCTGGTCCCGGATCTCGGGCATCTCGTTGCCGCCGCCCGGGCCGTAGGGAGACGTCGGAGGAAGCGCGCCTAGCACGTTCAACAGCAGCTGCTCCTTCGCGCTACCGGCGGCCGCGTCGGCCAGGTCGCCCGCGAAGAGCACGAAGTCGACGTCGGGAACCGGAACTGCGGACGCTGCATCGCGCGCTCCCTCATCGCCGGCCTGGACGAACTCGGGATCGAGCATCCCGAGAAAACGCCGCAGCGGTCCGAGGTTGCCGTGGTATTGGAAATCGCCGGCCACGGCGATACGGATGCAGTCGCGTCCGCCGCATCGACCCCGCTCCGGCGCCGGGTCCTTCAGCGCCACCGGAGCCACCGATTGGCGGGCGACCAACATCGATCGGATCGCACGCTCCAGACGCGACAGGGCGCGCTGCAGGGCACCCCGGTTCCCGGGTTCTCGTTCGAGCGTCTCGGCGAGCTGCTCCAGTCCATCGCGGAGCGCCTGGAGATCGAGATCGAAATGCGGAGAGGGATGATACGTCCAGGACCAATCGGATCCGGGAGCGACGCGCGAAGCCATGGCCCGCAGGTCCGTCCCGGCATTCGGGCCGTCGAGATCGGCGGGGTCCAACGACGTTGCTGCCCGGAGGGCGCGGGCCCAGTCGCCCTCCTCGAGGGCTTGCTCGATGTTTGCGAGTGCCCGCGTTCCGATGGCGAGGCCTCGCAGGGCGTTCAGTCGCGGCAGGACCTTGAGATCGTAGAAGCCCGGCCTAACGGCCATCCCCGGGGCGGCGGTGTCTCTCGGAATCTCGAAGACGATGCCGCGGAGCCGGTCGGGCCGCGCAAGGGTTGGAACGATCGCGCCCGCGGGGCGCATGTCGGCTTCCCGGTCATCATCCGCTACGAAGATCGTTTCGCTCCGGCCTGCACGCACCAGACACTCCGTGACGTCCTGCCAGTTTGCATCATGCACATCGGCACCGTGAGGCACGAGCCAGAAGCGGAGCTCGCCCGTCATCGCGTCCGCCGGGATGTCGCCGAGCTGCCGCTTGTCGATGACGTACGGGAGGAGCCATGCCGCCGCCTCGCGGCCACCTCCGGCCGGCTCCGGATCCAGCATCGCCGGGAACGTCAGACGCGGAAATCGCTGCAGCGGCTCGCGCTCGCGAGCGATGAACTGCCTGTGTTTCTCGGGAAACTCGTTGGCGAGTGTGGCCAGGATGTCCGCGAAGAGCCCCTGTGCCATCTGCTCACTCGCGCGCAGGGCGGCCTCGCTTGGAGGACCGCTCCTCGCCACGCAGCTCCCGGCGACGTCGTAGCCGAGCGGTCGAACGACCGGCTCGAACCTCGCGGAAGCGCAGCCGAAAGAAAAGCAGCTCGCCAGACACAAGGACAGCAGCAATCGCATGAATGTTCCTTCTCTTCTCGGGATTCTAGAGTGTACCCGACGCTCGTCCGCCGCCTAACGAGAAACGTGGGCCTCGAGTGAGCAGCTGAGGCTGTTGAGTTTTCCGCTGCCCAGCGCTGCCGCGACGCACCTCGCCTCCCCATCGTCCGGGGTCAGTCTCGCCGCCGCGAGTCTCCCAGCGTCGAGCTCGATCGCGATGTGCCGCTCTTCCGATTCGCCGAGACACCGACTGACATCGGCGGCGCTGGCCGTCAAGCCCATCGTGAGCCAGAACGCGCCGCAGGTAGAGCGCAAGCCGCGAAACGTCACCTGGGCTCCATCGGCGCCCACCGTCAGCGATTCGATGCTGGTGAGCGTCTTGGTTTCGGTCGCCTGCGCGGGGGTCGCGCGGCCCGCAGCGGGGACGGATCGTTGCTGAGCGACCGGCGCCAGATCGGATTGCGCGACCCAGACGGGAAAGCTCTCGCTCTCACCGTGCCCGGGGATCATGTCGAAACCAGGTGTCAGGCAGTTCGTTTCCAATGGCGCCGCATCGCCTCGCGATCGGTATCGTCCGTCGCTCCAGGCGTATGTCGCCCGCCGACGCGAGGGCTCGGTGAAGGGCGTGGACACCTCCGCAGACCGGATGTAATCGAAGAAGCCCGATGTTTTCCGTTCCGAAATCGCCAGTGTGGCCTTGGCATAGACGTCGTGTACGACGCTGGGTCCACCCCTCTCGATCGGGTCGCCGCGAACCATCGCTGAGTAGTTGATCTGGGTGTGCAGAATCAGGTCGAGACGGTCGGTGCCGAGCCGGAAGAGCGAGACGGTTTCGCACTGGCCACCACCACCGGCGTACGCGATGGGCTTTGCCATGCGGATCCCGATGGCCGTTTCCTCGAGGTTGATGCGATAAGGCGCGAAGTCGAACTTCAGGAAGTACGGCTTCTGGTGTTTCCCGGCGTCGAGCCTGCTGCGCGCTCGCAGCCTGATCGATTCACCCTTCTCGAAAACGCCGATCGAGACCGTTTTCTTCTGCTCGACCACGGCCACGAACAACCGCTCGTCCCTGCCCCATGCCTTGACCGCCCAGCCGCAGATGCGGCCCTCGATCCCGAGCTGCTCGCGAACCAGAGCCTCGTCGAAGCCACTCGGAGGTACGCTCGCCGCAGGCTCCGTCTCTCGGTCCCAGAAGCCGTTGAAGCAGGACCGGTCTCGCTCGAACGTCTCGCCAGACGCCGAGACCGGAACGATGAGGATCAACAGGAGAAGGCTCAAATCTCGAATCACGGTTGGCTCCTACCGCCTGCGCGGTCGATTCGGCGAGGCTCCAAGGGAACACACACCGCTCGGCCGGGCTCTTCGAGAGGATGCACCTGCGGCTCGCAGCGGTGTCGGCGAACCGCGATCCCGGCGGCATCTTGTGTGCAACGAGTCACACAACACTGGGGAATTCGCTGGCCCGTGCCCCCGACGCCGTTGGACCGGAGGGGGCGTGGCGCGCCGAGTCGTTGAAGAGGTTGCGTGCTAGAATGCGCGCTCGAAGCACCTGATCCGATCACGACCGGGGCACCGATGCTGACTCCGTTCCAATCACGCGCAGAACGTGCACTCGCCGACACGCCTTTCTTCGGCGAGCTGGGTCGCGAGGCCCTGCGCCATTTCCATCGGACTGCAGTGCGCCGGGGCGAACTCCTGTTCGTGAAGGGCGACGCGAGCGACCACCTCCATGGTCTCGTCAGCGGCCAGCTGAAGCTGTTCTCGACCCCCATGCCTGGGCGCGAGATGTCGCTCGAGATCGTCGCGCCGGGTGAACTCGTCGGCGAGCTGGGGATCGCGGACGGCGTGCCGCGCCACGCGAGCATCCGGGCGCTCGCCCACAGCGAGCTGGCGACGATCGCTCGGGGCCCGCTCGAGGCCCTTCTCGACCGGCGTCCGGAACTCCACGCCGAACTGAGTCGTGCCACCGCGCGCACCGCCGCACGGCTCGCGCAGCGTGCCGAGGATGTCGCCTTCCTGAACATCGAGGCGCGTCTCGAGAAGACGCTCATCGATCTCGCCAGCCGCTTCGGTGAGGCCGTCGAGCGGGGTATCCGCATCCGGCTGCGCCAGCAGGACCTTGCAGATGTGTTAGGCGTGAGCCGCGAGAGCGTCGGCCGAGCACTCGCCGGGCCGATGCTCTGCGCCAAGCTCGAACTGGGACGTGGCAGCATCACTCTCTTGCAGGGTTAGCTCGCTCCCGATTTGCAGGCCGCAGCTCGAAGATGGCGCTCGCCTCGCCGCCGTCCTCCTCGGCGAGCGGCGCCATCTCGCGGAGCAGGTAGTCTGAATTCTCGCCGAGCCGATCTCGAGTGGAGTTCGAGACCAGGATGCTCGCTCCAGCCCTCCGCGCGGCCTGTTGGATACGTCGCACGAGATCCATCGTCGGCCCGATCGCGACGCTCGAGAGGCTCTCGCCACTGCCTACGGTCCCGAGCAACACGGGTCCGCTGGCGATTCCGATGCTCGTGCCCGTCAGCTTGCCCCCGGACGGAGCCGGGCGGGCTCTCCCGACGGGGTCGTCCACGGCCTGCTGGATCTCGATCGCCGCCTCGACCGCTTCGTCGGCGGAGTTCGGGAACAACGCAACGACTGTGTCGCCGTGTTGCTGGCTCAAGAAGCCGCCGTGCTCGCGGATCAGGGGCTCGACGCGGCTGAATCGTTGGCTCACGAGTCCGAACGTCCTCGCCGCACTCCCGTGTTCGGAGACATCGAGGTTGCAGCTCATCACGGTCATCTCGATCTGCGCGTGGTCCCCGGCATTCACATCTCGGATCGACTCCTTGCCGAGAACCCGCAAGAAGTCGACCGGTAGGAAGCGGACGACTGCCTCCTCCGTTTCCTGAAGCTCGAAGTTCGAGTCTTCGAGTTGGTCAGAGCGCTTCTCGACGTTGGCGAAGCTGCGGGCGAACGATTGCAGCAGGGAGTGCGATTCGCTCGCTATCCAGACGATGACGAAGAACGGAAAGACCTCGATAGGCGCGCCCAGACCTGTCCGTGTGCGAAAGACGTCGTGGGCCACGCCGATGCTGAACGCGAGCCCCGCAGCGAGCGTCGACCCCGCACCGGGAACCCGACGGCGATACGCGCGTCCCCAGCTGGCCATGGCCAGCAGGCTCGCAATGAGCGCCAGCGCCTGTATGACCGGGAGTGTTGCAAGAACCATCTCTCCCGGCGCGAGGAGATGAAGCGGAACGAGTGCCAGCGCAGCGAGCTGGACCAGCTTCGTCGGGCGGAGAGGCATCACCCCGGGAATCTTGGTCTGGAAGTAGCCGAGGCCGGCGAAGATGATCAAGGCGGTGTTGAGGTACTCCAGCCGAATCGACAAACCGAACGATCCCCAGTCCGTCAACAGCTGGTGGAGATCCGAGGTGTTCGCGAACACCACGCGCAGCCCGATCAGGATCGTTGCAACCGCGAACCAGCCGCGTGTCACGTCGCTCGGGCGGAACGCGAACTGCAACAGGAAGACCAGCCCGATGACGCCGCTCATGGTCGCGAACGCCGCGTACCGCAGCAGCTGGTAGCTCGCTTGTTCCGTGATCTGGTCGTCGAGCCCGACGCTCCACCTTCTGCGCAGGCCACCGCCGCGGAAATCGAAGTTCGCAACGTGCACCAGAAGCTCGACGCGCGACACGCCGGCGGGCAGCCGGTAGTTACGATTCTCGAGCCGTGGAACCGTGGTCTCCGCGTTCGTACCCACAGTGCCGGAACCGCCGGCCGGTTCGCCGTTGATCCACAGCCGGTACGCGGTCATTGGCGAACCGACCCGCAGGGTGCGCGGGCTGCCGGCCAGCGGCAGCACCAGCGTCGTCCGATAGCTTGCGATCCCCCGGGCGCCG
Source organism: Deltaproteobacteria bacterium (assembly GCA_029261795.1). Taxonomy (GTDB): domain Bacteria; phylum Myxococcota_A; class UBA9160; order UBA9160; family UBA6930; genus JAJDAP01. The sequence goes on from JAJDAP010000112.1 coordinate 40,976, forward strand.
ATTGGGCTCGAAACGCCGGCGTCGCTCCAGAGCCTCGGAACCGGAAACGACTCCCAGGCGCGACCGGGGCATTCCGAACTGCCAGGGGGAACATGCCGGCCCCAACAGATCTCCCAATCGCCCTCCACGGGTACACTTCCGCCGCTCGCGAAGCGCCAGGTCGAGAGATCGAGGAGACCCGCGCGAACGCGCGGCGGAGTGCGGGAATCGCCGCAGCCGACGGCCAGGAGCGCGGTCATCGACAAGATCGCGAAGAGCGCGGCCTCGTGTGAACGAGGTCGGTAACCACGCCTGACAGTGGAAGTCTGATATCGGTTCGAGATGCGCATGCGTCTGGTGTTGATGGCGGAAGCGTTGCCGAGCGCGAGAGATCGAGGTGGCTCGGCACCCGAGAGGATGCGCGGTCCGGGCAAGTTAGCGCTGTCGTGCGAGCTGTTCTGCCACTGGTTTGTGTGCGATGAGTCACACACGGCGACGGGAGAATCTGCGAAGCGACCCTGTCGGTCCAGCAGCCTGACTAACCTTCGTTCATCGTTTTCACCGACAGGAGATGGCATGCGTGTGCCCTGGGTCGCTCTGCTGCTGATCCTGTGTGGGGTCGCTCCGGCTCTCTCGCAAGAGAAGGACTTCGAGTGGGTTCTGGAAGAGGATTTCACGTTCATCCAGTCGCTCGATCCCGGAGTGCTCCTGCTGGAGGGCGCCGACGGAACACGATCGGACCTCGAATTCGGATACGTGGGGCTTTCCTACGAGGTCGTGGCGAGCTGGCGCGAGGGAAAGGCGATCCAGGTTGTGTACTCGCCGGCCGGCGGAACCGAGGTGGTCGATCCAACGAACGCGGCTCGCTATCCAATCGCCGGCGCGTGGCCTCGAATCGATCCGCTGCTGCGACGCTGCAAGCGTGAGAACCCCTCTACGCTGGGCAGACTGACCTGCGACGAGGGCGCGCTCGCCGGCTGGGACATCGAGCTGAACCGCGCCTACCGATCGCTGATGCAGAGCGCTCTCCCCGACGCCACGAAGACCGCGATTCGCAGCGCCCAGCGCAAGTGGATCGAGTACCGCGACGCGACTCTGGCGGCGCTCGAAGCCTACGCCGCAGACGGTTCGGGTGGCTCGATCCGCCGCCTTCAGGCCTCGAGCGCCAAGGTGGGCCTGACAAAGGACCAGGCGGGACAGCTTCTCCTCTACGACGCTCCAGCCCTCTAGAGGCAGACGACACCCCCAGCGACGACACCGGATCGAGGTAGTGGCGCATGCGGCGAGCAGGCATTCTCTTCGATGTTCGCCTGGATCTTGTTTTGATTCGCGTGATTCTGAATTACCGTGGGTCACCCAATTTCGCCATTGACCGTGGAGCCCGAGCGCATGAGCAACGACGCGCGCCAATCCCTCGAAGGCATTCGCGTCCTCGACTTCACCACGCCTCTCGCCGAAGCCACTGGCCGCGTTTTCGCGGACCTCGGTGCCGAGGTGATCAAGATCGAGCCGCCGGGGGGTTGCGAGTCGCGCTTCGCACCGCCCTTTGCGAAGGGTTTCGATCGCGACTCGGGCGATCCGGAGGCGTCGCTGTTCTGGCGCGCGTGGGGTCTCGGTAAACACAGCGTCGTGCTCGACATCGAGCGTGAGGGCGACCGCGACCGAATCATCGAGGTGGTGCGCGGCGCCGATGTTCTGATCGAATCGTTCACCCCCGGTGTGATGGATGCGCGCGGCCTAGGCGTTGCCGAGATGCGCGCTCTCAACCCCGCCCTGATCTATGTCTCGGTCACACCGTTCGGGCAGACGGGCCCCTACGCAAAGCATCCCGCGACCGACCTCACGCTCTCGGCGGCGGGCGGCTTGCTCAACATGCAGGGCGAAGGCGATCGACCGCCCTTCCCTGTTGGCATCCCCGAGACGGCGCACCTCGGTGCCGTCCAGGCCGCTGCCGACGCGATCATGGCGCTCTATGCGCGCAATCGAACGGGATCGGGGCAGCATCTCGATTCGTCGACCCAGGCCGCCGTGCTCTGGTCGCTGTTGTATGTCACGGACTACGCGGCCTTCGACCAGAACCCGCCGGGCTTCGGCAAAGACCGCGTTGGCCGGTTGACATCGACGATGCCCGTCATGCCCGGCCTCACGCTTCCCGTCATCGAGCCGTGCAAGGACGGGTTCATTGCGATGACTCTGGTGTTGGGCGCGCAGGGTGCCTTCGGCTTCAACGCTGCCATGAACTGGATCGGCGAACAGGGCGGCCTGGACCCCGACCTGCTGGACATCGACTGGATGACCTGGATCCAGCAGTGCCAGGAAGGAACGATGAGCCTCGAGACCGCGAATCGCGCGGTCGATCAGTTCCTCGCTTTCTTGAAGACCATGACGAAGGCCGAGATCCAGGAGCAAGCGGTTGCCCAGAAGTGGCTGATCGCGCCGATCAACACGCCGCCCGATCTGCTTGCCGACGTTCAGCTCCGCGCGCGCGACTTCTGGGTGGACGTCGATGGATCTCCTCTCCCCGGGCCATTCGCGATTCTCGGGAAGACGCCGATCCGCTACCACCGCGCCGCTCCGAAGCTCGGTGCCGACCAACATCTCGCGGCAGAGGCGGCGTCGAGTCCGCGTCGGCCGGCAGCACCGATGGCTGCGACGCTCGCTCCGCGGAGTCAGCTCTTCGAGGGGCTCAAGGTTGCGGACTTCTCGTGGATCGCTGCGGGCCCGTTGATCAGCAAGGACCTCGCGAACCTGGGCGCCACGGTGCTTCGCGTCGAGACCGAGAGCCGCATCGACACGCTGCGCTTCATTCCGCCATGGAAAGGGGAGCCCGGCGTCGGGACCGGACACACCGCGGCGAACATGAACCAGAGCAAGTACGGGATCGCCCTCGATTTCACGACGAAGCAGGGTCTCGAGGTCGCGTACAGAATGGTCGAGTGGGCCGACGTCGTCGTACAGAACTTCACACCGGGCACAGCCGAACGGCTCGGCCTCGACTACGAGACGCTGGGCAAGAAGAAGCCCGACCTCGTCATGCTCTATACCTGCATGCGCGGCCAGACGGGCCCAGAACGGAAGCACACGGGCTTCGGTCTCCACGGCGCGGCGCTCGGCGGTTTCGTCTCCATTACCGGGTGGCCCGATCGAAAGCCGCAGGCGCCGTGGGGCGCGTACACGGACTTCATCTCGCCTCGTTATGCGCAGGCTGCTCTTGCGGCGGCCCTCTACCACCGCGACGTTACGGGCGAAGGCCAGTGCATCGATGTTTCGCAGATCGAGGCGGCCATCCACTATCTCGCACCGATGATCCTCGACTACGCCGAGAACGGGCGCATCGTCGAACGGGCCGGCCACGACTCGGAGTGGGGCTGTCCGCACGGCGTGTACCGGACGCAAGGCGTCGAGCGATACCTCGCGGTCGAGGTGCGGAGTGGCGAGCAGTGGAAGGCATTGTGCAGCCTCGCTCCGGGCGTTGCGGTCATTGCGGGTGATGACGCCTCGCTCACAGCTCGACTCGCGCACCGCGACGAGATTGATGCCGCCGTCGCCGAGTGGTGCGGAGCGCGCGACGCTTTCGATGCCTCGCTCGAACTGCGCGAGGCCGGCGTGCCCGCCTACGTTCCTCTCCGAGCCACCGACTTCCACGCGGATGCACAGCTCGAGGCGCGGAAGTTCTTCATCGAGCTCGACCATGCCAAGATCGGTCGCATGCTGTTCGATGGTGCGGTCACGACCTTCAGCCAAACGCCAGCTGCTCCGAAGTGGGCCGGACCCTTGATCGGCCAGCACACGTTCGAAGTCATGCAGGAACTGCTCGGCTACAGCGAAGACGAGATCGCAGAAATCGCCGCGAGCGGCGCTCTCACCTAGGCTCGCACCCCACATCGCGCAAGAAAGCCGGAGACTCCATCCCCATGCCCGACCTGCTCTACGAAAAGCGCGATGGCATCGCCATCCTCACGCTGAACCGTCCGGAACAACGGAACGCCTTCAGTCCGCAGACGATGGTGTTGCTCGCACGCGCGTGGAAGGACTTCCGCGAAGACAAGGCGATGCGTGTCGCGATCCTCACGGGCACGGGCGACATCGCATTCTGCGCAGGCGGCGACTTGAAGCTCTTGCTCCCGCTCTTCACGGGCGCGCGCAAGCCCGAGACCGACTGGGACCATGAGCTGATGAACAACCTCGGCGATGTGATGTCGACCGCGCTGCTGCGACCGTTCGAGCTCTACAAGCCGATCATCGCCGCCGTCAATGGATACGCCCTGGCAGGCGGCTCCGAAATCTTGCAGTCGACCGACATCCGCATCGCCTCGCGAACGGCCTCGTTCGGACTGACCGAAGTGAAGCGCGGACTGGTTCCCGGAGCCGGCTCGATGGTGCGCCTGCAACGTCAGATTCCGTACGCGAAGGCGATGGAGATCCTGATGATCGGCGACGCCATGACGGCAGAGGAAGCGCACCGGATCGGCTTAGTGAACGAAGTCGTCGCGCCCGAGGCGTTGATGCCCCGCGCACTGGAACTCGCCGCCAAGATCGCGAAGAACGCGCCGCTCGCAGTGCAAGCCATCAAAGAGGCCGCAATCCGAACGAACGGGCTGCCGCTCGACGACGCCTTCGTCATCGAGCACGAGTGCGCGGCGAAGGTCATGACTTCCAGCGACGCTCGCGAAGGACCGCGCGCCTTCGCGGAGAAGCGAGAGCCCGTCTTCACTGGGGAGTGAGATCGGAGGCGTTTCGGTTCAATGAAGCGCTCCACCCTGGCGCGCCCGGCACGACTCGAACGTGCGACCCCCAGTTCCGCAACCTGGGTCGAGGTGGTCAAACCGGGGAGCGGGTCGCGCGGCGGCGGGCCCAGCCGAGCAGGAGCAGAACCGGGGCGATCTCGACCCCGAGGCCACAGCTGATGGTGCCGCAACCGAAGGTGCAGGCTGCGCTCGCCTCGTTGGCATCGACGGGGCTGGCGCAACCCGGGTCGCTCGGATAGTCGATCTTTCCGTTGCTGTCGTTGTCGAGACCGTCGTCGCACGCGAAGGGGGCGCCGCGTTCGTCATCGTCTACCACGCCTGCGCAACCCAGGTCTGCGGGGAAGTCGGCATTTCCATCGTTGTCGTTGTCCAGGCCGTCCGAGCAGGCCGGGTTCTCCGAAACGTCCGTGGAACTCGCGCAGTGGGGATCGTTCGGGAAATCGACCAGGGTGTCGCCATCGTTGTCGATGCCGTCGTCACAGATGAGCGACGGATCGGTCTCGTCCGGATCGGCGGCATCGAGACAGCCCGGGTCGATGGGATGGTCGGCGCCGCCATCTCCGTCGTTGTCGATTCCGTCCGTGCACTGGTTGTCCGTCTCTTCCAGGTCGTCCGGGCTCAGGCACTCGGGGTCGGCGGGGTAGTCGACCAGGGTGTCGCCGTCGTTGTCGATGCCGTCTCGGCAGCGCGGAACGTGGCCCACGGTCACGGCCAGCTGCGAGCGGCTCGCGGAGTGATACTGGCCGGTTTCGAGTCTCGGCTCGATCGAGATCACCGTGCCCTCGGGCACGTCGAGATCGCAACTGGAGACACCCACCGGGAACACGCAGGTCTGGTCGAAGCCACCACCCTGGACCCGGGCCTCCGCCGTGAAGCTGCCGTTGTCGCCAACCCGCGCGAGTCGACTCCATAGGCTGATCCGTTCCGTGGGACCGGCGCTGGCAGGAACATCGAGCAACCACAGGATCGGAGACCACTCGGTGGTCAGTGCATCGTCTGGCGCGAGCAGCCCGAACTCGATCTTGTGATCGTGGCGGGTCTCGAGGCCGTCGGTTTCCGGCTCGCTCCAGTTGTGGGCCTCGACCGAGGCCTGTCCGTCGACTTCCTCGATGAGCTCCATCTGATAGTTGCAGGTTCCGTTGACGCGGAGCAGGGTCGGCGTCGGAAGGAGCGAGATCTCGCCCTCGGGAGATCCACACCAGAGCGCGTTGACGACCGATTCGCGCAGACTGTGACCGTCGGGGCATTTGGGATCGGCGGGACCCAGGCCCGCGCCATCCCAATCGAAATTTCCGTCGCCATCGTTGTCGAGTGCATCGTCGCACTCGGTCTCCTCGAACTCGGAGAGCGCATCCTTGCACCCCGGGTCCGCGGGGTAGTCGACCAGTCCGTCTGAATCGTCGTCCACGCCGTTGTTGCAGGCGGCAGGGCCGAGCTTCACAGCGAAGAGCACCGTCTCATAGTAGGCGTGCCCCACGTCGACGAGATCGTCGGAGCCGAACCCCACAGACGCCAAGGCGACGCTAGGCACACCGTCGTAGCCGGTCGCCGCGAGCACGCCGTCCACGAACAACAAGGCGCTGCCAGTGAACGGGCTATAGAGCAGCTGGTAGTCGTGGTAGCCGTCCACGCCGGGTGTGTGGCTCGATTCGAGGGCCACATCGTCGGTCAGCACGACCGTGGGGATGCCAGCGGCATCGGCGAAGAAACGCATCTCCCAGCGGGCGTCGCCGTCGCCGTACCCGACAATGATGGAGCGGCCAGCATCGATGGGGTCGGGGAACGTCGGCACGCGCAACCGCACGGTCAACTGCCAGCCCCGGGCGTTGCCGTCGGCTACCTGCGCCGCCGTCGGCGATACTTCGTACCGCAAGGACGAGCCGGCGACAGCGCTGGCGTCGTCGATCGACCAGACGTCGAAACCCAGGTCTGCCACGACGGGGCCCGCAGTCACGCCGACCGCCGCCCCCACCGCGCTCCATCCCTCGCCGGCCGGGTCCGCGTCCTTCTCGTGGCTGGCGACCACCTGGGCCGAAGCCGAGACTGCCAGGCTCATCAGCAGCGCGACGAGGCCGAGAGACAGCGTCCGCCCTCCCTGGCTGGCGGTGGGATTGGGAGCGAGGGGCATGCCTGCGATTGTCATACAGGCCTCCCCCCAGCGATAGCGGGAATCCAGGAAAACGAGCAGGCAT
>JAJDAP010000113.1 GCA_029261795.1 Deltaproteobacteria bacterium
TCGTCTACGTGGACGATGGCAGCGAGGATGAGACGTTCGCGCTGCTGCGCGGCATTGCCGAAGCCGACCCGCGGGTCCGCGTCATCAAGTTCAGCCGGAACTTCGGCCACCAGATCGCGATCACGGCCGGCATGGATCACGCCCGCGGGGATTGCGGTGTGGTGATCGATGCGGACCTCCAGGACCCGCCTGAAGTGATCGGCGAGATGGTGGCGGCGTGGCGCAAGGGTTTCGACGTCGTGTACGGCGTGCGCAGCACCCGGGCCGGAGAGAGTCGCTTGAAGCTGGCGACGGCGGCCGTCTTCTACCGCATCTTGCGGCGCATCGTCGGGATCGACATTCCGCTCGATGCCGGCGATTTCCGCCTGCTCTCGCGCCGCGCCATGAACGTGCTGACAGGCATGCGAGAGAAGGATCGCTTCGTTCGCGGTCTCGTCAGCTGGATCGGCTTCGAGCAGACCGGCGTCAGCTACGAGCGTGACGAACGTTTCGCCGGGGCGACCAAGTATCCCTACTCGAAGATGTTCAAGTTCGCGCTCGATGGCATCACGAGCTTCTCGTCATTGCCGTTGCGGCTTGCAACTTGGCTCGGCTGGGCCACGTCACTGCTCGCCTTCGGCTACATCCTGACGCTGCCGATCCAGTGGTTGAACGGAATCACCGTGCAGGGCTTCCCGACCATCATGGCCGCGGTCCTGTTCCTCGGCGGGGTGCAGCTCATCTGCCTCGGAATCATGGGCGAGTACCTCGGGCGGATCTTCAACGAAGTGAAGCCGCGGCCGCTGTATCTGGTCGAGGAACGCGTCGGCGATCTGCCCGAGCCGCCGCTCGAGCCCAGCGGAACCGGGGCCTAGAAACGAACCGTGCGCTGGCTTGCCTCCGTCCGATGGCGGCTCTTCCTGGTCTGCTGGATCGTCTTCACGGTCCACTTCGCGACCAACGTGGTGCGCGAGCACTACCCGGCCTTCAGCATCGTCGAGGACGGAGACCTCTACCTCGACGAGTACGAGGGCTTCCACGCCGACATCTTCGTGCACAGCAACGGGCATGCCGTCGTCGGGAACCAGGTGCTCGGCTCGATCCCGGCAGTACCGCCACTCTTGCTATTCGAGCCTGCCCTCGACGCCCTGCAGGAGTGGACCCTGGCCCAGCGGGAGGGTGGCGGAAGTCCGGTGACCGAATACCGGACCGGGCTACCGAACCGGCAGGACTTCTTCGCGAAGGTCAACGAACGGGGTCTCTCGCTCCGCTTCGGTGCCGCCACCTTCATCACCTCGGCATTCTGCATGGCGCCACTCACGGCGTGGTTCGTCGTGCTCATGTTCGGCGTCCTGAGGGAGCGGGGTTTTTCCGAGGATCGCGCCACGCTGCTCGCCTTCGTGTTCGCCTTCGGAACGCCGATTTTCTACCGGGCCGCCCACCTCGTCCACAATCAGTTCCTGATGATGGCCGTATTTGGTGTCTTCCTCTTGTTATGGCGCAGCTCCGACGATGAAGAGGTGTCGACGCGCCGGGTGGCCTGGGCAGGGCTGCTCGGCGGCACCTGCCTCGCGCTCGATTACGCCGGCGTCATCCCCCTGCTGGGGTTCTATGCCTACTTGTTATTCCCGCGCTGGGCCAGGGGCGGGTTCGTCGACGCGTTCCGGGGATCCCTGGTCTACGTGGCAGCGAGTGTTCCGCCGGTACTCTTCCTCTGGTGGACCCAGTGGATCATGTACGGCAATCCGTTCCTGCCGGGCCAGATGTACCAGCAGGAGAACGCCTTCACTGGAGAGGGCGTCCGCGGCATGACATTGCCGAACCTCGAGGTGTTCGCGCGCAACCTGTTCGATGGATCCTTCGGCCTGTTCCCGTTCGCGCCACTCCTGCTCCTGGCGTTCGTACCGATGCGTTTCTTGTCGCGAGGCGAGCAGGCCTGGATCGTCGGCAAGCGCGAGCGTCGCTTCGTGTGGACGTTCATCTGGGTGTTCATGGCGTTCTGTTCGATGAACCGCTTCTCGCTGCTCCAGTTCAACACCGGCTTCCGCTACTTCCTCCCACTGGTGCCGTTCTTGTTCCTGTTCGTTTGCGATCGGATCAAGGATTGGCCGCTGCGGCGGATCGCCTGGCTCTCCGTGCCCGCGATCGCCCATACCTGGGTGCTCTCGATGTCCCGCTACACCCAGCCCGCGATGGCCTACGACGGCCCACCGATCGTGCTCGAGAACTGGCGCGAGATCCTGAGCAACGGTCCGCAGCTCCCATGGATGAAGATCCTTCGCCAGGTCGTCCCGCCCGAGCACTGGCTCCAGCATCCGATCTGGCCCAGCGTGGTGCTGTTGATCGCACTCGGTAGCGCCGCGGCCATCTGGTTCGGTGGCCCTCGCTTGGCGCGTGCTCGAACGCCGGCCCCCCAGGGCTGATCAGGGGACGTCCGGAGGGTCTGGGCCGTGTAGCAACAGCGTGACCCTGTGCGAGCCGGGACACAACCGCGCTCCGCGGGCCACGGACCCTGGAGTTGGTCTATCATTCGCTTCGGGTCGTCGTGCAAGCGGTGGAGACGCCATGCGCTCGAGTGTGATGCTGGCAAGTGTTTCTGTGGTCCTGGGCCTTGTCGTTCCGGCCTGGGCCCAGACCGCGATCGAGCTCTCCCCGGATACCACGATCGCCATCGGGGGTGAGGTGCTCGGCCCCGAGGAGGTCGGAGAAGACGACCGCGCTGGCTCCGTCGTGTTCACGGGAGTGGGCGTCGCGCTCCCGGTGGGTTCGAATCTGAACGCGTTCGGTCGCACGGCGGGCGGCGATGTCTTGTTCAGTACCGATGTCGCCGTGAATGTCGGCGCGCTGTTGGTTCGGCCCGGTGACGTGGTGCGCTTGACGAGCGGGGCGCCGAGCCTTGCCTTCGAGGCCGCGGCCAAGGGGGTTTCGGCAGGCGTACAGGTCGATGCCGTGGCCGAGGCGGCGGACGGGAGTCTGTTGGTCTCCTTCGATGTGACGGTTGCACTCGACGGCACCACGTTCGCCGACGAGGATGTGGCACGCCTCGATGCCATCAGCGGGCTCGCGAGCCTCAGCTTCGACGGCTCCTCCAAGGGTGTCGCCACTGGGCTCGACCTCGATGCCGTGGACGAGTTGCCAGGGGGCCAGCTGCTGCTCTCCTTTGACGGATCGGGTGTGCTGGGCGGCGTCAACTTCGACGATGAGGATCTCCTGGAGTTCGATCCGGCCGCTTCGACATTCGCGATGAACTACGACGGCTCGTCCGAGCACGCAGCCTGGGCGGCCTCCGACCTCGACGCCGCCGACGCCAACGTCCAGGCCGCAGCGGACAACGACGGCGACGGCTTCCCCGACGCCAGCGACAACTGCACGCTCGTGGCGAACCCGACCCAGAGCGACACCGACTTCGACCTGATCGGAAACGCCTGCGACTGCGACTTCAATAACGACACCACCTGTGGGATCGGCGACTTCAACGTCTTCCTGCCCGACTTCTCGACAACCGTAGACAGCGGCACAGGGACGGACATGAACACGGATGGAGCGGTCGGGATCCCCGACTTCAACCTGTTCTTGCCAGGCTTCGCCGCAGGAAAGCCCGGACCGTCAGGGTTGCTGCCATAGGCCGACCCCAGCTGACGCGAGCGTGCGCGGGAGCGGGCCTGCCGGGTCCTGGACGGCCTCGCGATTGTTGCCTCGGTGCGCTCGCGTCCAAGGGAGGCGTGGTATCGAGGCCGGCTAGAACGCCTCTTCCGCGATCCTGGTGGCATTCGCCATCAGCGTGAAGGTCAGGTTCTTGGCGGGCAGGCTGGGGAAGCTCGAGCCATCGGCGAGCCACACGTTTCCGAACGCGCGCAGGCGTCCATCCCGGTCGGTGGTGTAGTCGCCGCCCTCCTCGCACATCGGGAAGGTGCCGGCGTAGTGGACGCTTGCGCCCATGGGTCGGGCCCGGGTCATCGGTGGCGGGGCCACGCAGCCGAGGCTCAGCAACAGCCTGCGGAGGCTCTTGAGTGATCGCTTCATGCGCGCCGCCTCATCGCTGGCGGGTTGGTAGGCGATCACCATCCGGTGGCTGCCGTCGCCGACCGGTTCGAGGCCGACGCGGTTCTCGGGGCGGCGATCATCGGCAAAGTTCAGGTTCAGGAGCGCCAAGGCGGCGTGGATGTTCCGGAACATTCCGAGGGAAGTCCGCATGGAGAACGGCAGGGCTTGCACGACCGGATGAACGAGCGCGGTCGTCAACGTCGTGATCAAGCCGTGGACGTAGTCTCGGGCGCCGCCGGGATCGAAGCCGAGCGCGAGCTGGTGGTATTGATAGCTCTCGGAATCGAAGGGTCGGCCTAGCAAGCGGAGATTGACGAAGGGCATCAGCACCTGGCGGTTGTCCATCAGGCCGACCAGTTCTGGTGCGGGGTCGCCGCTTCGGGCAATGGATTCGAGCACGATCCGCGCCGAGGGCAGGGTGCCGGCCGCGAGGACGACGCGGTTCGCTTCGAATCGGACCTCGCTGCCGTCCTGGCGGCGGGCGACGGCGGCAGCGGCAGCTCCGCTCCCGGTGAGGGCGAGGTGCGTCACGTAGTGATCTGGCAGGTACTCGAACCGTTCGTTCTCGCGACATTCGCGGAGCGTGACGGAGGGGGTGTAGAACGCGTCCGTTGGACAGCCCCATTGGCAACGCCCGGAGCGATGACAGGCCTGGCGACCGTGGAGCGGTTGGCTGAGCGTCGCGACCCGGCTGCGACCGAGCCGGGCATTCGCGCGTTGCCAGCGATCTCGAACCCCGGCATAGCGTTCGAGGAGCAAGGCTGAGTGCCGATCCAGTTCGAGTGCGGGTTGGATGCCGGCGTGGACGGGGAAGTGCTGGGCGAGATCGTCGTCGACGGCGCCCGAGATTCCGATCCGCTCGGCGACCCGCCCGTAGTAGGGAGCCAGCGCATCGCAATCGATCATCCAATCGGCGAGATCGCGATCGTCGAAGGGATAGGAGCCACCGGTCCAGGCTTCGGCCAGGCCGCCGGCCGCATGTGAGAAGAGGGGTTCGAAGCCCTGCGTGCGAATACCCAGTGGTTCTGCGGGCGTGAAGACGTACTGCTTGCCCGGCGGGAAGCCGTAGTACTCGCCCGCACTGTCATTGAGGACCAGGGCCTCCCAATCGTCGCCCAGGAAGAAACCGCGGGGGTCCGGGAGTTCGCGCTTCAGCCCGTCGAGCGAGAGCTCGGGTTCGATCGGTTCGGGGCGCGCGTTGCCGACATCGAGCATACGGACGCGGTACCCCTTCTCGAGCAGGGTTGCCGCGAAGTGCACGCCACTCGGACCGGAGCCGACGACGAGGATGGCTTCGCCACTCATTCGTCGCCGCCTCGTCCGGAGAGCAGGTGGCGCGGGCCCAGCCATAGCACCGCCAGGGCTGTCAGGCCGACTTCCGTAGCCCCGCGACCCATCAAGCGCATGAGCGCGATTGCGCCGCCGCCCGCGTCGGGTGCGTCAACGCTCGGGAACAGCTCAGGATCGGTTTCGAGCAGTGCCAGGAGCAACACCAACTTGCGGCGCAGCAGCCCGTTCGGCAGGAAGCGGACCGAGTAGGCATCGGCGAGTGCGCTGGCAAACGCGCTGCGACGCGCGAAGGCAATGAGTTCGTTCTCGAAGCGTGTGAAGGGCCCGACCGGAAACCGGCGATGGTGCTCGAGGTATCCCGCGAGCATCGCATCGGAGGGCGGCGCTCCAATCAGGTGTTGGCAGAGTGCGCGACATTCGTCGCCAAGCAGTGGCGCGTCGAATGGTGTCGGAGGCAGGCGCTCTGCCACTGGAGGCGTGAGGGAGATGTCGAGCGGATGTAGCGTTCCTGCGCGCGAATTCATGAAGGCGCTCGGCTCCGCGACGCCGTCGTTCGCGAAGGTGGCGAGTTGGCCGGCTGTGAGCGGGAGCACGGGGAGCAAGAGTGGTTCGAGGAAGGCGAGCAGGGATCGGATCGGAACCAGGGGGAGGTGCAGTAGGCGTGCCGTTCCGGCGCCACGGGCGCCCCGAATGCGATGCATCCACGCGTCGATCGTGACCCGCTCGGGCCCACCGAGTTCCAGGGTTTCGCCCGCCGGCGGTTCCGCGCACAGCGCGACCAATGCTGCCGCGAGATCGTTGACGTCGATGGGTTGAATCCGGCGCTGGCCATCGCCGAAGACCGGCGTGATGGGCAGGCCCGCCAACAGGGCGAAGCCTTGGAGCACCGGCGCGTTCGGACCGACCACGAGGGTCGGTCGCACGATCGTGAAGGGGAGGGGGCCTTCGCGCACGCAGCGCTCTGCTTCGCTCTTGGCGTGGGCGTACGGATAGTGGGTCTGATCGGGGAATCGCGTCGCGATGCTACTGACCAGCACGAAGTGGGCGGCACCGCCGGCCGCGGCAGCCTGTGCGAGGCTGCGGGTTCCCTCCACGTTGATGCGCGTGTGCTCTCGCGCCGTTGCCTTCCCGGTGGCCGCGGCCAGATGGAGCACGACATCTCCGGGCTGGACGCGCGCTTGCCAGGGCGCGGCATCGCAGAGCTCGCCGCTGATGATCTCGACCCCGCCTTGATCTACCGCGGCGCGCAGCTCTGGCGGCAGCGAAGCGGGCGCGCGAACCAGCAGCGCCATGGGGAGGGCCGCGGCAGAAGCGGTGGCAACGACCTGGCGCCCGACGTAGCCGGAAGCCCCGGTGATGAAAAGGCGTCCGCCCAAGCCTCGGTTCCCACCCATCGGTTGCAGAGACATCGCATGCAGGGACACGATCGATCCGGCCTGCGAAAGGGAACTTCCCTGCGCAGCGAACCAGACCTCGCCCCTGCGCATCGTAGGCCACGCTTGATGGGCAGTCAGCGTGGGCTTGCGGGCCCGGCGCCGGCCGCGAACACTGAGCCCCCGGAGAACGAATGCGCGAAGGCAGCGACCCCGGGTCCCATCTACCTAGCAGCGAACCTTTCGATCCGACTGCGGCCGGTGCGGGTTCGCTGCCGGCGGCGTGGTCGCGCCATTGGCAGCGAGATCCGGATCGCGTCCAACTGCACGATCCGGATCATGGATGGCAACGGCGTGGGGATCTCGATGCGGCCTCTCGGCGGATCGCCGGCCGGCTCGCGCGGGCAGGCCTCGCAGCTGGCGATCGCGTCCTGATCTCGGCCCAGGCCTCCAGCGCGCTGGTGGTCGCCCACGTCGCCTGTCTTCGCCTCGGTCTCGTGGTGATTCCGACCAATACCGCCTACAGGGCCAGCGAACTCGCCCACGTCGTGGGCGACGCGCGGCCTCGCGCAGCGATCGTCGACGACGCGACGCGCGCCGCCTGGCTTCGCGAGGCGGATGCGACGCTGCAGGTACTCGGGCCGGAAGTCGATCTGCCGGATGGCCCCGCGCCGAGGCTCGACGCGATCGCGGCCCAGGCACCTGCCCTGATCGGATACACCTCGGGGACGACCGGACGGCCGAAGGGCGCGGTTCTTTCGCACGCGAACCTGCTGGCCAGTGCCGAGGCCCTGAGACTCGCCTGGCGATGGTCCGACGCGGATCGCCTGCTGCTGGCCTTGCCGCTGTTCCACATGCACGGGTTGGGCGTTGGCCTCCACGGCACGCTCCACTGCGGTGCCTCGGCCGTGCTGCTTCGCAGCTTCGATCCCGAGGCGGTGCTGGACGCCGCCGCCGCGCACGAGGCGACGCTTTTCTTCGGCGTGCCGACCATGTATCACCGGCTGGTCGATCACCCACGGGCGTCCGAACTGGCCGCGCTACGTCTTTGCATCTCGGGTTCGGCGCCGCTCCCCGCCACCCTTCACCAGCGCTTCGAAGCGGCCACCCGTCAGCGGGTTCTCGAGCGCTACGGAATGACCGAGACCGCGATGCTGGTTTCGAACCCGCACGATGCAGAACGTCGGCCCGGGACGGTCGGTTTCCCGTTGCCGGGTGTCGAGCTTCGCCTCGAGGGCGAACCTCCCGAGATCCAGGTGCGCGGCCCGAACGTGTTCTCCGGCTACTGGGAACGCGAAGCCGCGAACCGTGAGGCCTTCACCGACGACGGCTGGTTCCGCACCGGGGACCTCGGCCAGCGAGATACGGACGGTTACCTGACGATCGACGGGCGCGCGAAGGAACTCGTGATCAGCGGCGGCTACAACGTCTACCCGCGTGAAGTCGAGGACGCGCTGCGGGCGCATCCAGAGATCGAGGACGTCGCCGTCGTCGGCGAAGCCGACGCCGAGTGGGGCGAACGGGTAGTCGCTTACCTGGTGGCCCCGCGCCGGATCGAGGTCACTGAACTGCGCGGCTTCGTCGAAGGGGAGCTGGCGCCCTTCAAGCACCCGCGCGTCGTCTACCGCGTTGAAGCGCTACCGCGCAACGCACTCGGAAAGGTGCAGAAGCATCGGCTCGATCAGGGTCGCGTGCTCGCCGAAGGTTAGGTCAGCGCTGGTAGGCCTTCCCCCAGCGGTCGCTGAACGTCATCTTTTCCGGCGGTCGCCTTCGAATCGGTCCGTGGCCGCCGGCAACGGGGTAGCCGAGCGGAACGGCCGCCGCCGTGTACCAGGGGTCCGGGATCTCGAGCAACTCGCGCACCTTCGGTTCTTCCTGGCAGAGCAGCGTGGTGAGGACACAACCGAGGCCCTCGGCACGCGCTGCCAGTAGCGCGTTCTGCACCGCGGGATAGATCGAGCCGCCCCCAACGACGGACGGTCGATCCTGCTCCGAGTCCGTGATCGCCATGTGCTGCGGATTGAAGCAGAAGATCAGCACGGCCGGCGTATCTGCAAAGTGTTCGGCCAGGTGGTTGCCCGCCGCGAGCGTTCGTTCGGAGCGCTCGATCGCATCCGCGGGTTGGCCCGCCATCAGCTCCCGATAGTGCGCGGTATAGGCGGCCCAACGTTCGGCATAGAGCGCGCCGAGTGCCGCCTTGAGCGGACGCTCGCGCACCAGCAGCATTCGCCAGGCTTGGACGTTGCCTCCACTCGGGGCCCAGGTCGCGGCTTCGAGGACCCGGTGCAGAACGTCGTCGGGGATCGGGTCGGGCCGCAGCCGGCGAACCGCGCGCAGGGTGGACATCGCATCGTAGAGGTTCATCTCGCTCATGGTTTCCCCTTCGACGGGTTCAGGGTGGTCAGGCGGCCGAGTAGCCGCCGTCGATGTTCCAGGTCTGGCCGGTGACGTAGGCACAGGCCGGGCTCGCCAGGAAGAGCACGGTGCTCGAGATGTCTTCCGGCGTGCCCCATCGGGCCATCGGAATCTTGGCCAGTTCGGGATCCTCGAGGGCGGGGACCCCTTTCATTGCCGCGGTCATGTTGGATTCGGTCAAGCCCGGGGCGACGGCGTTGATCCGGATTCCCTCGTTGGCCCAGGCAACGCCCATGTTCTTCGTCATCTGGACGATGCCGGCCTTTGCGGCGCCGTAGCCGGGGACGAAGGTGACGGCACGAAAGGCTGCCATCGAGGCCAGATTGATGATGGAACTGCCGCCGGGCCAGCGACTCTCGGCGAGCCGCGCCTTGCAGGCCACGCTCAGCCGAAAGCTGCCGTTCAGGTTCAGCATCACTGCGCGGTCGAAGATGTCGGGATCCCATTCGCTCGGTTCGAACGGGAAGTTCGCGCCGGCATTGTTGACGAGCACGTCCAGTCCGTCGAGGGAGGCGGCCAGGGCTTCGACAGAACTGGTGTCAGTCATTTCTGCCGATCGGTATTGCAGGGCAGGGAAGGTTCCTTCGTAGTCTTCGAGCGCCGCCTTGCGACCCGTCACCGTTACCGAAGCACCCGCGTCCGCGAAGGCGCAGGCGATTCCCCGGCCGATGCCACTGGTTCCGCCGGTGACGAGTACGCGGCAACCCTCGAAATCGAAACGGACACGTTCGGACATGGACCCTCCGGGAAGGAGCCGAGTGTACCGGGCCCGGCTGTGGTTGTGGTGTACGCTCGCGCCCCCCAGCCAGCTGAAGGGCGCAGGAAGAGGGAGTCGAGATGGGCGAATCCGCGGCGCAACGCTTCGACCTGGGCGAGATCGATCAGGTCGCCTACGTGGTGCGAGATCTCGAGAAATCGCTGCCTCGTTTCGAGGCCCTGTTCGGCGAGTTCTCGCGCATGGATTCGACCACGCCGGGCACCACGTTCCGTGGCCGCGAATCCGACGTGACCCTGAAACTGGCGTTCGGGCGATCCGGCGATCTGGAGATCGAACTGATCGAGCCGGTGTCCGGGCGGGGTCCCCATCAGGAGTTCGTCGACGCCGGCAACGAGGGCGTTCACCACGTCCGTTTTCGGATCGCCGACATCGACGGAAAACTGCCCGGGCTGAACGCGGCCGGCTACGAAACGATCTGGTACTGCCGCTTCACTCCCGAGATCGCCTGGGCCTATCTGGAGGTTCCCGAAGACGAAGGTGGCGGCCTTTTCGAACTATTGGAGATGCCATCATGAGCAACGCTTCGCCCGACGAGATTCGCGAGACCTACGAACGTTATGTCGCAACGCGAAACCGCGTCGAGGCTGGGGAGGTAGGCTGGGACGCCCTCGCCGCGTTCTTCACCGAGGACGCCTTCTTCGTCGATCCGGCCTGGGGCCGGGTCGACGGCATCGAGGCGATCCGCGGATTCCTCGAGGAAAGCATGGCGGGTCTGGAGGACTGGACCTTTCCGCACCAGTGGTCCGTGGTAGAGGGGCAGCGGCTGGTGGCGTTCTGGATGAATCGGCTCGGTGGCGAGCGCGCGGACGGCACGCCCTTCGAGGCACCCGGCCTTTCGATCATGGAATATGCCGGCGATGGCCGCTTCTCGAGCGAGATCGACATGCTCAACATGGTGCACGTAGGCGAGTTGATCGCTGAGAGTGGCTGGCGGCCACCGGCAAACTTCAACATGCCGCCGCGCAATCCGAGACGCTGGTAGGCGGCACCGCGAGCGCAGCCTCGAGAGC
Source organism: Deltaproteobacteria bacterium (assembly GCA_029261795.1). Classification (GTDB taxonomy): domain Bacteria; phylum Myxococcota_A; class UBA9160; order UBA9160; family UBA6930; genus JAJDAP01. The sequence goes on from JAJDAP010000113.1 coordinate 10,890, forward strand.
TGTTTCAAGCGGGCACGCCGGCGGTTCGATGCAGGGAGATGATCGAGTTCCTGCTCTGCATGGCCGGGGTCCTGGCGATGGCGGTGCTGGCGATCGCGCCGTGGACGCTTCTGGTCCAGGGGGGCGCCGCGTTGGCAGCAATCGGCCTCGTCGTCGGATTGCCTACGGGCTTCGCTTATCACGTGCAGTTGCGGCGAGAACTCGAGCGCTGCGGGTCCGTGGCGGCGCGTTGGTGGCTGCATCCGACCGCCCACCACGGTCGCCTGGATGACGCCGGGCAACAAGCCATCCGGCGTATGTTCCGGCTCGGCGGCGCCGGCTGCGGCGTCGTCTTCATCGGCTGCTTCGTGGTCGTGATCGGAATCCTTCGTTCGGGGGCGTCATTGGTCACGAGCTGAGACCGATGTGGGATACGCTTCGACGAGTGAGCGCTCCCATCGACCGGAACCCCGAATCCGCACGGCTCACGCCCTACCACGGGTTCCTGTTCTTCCTGCTCTCGACCGCCACCTTCTTCGACGGATTCGATGCCTCGATGATGGGGATGGGCTCGCAGCACGTTCGCGAAGGTCTCGACATCGCGGTCGAAGACTGGGGCTTCATCTACAGCATCACCCGGACGGGGATGATCCTCTCGTTCTTCTTCCTGTTGTTCGCGGATCGCTTTGGCCGCCGCTTGCTGATGCTGATCACGGTGGTCGGCTTCGCCGTCTGCACCGGCGCTACGGCCCTGGCCCAGGACGCGTTCCAGTTCACGGTCTTCCAGACGCTCGCGCGGATATTCCTGACCGCCGAGTACGCGCTGGCCGTGATCGTGGCCGGCGAAGAATTCCCGGCTCGACATCGCGGTCGCTCGATCGCGATCCTGACCAGCTTCTCGACCATCGGCGTGGTCGTGATGGCCAAGGTGCAGCCTTACTTCCTGCTCGATGGCGATCCGAGCAACCCCGTTCATTCGGCCGTGATGTCTGCGCTGGTGACGGCCCAGGGATGGCTCGGACTCGCCGAGGATGCTTCGGATTGGCGCACGTTGTTCGCACTCGGCTTACTGCCGCTGGTCGTCGTGCTGCTGTTGCGGATCGGCATGCGCGAGACGAAGCGCTTCGAAGTCGCCCAGCAAGGCCGTGTGAAACAACCCTTCTGGGACGATGTTCGGGAGCAGTTCGCGAACGCTCGCATCCCCTTCCAGCCCGAGTATCGCCGCCGCACGTTGATCGTGACCCTGCTCTGGAATTGCGTGCACCTCGTCACGGCGCCGGCCGTCGCGTACTGGAACATCTATGCCCGCGGCGACCTGGGTTTCGACAGTTCCCTGGTCGGCAGCATCATCTTCTGGTCCTACCTCGGCGGGGTGGGTGGCCACGTGGTTGCGGCCTGGATGATCGAGCGCGTCGGACGCCGCGGTACCTGTGCTGGTTTCTATGTCGTGGCCGGGATCGCCATCGTGGGCCTGTTCCAGACGACCGGCATGGTGGGTCAGTACTTCTGGCACATCCTCACCGTCGCATCGTTCGGCGCCGCCAACACTGCCACGCACATCTACGCCACCGAGCTCTATCCCACCGAGATCCGCGCCACCGGCTACGGCTGGAGCACGAACCTGTTCGGTCGCATGACGGAACTCATTGCACCGACCATCATCGGCCTGATGATTCCTTTCCTGGGCATCTCCTGGGCGGTCTCGGTGGTCGGCTTCGGACCGATCCTGGGCGCGGTGCTGGTGCTCCTCTACGCGCCGGAGACCAAGGGCATGACCCTGGAGGAGATTCAGGAGGATCTGCAGACCGCCTCATCGGGGTGAGTCCCGGGCGCAGGCGTGATTCGGCGCAGGGCGCCGGTTCGTGCAGCCGCGCATCCGGCGCTCTCGCAGTCCTTGAGTGCGACGTCCGAAGCGCCGATGGGACCTCCACACGTGGAGGAGACCCCGTTGACGATCCAGACCGAATTCCTGGCCTCATCGAGCTGGGACGACAGCATGCCCGAGAAGCTTCGCTGGCTGCGCGAACACGAGCCCGTCCATTGGTCCGAAAAGGATCAGCTCTGGGTGGTGACACGCTTCGAAGATGTGGTGAACGTATCGAAGGATCAGGCAACGTTTACGTCCGCCGGAGGAACGCGGCCTAATAACCCGGTCAAGCTCGCCCTGATCGATGAAGGCGAGCCGCGACACACGGATCTCCGCAAGCTGCTGAATCGTGGTTTCACACCGCGCATGGTCAAGAAGCTCGAGGCGAAGTTCCGAGACATCACGCGCGAAGCCGTCGACAAGGTGGCCGAAAAGGGATCCTGCGATTTCGTCGAGGAAATCTCGGTCCCCTTGCCTTTGTTGTTGATCGCCCAGATGATCGGCATCCGCGGCGAGGATTTCGAGACCTTCCACGGTTGGTCCGACGCCATGATCGCGGCGGAAGGGTCCCTCGATGACCCGGAGATCGCGCTGGCGGCTAGCGGCGCGTTCGGGGAATACGCCGCCTACGTGACAAAGGTCCTCGAGGCCCGTCGCAAGTACCCGCAAGACGATCTGGTGAGCATTCTCGCCAACGCCCATGACAATGGGCTCCTCGGCGAACTCGAGACTCAAGACGGCAAGCAGATGGGGGACGAGTTCTCACCGGAGATGGCTACCGACGAGTTGATCATGTTCCTGGTCCTGCTCCTGGTCGCCGGCAACGAGACCACGCGCAATGGGATCTCGGGTGGCATGGAACTCCTGGTCCAGCATCCGGAGCAACGGGAGCGTCTGATCTCGGACCCGTCCTTGCTGCCGGGCGCTGTGGAAGAAATGCTGCGGCTGGTCTCGCCGGTCCTGTCCTTCGCACGGACGGTGACGACCGACACTGTCGTGGGTGATACGGCCGTGAAGGCTGGCGACCGGGTCCTGATGGTCTATCCGTCGGCGAACCGCGACGAACGCGAGTTCGATGCCCCCGATGAGTTCCGAGTGGATCGCAACCCGCACCATGTCGCCTTCGGAATCGGCCCGCATTTCTGTCTCGGGGCGAATCTGGCACGCATGGAAATGCGTGTCGTACTCGGGGAAGTCCTGCGGCGCATGCCGGACGCCACATTCGCGGACGCCGACGGCGCCGTGCTGCGGCCCTCTGCGATCGTGCGCTCATGCACGCAGATGAATCTCCGCTTCACGCCCGAGCGCTGAGGCGCTCGCGAGCGCTGACCGGCCCCTGAAGCCCGCTTGCGCGGGGCGGGCTCCCGTCCGATGCTTGCCGCTCCCCGTCCCCGGGGAGAGGAGGTCGACGTGAGCACGCGCTACCAGAAGAAGAGCATCGAGATCAAAGGCCACAAGATGGCTTACATCGATGAGGGCGAAGGCGATCCGATCGTCTTCCTGCACGGCAACCCGACTTCGTCGTACCTCTGGCGAGACGTCATGCCGCACCTCGAAGGGCAGGGCCGGCTGATCGCACCGGACCTGATCGGGATGGGCGATAGCGACAAGCTCCCCGAGAGTGGCCCCGATCGCTACACGTTCGCCGAGCACAGCGGCTACCTCGACGCCTTGTTCGAAGCGCTCGGCGTTCGCGAGAACGTCACGCTGGTGATCCACGATTGGGGCTCGGCGCTCGGCTTCCACTGGGCCAATCGCAACCGCGAGGCGATGCGAGGCATCGCCTACATGGAGGCGATCGTGGCCCCGATGACCTGGGACCAATGGCCGAAAGCGGCCACCGACGTCTTCCGGGCCTTCCGCTCGCCGGCCGGTGAGGCGTTGGTCCTCGAGCAGAACGTCTTCGTCGAGCAGGTGCTGCCCACCTCGGTCCTCCGCAAGCTCTCCGACGAAGAGATGGACGAGTACCGTCGGCCCTTCCTCGAAGTCGGCGAGGCCCGGCGACCGACGCTGACCTGGCCCAGGCAGATTCCGCTCGAAGGCGAGCCGGCCGACGTCGTCGAACTCGTGGGCGCCTACGGTTCGTGGCTCGCCGAGAGCCCGCTGCCGAAGCTATTCGTCGATGCCGAGCCCGGCGCCATCTTGCGGGGAGAGCCACGCGATTTCTGCCGCAGCTGGCCGAACACCACCGAGGTGAAGGTCGCGGGCATCCACTTCGTGCAGGAAGACTCGCCGGGCGAGATCGGCCAGGCGATCTCGTCGTGGCTGAAGGGCATCGCCTGAGCGGTCTCGAGCTTCAGGCGCGTTTTCCCGGTGCGCTCCTGGGCGGCTTCGAGGGCCAGTGGCCGCGCGTCGCCGAAGGGGCCTGGATCGCGCCCGGGGCCTCCGTCGTCGGAGATGTCACGCTGGGCGTCGACGTGAGCATCTGGTACGCGGCAGTTCTGCGCGGCGATGTGGAAGCGATCTCGGTAGGGGATCGCTCGAATGTTCAAGACGGAGCCGTCCTGCACGTGACCAAGGGACGTTATGCCTGTGTCGTCGGTGCCGAGGTCACCATCGGTCATCGCGCGGTGGTCCACGGCTGTCAGGTCGGGGACGGCGCCTTGATCGGGATCGGCGCGATCGTGCTGGATGGAGCGCGCGTTGGTGCAGAGGCACTGGTCGGTGCTGGCGCTGTGGTAACGCCGGAAGCCGAGATCCCGCCGCGCACGCTGGTCGTCGGAACGCCGGCCCGTCCAGTCCGTGAACTCAACGCCGATGAACTAGCGATGCAGCGCCAACGCACGCTCGAGTACGTGCAGACGGCGCGCGGCCATCAGCGCTAGCTCGGGCTAGGGCTGGCCCCGCGGCCGGGTCGAGGCCCAGGCGGACAAGAAGAGCAGCGCCGAGACGCCGGGAATGGCCAGCACCGTGGCTTCGCTCCAGCGGGTGATCAGGCTTTCGCTGACACGGCTCAAATAGCCGTCGACCGGGTGAGACTCCGTTTCCAGGGCGGCGCGTAGTGGCGGTTCGAGGTCCCAGTGGGCCAGGCGCATGGTGTTGCCGAAGGCGGCTTCCAGGATTTCCTGCTCCCGGAGGCCGACTGCGCGGTCGTGCCGATACCGCAGGGGCCGCACGTCTCGATGTCGCTCGGCCGTTTCCAGATAGCGGTCTCGGCGGAACAAGTGGACACGCAACTCGTGAAGGAAGGGTGCGCCGATCGGGGTGAAGGTTCGCAGGAATTCGCCATAGCGATCGTCGTCGTGCCAGCGCTCCAGTAACGCGCCAGCGTTGGCGGCTTCTCTGTGATCGTGGGCGATGAGCTCGCTCAGGGTAGATCGTGAACGGAAGCGCGTGCCGTTCGGGAGCGTGATCAGTTCTCCATATTCGAGCATCACGTCTGGGTGGCCCTGAAGGAACGCCAGGCCAGGCACGTGAGTCGCGAGCCACGCGAGGCGTGGCGGGGTCGCCGCGAAACAGCCGCCCAGAAAGAGCGTGGCCACAAGACCGATCGCACAGAGACGATGCCAACCGCTCCGCGTCCCTCGACGTTCGATCCAGTCGGGTCGGATCCCGAACGCGATCGGCAGCTGCGCGATGGCGGCGGCCAGTGTATCGAAGCCCATGTCGCGCAGGTCCCAGACGCGTCCAGGGATCAGCCATTGGGTGGCTTCGTCCAGGGCCCCGAGCAGCGCGCATAGCAAGATCGCACTGCCGTGGAGGGTCAGGTCGCGGGTTCGATGCGAGAGGGCCCGGAAAGCGAAGATGCTGATGGCCGCGTATTCGAGCAGATGGAGGGTCTCGATCGCATTGTCTTGAAGCAGGATCGCGTACCCGCCCAGTGCGAGGCCGGTCGCGAGCACCGAGAGCGACGCCCGCCGCGGCGCACCGCGTAGCGTTCGCAGCGCGAAGGCTCCGGATGCGAACAGGCCGACCAGGGTGAGGGCCAGGAAGACGCGCCCCCCGAAGCGATCCTCGAGAGCGCCCGTCAGCGCACGCGCCAGCGGCACCGTTGCGAGCACGACACCCGCACACACACCCAACAAAGCCCAGTCGCGACGCTGCTTGCGCGAATCAGGCGTGGCGAACATGCTGCGCGGCTACCGGACCATCGGGTCTTGCCGGCTTCGCGTCAGCCGGCTTCGCGTTAGCCGGCTTCGCGTTAGCCGAGGAGCGAGTGCAACAACCAGACGCTGCCGAGGATGACTCCCCAGGCCCCGATTCCGAAGACGACCGAGTACATCAGCCCCCGGGCGGGAAGGTTTGCGGTCCGAGTCGCAGCGCTCGCAGTCCTGACATTCATCAGAGGCCCCCCTCATGCGATGACCCTTCGATGATCTGCGGGGGAGCCTGCCATTTCCGTGACGCATATCACAAGTGGAGTTCTCGACGCGATCACTGAGGGTTTTCACCATCTGACCTGAACGACGTTCGTCCACTCGAGAGGAGTTCGCGAACAATCTTCTGAGCAAGACCGCCGTCGACGTCACCCTTGTGGGCCTTCATCAGGGCGCCCATGGCCTTGCCCATATCATTCGTGCCCGTCGCGCCGCTCTCGGAAATCGCTGCTTCGACCCAGGACCGCGTCGTGGCTTCGTCCGCCAGGCTCGGTAGGAACTCCTCGACCACGGCGAGTTCCGCCCGTTCGGCTTCCGCGCTCTCCTCGCGACCGGCGGCGGCGAAGGCTTCCACGCTTTCCTTGCGTTGTTTGGCGAGTTTTCGGAGCAGGCTGATGCAGACCTCATCTTCGAGGGTCTCTGCACCATCCTTCTTCATCTCGTTCAAGAAGGCAGCGCGGATCATGCGAAGCGCGCCGGTGCGCGGTGCGTCCTTCGCCTTCATGGCTTGCTTCATCAGGGCGGATACTTCGTCGACCAGCGGCATGGCTCTCTTCCTTGGGGTCAGAGGACGATGGGAGCTTAGCGGTGGCTCAGGAGCGAGCGAGCCACGCGAGGCTCAACCAGCCCGCGATCAACGCGAGGCCGCCGATCGGTGTGACCGGACCCAGCCAGCGCGGGCCCCCGAGCACGAGCACATAGATCGAGCCGGAGAACAGCAGGATACCGGCCGTGAACAGCGCCCCGGTGAGTCCGAGCGGCCGCGTCCCCGTATTCCAGGCGAGGCCGCCCAATAGCACCGCGTGAAGCAGATGATAGGTCACCGCAGTTTCCCAACTCGAGAGTTGCTCCGGCGTCAGCCGTTCTCGCAGCCCGTGGGCACCGAACGCGCCGAGCACGACGCCGATCGCGCCAAGGACGCCTGCACTCAATAGCCAGGCGTTCATGCCGCGGCTCCCTGCTCACGTAGCTTGGCGATCTCGCTTCCATCGGCGCCCAGCTCCGAGAGGATCTCGTTGGTGTGCTCGCCGAGGGCGGGTGCCTGGCAGCGGATCTCACTCGGTGTTTCCGAGAACCGTTCCGGTGGGCGCGCCTGGCGCATCGGGCCGCCCAGCGGGTGCTCTCCCTCGACCACGATCTCGTTCTCGATCACTTGCGGATGTTCGAGCAGGCTTTCGCGCGTGACGACCGGCGCACAGGGGACGTCTTCGGCTTCGAGTCGCTCGAGCCACTCCTGGTTCGAGCGTGTCGCCAGCACCTCTTGCGTGGCTGCCAGGCGATCCCCTGCGTTGAGCATGCGGCCGGCCGGCGTCTTGTAGCGCGGGTCTTCCAGCCACTCGGGTTGGTCGAGGGCTTTGCAGAGGCCCTGCCACTCGGCGTCGGACACCGCACCGCAGGTGATGTAGCCATCCGTCGTGTGGAAGATGAGATCCTGGGCCAAGCGGGCCTGGGGCCGCTTGGAACCCTTGCCTAGCCAGGTATGCGAGGCCATTCCCTCGGGCCATTGGAAGGCGACCGCCGCGTCGAGCATCGCCAGACGGATGTGTTGGCCCTTGCCCGAGCGTTCCTTGGCGAAGAGTGCTGCCGTGATCGCCTGGGCGGCGGTCAACGCCGTGAGCTTGTCGGGCACGATCAATCGCATCATGCGCGGACGGCCCGTGTCGCGATCCTCTTGGATCGTGGCGAGGCCCGACAGCGCCTGGACCACCGGGTCGTAGACGCGTTTGTGCGCGTAGGGTCCGGTCTCCCCGAAGCCACTGATCGAGACGTAGATGAGGTCGGGCTTGATCGTGCGCAGAGCGTCTTCGCCGATGCCCATCCGATCCACGGCGCCCGGGCGGAAGTTCTGCAGGAAGACGTCGGCGGTGGCCACCAGTTTCTTCATCCATTTGAGTCCCTCGGGCTGCTTCATGTCCAGCACGATCGAGCGCTTGTTGCGGTTCGACGTGGCGAAGGTGGCTGAGATGCCGTCGCGCGACCCCATCACCCGGACCAGATCGCCGACACCCGGTGATTCGACCTTGATCACGTCGGCGCCCTGATCGCCCAGGATCCGTGCCGCCACGGGTCCCGAGATCATCTGTGTCATGTCGATCACGCGAACGCCGTCGAGTGCTCCCGGCATGTCTTCTCCTCTGGGGTGAACCCCGATGCTATTGGATCGCGTCGGCTCGGCTGGGCGGCTTCCGTTCGCCGAAGAACAGCCGCTCGGCGTTCTGGTAGAGGAACTTGTCGAGCACGCCCTCTCGCAGATCGAGGGCCTGGGCCTCGGCGATACAGCGCTGGAAGCTCAGCACCGGGTGGTCCGAGGCGAACAGGATCTTGTTCTTGCCACGCGTGTTCATGTAGTGGATCAACTCGCTTGGCAGGTACCTGGGCGCGTAGGCCGAGGTCATCAGGTGGAGGTTGCGGTATTTGATCATCAGACGGATCGCGACATCCCACCAGGGGTCTGCACCGTGCGCCATGCAGATGCGGAGCTCGGGAAACTGCACACAGACCTTGTCGAGGTGGATCGGGTGTTGGCACTCGCCCGGAACCGGAGGCCCGGGAAGCCCGGTATTGATCGAGACCGGCAGGTCGAGTTCGATGCACTTCACATAGAGCGGCATGAAATTCACGTGGCCGGGCGGCGTATCCGTACCGAAGGGCACGGCGCGTGCCATCACGACCGGCTCGCTCCGGGTCAGGGCCTCGAGTTCCCAGACCTCGCTCATCGTCCCGGTCGGCTCGACATTGACGGCATAGGCGCAGCGATCCGGGTACTTCTCGCCGAAGCGCAACGCATGCTTCGAGGGCTTGCGAGCGCCGATCGAGATCACCGATTTCGCGACGCCGGCCGCATCCATTTCGTCGATCAGTTGCTCGGGTTCGATGTTCTTGAAGAAATCGTCGCCTCCCTTGAAGTAGTCCTCCTTCACACGCACGAGGTAGTCGGGCGGCTTCTGCTCGCCCATCGTGACGTTCACCCAACAGTCGATCGCGCGGACGCTCATGTCACCTCCTGAAGCGCCGGAGTGTACACTGGCCGCCGTGGACGCCGCAGAGAGCAAGGCCGTGGTCACGCGCTACTTCGAAGCGCTGCGAACCGGAGATCCAGGACTGCCGGATCTGCTGACCGACGACGTCAGCTGGTGGGTCCCCGACGCATCGCCGCTGGGAGGGCTGCGGGAAGGCAAGGAGGCGGTCCTCGCACTGATCTCGAGCGGCGCCGATCTCTACGACATGTCCGTGCCGTTCGAGGTCACGATCGAATCGATCATCGCCGAAGACAACCGCGTCGCCGTGCAGTTGGTGATCGAGGCCCGCACGGCGAAGGGCGAGCCCTACCGCAACGACTATCACTTTGCATTCGAGCTTCAGGACGGCCGAATCCGCGCCGTTCGCGAGTATCTGGACACGCTCTACGTCCAGCGGATGCTGTTCACGTAGAGGGAACGGGGACGGACTCCTCAAGTTTCATCTTTGCAAGTTTCCCCGAAGGGAAACTTGCAAAGATGAAACTTGAGGAGTCCGTCCCCGCTCAGCCGGCTCGCTCGACGGTGAGGCCGACCTCCTGTCCGAACGAGAGTTCCAGGGTGTGGTGGTCCGGGTCGCTGATCATCAGCCAGTAACCGACCGGGGGTGGCGAATCGGTGGGTCCCCAGACCGGGCGGCCCTCGCCGTGGGCTTCCGCGGCCAATCGATCGATCTCGGCGCGCGATTCGCAGCCAACACCGAGATGGGCGATCGGAACCAACGGATTGTCCACCGTCGGCGTTTCGATCAGCACGATCACGAAAGGGCGCGTCCCGTCACTGATCCAGGCGACCCGACTGCCGCTCGCGGGATCGACGCGCTCGTGCACGACCTTCATCGCAGCATAACGTTCGTAGAAGGCGAGGCTGCGCTCGAGATCCGTGACGGGAAGTGCGACGTGGGTCAGTCCGCGGTCGACCATGGAGGGAGTCTACTCCTCGGACGCCGCTGTGAGCAGGTCGCTCAGGTTCGGGAGGCAGCGCAGGCGGCTTGCTCGAGCCGTCCGCTGCCGCGCCGGGCCAGGGGCTGCGTCACGTGACGAGGAGCCAGGCTTCGCCGGCGCGATCGACTTCGACGCGAGCGCGCGCGAGGAGCCGGCAAGCCTGGCCCGCCGGGCCGGCACCGCTCTCGAGGTCGAACCGATAGCCATGCCACGGACAGACGATCTGCGAAGCCTCGATCTCCGCGTCTGCGAGGGGGCCGCCCCAGTGGGGACACACCGTCGTGTGGGCCACGAAGGTGCCTTCATGCCAGCGCACGCGGAAGGGCTCAGCGCCGACCTCGACGATGCGCGGACCATCCTCTCGCAGCCTTTCGGCCGGCCCCAGTGAGACGCGTTCGCGTTCACCGGCTCGCGCCACGCCCGGCGCACTCCCATCGAGAAACGCCTGGCGCCCCTGCATCATCGCTTCGTCTTCGTCCCACAATGCCGTGTAGAGGGAAACGAAGCCGTCGCCGAGCTTGGCGCCCGAGGCCGCATCATGCTCCGGGACGAAGAACTCGACGCGGACGTCCGTCCGCTGGGCGTCGATTCCGGTGACCCGGGTAAAGATGTCCGTCCCGACGCCGCGACCAGCGACGGTGCGCGAGTGATACGAAGAATCCGACCAGTCGATGCTGAGTTCGACGGTCAGTTCGTCGCCACCCCCTCGCGGACTGATCCGAGCCCGCCAGCCCCAGTCGCCAGCGTCCTCGCAGACGATCGCGGCGAACGAACCGGCGTGGAGGGCCGGCAGGTGCTCCCAGTCGAGCACGTTCTCCCACACTCGCTCCGTATTGGCCGCGACGCGACGCTCATAGACGGCAACCGGTTCCGGGGCCGTCATGTCGTCGCTCGCAGCCAGGCCACCACTTCTTCCACGGCACCATCGCGTCCGGTTTCCGCCGGGAAGCCGTAGTGGTCGCCAGGCACCGACTTCCGGCGGATCTCCGTCGAGCCGAGCGAGTCGACGATGTGTTGGGTGTCGCTCGGGAAGATCGCGTTGTCGCCCGTGTACTCGACGACGAGGGCCGGCAGGGTCATTCGAGGTCCGGTGCGGGCGATCTCCGCCTGGGAGGCCGTCCCGGACCAGGTCGAAAGCCAGGCTTCGGGAGAAACCATGCGGCTGAAGCCCACGGGTCCGTAGTTGATGATGTCCGGCCGTCGCCCCCACAAGGAGCCGTAGTCGCGCTGGGACGGGTCGATGGAGGGGTCCACATAACGAGGATCGGCGTCGGTGCGGTAGATCAACATGAAATCGGTGGCCGTCGCCGCGCGGCGGTCCGCGACGCTGCCGGTTTCCCGCGCCGCATCCCGCGCAGCGTTGCGGCGAGCGATCCGCTCGCGCGCGATCCCGTCGATCCGTTCGACGCGGTTCCGTTGGGCAGCGCGATAGCGGGCCAGGAACGGCTCGGAGTAGTGGCTAGGCGCAGGGGGCTCAGCGAAACCATTTGCCGGGTCGTACAGGTCGAGCTCAGTGTCGCACGAAAGCGGGTCGCCTTCTTCGACCACCGAGGGGTCGATCGCGCGCAGCAAGTAGTGGCCTTCGCCCGGGTGCGCGGCCACATAGGCCACGCTGTCTGCGGCAGGCATCTCGAAGGCGTTGAGGTCGAAGGGATCCCCGGTCGCTAGCGCGGTGAGCCGTTCGCCTTCCGGCGCCAGGGCCTGGGAAAGGTAGAACGTGAAGAGCGAACCCCCACCGGAGTTTCCGAGCAGCACCACCCGCTCGTAGCGCTCGCGAATCCACTTCACCCCTTCGGCCACATCGAGCAGGACCCGTTCATGGATCAGGCTGGAGTCGTTGTTCAACCAGCGGCTATTCACGCAGAAGGCGGCGAAGCCCGCTTCGACCAGGCCCGGCACGGTGTAGTGGCGCGAGAAGTTGGCGCGCGGATGCATCAGCATCACCGCCGTGTCTTCGCCGCCACGGTGATAGTGCCAGCCGTGGGCCAGGCCGCGATCCGGCGTTACGAGTTTGACGGGTTCGCAGTGCGTGACCGCGGGCAGCGGCCGGTGCCACTCGGCAACCTCATAGGGGTTTTCGTAGCGCCCGACGCGATGGCGTGCCGTTGCCATCAGACGATCCTCGAATCCTTCTTGCCCCAGTAGCTGTCCTTGAGGAGCCGCTTGTAGAGCTTGCCCGTCGGGTGGCGCGGCAGCTCCTCCAGGAAGTCGATGCTACGCGGGCACTTGATGTTCGAAATCTGCTCCTGGCAGTAGTTGATCAGCTCCTGCTCCAGCTCGGGCCCGGCGTCGGCCATGTCGGCGGGCTGAACCACGGCTTTCACTTCCTCACCGAAGTCCTCGTTGGGGACCCCGATCACGGCGCAATCGGTGACCTTCGGATGGGTGATCAGGCAGTTCTCGGTTTCCTGCGGATAGATGTTCACACCGCCCGAGATGATCATGAACGACTTCCGATCGGTCAGATACAGGTAGCCCTCTTCGTCGACATAGCCGACATCGCCTAGCGTTGTATATCCCTGCGGGCTCTTCGCGTCGGCCGTCTTCTCGGGCGCCTTGTGATACTCGTAGTGGGCGTCGCTCTCGAAATAGATGCCGCCGACCTCGCCAGTAGGAACGGGATTCATCTCGTCGTCGAGGATGTGCAGCTTGGCCGTGGTCGGCTTCCCCACCGATCCCTTGTGGGTGAGCCAATCCTCGGAGTTGATCATCACGAAGCCGTTTCCTTCGGTGCCGGCGTAGTACTCGTTGATCACCGGCCCCCACCACTGGATCATGGCTTCCTTGACCGGGACCGGGCAGGGTGCGGCGGCGTGGATCACGACCTCCAGGCTCGAGACGTCGAAGCGGGCACGATCCTCCTCGGGCAGTTTCATCATCCGCACGAACATCGTTGGCACCCACTGGCTATGGGTGATCTTGTGCTTCTCGATCTGCTGCAACGCGTCCAGCGCATCGAACTTCTCCATGATGACGACGGTTGCGCCGGTCCTCAGGAAGTTCATCGTGAAGCCGAGCGGCGCCGAGTGGTAGAGCGGGGCCGGCGACAGATAGATCGAATCTTCGGTGGCGCCGTAGAGGATCTGAATGGCCAGCGCGAGCGGCGGCAGCTCTCCGAGGGGGGCGCCGCTGAGCGGGTGCTTCACGCCTTTCGGGCGGCCGGTGGTTCCCGACGAATAGAGCATCGGCGCGCCCTCGAACTCTTCGGCCAGGGGCTCGGCCGGTTGGGCCGCGATGGCTTCCTCCCAACTCTCATAGCCATCGAGCGTGCCATTCACCGAGTAGTTGGCGATGAGTTTCGGACAGCTGGTAGGGACATTCGTCGTCGTCTCCGCCAGTTCCTGCGACGTGATGAACACCTTCGCGTCGCAGTCATCGATGATGTAGGCGAGCTCGGGCGTCGAGAGTCGCGTACTGATCGTGGTGTAGTAGAGCCCGGCACGGTGAGCGGCCCAGCAGATCTGATGGAAGTGCACGTTGTTTTCCATGCACAGGGCCACATGATCGCCGCGCCGAAGGCCGAGCGAGTGGAACAGTTGGGCGCCCTGGTTGGAGCGATCATTCAACTCTCGACGGGTCACCACCTGACCGCTTCCGGTCAGGATGTAGGCGGCCTTGTCGGGATCATTGGCCGCGAGAATACCGGGGTGCATCTGAATCTCCTGTGTTCAGCGGCGCGAGAGGCCGTGTTGTTCCAATCGCCACACGAGCATGTCGAGGCGGTCTTGACCGAAGAAGGGTTCGCCCTCGAAGACGCAGGTCGGGACGCCCCAATGTCCAGCGGCCTGGAGCGCATCCTGGTTCGCCTCGATGGCGGCTTCCAGACGGGCTTCCTCAGCGACGACGACGCGATCCATCTCTGCGAGGTCGAGACCGGCTCGAGCGGTCGCCTTGGCGAGATGTTCCCCTTGGTCCCAGGCCTCGGTGCCCGTCCAGATCAACTCGGAGACTTCACGAATGAATGGCAAGCCGAAGCCCCGTTCGGTTGCCAGCTGGCCGAGCCGGGTCAAGCGGTGGATATACGGCTGGTCCTTCGCGGTGCTGCGGCGACCGTTTTCGTCGACCAGTTGGACGACCGGATCCGGATTCGGCCAGCGATAGGGGATGCCTTCCATCTCGGCGATTCGCATGGTGTCGCGAAACAGGTAGGGCGGCCAGAGCGGGTTCACCCGATCGAAGAACTCCTCCGAGCGTATCGCGATGGGGTAGACCGGACGCACGTTTACCTCGAGGTCGCTATCGGCGGCCAGCCCGACGAGCCGCCCCGTGGCCAGGTACGAATACGGGCTTCGGAAGGACCAGAACACGTCGATGGAAAGGGGCATGGCCAATCCGTAGCGCATCCGAGGGGCCGAGCGCGCCAATCGGTGCCTATATTGGGCGCCATGCTGAAGTTGGCCTCGCAGACCCCGCCCGGCTGGGCCGAGCGCGCCGTCGCGAGCCTCGACGAGATCCTGCTCGATCATGCCCATTGTGAGAAGAAGGCGGCTGGCTTCGCGGTGACCCTGATCTTCCAGTATCCGGGCCATCCGGAACTGATGGCGCCGCTTTCAGCGCTGGCGCGGGAGGAGCTGGCCCACTTCGAGGAGGTGCTGCGCCAGCTTTCGATTCGCGGCCTGAGTTTCGGGCGGCAGCAGCCGAGCCCGTACCCGGGCCGGTTGCGCGAGATCGTGGCCAAGCAGGAGCCCGGTCGGCTGCTCGATATGCTGCTGTGCTCGGCCGTCATCGAGGCACGGAGTTGCGAGCGGCTGGGGCTGTTGGCGGAGGCGCTGCCGGATCCTGCGCTCGCGGCCTTCTATAGCGGTCTGCGCGCGGCCGAGGCGCGACACCACGGCATCTATGTCGACCTCGCCTGTCAGATCGCCGGCCGCGACAAGACCCGGGCTCGGCTGGAAGAATTCACCCAACACGAGGCGCGCGTTCTCGATCGTGCGCCCACCCATCCAAGGCTGCACAACGCATGACGGCACAGCGCTTCAAGACACCCGCGGGCATCGAGATCGCCTACGAGGATCTGGGGAGCGGCGGCGTCCCGTTGGTGCTCGTGCATGGTTGGACGGGCTTCCGCCAGGACTTCGCCGAAGCCTGGGACGGCTTTGCAACGAGCCGGCGCGTTCTGGTGCCGGACCTCCGCGGCCACGGAGACTCGACGAAGCTGGGACAGGAAGCCGGCTATACCTTCGAAGCGCTGGTCGAAGATCTCGACAGCTTCCTCGCCGAAGTGGTGGGCGAACCCTGCCACTTGCTAGGCCACTCGATGGGCGGAATGGCCGTGCTGCGTGTGGCCTTGGAGGCTCCCGAGCGCATCCGCTCGCTCTTGCTGATGGATACGAGTGCAGCGCCGCTCCAGGACGTGAACCTCGACGCCCTGGAGATGGCCGAGAAGATCGCCAGGGAGCAGGGGATGGCCGCGCTGGCACAGTTGCTACGGAATGTCGAAGCGAACTCTCCCGAGCGCACGCGGGCCGCGCGTTCACATCAGGAGGCCTGGGGGGAGCGCTATTGGGAGTGGCGTGCGGCTCGCATCGAACAGCTCGACCCAGCAGCCTATGCCGCCTTCGTGCACGCCATGGTCGGGCAGGAGAGTCAGCTCGAGCGGTTGCGCGAGATTCGGGTCCCGACAGCCGTGATCGTCGGCAGTCAGGATGCGCCGTTCCTCGAGCCCAGTGGAATGCTCGCAGCCAGGATCGCGGACGCCACGTTGACCCAGATTGCGGGCGCCGCGCACCAGCCTCAGTTCGAATCGGCGCAGGCCTGGTCCGATGCGATCGAGGTCCATCTGGCTCGGGCCGAGCGGAGTTAGTCCATTGCCCCCCCCCCGGCTATGCCGGGGAGCCTTTCGACGACCGATATGACAGAGCGGCTGAGGCCGGGGAAGACCCGGGAATCGCACCAAACATGTAGACCCGCGCCGTCGTGACGAAGCCCACCGTTTCGTCGACCTGCTCCAAGCGGCCCACCAGGGGTTCATAGTGATAGTCGTAGACCGTGGTCGTGCCCTGGATCGTCTCCGTCTTCTCGGTGATGCGGCCGAGATTGTCGCGGATGTAGGTGTTCGCGTAGATGGAGCTGGTCGAGACCTGGGCATCATCCGTTTGGAGCCGAAGGTGCTGGAGGTCTGGGCGGTGTCGACGCCGCCTAGCAACGTATCTGTGAGTAGACCATTCGTTCTTTCCGCAGTTCCGATGCACGGCTCCCCACTCGCTCTGCTCTCCGCGATCGCTGGACAACGGAACTGCGGAAAGAACGTCCCCGAATCCGCCCCGATTACGTCACAGCGAACTAGCGTTCCTCGGACGTAGACGGCAACGCCAGACAAGTGAGATTTGCAGCCAACCCCACCCAGAACACAAAGACCGAGACCGGATCCATCTGCGGAGTGAACAAAGGGGAAGATGCCGCGACTAGCAACAACCAAGCGGCAGCCGACAGGCGAAGGAACGTCCTGTTCTCGCGAGCTGGATACACAGCCCATACCGTGAGCGCAGCAGCAGAGCAGGAAAATCCTGCGATGACCGGCCAGCCCCCGTGACCAGTCAGGATCAGGTTGATTCCGATCGCTGCGAGCGCACTAGCGGCGACGAATCGGACAGACCTAACAATAGTAGATCGCATTCTATTGGCATCCGCAGGCCGCTGGAGTCGGCGGATTCAGCAGGTTCGACGCTCCGCTCGCGAGCTTTCCGCCCGTGCTCGATGCCTGCTGTGCTCCGGCAGTCATGAGGGGCGTCGTCACACCGGCACGTTGAACCGCTCCGATCGTCCCATTCACGATGGTTGGCCCATTCGCGAGCGCCGCCGCAACCGCGACTGGAGTCGCCTGCTGGGCCGCCCCCACAGCTCCGGGTATCGCAGCAGTGCCCCCAACTACCGCCGCCGTTGCAGCCGCCGCTTGATTGAACCTTGCTTGGTCGCAGTCGCTGACGATCGAGTCAGGGAGTAGCGCGGTGATCGCAGCAGGTACGCCGATCCCTATCGCACCCGCCGCGACGATAGCCAAGGCGGCAACCGCCAGCACAGCAAACTCGCCATCTGCGTCGAGAAGCTGAACGGGATCTCCAAGGACATAGGCGAACAGATTGGGATCCCCGGCGTTGAACCGGATCCGGTCCTTCGCCGTCCACCGCCCCACCTGAGAGTCATAGTCCCGCGCCCCGAATCGCACGAGCCGGGTATCCGCATCGTAGATCCCACCCGCGAACCCGAACGGCTGGAACCCTGGGTTGTTGTCGGCGATCACCTGCCCGAACTCGTCGTAGTCGAGGCGCTGAACGACAGCCGTGACAGGATTCGAGTTGGACTCATCGATCACGAGGCGCGGCGACCCCAGGTGATCCGAAATGATCCGATACGTCACTCCGCCCTTCACCATGTAGTCCGGGACGTTAGGCCGAGAGCCGTAGACGAAACGGGCGACAGTATCGGTCGCAAGGCTGAGCCCCGCGAAGCCATCACTCTCGTCGATCTGGACGACGGGGTTCAACTGGTCCTGATAGAGCCACCCCTGCACGAGATTGCCATCCACCTTCTTGCCGACTCGGCGATTCTGCCCGTCGATCACGTAGTCGATCTGTCGGCCGTCCGGGTGTGTGACGTGAGTGAGGTTGCCGAGAGCATCGTAGACGAACTGGGCCGGGACCTCGCCTGGCAATGCAGCCGAGTCGGTGATCGTCTCGAGGTCGCCGGCGGCGCTGTAGGTGTAGCTCTTGGTGCCATAGGTCTCGAGGCGGTCCTGGGCATCATAGGTGCCGCTCGTCACCACGGCGCCCTCGGTCACCGAGAGGCGGTTGCCGTTGGAATCATAGGCGTAGACCCGCGTCGTCGTGACAGCGCCCACCGTTTCGTCGACCTGCCTGAGCCGCCCGGCGTCTTCATAGTGATAGTCGTAGACCGTGGTCGTGCCCTGGATCGTCTCCGTCTTCTCGGTGATGCGGCCGAGGTTGTCGCGGATGTAGGTGTTCGCGTAGACGGAGCTGGTCGAGACCTGGGCATCGTCCGTTTCGAGTTCGCCGAAGCCGTTGAAGGCCTGGGCGGTGTCGACGACACCTAACATCGTATTCGTGAGCAGGCCGTTCAACGGGTCGGGGGTGAACGTCATGCTTCCAGCGCCCGTCAGCAGGCCATCGTCGTCGTAACCGAACATCACGGTGCTGCCGTCCACCGTCTGGCTATCGATCCGGAAGTCGTCGTCGTAAGTCTGGTCCACGGTGCCCGCGACCGTGCCGCTCCACGTCGTGCTCGTGATGAGACTGCCGTCGTAGACGAAGGCGAGGCCCTCACCACCGGGCGCCAGGATCGAGCTGAGGTTGCCCGTTGTAGGGTCGAAGCTCTGCGTGATCGTGCCGCGCGGAATGTCGATGCTCTCCAGCCGCCCCATCCGGCCAAGGAGAGGGTCTTCGTAGCTGAGCGTCACGTTCTTTCCATCTGGCCGCGTGACCGAGATCAGTTGCTTGTCGAGGTTGTAGAGGAAGGTCGTGCTCGGCGACGAGACCAAGGGCAACATCATATGAACTCATCCCGGTCAAGATCCTAACAACTGAACTTCGGAAAGAACGTCGCCGGTTCGGACCCACTCCCCGTAGTTAATCGGGAAACGGCCTTCTCATACTCTGCGCTTCTTCGTCGCTCAAGAACTTCGAGTAGACCTCGGTGCCACTTAGATCGCGATTGAATGCGTCAGAATCAAGCAGCTGAACTTCGTCTGTGCCCATGAACTTCCACGCAACTGCGCTCCCGTCTACCGCCTCGTAGGAAATCTCTCGGTCAGACGCACCGGTGACCGCCGTCGCTTCGGCGACTTCGGGATCCTGTGCAGCGACAAGGACGACCACGAGCTCCCAGAGAATCGAGTCCCCACTCACCGATCTGAAGAACATCCCAACTGCGTACCACTGATCGTCCATTACTTCCTGAACTTGTTTCGAGTTAGTAGCTTGCGCGCTGTCTGGGCGGTCCTGTCGCCTGCCCGTGCTGCCCTGGTGATCTGGCCCAAGGTGCTGTCGCGGAACTGTGCCGGGAATTGACTGTTTACACTTCCCTTACACTTCTGAGCGATGATATCGCTCGCCTTCTGCTGGAGTCTAGCGAGCGCCTTCTGAGCTGCGGTCCGCTGTGCCGGGTTTAGGCCGCCGGATTGAAGAAGATTCTTCAAGCCTTGCGTGTTTCCGCGTGCCGCAAGGGCAGCGATGCGCGCCCTGATTGAATTGAGACCGTCTAGATCGATGAAGTTGATTGGGTCCAGGCTTGCGTAGGCGAAGAGATTGATCTCTAAAGAATCGAATCGAACAGGGTCCTTCGTAGTCCACCGCCCGCTCTCAGCATCATAGTCCCGCGCCCCGAACCGAAGGACCCCAGTGTCCGCATCATAGATCCCACCCGCGAACCCAAACGGCTGGAACCCGACGTTCGAGTCCTGCGCCACCTGCCCGAACTCGCCGTAGTCGAGGCGCTGAACGACGGCCGTGACAGGATTCGGGTCAGACTCATCTATCACCAACCTTGGCGACCCCAGGTGATCCGACACGATTCGGTAAGTGGTCCCGCCCCTCACCATGTAGTCCGGAACGTTAGGCCGTGAGCCATAGACGAAGCGGGGGACCGTATCGGTCGCGAGGCTGAGCCCTGCGAATCCATCGCTCTCGTCGAACTGGACGACTGGATTCAACTGATCCTGGTAGAGCCAGCCCTGCACGAGCACGCCATCCACCTTCTTGCCGATGCGGCGGTTCTGCCCGTCGATCACGTAGGTGATGGATCGGCCGTCAGGGAGATCGACCTGAATCAAGTTGCCAACGGCGTCGTAGATTGCCACCGTGCGAGTCACGTCAGTCTGCTCGCGGCTCCGATAGAATAGCTGACAGCTCCTTTACTCGAGGCCAGATCTCCTTCGGCCAATCCCCTGGGAAGCTCGCGATCTGCTCTTTTGCTGAAGAGATCTGACCCGTGTGCTTAAGCGCGAGCGCATAGTTGAAGTGACGGCGTGGCTCCAATCGTTCCGGCAGTCGCCTCCCCTCCAGTAGCGAGAACTGTATCACCGCATCGGCCCACCGCTCCTTCTTCGCGTACGCACTCGCGAGCCGGTACCTAGTGTCGCTGGAGTCCAGTCCAATTTCGTGAACCGCCTCCATCTCCTTCGCGACGAGGTCCCAGTCGGTTGGATTGTTGGCAACGCGCCAATAGGCTGCGGCCAAGCGAGGTAGATTGATGAGGACCGTGATGGGACGAAGCAAGATCAGTTACCAGTCATCAGCTGGGCGATTCTGCCCAGGATGAAACCAATCTTCGTCAGGGTACTTGCGTTCTTTAGGTCTGGATCATCGGGGTCGATTGGAGGCGGAGTTGGCCCCGGAGGCTGGGAAACCGTCGGATGGAAGTCACTCGGGTCCGGTGCTCCCGGACCAGGTGGGGGTGGTGGTGGACCGTCGTCTGCGTCGTCCCCTCCGTCCGAACCTCCAGGCGGGCATTGTAGGGCCTGCTGCGCAGCAGCGGCTACGGCAGCAGCAGGTGGAACCGCCGCAAGGCCTAGCGCGGCGCAAGCGGACGCGGACCCAGCGTTACAACCTGCAGTCAGAGTATCAACTGTCCCACCGTTGTCCGATCGGTTGACCGGATCGGACCTAGAGTACGACCGAACGTTGGTAGATCGCCCACGGAAACGGATCGGGTCAACCACGGTCCAACGTCCGACCGACGGCTCGTAGTCCCGGAGTCCGAAACGCACGAGCCGGCTGTCCGAATCGTAGATCCCACCGGCGAACCCGAACGATTGAAACCCGACGCTCGTGTCCTGCGTCACCTGCCCGAATTCGTCGTAGTCAAGCCGCTGCGCCACGGCCCCCGAGGCCTGATCGATCACGAGCCGCGGCGACCCCAGGTGATCCGACATGATCCGGTACGTCACGCTGCCCTTCTCGATGTAGTCCGGCACGTTCAGCCTCGTCCCGTATACGAACCGCGCCACCACGTTGCCGGCCCCATCGAGTTCGGCCACTGGGTTCAACTGGTCCTGGTAGAGCCAACCCTGCTTGAGGATGCCGTCCACCCTCTTGCCGACGCGGCGGTTCTGCCCGTCGATCACATAGGTGATTGATCGGCCGTCTGGGAGATCGACCTGAGTGAGGTTGCCTAACACGTCGTAGGTATAGAGCGTGGTCCGCTGACCAGCCGGAAGGCTCGAATCGACCACCTGAGTGAGATCGCCCGCGGCGTTGTGGGTGTAGGCCTTGGCCCCGTAGGTCTCAAGGCGGTCCTGGGCGTCATAGGTGCCACTCGTCACCACCGCACCCTCGGTCACCGAGAGGCGGTTGCCGTTGGAATCGTAGACGTAGACCCGCGTCGTCGTGACAGCGCCGACTGTCTCGTCGACTTGTCCCAGGCGGCCCGTCAGAGGTTCGTAGTGGTAGTCATAGACTGTGGTCGTGCCCTGGATCGTCTCCGTCTTCTGGGTGATGCGGCCGAGGTTGTCGCGGAGGTAGGTGTTCGCGTAGACGGAGCTGGCCGAGACCTGGGCATCGTCCGTTTCGAGTTCGCCGAAGGTATTGAAGGTCTGGGCGGTGTCGACGACGCCTAGCAATGTGTCCGTGAGCAGGCCATTCGCGGGATCTCGGGTCAATGTCATCGTGCCGGCATTTGTGAGTAGGCCATCGTCATCGTAGCCGAACAACACGGTGCTGCCGTCCACGGTCTGGGAGTCGATCCGGAAGTCGTCGTCGTAGGTCTGGCTCACGGCGCCGGCGATGGTGCCGCTCCAGGTGGTGGCGGTGACGAGGCTGCCGTCGTACCCGAAGGTGAGGCCCTCGCCTCCCGGTGCCAAGATCGAGGCCAGGCTTCCCGTCACCCCATCGTAGGCCTGAGTGATCGTGCCTCGCGGAGTCGTGACGCTGGAAAGGCGATTGGCTGCGTCATAGGCGAGGTCCACCGTCTTGCCGTCCGGTCGCGACACGAGGTCGAGGTTCTTGTCGAGGTCGTAGGTGAAGATCGTGCTCGGCGCCGGCACCGTCGGCAACACCGGCGGCGCGTACTCCTCCTCCTGATCGAGTCCGGTGTAGCGGAAGACGTGGGCAGGCTGTCCCGGCGGCGTCAGCGTCGAGAGGTTGCCGCGAACGTCATAGGTGAAATTGATCTCGCGGAAATCCGGGAGGATCTGTTTCGTGACTCGGCCCGCATCATCGTACTCGAAGCTGACGGCGCGCATCAGCGGGTCGGTGACGCTTTCGAGGTTACCGTTGGCATCGTAGGCGAAGGTCACGAGGCGCTCGGCGATGCCGATTCCCTGGGTCAGCGAATCGAGCCGCCCGTCGGTGTCGTAGCCCAGTGATATGGGCTCGAGACCATTGATCTGGGTTGCGATCAGGCGCCCGCGGTCATCCAGATCGTCGAAGAGCATCCGGCCCTCTTCTGTGATCGTCGTGATGGTTGCCGCTTCCGGTGTTAGGGCGTCCGTGTCGACGAGATACTCGACGATCGTTGAAGTTGGTCGGTTGTTGATCGTGATCGTGTCGGTCTGTCGGGTGAGCAATCCGGTCACCGCATCGGTTTCGATCTCGCGCGTCTGCTCTCGCTTGAAGCGGACCAACCCGGGTGTCGTGATCTCCAGGAGTTCCGGAATGGGCGCCGCCATGCTCAGGCGGGGGTCTGGACCGGTCGCTCTCGTGACGGACATCCCGTTCGGCGAGTTCACGGTGATCGCACCATCCGGCGCCTCCACGAACGTGCTGATCAGTCCGTCCTCGCGCACCCGTTCGTTCGCAAGATCTCCGTTGACTTCCCGCCGGAGCACCGTCGACTTCGAGACACCGGTGGCCGTACTCGTGGTGACAGTCAACTCGTTCGCCGTCTCGGTCCGCGTGATCGCGAAGAATCCACCCACAGGATCCTCATCCAGGATCAGACGTCCCGCTGTGTCGTAGGTCAGCATCGTGGTGGCGTTCCCGCCGGGCTTGGCGAAGAACGCGATCATCCCGTCCGCACTGCTGGTGATGGTGTGCGTTTCGTTGAGGGGGTTCGAGATCGTTGCGAGGTAACCGTTCGCGTCCAGGGTCAGGTTGGTAGCCGGGCCGAACGGTGGCTGGATGCGGGTCACGTTGCCGTTGAAATCTCGGAAAATCGTCGTCTCGTTGAAATCGGCGTCGATGATCTTGTCGAGTGTCCCATCTGGCGTGTACTCGAACTTCAACAGCCGCGTCTTCGTCAGGGCGTCCTGGGTCTCCAGATGCACACCAGAACTGTGGAAGATGTAGAGTTCGCGGCCGTCCCTCGAGGCGACCAGGTGGTTCCCGATGCTGAAGCCCGGCAGCGGCGGCTCGACACTCCAGATGACCTGGCGGAAGGGCGTAGTCCTGTCTTGCACGAGAAGCGTCCCGTCGGGGAGTACGCCTACCGCTAGCGGCAGGCCATCCACACGCCGTGCGATCTTGCCCCGTGCGGTGTTGGCACCTGCGATCGCCCCCGAGAGTCCAGATCCGAAGACGGTGTCGATCACTCCATCCGGACGGACGCGTCGAACGCGGAACCCCGCCTGACCGCTGTTGCCTGTCGCGATGTAGACGCTCCCGTCGCTTCCGATGGCCAAACCCTGAGGAGTGGCGATGTTGGCAAGGGCCGGGTGTCCTCCGTCCCCGATTCCGCTTGGATCGGGCAAATTGGCCTGTGCGGAGCCGGTCCCGGCGAAGAGTTCCAGGTAGCCCGTGTCGTTGACGCGGTACACGCGATTCGCGGAATTTCCGATGAAGACCTCGCCGTCGTCGTTCACTTCGAGAGAGACGAGCGTACCCAGGCCCGCATCGGGTGCGGGACCAGGGATTCCGCTCGAGTCGTTGAAGATTCCGTTGCCAGCGAATGCAACCACGACGCCATCGGGACGCACACGTCGCACGCGTCGGTTCCCCTGGTCCGCGATGTAGAGCGAGCCATCGGGTCCGAAGTCGAGTGCCGATGGGTTCCGGAGGAACGCCTGGGTGGCGAGCCCGTCGTCTCCAGAGTTGCCGAAGGTACCTTCCGTGCCCGCGAACACCGAGACGACGCCGGAGAGGTCCATCCGATAGATGACATGTTGTCCGGAGGCGCTCGTATAAATGGCGCCATCGGGACCGACTGCAATGTCTCCGGCGAGCGCACTGCTCGGCAGGGTCCCGATCTGCACGATCGTGTCCGCCTCGGGGTCGACCTGCAGAACTTTCGGGAACGCACCCACGTTCTCGACGAGAAAGAAGGTTCCGTCGGGTGCCGTGGCTACTTCGCTGGCCATGAACTGGAAGCTGCGGGTTGACGCAACGCTGCCGCCCGGACTCGCTTGCACGCCGAGAGGCGCTCCTGCGCGGTTCATGACAATGGCCGGGAGTTCACCGCCCGTCCGACGTTCCCCGTCGCCGCGGTAGAGGACCTCGGACAGCGGGTCGTAGACGTGGTGCGGCGAGAGCGTCCACCCGCCCATCCCGACACCTCTGGCGTCGAACGGGCCGACGCGAAACTTCATCCGCTGGAACTTGAAGACGGGTGTGCGCCGACCGTCCGTGAACCCCTGATATTGATAAGCGATGCGAATCCGGACGGGCTGTCGACCCTGGAGGGCTTGACCGTAGGCATCGAGACCATCCCAGACGAAGGTGTGGGAGAGGTTGGAGAGCGGAGGGAAATCGAATGCGAACTTCCGGCCGGCAACCTCGATCTCAAGGTTTACGGCCTGGAGGGGCGCGGGCGGGCTCGCGTCCGTCAGCGGAATGCGGATCGTGTTGGCGGCTTGATAACCCGGTACACGATCGCTCTCGTAATGAAGGTTGTAGGGCGAACCCGTGAGGTCGACCTGTTCGGCCCAGACCTGACGGCCAGTCCGAATCAGCGACCCGCCACCCGTGTCGTTCCCGCCTTGCTTGCAGGTGTCGCAGCCATGAGGGTCCGGAGGCCCCTGCCCAGGGGCGGTCGCGCCGAACGGGAAGGCGATCGAATGGCCACACATCGCTGAGAAGCGCGTCGTTGGGTAGCGGCGCAGCGTCGCGCCGGGAGCATAGAGGGTCGCTAGTTCGGTCTGCTCATCCAGGGTGATCCCGTGTGCGGCAAGCGTTGCCGAGTCGTCCGCGAAGCCGTCCCCGTCCGTATCGAGGTCCGCAACACCCCCAGTCTCCGAGAGGATTTCGAGCACGACGCCCGTCGCGTTGTCGAGCCAGATTCCCTGCTCGGGATCGAACGAAACACTTGGCGCTTTGTCCCCGACCGAGAACGCGGACGTCGTCTCGACGTAGAACGAGATCGATTGATCGAATTCGACGTGCTCGGAACCAAGCGCAATCGCATCGTCGAGCACCACGTCCCAGACGTTGGTCGGGTCGCCGCCGATCGGCATTTCGGCCGGGAGTGCATTGACGGCGAGCGGGCCCACCGTCAGCTCGGTCACGCGAACCGCGAAATCCGTTCCCAGGGAGGTCGTCCCGCCTCCCGGAAGAACCGCCGTCGCGATCGTATCTTTGGGGATCAGGAGCGTCGCCTGGCGAGTGTGGAGGGCGTCCGATTCGATGGCGCCCTGCACGACCGTGAATGCGGCTGCGCCGGAAGTGTCGACGGCGGTCACAAGTGGGCTGCGCGGCAGCAACACCACATCATCGAGGACATCGAAGTCTCGCCATTCCGGCCGACTCGTGCGGAAGACAGTGATCAATCCGTCTCGCGCGTACTCGAGCGACAGCGCGCCACCCGCGTTCACGGCGAGGTCGTACTGGCCATCCGCTCGTGAGAGCGTCTGCCCGAACTCGGGATGATCGACGACGGTGACCGTCACGCTCTCGAGCGGGAAACCACTCCCATCGAGGACCCGGCCTCGGATCACGCCCGCGCGCGGCGCCAGGATCGTTCCCGGCAGCACACCCGTC
>JAJDAP010000114.1 GCA_029261795.1 Deltaproteobacteria bacterium
CGGTGTCTTCAACACGACATGGTGATACCGGTCCTTCAGGACCGGTCCAGAGCGCACGAACACGCGGTTCACGGCACGCGCTAGTCGCGCGCCCAGCGACTTCATCCCACGCCCCAGCGCGTCCGCATCCTTCGCCTCCACTAGGAGGTGGACGTGATTGGCCTGGATCGAATAATGCGCGAGCCGGAAGTCCCCGCGATCACAGGCCTTCGCCCAGGATCGCTCGAGTTCGCGTACGAGCTTCACGGTTCGAAGGGAAGGCACGCCATCGCGCACCTTCAGGGTGACGTGGTAGGGATACCGGGCGGCAAGTCCTGTCCGGCGCAGGTGCGGAATGCCGGACCCCGGCTGTGGCTTTCGGCCGGCGCCGGGCCGCTTCCCGCCCCACCCGGAGTGTCGCAGTTCGAGCTGTGTTCCGGATGACTTACGCCGCACGTATTGAATACAGCGATCTTAGATTATCAATCAAGGAAAAATCGCCATCACATCTCCGAAACATCGTTCGACCCGCCCCCACGCCCGTCCGCACCCTCGCCCATGCCCGATCTACCTGGCATCTGTTCCTGGCGGGACGTCTGGCTCAGGCGGCTCGCCGCGAAACGGCTGGGTCGCGCAGCAAGACCGGGCTCGAGACGGCCAGCGCCAGGAGAGTCCCCGCGAGCGGCAAGGCCTTGGCGCCGCCTAGCAAGAAGTGACCGAGGGCACCGACGTCCTCGGTTCGCTCCCAGAGCTGGAGCGTGACGAGCAGGTTCTGGAACGGCGCTGCCGCGATCGCGACGACGACGGCCACCCGGGCGATCTTGGGGATCTCGTCCCAGCGGGTTGCGAGGAGGACGAGGGTCGGTACCAACAGCATCAGGTAGTGCTCCCAGACGACCGGTGCGATGGCGAGGGTGAAGACCACGCCGACGTGAAGCAGCCAGCGGCGTCGCGTGTCCGCATCGAAGGGCGATTGGAAGGCGCGCCAAACGGCCCAGGTGAGCGCCAGGCCGGCGGTTCCCCTGCCGATCTGGACCAGGATCGAGAGGCCTTCCGCTCTCGGATTCGTCGTCGGTGTGTGCTCGCTGCCGACGCGCAGACTTTCGAGGGGCGTGGTGAGGCCGCTGTTGTAGATCCAGGAGACCGAGTTCCCCGAGAACTGGCCCAGCAAATCGATGAACGCCGCATGGACCGGCCAACCAAATGCCAGCACGGACAGGGAGAGGGCCACGAGCCCGCTCGCGGCGGAGAAGAAGAAGAAGCGCCAGCCTGATGTCAGCGCCACCAGGGCGAGCGCAGGGGCGACGACGGGCTTGATGACCACGGCGACAACGAGGCAGATGGCGGACGCGGCGAAGCGGCGATCGACGTGGAAGCTCGCCGCGAGCACGAATGCCAACAGGATGAACGGTGTGGTCTGGCCTCCGACCATGTAGATGGTCCAGAGGGGCTGGAAGACGAGCGCGGCCACGGCAAAGAGCCCGGCGAAGCGCATCCGTTCTACCGGCGGAAGCGAATCGCGCGCGCGTGCATAGAGCAGCCACAGGGCCGTCAGCAGAGCGATAGCATCGGCGAGTTTGAACAGGCGCAGCGCGGTCGTGGGGGCGAACGCGCTCAGGGGCGCGTAGAGCGCGGCCGACAGCGGCGTGGCGACGAACAACATGCTCGCCAGGGGCTCCTCCCCAGCGACCAGCGCATCTCGGTCGTAGAGGTTCGGCGCCTCGCCGACGCGGATCTTGTGGCCGGCCACGTAGAAGTTCGCAAAGTCCCAGTGCAGCCCTGCACCGACGGCCACGCCGATCGAGTTGCCGAGCAGGATGCCGGCGACGCCGACCAGCGCCAGTTTGCGCCAGCGCTCGCTCGTCATTCGTGCCATCCAACGCTCGATCATCTGCCGCGACCCCTTGCTACCGGTATCGCCAGAACGTGCGCCAGCCCATGAACCAATCGCTGAGGCCGATCTTCTTGCCCTCTTCACGGCTCCGCGGTGAGTATGAGATCGGAACTTCGCGGATGCGACCCCCCTGGCCGTAGATCCGGGCCGTAATCTCGTGATCCAGTTCGAAGCCGGAGGTTTCGAGCGGCAGCCCGCGGATGAAATCCCCATGGAAGAGTTTCAGCGCGGTTACGGTATCCGTCAGGTAGTGACCACAGCAGAGGATTCCGGCGAGGGACAGCGTGCGTCCACCAAGATAGGCGCCATGTCCCTGCTGGGGATGCCGGCCCAGCCACCAACCGCGCAGGCCGCGTCCATGGCTCATGTAGCGGCTCCCGTAGACGGCCTGGACGTCTGAACCCAACAGAGCGCCTAGCATGGCGGCGTAGTCCTCAGGGCCGTACTCGAGATCCGCATCCTGGATGATCACGAAGTCGCCTTCGCTGCGTTCGATTCCGGCGCGGACGGCCGCGCCCTTGCCGCGATTCTGCGGCAGCTCGTACACCCGAACCCCGGCGTCCCGCGCGATCTGGACGGTCCGGTCCTGGGAACCATCGTCGATCACGATCAGGTCGAGTCTCGTTTCGAAGCTCGACAGGTCGACCCGCAAGATGCGTTCGAGCAATGTCCCCAGGAACGCTTCCTCGTTGTATGCCGGGATGACCACGGAAAGCACGCGTTCAGTCACGGGCCCAATACTCCTCGATGCGCCGTCGGTCGTCCGGGGTGTTGACACCCAACGCCTCGATGTCGTGGTGTCCAGAGACGCTGACGGTCTTCGCGCGGCCTCGCAGCCAGGCGAGGAACGGCAGGAAGTTCCGCTCGCCGGTGCCGGCGGCGGCAGTGACATGCTCGGCGAATTCGGGGAGCCAATGCAGGTAGCCGGCGGCCGAGAGCCGGAACAGACCCATGTCGCTCTCGCCTTCGCTCGGCATCGTGTCTCCCTCCCGGGCGTGTCGCACGTGGCTGATCGCGCCTTCCGAATCGCGCTCGATGTGGATGTAGGGCTGCTTTCGTCGCAACGTCGCGATCGCGACGGCGGCTTCCGGCTGTGCCTGGGCTGCCGCGTCGACGGCGTCGACGGTGGCCTTCGTCATGGCCACCTGATCGCACCAGGTCACCCACACCCCACTCAGGGTTTCGGGATCGAGGCTTGCAGCCGGAGCCAGGATCGCGTCGAGCATCCCGGTTCGTTCGCGCTGGAACGCGATCTCGACGCTGTCGCCCAGATGGGCGCGCACCAGCGCCTCGGCGCTCGGATGGATCACCACGATCACGCGCTCGACGCGCTCGCGATGCAGATCGAGTGTCCAATCGATCATCGGGCGTCCGCCGACTTCGGCGAGGAGCTTCGGAACATCGCCTCCGAGTCGCGAGCCGGCCCCGGCGGCCGGGATGATCAGGACTTCACCCATCGCTCGAGGCTCCGGGCGCGTCGAAGAGGGCGTCGACGAAGCGGTCGAGATCCGGGTAGGCCCCGCAAAACCTGGGCCCGTGCAATGCGACACCTGAGCGCACGCTGACGTACCAGGTTCCGGCGTCCCGTGCGGACTCGAGGCCGGAGAGGCTGTCCTCCACCACGAGTGCGCGCTCGGCGCTGACACCGGTGTGTGTCAGTACCCGCCGGTAGATGTCGGGGTGGGGTTTTCCCCGGGTCGTGTCTTCGGCGGTGACGATGGGATCGAAGGCGTCGGCGACGCCGGCTCGCTCGAGCAGGAGCGAGGCGGTGGCTCCTGAGGCGCCCGTCGCGAGGGAGAGCTGTAAGCCCGCGGCGCGCAATCGGCCAATGGCGCCGGCCGTGTCCGCGAACGTGACGGTCGCGTGTTGCAGCGCCTGCCGGGCGCAGGTCTGCTTTTGCTGTACCCACTGCGAGATCTGATCCTCGGAAGGAGCGAGGTCCCGGGTCCAGTCGCGAACGACATCGAGGGTGGGCCTTCCCGCAAGCTGGTCGTAGGGGACCGCCGTCAGGCCGATCTCCTCGAAGAGCGTGGCCCAGGCGGCGGCGTGGGCGCCGCTCGAATCCGCCAGGACGCCATCGAGATCGAAGATGACCAGGTCGAGCTCGGCCGCTTTCACTGCCGAGTGGCTCATCGTGACCGGAAGCGGTCGCCCAGGACGGCGCCTAGCGTTTGTAGGCCCTCGCCCACCGTCGTTCGCCGCGCGTGATCGGGAGACATGGAGAAGAATCGCACGGGCGTTTCGAAGTAGAGGCCGTCGCGAGCCAGGATTCGGGAGAGCAGCAACTGGTTGAGCCGCGCCGGGGCCTCGGCCTCGAAGTCGTCCGGCAGGTGTTCCACTCGAAATCCCCGAACGCCCGAAAGTACATCGGTGACATAACGACCGTGGAATGCGAGGTACGCCAGGCTGAGCAGGTGACTTCCGACCCAGCTCGCCGCGCCCGCCGCCAACGCCTTGCGGTAGCGAAGCTGATAGGAAGCTCGAATGTCCGAGGCGGACAGGCGGCGGCTTCCCCAGGCCGCATCCACCGTGCCCGCGCGCAGCAGGCCTGCAACGTTCACGATGTCCTCGCCGCGGTACATCCCGGACGAGTCGAACAGGATCACGTAGTCGTAGTCTTCGCGAAGGATTCGCTCGAGGCTCCGTCCCTGACTGGCCTCGATCTGTTCGACGTCGCGGGGCACGACCTCGGCAGGAAGGTTCTTGACCGACGGCCGTTCTTCCGGCCAGCGCGCCCACAGGTCGACGCCGTGCAGTCCGGCTCGATGGGCCTCGAGGGAACTCTGGACGAGTTTGTCGTCGGAGTCCGCGCCATAGAGGAGTGCCGCGATGCGCGGCGCATTGCGTCCGGCCAGACTCTCGATGAAGGGCAACAAGACCTTGCTGGCATCGTGGCCACCCTCGGTCGCATGTTCGTAATCCGCGATCCGGACCAGGCGCGGATCCTCCACCGACTGAAGCCGACCAATCGGAACGTAGGGCGCCTCCCGATCCCGTGCCTCGGCATCGTTGAGTAGGGAGTGCGAAATCAGGCAAGGAGCCGGGATCTCCAGCGTCCCCTTGTTGCGCAGATGGAACAGCGCCTTCTCCGTGAGGTCGAGCGCACTGGCCTCGGGGATCTCGACGTCGCGTTCGATGTTCGTGACGAGCACCTTGAGGGCACGGACGTTCCCGGCGATGGCGTCCGCGAGCCCTTCCGTGAGATAGGAAGGCAGCAGGCTCGAATGCTGCGTTCCCGGTGCGTAGAGGATCAGGTCCGCAGCATCGATCTTGGCCAATAGCCGGGCGTTCGCTCGGAGCTGGCTCTGCTTGGCGGGGATCTCGTCCAGGTGCGCAACCGGTTCGTCCACCAACCAGATCTCTTCTACGACATTGCGGCGTTGCGCGTCGACCAGGTCTTCTTCGCTGGCGAGCAACTCGCCGCCGCGATTCCGCGCGACCAGGTACGCATTGCCACCATCGGTCACATTCTCGATCAATCCGACCGGGACCCCGAGCAGCGCGCCGTAGGCGTCGACCGTGCGATTGAAGTCGCGGGCCTGGGCCAGGAAGCAGCCCGCGAACACCAGGTTGCCGATGGCGCAGTCGCCGAACGCGAAGCCTTTGCCGGTGCGTTCCATCTCGGCGCGAAACTGGACGAGCGCTTCGCGGGCTTCGCGGGGCAGGGCGTCGGCGGGAGCATCGAGTGCTGGCAGCGCGGCCGCTGCTTCGCCCCGAGCCAGGGCCTCGATGCACGCGATCGCATGCGTTCCGGAAACGTCGTCGGGCAATCGCGCGTCGAGCAACGCGATCAGGGCGGGGTCGCAAGACTCGAGGGCTTCCGCGACGGTGGCCGCGTTCTTTCGGAAATCCGATGGGCCCAGCGCGTCGCCGAGGAAGCGACGCACCTCGCCGGTCGACTTCCCGTCGTCATAGCCGTTGACGGCCAGGGTGAGATCGACATCGGGGTGGACGAGCAGTTCGCGGGCGAGCGCCCGCGAGCCGCGCCCGCCGGAGAACAGCACGGCCCGAATCGAGCCGACTTCTGCGCTGCTCGTCGTCATCTTCGGAGTCTACGCCAAGCTTCGTCGCGATCGAGCTTCAATGCTTCCGCCTAACCTCGGGCCCCATCTCGCATGTGCAGGGTTCCTTCACGGATCCGCAGCCAGCAAGATGTCATTGCACTCGCTGGATTGCGATGCCGTGGGCTTCGAACACCACCGGTACTTTGTCGGACGCGCCGCGGTCGGTCCTTAGGAGATATACCGGCCGACCGAGGTCTCGGATCAAGGCCTGCTCGTTCGTTTCGAGCCGCTCTCCTGCCAATAGCTTGCGGGCGATTCCTGCGCGCGTCTCGGCGTCGGCGAAGTCGCGGGTCAGGTAGCTCGGATGGCCGGTCAAGAGCGCCCGTCCGGTGAACGCCGGCAGTTCGCTGACGTTGCCCGCCATCCGTAGCGGGCGGTCCGGATCGTCGACGAGCACGGCATCCGGAGCGGTCTCTTCTCGGAGGTAGCGATAGACGGCTTCGAGCCCGTCGCTCCGTTGTAGGGAAGTCCCAACGTGGGTGAGCGGAAGTGCCGGCCGTCCGGAAAAGGCCAGGAAGCACGCGATCAGGATCGGAGCGAAGACGAGTGCCAATCCGATCGAACGGCGCGAGTCGGAGGCCGCCCAATGCGCTGCCGGGATGGCGAGGACCACCAGCGCCGCGTTGACGAGATTGTGCTCGTTGCCCTCGGCGAGGTGGAGCACGACACCGACGCCTAACAAGACAGTAGCGGCCAGCAGCAGCGTACTGTCACCGTGTTGTTTCGCCTCGGCGGCGCGCAGGGCGCCGCCGACCGCGACGAGCCAGATGGGCGCCATCGCGAAGGAGATGGCCAGGAGCGCGCCGAGGAACGCAAAGCGAATGGTGACACCGCTGCCCCCACCGCCGAGGATGTGGAGATAACTCGGCGCCGCCAGGGCCAGCCCGAGCCCGACCGCGGCAGCGAATCGGAAACGCTTCGCTTCGCTGCGCAGGAAGCCGACCACCACCGCAGCGCCGGCGAGGCTGAGGCCGGCGCCAACGCCGATCAGCGGGTTCAGCGCCGCGATGGACGCGGCCAGCAGGGTCGTGGCGATGAGTCCCCGGAGCCGTAGGCGCTCGGGCAAGGTCTGGCCCGCGAGCATGAGCAGGGCCACCAGGGAGGCCGCCCGCGAGGAGTTGTCCCAGAACCAGATCGCGTTGGGTCCGAGCCGCCAATCCCAGCTCCAGAAGAGTGCACCGATCATCGGATGGGTCATCCACTGGTCGGCGACGGCATCGCTGACGCGAATCGTCTCGACGGCGGCCGGCGCGGATTCGAACAGGGCGATGCCGTCCACGAGGCTGCGGGCGAGGGCGAGCAGCGGACCCAGGGGTGCCGAGCCCGCCAGCGCCAACCAGCCGATCAACAGCCCCGCCATCAGCCCATCTCGTCCCGAACCCCATCGTGAGACGCCGATGTGAATGCTCGCGAACCAGAGCAGGGCGAGGGAAGTCAGCGTCAGGAACTGGAAGCTCGCAAGCGCGTCGATGTTGCTGGCGCTAGAGAACGCTTCCGCGACAGCGTGCCAGACCCAGTAGTAGGGCAACGGTTCACCCGCAAAGAAAGGGTTCTCCGGCGGTATCCCGGTCAGGCGGATCCGCTCGACGATCCCCGCATGCAGGAACCCGTGCCAGGACGCCAGCACACGAGGGTTGGCTAGTTGCAACCCGACGATCGCGGAAATGGAAAGCACCGAGGCGAATCCAGCGACCGCGTCGCGCCGCCAGCCGCGCGTCCTCAGGCTCACTCGATGTATCCGATCGCCTCGAGGGCACGCCGTGTCTCCTCGGAGACCGGAACGTTCTCGGTCGCCTGGGCTTCCTCTTTCGCATAACGCGATAGCCAGCGGTCGAGGCTGACCTCGAGCAGGCGGCGTGTGCCTTGCTGGTCATCGTGCTCGGCCAGATTCTCCAGTTCCGCGGGGTCGATCGAGAGATCGTACAGCTCCGCGCTCCCGTCGCTGGCACGGACCAGTTTGAGATTTCCCGCGACGATGGCTTCGAGTTTCCGGTCGTAGCGATCGAGCCGCGCTTTCTCCTCGGCGGACGATCGTTCGTAGACGACACTCATCGCCTGAACAGGGTCGTAGTACTCGAGGATGTTAGGCCGTCCAGTCAGGGCGCCTTCGTCGGAGAGGTCGATGCCCTGCGAATCGATCTCTTCGGCGGGAACCCCGGCGGCGGACAAGATCGTCGGAAACAGGTCCGGCAGTTGTACCGGTGCGTCGCTGCGGCTTCCTGCCTCGAATCGCCCGGGCTGTCGAATCAGGAGGGGGATGCGCACGGTGGAGTCGTAGAGCGAGAACAAGTGGTCGACGTGCCCGTGGTCGCCCAGGTTCTCGCCATGGTCGGAGGTCACGATCAACAAGGTGTCGTCGATTCGACCGCGCGCGCGAACATCGCCGACGATCTCGCCGACGATCGAATCGGCGCGCCGCAGCTCGGCGTCATAGAGGTCGCTGAGCCGTTCTAGATCCTCGTCGGAAAAGACATGGGTTCCGCGGTAGTGCTCGAGCCAGCGGTTCGCGCGCGGGCTCTTGAACGGGTCCGACGTGAAACGTTCGCATTCGGGGCCGCAGGAATCGTAGGGCGAGTGTGGCCCGATCAGGTTCACGAACAGGAAATAGGGAGAGGGCAGGGTAGCCACCAGCGCTTCGATCTCGGCGAGACTCCGCAGGTCCGTCCGCGCCGTCGGGCCCCACCAGGTCTGCACGTAGTGCGCGAAACCCTGGGCGAAGCCGCGCTCCTCGGTGAGCATCGGATTGCCGCTGACCGAGGCCGTCGTGTAACCGCGGGCCGAGAGGACTTCCGCCAGCGTCGTGAGCGAGTCCGGGAGCGTCCAACTCGCCTGGGTGGTGCCGTGGGCGCCGGGGTAGAGCCCGGTGAACATCGATGCATGGGCTGGCGAGGTCCAGCTGCTCGTCGAGCGTGCCTGGTCGAAAGTCCGCGACTCTCGCGCCAGTTCCGAAAGGTGCGGACTCGTCTCGCGATCATGACCATAGAGGCTCAGGTGGTCCGGCCGGGTCGTATCCATCACGATCAGCACGATGTCCGGCGGCGTGTCGGCGGCGACGACTGCGTGTTCCGGGCGACAACCCAGAAGCGTCAGCAGTACCACCAGGACCGGTATGCGTTTTCGAAGGCGCGCTCTCATTCGCCCTCTATCGGCCGAACGAGATCGAAGACTGCGACATAGGCGCCCCCGCTTCGGGTTTGCGTCGCATCCTTCAGCGGGAAGTCCGACGAGGCAGATCCCCCGACGAGCACGATGCGCGCTCCGTCCGGCGAGAAGTTTGCGAATCGCGTGGAATCATAGTCGGCACCGCCGAAGTGGCTCGCATACCGGAATTCGCCGGAAGGGCCGAATACGGCGAAACCGCCGTCCTGCTTGCCTCCGCGCCGGCGCATCAGGGCGTCCGGGGAGGTGGGTGCCGCGGCGGAACGAATCCGTGCGCCGGTGACGACACTCCCGTCCGGCGCGATTCCGGGCCCGTAGAATCCATCGTTCCCGTCGCCGCCGTAACGCACGGAGAATCCGAGCGCTCCATCCGCGTCGATGCGGGCCACCCAGCCATCCCTGCTGTTGGTGGGCGGGGCCTGGTAGGCACCCACGGTGACCGGGAAGTCGCTTGATGAGGTGCTGCCCGCGACGTAGAAGCGCCCCTGCGAGTCGGAGGCCCCCTCCGTCTCGATCTCATCGTCGCCCGCGCCACCCAGCCAAGAGAAATAGAGGAGGCGTCGGCCGTCCCGAGAAAGCTTCGCCACCCATGCGGACGAATCACCCGGTGCGTCCGTCCGGTCCGCTTGGAACGCATTCGGGGTCGGCGTCATCGCGCGCCCGCGCGAGGTCCCGCCAATCCAGAGATCTCCGTTCGCGTCTTCGGCGAGCGCGCGCACCGTGTCGTCCCTGCGACCGGCCTCGTCGTCCGGGCCGAAGTAGCTGAGGAAGTCGAAACTCGCGCCGTCCGCAGCCACGACGCCGACCCAGCCTTCCAGCTCGCCGCCGGCCTGGGGTTTGAATACCGGGCCTGGGAGAGTCCCGACGTCCGTCGGAAGATCGCGAGACAGCGAGTTGCCGCTGCCCACCGCGATGGCGCCGTCGTCGAGCCATTGGATGGCGCGCGTGTTCTCGTTTCCGCTTCCGCCGATGTAGGTCGCCCAACGCAGCTCTCCGTCTGGCGAAAGCCGCATCAGGAAGCCGTCGGTCGCTCCGTGGACGCGGCCCGCCACTCCGCCGCCGAATTCGGAATCCGCGGAGCCTGCGGTCACCGGGAATCCGATGCCAGCGCGGCCGCCAATCACGATGTCGCCGTCTGGGTTGACGGCGGACACGTAGGCATAGTCTTCGTCGGGTCCGCCGAAGACGCGGCCCCAGAGCAGCGTTCCGTCCGGCGCGAACTTGGCGACCGTGACGTCCCAATCGCCGCCGGCCCCCAGCCGCTGCTCGCGGCCGGGCCAGCTGCCGCCGTCGGTACCGCCGGCCACGATCACATTGCCTTCGGCATCGAAGCCCGCCGTGCGGAGCGTTGCCGGGCGCTCGCCGAGGAAGGTGGAAAACGCGAGTTGCGCTCCCAGATCGCCCTCCACCGTTCGAACCTCCGCTAGCGGATCGGCACAGGACACCAGCGCGATCCAGGTCGCTGCGAGCGGGAGCGATCGGATCAATCGCGTTCGGGAAGGGGCCCGGGCGGTGTTCGACATGGTTGAACCTCCAGCGCTCTAGTTACCAACAATGCCCGAGCTGGGCGCGGGCGTTAGCTTCTACGCCGTGGACCGAATCCTGATCGTCGACGACGAAGCCGGCATTCGCCGCTCGCTGGCGGGCCTGCTCTCCGATGAAGACTTCGAACCCGTCGAGGCCGCCGATGGCGAAAAGGGCCTCGCGATCCTGCGTGAGGGCGGAATCGCGCTCGTCCTGCTCGATATCGCGATGCCTGGCCGTGACGGGATCGAGATCTTGGAGGAGATTCGCCAGGCCTGGCCGAACCTCCCGGCGTTGATGATGAGCGGGCACGGGAACATCGAGACCGCCGTGCGCGCGACCCAGCTCGGCGCCTTCGATTTCATCGAAAAGCCCCTGTCCTTCGAAAAACTCCTGCTGACGATCCGCCACGCACTCGATGCCGCGCGCCTCGTCAAGGAGAACCGCGAGCTGCGCGCGCAATCGATTCGCGCGAACGAGATCCTGGGTAGCTCGGCTGTGATGAATAAACTCCAGGGACAGATCGAGCAAGCCGCGCCGACCAACGGTTGGGTGCTGATCACCGGCGAGAACGGCACCGGGAAGGAGATGGTCGCGCGACAGCTTCACGTGCGAAGTCTGCGCAGCGAGGGCCCCTTCGTCGAGGTCAACTGTGCCGCGATTCCCGAAGAGCTGATCGAGAGCGAATTGTTCGGTCATGAGAAGGGTTCCTTCACCGGCGCCATCGCTCGCAAGGAGGGCAAGTTCGAACTCGCTCACGGGGGCACGATCTTCCTCGACGAGATCGCCGACATGAGCCTGCGAACCCAGGCAAAGATCCTGCGCATCCTCCAGGAGCACAAGTTCGAGCGCGTCGGCGGTACCGAATCTCTCGATGTCGACGTACGCGTCTTCGCAGCGACCAACAAGAGCCTCGAAAAAGAGATCCAGGCCGGTAGATTCCGTGAGGATCTCTACTACCGCCTGAACGTCATCCCGTTCCACGTGCCGGCCTTGCGCGAACGGCGTGAAGACATCCCGGTTCTGGTGGGCGCATTCGTCGGAGAATTCTGCGCCGACTCCGCCGCCAAGCCGAAAACGGTCACGCCGAAGGCCCTTCAGCTGCTCCAGACCTACCCCTGGCCAGGCAACGTCCGAGAGCTTCGCAATCTGATGGAACGTCTGGTGTTGATGACACCGGGGCCGAAGATTCGCGTCGAGGATCTGCCCGAGGAAGTACGCTCCGGTGTGCGTCCGAACGAAGTCGATCGCGCGACCCTCGACGACGCCCGCAAGGAGTTCGAGCGTCGTTTCCTGATCTCACGGCTCGAAGAGCACGGCTGGAATGTCTCGCGGACGGCCGAAGCCATCGGCATCGCGCGCGAAAGCCTCTCGCGAAAGATGAAGAGTTTCGGCATCCGCGCCCAGCGCGACTGACGAATGCCTCGCCCGGATTCCGCAGTTCCCGCCGTCCGCCGGGCCCGACCCGACGATGCCGGTGCCATTGCGGAGTGGCTCGAGCCGACGCTTCCGAGGCCCTGGAGTGCCTCGGAGGTCGAGGCCGAGATCCGTCACCCGGGAGGCCGGGGCTGGCTGATCGAGGGGTCGGCAGGTGGCGTCCGGGCCGCGCTGCTGGCTCGCCGGGCTGCGGATGAAATGGAGATTCTGCAGCTCGCCGTGGCCATCGAGGCCAGGAGAGCGGGCCTCGGGTCCACCCTGATGGAGCGGGCATCCGGAGAGTCAGGCGTCGAGCGGATCCATTTGGAGGTCCGCGAGGACAATGGCGCCGCCTGTGCGTTCTACCAGGCCCTGGGATTCCGGGAAGTGGGGCGCCGAACGGCCTACTACCGGGATGGCGCGACGGCCATACTGCTGTCACGAAACGCTGTCAGGACGCGTTAGAGCACTCATCGGCGAATGCCCCGCGGGGGATTCGCGGCCCGCATTGTTTGCTCTTTCTCAGCAGTTTGGATAGGTTACGCGGGCTTTGACCTCGCTGGTGAAGTGGGCGGATCGTCCACTTTTTCCTTTTCTGGCCTCTGATCGGTTTTCGGCGGGGTCGGACGGGGCCGGGGTGTCGGTGCAGTTCGAATCAAGGTGATTCGGGCGGATCACCGAGCCGCAAGGTGACAACGAGTTGTACCGGGACGTCCCGGAAGAAATGAGACGTTTGATCGAGCCGATCGTCCAGGATCACGGCCTCGAGCTGGTTGATGTGGAGCGCCGCCAGGGGCAGGCGCCGTGGCAGCTGCGCGTGGTCGTCGACAACGCGTCCGGCGATGGCCGCGTGCCGATCGAAGACTGCGCGTCGGTCGCTCGCGAGGTCGGCGTAGCGCTCGATGCCGGCGATCTGATTCCGGTCCGGTACGAGCTCGAGGTTTCCTCGCCGGGGCTCGATCGCCCACTGGCTCGCGAGAAGGATTTCGCCGCGGCCTGCGGCAAGGAAGTGAAGATCGAGACCCGGGCCCCGATCGATGGCCGGCGCCGCTTCCGAGGCGAACTGCTGTCCTTCGCGGACGACGTTGCCGAGGTTTCGGTCGACGGGGTTCGAATCGCCATCCCGTTTGCCGCAGTCGGGAAGGCGAAGTCGTTCTACCAGTTCGGCCGCGAAGATTTTTCCGCGTCGCGCTAGCGCGCCGCGTTTCCTCCCTGGAGCCCACCATGAACATCGCACCGCTCAAGCGCGAGATCGAACAGATCGCCAAAGACAAGGGGATGGACCGCGACACCATCATTGGTGCGCTCGAAGAGGCGATGAAGCAGGCGGGCAAGAAGAAGTACGGACTCGAGAAGGAAATCGAGGCGCGCTTCAACCCGGACACCGGCGAGATCGAACTGTTCGAATTCCAGGAAGTCGTCGACGTCATCACCGACCCCGACAATCACATCAGCCTCGACAATGCCAAGCGGCTCGACCCCGAGGCCGAGATCGGCGACGAGATCG
Source organism: Deltaproteobacteria bacterium (assembly GCA_029261795.1). Lineage (GTDB taxonomy): Bacteria > Myxococcota_A > UBA9160 > UBA9160 > UBA6930 > JAJDAP01. The sequence continues at coordinate 13,544 of JAJDAP010000114.1, forward strand.
GAAACAAGCTCAATACCGAGGGCTTCGGGCGCATTCTGGCCCAGACCGCCAAGCAGGTGATCATCCAGCGCGTTCGCGATGCCGAGCGCGACATCGTCTTCGAGGAGTTCAAGGATCGCAAGGGCGAGGTCGTGAACGGCATCGTCCGGCGTTTCGAGAAGGGCGCCATCGTCGTCGACCTCGGCAAGTCCGAGGCCGTGCTGCCCGCCAAGGAGCAGGTCCCCCGAGAGAACTACCGCCCGGGCGATCGGATCCGTGCCTACGTCCTCGACGTGAACAACCAGGCCAAGGGCGCGCAGATCATCCTCTCGCGCTCGTCGATCGATTTCCTGGTGAAGCTGTTCGCCCAGGAAGTGCCGGAAATCTACGAAGGCATCGTCTACATCGATTCGGCCGCTCGCGAGCCGGGCGGCCGCTCGAAGATCGCTGTGGCTTCACGCGACGGCGACGTCGATCCCGTCGGTGCCTGCGTCGGAATGAAGGGCAGCCGGGTTCAGGCCGTCGTTCAGGAACTCCGGGGTGAGCGCATCGATATCGTGCCGTGGAACCCTGACGCTGCTCGTTATGTCTGCAGCGCCTTGTCTCCGGCCGCAGTTTCGAAGGTCATCATCGACGAAGTGCAGAAGTCGATGGACGTGATCGTTCCGGATGATCAGCTGTCACTGGCCATCGGTCGCAAGGGCCAGAACGTTCGCCTCGCGGTCCAGCTCACGGGCTGGAAGATCGACATCAAGAGCGAAACCAAGATGCAGGAAATGGCGGAGTGGTTCGAACGCGCGGTCGCCGTTGCGGGCCTCGGCGAGGGCGAAGCGGATGCCCTGGTCGGAGACGGCATCACGTCGCTCGAGGATCTGGCCGCGACCAGCGCAGAAATACTCGGTACTGCCATCGGTGTTGATGAGGCCGGCGCTTCCGCGATCAAGGAGAAGGCCGCCGAGCTCGCAGTCGAGAAGGAGGCTGCGGATGTGCTGGCGGCAGCCGAAGCCGAAGCGCAAGCCAAGGCGGAAGCCGAGGCGACTGCGGCAGCCTATGCCGCCGAGCGCGAAGAACGAGCTGCCGCTGCTGCGGCTGCAGCAGCCGCGGAAGAAGCCGGCGACGCACCGTCTGACGAGGCGTCCGAGACTGAGGTGGACCCGGCCTAGCAAGGTCGGGTCGAGGGAACCGGGAAGCGTTTCCGGCGGCATGTCCGTTGCGAACGCGAACCGAGGTTGACGGGAATTAATGTCGATTCGTGCCTACAAGATCGCGGAAGAACTGGGCATCGACCGGAACGAGTTCGTCGATAAGGCGGCCGAGGTCGGTGTCGAGTTGAAGAGCGCGATGGCCGCCATCGATGAGGCGACCGCAGACGAGCTGCGCGAGAAGCTCGGCGCAAAGAAGCGTGAGGCCGTCACCGAAGCCCGCGTGGAGCGGCGCGGAGGGGCAGTCATTCGACGTCGCAAGCGCGTCGAACCCGAACCCGAGCCGGAGCCCGAAGCGGCGCCGGAGCCCGAGCAGGAAGCCGAGGCCATCGCTGCCGAAGCTGATTCCGACGAAGGGCCGACTGATGCCCCGGCTGAAGAGGCCGAGGAACCGGAAGAGATTCCCGCGGAGCCGACGCCCGCCGACGCCGAACCCCAGCCGATCGCGGCCCGTCAGGGTGGCGATGACGCTGGGGCAGGAGCGGGACGCCCGGCACGGACCCCCGGATCACCGCGGGACGAGGCCGCCGCCGCCGCGAAGACGCGCAAGCAGTTCAAGGAAGTGGTCAACCTGCGCGAGCAGGAGCAGATCGCCCGGCAGGTCACGAGCCGCTCCTCGGGACGACCCGGACCCCCGGCAGTCAATCCCCGTGCGATGCAGTCGCCGCGGAAGCGACGTCGCGACGCCCCGGCCAAGCGCGCGGCGAAAGCCGTTGTCGCCAAGGACGAGAAGAAGTTCGTTCGGGTCGAAGGCGAGATCAGCGTCGGCGAACTGGCCAAGCAGCTCGGCGCCAAGGCCGCTCAGGTCCAGGGCAAGCTGATGTCCATGGGCACCATGGTGACGGTCAATCAGACGATCTCCTTCGAGACGGCCGAGCAGGTGGCCATGGAGTTCGGCTACGAGACGATGAACACGGGCTTCCAGGAAGACACCTTCCTCGATTCGCCTGCGGCCGAGGAAGGTGGAGGCGAGGCGCGCCTCCGACCGCCCATCGTCACCGTGATGGGCCACGTCGACCACGGCAAGACTTCGCTGCTCGATGCGCTCCGCAAGACGAACGTCGTCGAAGGCGAGGCTGGTGGCATCACCCAACACATCGGCGCCTATCAAGTCGACGTCGAGGGCCACACGATCACGTTCATCGATACACCGGGCCACGCCGCGTTTACCGCGATGCGCGCCCGCGGCGCCCAGTGCACGGACATCGTGATCCTGGTCGTGGCTGCGACCGAGGGCATCATGCCGCAGACGGTCGAGGCGATTCAGCACGCCCAGGCTGCCGGCGTTCCGATCCTGGTCGCCGTCAACAAGATCGACCTGCCCGGCGCCGATTCGCAGAATACGCGCCAGCGCTTGATGGAGCACAACGTCGTGGTCGAGGACTTCGGCGGTGAGGTTCTCGCCATCGATGTCTCGGCGACTCAGGGCACGGGCCTCGAGAAGTTGCTCGAGGGCCTCGTGCTCCAGAGCGAAGTGCTCGAGCCGAAGGCCGACCCTTCACTTCGCGCCAAGGGCGTCGTGCTCGAAGCACAGCTCGAGACGGGCCGCGGGCCGGTGGCGACGATGCTCGTCCAGGAGGGCACGCTCCGGGCCGGCGACATCGTCGTTTGCGGTGTCCACTGGGGCCGCGTGCGCACGATGAGCAACGAGCGCGGCGAGACGATGAAGGAAGCGCTGCCCTCGGCACCGGTCCAACTGGTCGGCCTCTCCGGAGTTCCGGGTGCGGGCGACGAGATGCACGTGGTCGAAAGCGAGCGCGTTGCCAAGGAGATCGTTTCCCATCGCGAGGACCAGGAGCGCAACAAACAGTCCGGCCTGGGACGTCCGCGGGTGAGCCTCGAAGACCTCTTCGCCCAGGCAGAGGGCGGTGGCGTCCGCGAACTCGGCGTGGTCATCAAGGCCGATACCCAGGGCTCCGCAGAGGCCGTTCGTGCTTCGCTCGAGAAGCTCACCACCGATCGCGTGAAGCTGAACGTGCTCGTCGCCGGTGTCGGCGGCGTCACCGAGGGCGACGTCACCTTCGCCGAAGCCAGCAACGCCATCATCCTGGGCTTCCACGTTCGACCGGACTCGCGTGCACGGCGCGCCGCCGAATCCGCCGGCGTCGAGATCCGCAGCTATCAGATCATCTACGAACTCATCGACGAGGTGCGTGCCGCGATGGCGGGGCTGTTGCCTCCGACGCGCACCGAGGTCGTGCTCGGCAACGCCGAGGTTCGCGAGACCTTCACGATACCCAAGGTCGGTACGATCGCGGGCTCCTACGTCACGGACGGGTTGATGCGCCGCAACGCGCAGTGTCGGCTGGTGCGCGATGGCGTGCAGGTATTCGAGGGACAATTCGCATCGCTGAAGCGGTTCAAGGACGACACGCGCGAGGTCCAGACCGGTTTCGAGTGTGGCATCGGCATCGAGTCCTTCAACGACATCAAGGTCGGCGACGTCATCGAGGCATACGAGATCGAGGAGAAGGCCGCCGAGCTCTAGGGCGATGGAGCGAACTCGATGGTGGTAGGTGCGGCACGTGTCCAGCTCCACGTTCATGGTTCCCAGTCGCTGAAGCAGAAGCGCGGTGTGGTCCGATCGATCATCCAGCGGGTTCAGAACCGCTTCAATCTTTCGGTTGCCGAGGTAGGTGGCCAGGACACCTGGCAGATCGCCGTGCTGGGTCTGGCGACGGTGGCAAACGAATCGGGCACGGCCCGGCGTCGACTCGAGAAAGCGGTCGACTTCATCGTTGAGCTGCACCTCGCCGAGGTGCTGGACCAGGAGATCGAGATCCTTTGACGCGCCGAACCGAACGCATCGCCGAGCAGTTGCGCTCGGACATCGCACGGATCCTGCGCGAAGAAGTGACGGACCCGCGCATTGGCCTGGTCGTGGTGACCCGCGTCGACGTCTCCCCCGATCTCCGCAACTCCCGCGTCTTCTGGAGCCGGCTAGAGAAGGCAGCGATGCCGGACGACGACCTCGTGCCCGAGGCGGATCCCGAGGTCGAGGCAGGCCTCGCCAGTGCCGCCAGCTTCGTGCGGCGCCGGCTCGCCCAGATCTCGCCGCAAAAGCGTGTTCCCGCGCTGACTTTCACCTTCGATCCGTCCATCGCCGTTGGCTCTCGCACGCTGGCCCGACTACAGGAGTTGAATGATGGCGCGGAGAGGTAAGCGCCGGGATCGGCCCGGCCCGATCGGGTTCCTGGTGGTGGACAAGCCGATCGGCTGGACTTCCCACGACGTGGTAGATGCGGCGCGTCGCTGGCTCGGGATTCGCCGGATCGGGCACCTCGGTACCCTCGATCCCCTGGCGACCGGCGTGCTGCCCCTTGCCATCCGCGAGGCGACCAAGCTGGTCCCGTTTCTCGAAGGTGGTGAGAAGGTCTACGTCGGAACGATCCGGTTGGGTGTTTCGACGAACACCTACGATGCCGAAGGCGAAGTCAGCTACCGCCACGAGGGCGCGCTACCGGACGAGACCGCGGTTCGCGCCGCGTTGGCCGGTTTCGTGGGCGAGATCCAGCAGATTCCGCCGATGTACAGCTCCGTCAAGAAGGACGGCGTCCCGCTCTACAAACTGGCGCGGCGTGGCGAAGAAGTGGCCCGCGAAGCGCGCTCGATCACGATCCACCGGGCCGAGATGCATCACTTTTCGGAAACCGAGATCGGCATCGAGATCTCCTGCACGCCGGGCACCTATGTCCGTTCCCTGGCCCATGATCTGGGCGAACTGCTCGGCTGCGGCGCGCACCTCTCCGGTCTGCAACGCACTCGCAGTGGCTGCTTCGAGTACGCCCAGGCGTTGCCGCCGGAGACCTTCGAGGCAGCTGGAGAGGCCCGGACCCTCGAAGATCAGCTGATCGCCCCGGACGTCGCCCTCGGCTTTCCGCGCGTCTCCCTGACCGCGGCCCAGGCGCGCAAGATCGCAAACGGTGGCGATCTGGCGGCTGCGGATGCACGGGGAGAGTGGGAGCAAGGCCCCGCTCCCAGGCCCGGACTGCGCGTTTCCGCCATGTCCCCCGCGGGAGAATTGGTCGCGATCCTGGAATTGCGACCCGACCGGCGGCTTCACCCGCTCCGCGTCCTGGCCGGGGCATAGCGCTCGGCCAGACCCTCTGATAAACCTTCCGGCCATTCCGACCGCGCGGTCGGGCGACCGAAGACAGACAAGGAAGTTCCCACTTGGACACCGCAGAGACTCAGCAGATCGTCACCGAATACCGGACCCATGAATCCGACACGGGTTCCCCCGAGGTCCAGGTCGCGATCCTCTCCACGCGGATCAAGGAGCTGACGGAACACTTCCAGACCCACAAGAAGGATCATCATTCGCGTCGCGGGCTGCTCAAGCTCGTCAGCCAGCGGCGCTCTCTACTCGATTATCTTCGGGGCAAGTCCCCCGATCGATATCAGTCGCTGATTTCGCGACTGGGCCTGCGCCGCTGAGACGCAGGACCGTGGAAAACCCCACGGGACTGCGCCGATAGTTCGGCGCTGGCTAGCGACAAGCCGCTAGGAGGAAAGAGCGGCACCCCGTTCGAAGGTCGAGCGGAAACAACGAGCGGACCCGATCCGCATGCTTCAACGAAATGTGGGAATCTGGAATCCCCTTGTCAGCGCAAGCTGATTCCAGATCCCGCATTTCGTCTCCCCAGAAGACTGCTTTCGTGCCCGCGCCTAGGCACCGGCGGCCGCCGTCCTTACCGGCCCGCTGTGCAAAGAAATGGAGACGTGTTCGATGCCTTATTGGTTCGAACCCGAGACCGTGTCGTTGCCCGTTGGCGACACGACGCTCACTTTGGAAACCGGCCGCATGGCCAAGCAATCGGCCGGGTCCGTCGTCGTCACACTGGGTGACACGGTGGTGCTGGTCACAGTCAACACATCGAAGCCGCGTCCCGGCATCGATTTCTTCCCGCTCACCGTGGACTTCGTCGAGAAGACCTCGGCGGCCGGCAAGATCCCGGGCGGCTTCTTCAAGCGCGAGGCGCGGCTCTCGGATCGAGAGATCCTGGTCTGCCGCTTCATCGATCGCTCGATCCGGCCGCTCTTCCAGGACGGCTTCCGCGACGAAGTGCAGGTGACGGCCACGGTGCTCGCGGCCGACGGCAAGCATTCACCGGATATCGCGGCGTTCTACGGCGCGAGTGCGGCCCTGTCGCTTTCGGGCATGCCGTTCAGTGGTCCGATCGCGGCCGTTCGCGTCGGCAAGATCGACGGCAAGCTCATCACCAACCCGACCCACGAACAGATGAAGGAGACTTCGCTCGAACTCGTCGTCGCTGGCTCCACGGACGCGCTGGTGATGGTCGAAGGCTCGGCTGACGAGGCCACCGAGGCCGAAGTCCTGGAGGCGCTGAAGTACGGCCACCAGGAGATCCAGCCGATCATCGAAGCCCAGGCGCAGCTGACCGCGAAGGCCGGCAAGGAGCGCAAGGTTCCCGCCGCACAGCCGGACAACTCCGAACTCGCAGCGAAGATCCGCGGGCTCGCCGAGGCGAAGCTCTCGGAGGCCGTGCGCATCCAGGAGAAGAAGGCTCGTTATTCGGCCATCGACGAAGTGGAAGGCGCCATCGTCAACCAACTCGTCGACGAGTATCGCAACGCGCCGGCAGACCTCTCGACGCTGGCCGCGGTGGAAGATCGCCAGTCCGGCCTCGGGAAACTTCGCAAGACCGCGAAGGACCTGCTCCACGACCTGCGTTCGGACCTGATGCGCGAGCGCATCCTGGCGGAGAAGACGCGCATCGACGGCCGAGCGCCGGCCGACGTGCGTCAGATCGCCTGCGAGATCCGGCCGCTCCCTCGTGCCCACGGGGTCGCGCTCTTCACGCGCGGCGAGACCCAGGCCCTGGTCTACACGACGTTGGGTTCTTCCGGCGACGCGCAGACCATCGATGCGCTGACCGAGCGAAGCTCGAAGAGCTTCCTGCTGCACTACAACTTCCCCCCGTTCTCGGTGGGCGAAGTGCGGCCGCTGCGCGGACCTTCGCGCCGCGATATCGGCCACGGCAACCTGGCCGAGCAGTCGCTGCGGCGCATGCTCCCGGATCAGGATTCGTTCCCGTACACGGTGCGGGTCGTTTCGGAAGTCCTCGAGTCGAATGGCTCGTCGTCGATGGCCACCATCTGCGGCGCCACGCTCGCGATGATGGACGCCGGTGTTCCTCTCAAAAAACCTGTTGCAGGGATCGCCATGGGCCTCGTGACCGACGGTTCGCGTCACACGGTGCTCTCGGACATCCTCGGTGACGAGGACCACCTCGGCGACATGGACTTCAAGGTCGCGGGCACGCCCGACGGCATCACCGCCCTGCAGATGGACATCAAGATCGAGTCCGTCGATTGGAAGGTGATGGAAGAGGCGATGGCCCAGGCCAAGGAAGGCCGTCTTCACATCCTCGACTGCATGGCGCGGGATTCGGCTTCCGAACTCCCGGGCTTCTCGCACCGCGAGGAACTCAACGAGTGGGCGCCGCGTATGGAGGTCATCCGGATCAAGCCGGACCGCATCCGCGACGTCATCGGACCGGGTGGCAAGGTGATCCGGGGCATCCAGGAGATGACCCAGGCGAACCTGGATGTCGACGATTCGGGCCGCGTGGCGATCTTCGCT
>JAJDAP010000115.1 GCA_029261795.1 Deltaproteobacteria bacterium
GGACGCGGACGCCTTGGGACGCGGGATGAACGCGCTCGGTGCGCGGCTGGCGCGGGCGGTGAACCGCGTCTTCTCGCGAAGAGGGCCGGTCTTGAAGGATCGGTATCACCACGTGGTGTTGAAGACGCCGACCCAGGTGCGGAACGCGCTTCGCTATGTGCTGCTGAACGCCAGGCGGCACATGAAGCGAAGGACTCGCGAGGCCCTGATCGACCCGGCCTCCTCCGGCCGCTGGTTCGACGGCTGGAAGCGGGGAAGCGCCAAGCTCATCGCGACGGCAGGTGGCCGTCCCGGCGCACTCGCCATCGCAGCACCGCACACCTGGCTCCTCGCCGAGGGGTGGAGGAAGGCCGGTCCCCGCTTCGACCCCGCCGCCGCGCCGGGGTAGACCGATCCCAGAACTGCACCGCCGCTCCCATCGAAACCGCCCGGCGCAGCCTCGCCCCCAGCACCGCTAGTCCGGACACACCCACCTGGCACGCGGCCATCAAGACCATTCAAGGCCCGAGGGTCTGGGTGGACGCGGGACGCGAGGCCTAGCGGGGAGTTGCCGAACAGGGGCGCGTCGCGCGGCGCTGGATTCACTGGCGCTCCGAGAGATCCAACGGCGCCTCGCCCTTCTCCGGGGGCGACGAAATTACCACCCGATCGCGGCCCGCCTGTTTTGCCTCCAGCAACGCCGCGTCGGCCCGCTCGACGACGCTTGCGAGGTCCTCGCCATCGGCCGATTCCGTGACGCCGAAGCTCACGGTGAAGTCGGAGACCGATCCGGAATCCAGGCTGAATGCGAGTGCTTCTCGCAAGCGCTCGGCGGCCAATCGTGCCGCATCGGCTCTCGCATCAGGGAAGACGAAAACGAACTCCTCTCCACCGTAGCGGCATGAAATGTCCTCGTCGCGCAGGGTCGAAGTGATCACCCGTGCGAACAAGCGGAGCGCTCGATCCCCCATCGGATGCCCAAAGGTGTCGTTAAGCTTCTTGAAATGGTCGACGTCTGCGAAGGCAACTGCGTAGCTTCTTCGCGAAAGTTGGAGATCGTGCACCTGCTCCTCCAGACTGCGGCGGTTGATCAGGCCTGTGAGCGGATCCGTCGTGGCACGAAGTTCGGAACGCTGGAGGGAGCGTACTGCCCCCAACCGCTCCCCTGCCTTCCGGGAGAGCGTCTCGAGGCTGTGTGCTCTCTCGATCGGTGGAAGACCGGGCGCACCCGGGGCGTGGAGCACGCCCACCGAACGGCCCATGATCGTGAGCGGTACGCAGAGAGCCGAGCAGGGGCCCGAGGGGCGACCGACCAGGTATTGGCACGCATCCAGGCTCTCGCTGGAGTCGAAGCGGAGCGTCGCGCCTGCCCGGATCGCTGGGCAGGCGTCCGGGTTGGGCGCTTCGCAGAGTTCCGTGCCCGCCGCGGGCGTACCGATCGCTCGCAGGAAGTGCGCGCGGCTCGAATCCGCCACGAGAACCTCTGCCGGTGCATCGGGATCCTCGGTGATCATTGCGCGCCCCATGAACGTGAAGATCGCCTCCTCTGTCTCCGACATTTCGAGACCTCGGACGATCTGGTTCTCGAACTTGGCGCGAACGGCGTGCGCGGCTCGGTCGATCTCCTCGCGCCTCAGTGCACGCATGATCCAGATGGAAGCGGGAACGGAAACCACGACCAAGGTGACCCATAGCAACATGACGGCCATGAAACTCTGGCGGCTCGCTCGAAGAGCCCCATCGAGGCGGCCGGCCGCATCCTCTACAGCGCTGTTTCCTCGCTGGATCTCCTCGCGGATCAGTTCTTCGTATCGCTTTCGCAGTGGGCGCGTCGTTTCGAACGACATCGTGCGGGAGCTCTCCGGATGCGCCCTGAACAGCTGGAACTCCTCCTCGAGCTTCTCGATCCAGTCGGCGATCTCACTCTCCAGCTCGTCGAGCCGCGCCTGCTGTTCGAAACTCGCGACATTTTTGGCGTTGGCGAAGGCCAGCTTCAATCGCGGAACACGAACGCGCCGTATCTCGGCAGCGAACTCCTCATCTCCGTGGATCAAGAAGCCCCGCTCATCGTTGGCGATGGCCTTGGCCATCGTGGCGATCTCGTGAACTCGCGTGACGAACGGGTACAGACGCCGGGTAACGGTCTCTCCCTGCTCGTGCACAACGACGATCTGCCGATACGCCTGCCGCGTCGAGTACGTAAAGACCCCACCTAGCAGAATCAGCGCAGACAGAACTGTTGCGCGAACGATAGTCGGTCCCAATCGAGCGATGTGCCGCACAATCCCCCCTGGTGACCTATCGGGTGCCCGACGTGATCGCCTCGAAACTACGCAAAGTATCCACAGTAGAAATACGGATTCACGGCTCCAGCGGCCGGGGGCGACCTTGCTACAGGGCTGCGAATACCCTCGATCGGATGGTGGGTGAACGCCCCGCGTTCGCCGGAGACCCCAGCCTCGTTGATTCGCACGGGCACGATCCGCCTCCAGGACCGCGGCACACGACGGACGCCACCCGCTTGGGCGGGTTCGCGCCTCCGGGCGGGTGGCCCAGCTCGCGCCATCCATCGGGGCAGGTTCACGGCACGGCTTGGCCTGGCGGGGATGCGGACGCTCGTGGCCGTGGAAGCCTCGCCCGCGTCATGCGTTCCGAGAAGGAGGGGTTAGGATCTGCGCGTCTCCTCGAGTCGCGGGCTGAGAGGTAGCCATGACCGCCAGGAAGAAGAAGGCCACGACCCGGAGGAAGACCGCGGCCAGGTCCAAGGCGGGCAAGGCGAAAACGGCCGCCAAGACCACCGCCAAGGCCAGAGCCGAAGGGAAGCCCACGGGCAAGCGGAAGCCCACGGCGGCGAAGACCGCGGACCGATCGGCGAAGGCCGCTGCTCCGGCGAAGCGGACGCGACGGGCACGGACGGGGGCCTTCCCTATCGTCGGGATCGGGGCCTCGGCAGGCGGCCTGGAAGCATTCGAGGCGTTCTTCCAGGCGATGCCCCCGGACAGCGGCATGGCCTTCGTCGTGGTCGCACACCTAGCAGCCCGTTGAAGAAGAGCTGATTTTGTGAGCCAGCGGCATCGAGAAGATTTTCTGGCGCGTGTGGCGACAACCCGCTGCGAATTCGAATCGAAGGGCGAAGCGTGCTCGGGTTCGGGATTGAACTCGGATCAG
>JAJDAP010000116.1 GCA_029261795.1 Deltaproteobacteria bacterium
CCACATGAACGGGAGGATCTACGACCCCAGCCTCGGCCGCTTCGTGCAGGCGGATCCCTTCATCCAGGATCCGACCCGGGTGGAGAGCCTCAACCGGTACACCTACGTCATCAACAACCCGCTGGTGTCTACGGATCCGAGCGGGTACTTCGTCCTTACCACCGTGATCATCGCTGGCATCACAATCGGGGACGTGCTTGCTGGCGCAGCGATTGGGTTTGGAATCGGTTTCACATCCGTGCTGGCGACGGGAGGCAGCTTCAAGGATGCACTCTTCGCGGGTCTGTCCGGTGCTGCGTTTGGGGCGTTTGCTCCATTCATCGGTGCGCTGGGAGAACTGGGGGCGATACTTGGGCCAGCGGCTCAAGTGCTGGCGTCAGGGACGCTAGGGGGCATTACATCCGTTCTTCAAGGAGGAAACTTCGGGCACGGCTTCTTGTCCGCGTCGGTGGGTTCCCTTCTTGGCGGATTCGATCTCGGGATCGGGCTTCCAGGGAAGATCGCTGTCTCGGCGGTCGTCGGTGGAACTTTGTCTGAACTCACCGGAGGGAAGTTTGCAAATGGGGCGCTCAGCGGGGGGTTCTCGGCGACGATCTCGGGACTTGCAAGTGAAGCGATCAACCTGACGGATCCTGACAGGGGGCCGCCCGGGTCGATCGAAGCGGAATCGTCCCAGAGTGAGAGCGGGACCGGGATATCTACCGTGTCGCGCGAGGACGCGCCTCCGGCCGCCCTCCCTCCCGCGCGTCTTGAGACACAGGCACGCAAAGGCCTTGCAGACCACTTCGACCATAGCATGAACACCCGTCGAGAGATCTCGTTTCGGGGTGATGAACGCGGGAACGTACTGTTCAACCTAGGGGAACCGGGGGCCGGGACCGTTACACAAGCACTTCCGGACAGGAACACCCGTTTCGTAGCGCATGGCCACGCGACCAACCGCCGCATCACGGGATTCGATTGGCAGCTCGCTGACCAGCTCGGCCGGGCCGCGTTCAATCGAGGCGCGGGTCGCTCGTTCTTCTACAGCTTCATATCAACGCCAGACAACAGATTCTACGTGATTACGCACGATGGTGGCCGAGGCGTCACGTACGATCCTGTAGACCTTGGACCTCTAAGATGAGATGGCTCACAGTTCTCGCCATTGCTTCCTTGGCCGCTTGTCCTGCCACGGCGTGCCCATGTTCTGAGTGGAGAAGCGCCCAGAAGCTCGTAGAGCAGATCCTCGATGAACTAACAGTCCAAGAAACTAACGATCTGAAGAAGCTGCCGCGAAGCGAACTGCTCATCAGTGCCGGGTTTGGCCTCGGCCTCCGTGTGCGAAACACGTGGATGGAGCCCGGAACTTGCGTCCGTCGTCTAATGGCAGCCCAAGGGTTGGATGCGGAATCTGGATCGCATGTGGTCGTTGTCGCTGTATGGCAGCAGGTCAACGGGCAGGCACCGGACTTCGAGCAGCTGGTGGGCGGAGCAGTGAAGCGGCTGGAGCATCTCAGCGAGTCCCCTGGCGATTGGTCTTGCCCAGATGACCCAGCCGGGGAACTCACGCGTCTTCATCGAGAGTTGTCGCGCAACTCGAACGACCAACCGGTCGTACGACAGTTTGCATACTGCCGGGCTACCCAGACATTCTGGGTCTTCTCAGCGGCTTCCGGTTGGGTGGAACCAAGTAGGGAAGAGCTGGAGTTTCTCAAGTCGCAGTACTCACTCGCGGACTGAAGACGTCCCAAGGGACACAGTTCGCGGAAGGTGAGGAGGTCCGGAACGATCTCGCGCGAGGCTGACCCAGGTGCCGCTGTCAGGCAAAGCCGAGGAGACGCGGCGATCGCAGCAGCAGCGGGGGATTTGCCTGCTGACTCGAAGTTCATCAATCGGTTCGCAGGTACCGACGGCCGAAATATCACACTCTTCGACACGCAGGGGTTCTCGGCGACGATCTCGGGTCTTGCAAGTGAAGCGATCAACCTGACGGATCCCGACAGGGGGCCGCCCGGGCCGATCGAAGCGGAATCGTCCCAGGGTGAGATCCTGCTGGCCCAAGTGGATGGCGTCTACGACCGTGAGACCGGGAAGCTTACGCTGACGGATAGCGACACCGGCAAAACGGTCACTGGAACATACGAGTCCGGCGGCAAGCCATACGGAGACCCGATCGAGGCAGGGAAGTATGAGATCTTGGATCAGGCGCAGAATCCTGACTCGTGGCGGTTGGACCCAGTTGATTCAAAGTTGCGGAACGATACCCATGATCCGACTGGTCGGACTCACTTCCGACTTCACGGCCGAGGTCGCACGATTGGATGTGTCGCCGCGACGAGTTGCGGAAATTGGGATGCAACCAAGAGCCTGCTCAATCGAACCAGTACGACCACGGTCCCGGACAATGCAACGCCCTTCTGGAAGAGCTGGTTCTCGGGTCCTGAACAGGTCAAGAAGTTCGGCACCCTGGAGGTGAAGTGATGTCGAATCGCGACCGCCTCGGCCAGGCCGCGACCGTGTTGTCTGCCGGCTCCTGCTTCTCGTTGGTGCTCGTGGCCTACGCCCGCATGACGGGCGTCGATCCACTCTTCCAATTCGTCTGGCGCAGCAGAATCGGGGCTGGAGTTTTGTTTGTTCTGATCGCCGGATTCCTCATTGTCACGACTGCGCTGTTGCTCCGACGGACGCCATTCAACGCAGGCGGTTTCTTGCGCGTGATCCTTGGCTCGGTTGTGCTTGTCCTTCTTGCGGCCGTTGCAGCGAGGGGCTTCGGAGATTCCGGTGAATTTCTTAGGGTCGTTATTGCGCCGTGGATAGCCGCTGCGCTGCCCGGGGTAGGCGTCGTGAATCTGCTGGTCGCTTACCGAATTGCGTCGCCGGGTCCCTCCCGAGGTGAGCCCAAGCAAGCAGTGCTGTATGCGGGCAGCAGCGCCGGTGTCGCGATCGCGTTCTACTTCGCTACAAACGTGCTCGTGATCGAGGGAGTCGTTGTTCAGATGCTGACTCTGCTTGCAATCGCCGTAATCCCCTCTCTCTGCCTCTGCGTAGCCACACTTGAGCTGGCTTCCGACCGTAGGTTGGCATCCATGCCGGGCCTTGCTCTGCTCCTCGGAACATCTGCGGCAGTTCTTCTACTGGGGTTGCTCTGACACCCGGCCGTTGCCATCTCCTAGACCGCACGTGCCCATGACCCCCGGCGATCCATTCCACCAGCCCCACCCCGGCTCCACCATCCCACCCCGTGCTCCAGCTCACGTTCGACCTGCGTGCGGTGTTTCCACCGATCAACGCGCACAGCGTTGTAGGCTCGAAGGAAAGCTCCCGGATACTCCTGAAGTTCTTGATCTGAACTCTCGCGATCTTCATGGGGGCTCCGAGGACTCCGTGGCAGGTTGAGGGCGGCGACTTCCTACGGCGAGGCCGTGGACCTATTCCGACGCATACGCCCAGCAGCCATGCGCCTACCGCAATGGTACCGCGCACGAGCAACTCAGCCGAGCCCGACGGCACAGCGGCCGTGCTCTCCTCCTCGACGAGGCGATGACGCGGTCCCACAACGCGTTACGCAATCCGTTCCTCCGGCCTGCGCTCTAGCGAGGGAAGCGCACCCTTCCGACTGCTTGGTTGCCTGAGATCAAACGTGCTCCGACAACCGCTTGCGCCGCATAGCAAAGGCCTCTGGCTCTGCCGGCGTGCGTCCTCAACCAACGGGGTCAAGGACCACCACGGGGATCACGCGCTCCCCCGCGTTCTTCTCGTAGTCCGTGTAGGGCGGGTAGATCTCGACCATCTCCTTCCAGATCCGCGCGCGCTCTTCGCCTTCCGCGACGCGGGCGCGCGCCTTGACCGGCTTGGCGCCGACCATCAAGTCGCAGTCCGCGTCAGCTTCCAGGTTCAGGTACCAGATCGGGTGGTTCGGCAGGCCGCCCTTCGACGCGATGACGACATAGCTGTCGCCGGTGGTTCCGTAGATCAAGGGGAGGGCGCGGCTCTCCCCGGTCTTTCGACCCTTCGTGGTCAGCAGCAGTGTCGGGAGAAGCCCGGGGCCACCGAGCGGAGCCGAATCCCACATGTGGGCCTTCTCGGGGTCGCTGCGGTAGAGCTCGATGTGTTCTGCAATCCAGGGAATCTCGCTGAAGTTGGCCATGGTTCGTCCTTTCGCTGCGCGCGTGGGCTGGATGGGAAGGCGGAGTATGCGGCTTCGCCAGCTTCCATGCGAACGGACGGCGTCGACAGCCGAGTTCCTCAGAGCTGGAAGAAGCTCCAGTCCGGATCGAGCCCGAAACGGATCTGGCCGACGGATTCGAGTCGCGCTTCGCAGAGGAACGCGTGTTGGGTGATCACGTGCGCATCCCGGAAGTGGCGCGCAAAGCTCTGCTCTTCGCGAATGCCGGCCGTCCCGACGCACGCGTGTACGAGATCGACGACCTCGACCGCTGTCAGAACCGCTGTCGTCGCGGCGAGTTGGCATTGCGCCTTCTCGCTCATGTCCAGGGCGCCACGCGCTCCGACGCTGGCCCATGCCTCATCGAATGCCGCGTGGAAGAAGAGCCTTGCCGCCGCCAGCATGCCCTCGGCTCGGGCGAAGCGCAGCTGCACGACGCTCTTGTCGCGAATGGCGCGTTGTGTGTAGGCGGGCACCCGTGAACCGAGCTCCTCGAGTTCGTCGAGGGCCGCCTGTGCGATGCCCAGTGCGACTGCGGCAAAGGAGCCGGTCGCAACCCAGACCGCCATGCGTGAGAGGGCGTTGTCGTAGGACGGCGATGGCTCTGCGAGCGGACCAAACGGGACCGCGCGCTCGGAAGGAACGAACGCGTCGTGCACATCGACGTCGTGGCTACCCGTGCCGCGCATGCCGATCGTGTTCCAGTTCTCGACGATCTCGAAATCAGACGCCGGGACTGCCATCAGGAGGGTCTCGGGTTCGCCCGCTGGGCCGAGGCGCAGCTCGTTTCCGTCGTAGACGTCAGCGAGACCGATCAGCCACGTCGCTGCTCTGCAGTTGCTGTTGAAGGTGGTCCGGCCAGACACCCGATAGCCCCCATCCACTGCGACGGCCTTGCGATGGGGGTTGAAGGCGCCCGCCGTGATCGTGTCGGGAAGACCGAAGATCTCTGACGACGCGGCCTCGCCGAACCATCCGCCAAAGAGTTCACTGGTGTTCGAGATCTGGACGTTCCAGGCCGCGGCGCTGTCGACGCGCGCGAGCGCCTCTGCGACCCGAAACTCGGTGACCGGCTCCAGCTCGAGCCCACCTCGCGATGCGGGTCGGAGCATCCGGAAGAAGCCGGCGTCTCGGAGCGCGTCGCACACCACAGGGTTCAATCGCCTTTCTCTCTCGGTTTCGTCTGCGTGCTGTCTGATCAAGGGCGCGAGTTCGTCAACGACCTTGAAGAGATCGTCGTTGCCATGTGCGTGGGCCATCGCCATCGGGGTTCCTCCTTCGTTCGCGTGCATTGTCCGCGGCCCGGGGAGATGGCACAATGACAAGAATTCGAACGATCAGGCCAAGCGCCGAGAGAGGGACGGATGCCCCAGTACTGCCTACCCGAGGTCACCAGCCTGCCGACGAGCCCCGACGCGGTCGGCCGGCGCGTCGTCGTCGTCACCAATCCGAGCGCGGGCTCCCTCGAGTACATGGGCCCGTTGCAGGTCTTCGACGAAGCGCGTCTCTTCCTCGAACACTACGGCCGGCCGGAACTCGCCTACGACATCGAGTTCGTGACGAGGGGTGGCAGCGCGATCTACCACCAGAAGGGTCTGTCGATCACGGCCCCAACGCCCTATCACCGGCTCCGCGGAAAGATCGACACATTGATCTTCCAGGGCGCCGACGAGTACGACGAATGCCTGCACGACGCGCGATTCATCGCCTGGGTGGCGAGGATGTCTACCCGCGTGCGACGGATCGTCAGCATCTGCACCGGCTCGTTCATCCTCGCCGAGGCGGGCGTGCTCGATGGCCGGCGTGCCGCGACACACTGGTGCGCGTGTGACGATTTCCGAAGGCGCTATCCCCGCGTCCAGCTCGAGCCGGACCCGATCTACGTCAAGGACGGCCACACCTACACCTCGGCAGGAGCGACGTCCGGCATGGACCTCGCGATCGCGCTGGTGGAGGAGGACTACGGAACCGAGTTCGCGCGGCGGGTCGCACAGGGCCTCGTGATGTTCCTGCGACGGCCTGGCAGCCAGGCCCAGTTCAGCGTCCAGGTGGGAACCGACGTCCCCGGGGCTGGCGGCGTAAGCGAGATCCAGAACTACGTGGCCAAGCATCTCGATGGAGACCTGCGCGTCCAGGCGCTCGCCGAGCAGTTCCACATGAGTCCGCGCAACTTCGCACGGGTATTCGCGCGAGAGGTCGGCGTGGCGCCGGGCAAGTACGTCGAGCAGTGCCGCCTCGAACGCGCGCGCCAGTATCTCGAGGAGACCGACGCCTCCCTCGCGCAAATCTCCGAACGCTGCGGCTATGCAACGACCGACGGGCTGCGTCTCGCCTTCGACCGGAACCTCGGCGTCGCACCCCGCGCGTATCGCAGGCGCTTCTCGACGGCCCGGCAGCGAGCGTGATCGGCTCTGGCTGGTTCCGGCTTCCTTCTCGACGGCGGTGGGAGAGCGTCTGGCAGTGCCGCGAAGAAGCCCGGCGCGACCGGTCATTCACGGCGGAAATTAGAAAATAAATATTGGCTAGACAGTATATTCTGTCTATAGTGATCGCGATGCAGGCGTCCGTCGAACTCTTGACCGATCCGCTGAAGATCAGCGCGCTGGCGCAGCCGCTGCGCGCTCAGATCCTCGAAGCGCTCCGAACCGCGGACACGGCCGCGGGCCTCGCGCGCAGATTCGGCCGGACGCGACAGGGTCTCGGCTACCACCTGAAGGAGTTGGAGCGGGTTGGCCTGATTCGCCACGCCGGAGAGCGGCGCAAGGGGAATTTCGTCGAACAGCTCTACGAGGCGACGGCCAGACGATTCATCGTCTCGTCCCGATTCGCCGCGGACCCCGAGCGGCTCGCCGCCGTGTTTCGCGATCAGGTTTCGCTCGCCCAGCTCTCGGATCTGGGCGAGCGGCTTCAGCGCGACGCGGCCGGGCTGGTCGATCTCGCCGCCTTCGACGGCGCCGAGATCCCGAGCGCCACGGTCGAGGCCGAACTCCGCTTCCTGGACGAAGCCGCGCGCGCCGCCTTCATGGCCGAATACGTCGAGTTGGTGAAGGCGCTGCTCGCACGACATGGCCGCGGCGAAGGCGAGCGCTTCCGCGTCGCCCTCGCTGCCTACCCTGAACTGGAGGAAAGATGAGCGACGAATTCGAGGCGACATTCGTGGTCGATCTGGCGCCGGGCGATGTCTGGGAAGCGCTGGCCAACCGGGTGATCGCGGGCGAGCCCCCCGACGAGGGAGCCGTGCACTACGTGCTGCCGGGCTTTCCCTCCTTCGCGGTGCTGCCGATCGCGGGCGCTCGTTGCACGCTAGTCGAACAGGATCCGGGCCGGCTGCTCCGCGTCAAGAAGGACCACGAGCCCTGCGCGGGCACCGAGATCGCCGTGCGGCTCGAGCACGCCGGGTCCGGCACGCGCGTCACGATCGTGCAGTCCGGCTTCGGTCCATTCCTCGAGATAGCGGGACGCGACACGGTGTTCGGCCACGGCCACCAGATCGTCACCGACTTCCGGCTCTACCTCGAACGTGGACTCACCGTTCCAGGGACGGTCTGGGGTGCGAACCTGGGCGCGCGACCGACGCAGACGCCGACCGGACTCTTGATCGACGCCGTGCATCCGGGTGGTTTCGGCGAGCGCGTCGGCCTCGAAGCCGGCGATCTCCTGCTCACGATCCACGGGATCCGAATCCACGATATCCAGCAGCTCATGACCGTCCTTGCCTTGATCGATCCCGCCAAGAAGACCGAGATCAGCTGGGCCCGCGGCCGTGAGTCCATGGTCGGCAGTGCCACGCCCCAGGAGTGAACCTGAGGCGCTTCGGGCTATTGAATGCCCTCTGGTCGCCGCTCCAGGCCAGGCTCGAAGGTCAGCGCGTCAGTACGCCACTCTCGATGAGGCGAGCGTGAATCGCGTTCGCCGCGACCCGGTGGCCACGGGCGGTGAAGTGTCGATCCTGGGCGTAGTAGAGCGGCTCCGGGTCCTCCGCCAGAGCGGCGCGCAGGGCGGGCAGCAGATCGAGCGCGACGATTCCCTCTCGCGCCGAAAATTCGAGTAGACGCTCCTGGACCGCATACTCGCGTTCTTCCAGGCCTAACGTTCGAACGCTCGGATCGACCTGCATCAGCTCCGGAATGATCACCAATACGACCTCGGCACCCGCGGACCGCGAAACCCGTATCACTTCATGCAGTAGGGTAAACTGGAGTTCCCAGGCCGGTGCGTGCTCGCGGGCATCGAGCCTGCCATCCGCCTGGGGCAGGCCCAAAAGGGATTTCAATCGGTAGACCACGACCTTCAGCCGATCACTCGCGAAACGATAGGCGTAGCTATGTCGCAGCCAGCGACGGCGCACGATGGTGCGGGTGATCTGCTGCGACTCCGGCACTGGTTCCGGGTAGACGAGCTCGCCGTCATGAAGCTTGAATGCGACCTGGCTGTGCAGGTTGTTTGCCGGGTCGTTCCAGAAGAATGCGACCAGCACGACATCCGGACGCAAGGTGAGCCCCTCGTCTCGCAGCAACAGGAGTTCCTGGTTCGTCCCGTAGCCGTTCACGCCAGTATTGATCACCTCCAGTTTCGGGTCGAGGAGTTCCAGCTGGGCACTGAAGGTCTCGTTGTTCTCGACGCCCACGCCGTAGGCAAAGGAGTCGCCGAGGACGAGGATGCGATCTCGGCCCGGCGTGGGATCGACGGCGACTTCGCGGTTCCGGTAGCCTGCCGAGTTGTGGGTCATGGTCGTGACGAATTCCGGCTCGCCATAGCTGACGCTGACATCGGGCCGGTTCCCCCAGGCGCGAACCGGGTGCCACGCGATATGGGGCTCACCCTTCAGGTAGTAGCCGTCCCAGAAGAGTCGCAACCCGATCTCGATCACGCCGAGGCACAGAGCCAGGGAGAGCGCTGCCAGGAGCAGGTTCGGGAGCAGCTGGGCCTTGGCCGATCGCTGTGTCATCCGGTGGGGCCATCTTGGTGCCTAGGAGAATCGGTGGCCAGGTAGGTGTCGCGGCACGAGATTGCCGCAGGCGATTGGCCTCTTCGATCGTGATTCGACCGTCGCGGAGTAGTTGCCGAATCGGCTCCGGCAGTGCAAGGCGTTTCCTTACCCGGGGAAACGGTCATCTCCGAGCGGCTGGTCTCTCGATGCCAAAGAGGCGGGCGGCATTGCCGCCGAGGATCTTGGCGCGCTGCTCGTCGGTGAGCTCGCCCATGGTGCGCTCGATGGCTGAGGCGGAGTGAGGCCAGGTGCCTTCGTGGTGGGGGTAGTCGTTGGCCCACATGAAGTTGTCGACAAGGTCGTGTTCCACCGCGAGTGCCAGACCCGAGCGGTCCTCTCCGAACGACGAGAAGCTCTGGCGGCGGTAGTAGAAGCTCGGGGGCTCCTTCAGGTCGGGCGAGACCCACATGCGGTGCTTGTAGAACGCTTCGTCCATCGCTTCGAGCAGCCACGGGACCCAGCCGATGCCGGCCTCGATCGTGGCGAAACGCAGCTTGGGATGGCGCTCCAACACGCCGGATGCGCAGAGGTTCGCGACTGGCTCCTGGCTCGCTGCGCAGCAATGGACCGCGTAATTGATGACCGCGCCGCCCGGACCCGACGAAGCTCGGGGGTCGCGCCCGGTGGAGACATGGATCGTGACCGGGAGGTCGACGTCCTCGATCGCCGACCACAGCGGTTCGAACTCGCCCTGGTTGTAGTTGCGCTGGTCCATGCCCGTCGGCCCGTACCCGGGCTTGCACGGGATCGTGATCCCGCGGAAGCCCATCCCGGCGACGCGCGTCAGCTCGGCGATCGCTGCCTCGACGTCGAGGGTGGGGATCATGGCCATCGGAAGGATGCGGTCACGGTGGTCTCCGTAGTCCTGGTTCGCCCAGTCGTTCCAGGCCCGGCACATGGCCATCGAGAAGCCCGGATCATTGGTACCGAAGCTGTGGATCCCCTTGTTCGGGAATACGATCTCCACGTCGACGCCGTCACGGTCCTGGTCTGCCAGACGCTCCTCGGCGCTGTAACCGGTCTTGTTGCGCAGGGTGTCCTCGGGACCCCAGGGCGTCTCGTCCGTGCGGATCTTCCACGGCCGATTGCCGTCGGTGATGATGAAGGACTCGCCGTTCCGTACCTCGAGACGCGGAAGACGATCCAGGTACGCCGGATCGATCCGCGACTTCACCCAGTTGCGCGGCTCGTTGGCGTGGCAGTCGGCCGAAACCACGAAGTACTTGTCGGTGTCGCCGGCACGTGCGGTGTGCGCCCATCCCTCGACACCCGGGGTCTCGGTTCGCTTGGCCAGTGTTGTTTCGATGGAAGGCATCTCGACTCCTGGGCTCTCGGGTTGTTGGTCAGGAGCATCGCGATTTGAGGGAACGACCTTACTATGATACTAGTTTCGTACGACTCGCGGTACGCGGCAAGAGGGAACACGCGCTCGATCCGATCTCGAAGCCGACGTCCTTCATGGTGCGCGGACGCTGGTAGTCTCCGACCGATCTCCCAGACAGAGGACGCACGAAATGGCCGAAGCACGAGACGCGCTCGAAGAATTCCGGACCGAGGTCCGCAGCTGGCTCGCTCAGAACTTCCCGCCCTCCCTGAAGGGACGCGGCGCGGCGCTGATGGGTGGTGAGACGATCGGCGAGGCCGAGAGCGACGCACGCGTCTGGGGCAAGCGCCTCGGGGCCAAGGGTTGGGCAACGCCCACCTGGCCTGCCGAGTACGGCGGGGGCGGTCTCACGCAACATCAGGCACGCGCCCTCAATCAGGAACTGGATCGCGCGGGCGCCTTCAATCCGTTGGTGCGGACGGCCGGCATGGGGATCACGATGGTCGGCCCGACGATTCTCGAATACGGCAGCGAAGATCAGAAGCAGCGTCACATCTCCGCGATCTGTCGCGGCGAAGTGTTCTGGGCCCTCGGCTACTCCGAACCCAACGCGGGCTCCGACCTCGCCTCGCTGAGCATGAAGGCTGAAGACGTCGGCGATCACTGGGTCGTGAACGGTCAGAAGACGTGGACTTCCGGCGCAGACCACGCACAGTGGATCGGCGTGTTGGTCCGGACCGACTTCGAAGCTCCGAAGCGCGATGGCATCAGCTTCCTGATGATGGACATGAATCAGGCCGGTATCGAGACGAGACCCATCGAGTTGATCGGGGGTGCGTCGCCGTTCTGCGAGACGTTCTTCAATGATGCGCGCGCCGAGAAGAACGAGATGCTTGGCGAGCTGAACGCAGGATGGACCGTCGGCAAGCGACTCCTCCAGCACGAGCGCCAGAGCCAGACGGGCGCATCGTCCGGAATGGGCGGAGACGGCTCGCGCAAGTCCCTCCGGGACGTTGCCAAGGACTACGCGGGCGTCGATGCCGAGGGACGTCTCGCAGACGCCGATCTTCGCTCGCGGTTGACCGCGCACATGATGGACGCCAAGGCCCACAAACTGACGATCGCGCGCATCACCGCGGAAGCACGGGGCAACGCCAAGGTGAGTGCCGCGGCATCGATCCTGAAGAACGCGGCTTCGAGCGTCCTGCAAGAGCGGGCCGAGTTGATGATCGAACTCATGGGCCACAGCGGTCTGGGATGGGAAGGCGAGGGTTTCAGCTCGGACGAACTCGCCGCGGTCCGCGGCTGGCTCTCCGGAAAGGCCATGTCGATCTACGGCGGCTCCTTCGAGATCCAGAACAACATCATCGCGAAGAACATCCTCGGCTTGCCCGAGAACACCCAGCGCGGCTGAGCGCGCGGCAGCGACTCGACAAGTCCGAGAAGGAAACGATTGCAATGGCAGCTCTCACCGAAGAACAAGCGCTACTCCAGGAACAGGCAAGGTCGTGGGCTCGGGAAGAAGCGCCCGTCGCCAAATTCCGGGAGATGCGCGACAGCGGCAATGAGTTCGGCTTCGACAAAGCGACCTGGGCCAGCATTGGAGAGATGGGATGGGCCGGCATCGTGATCCCCGAAGCATTCGGCGGCGTCGACGTGGGCTACCTGACGTTTGGCGTCGTGCTCGAAGAGTTGGGCCGACAGCTGACGGCTTCCCCGCTGTTGGCTTCCGGCCTCGTCGCTGCGACCGCGCTCATCGCTGGCGGTAGCGACGCCCAGAAGAAGCAGTGGCTTCCGAAGATCGCGGACTCGACGGCCATCGTGACGCTGGCCGTCGACGAGGGGCCCCACCACGCACCGGCGAGCATCGCGTTCGCAGCCAAGAAGACGGACAGCGGCTTCAAGCTGAGTGGCCAGAAGGTTCATGTGCTGGAGGGAATGTCGGCCGACGCGTTCATCGTGGCTGCGCGCACCAGCGGAACGCCCGGGGACGGGGTGGGGATCAGTCTCTTTCTCGTCGAAGCCAATGCTGCGGGCGTACGCCGCCAGCGGCTGCGAACCGCCGATAGCCGAGGTTATGCCCAGGTCACGTTCGAAGGCGTCGAAGTTCCATCGGAGGCGCTGCTCGGTGCCGCCGACCACGGGGATGCCCTCCTCCAGGCGACGCTCGATCGCGCCCGGGCCGGACTCGCTGCCGAGATGTTGGGGACGGCCTCGCAATCCTTCGACATGACGCTCGACTACTTGAAGAACCGCGTCCAGTTTGGCCAGCTGATCGGATCGTTCCAGGCGCTCGGACATCGCGCGTCCGGGCTCTATACGGAGATGGAGATGACGCGCTCTTGTGTCGAAGCCGCGCTGCAAGCGATCGACAGTGGCGCAGAAGACACCCCGCAGCTCTGCTCGCTGGCCAAGTGCAAGGCCGGCGCCTTCCTGCACCACGTCTCCAACGAACTCATCCAGATCCACGGTGGGATCGGGATGACGGACGAGTTCGACGCCGGCCTCTACCTGAAACGAGCGCGGGCGCTGGAAGCGACCTGGGGAAACCAGGCCTTTCATCGCGATCGTTATGCGACGTTGCTGGGATTCTGAGGTTTCCGCGATTCGCCTCGACTCGACCCATATCCCAACGCTCGAGGTGGCAGGCAAATGAGCGAGCACAGGACCGGCGAACGCGCAGCCTCCAGGGTGGCGCGCCTGATCGTGGGGGAGATCCGTCGCAGGCGGCTCCGTCCCGGAACGAAGTTGGCGCCAGAGCATGTGATGGTCGAGAAGATGGGTGTCGCACGAGGGACGGTTCGCGAGGCGCTCCGCTTCCTTGAACTCCAGGGCGCGCTGCGCATCAAGGCCGGGCCAGGCGGCGGGCCGGTCGTGAGCGTTCCCGGGCCGGATCACCTCGCGAGCGTTCTCTCGCTCCAGCTGCAGTTCGCCGATGCGTCGTTTCGATCCGTGGTCGACGCGCGCCGCGCGATCTATCCGCTGCTCGCGGCGCGAGCCGCAGAGAACGCGACGCATCAGGACATCGAGTCGTTGCAGCAGAGCGTCACCCGGATGCACTCGCTCCAAGGAGACTCCGACCTGTTGACCGACGAGCTGCGACGCTTCCAGGACATCATCGCCCTGGCATCGAGAGACATGGTCCTCGGGCTCCTGGTAAACGCCCTGCACAGGATGTCCGAGAACGCTGGACTCGAATACGAGGCGAAGCAGCGCCGTGCGGCCATTCGTGCGAGCGAGGAGATCCTACGCGCGATCGAGAGCGGAAGCGCCGAAGAAGCGCAGGCCGTCACCGAGAAGATGATCGCCGCCACGATGCGTCAATTGGAGAAACACGCTCCCGAAGCGCTCAGACGCCCCGTCGCCTGGATCGGGTCCGATCGGTAGTCGCGACGCGCGCCTAGCTTTTGCGAGCCTCGATTGCTGCGGGCGCTGCGAAGGCCGCCTTCAATCTCGTGGCTTCGAACTTGAGGATCCGCTGGTAGCTGTAGAGCCCGTTGCGCTCCTGTTCGATGTCCGTGAGCTGCGTGTAGCAGAAGCCGGCTACCCGGGGGTTCTCGAGCAGGACGGCTGTCAGCGCCTCGATCCGCGCGAGGGCTTCTTCGGCGCTCGCCGGCCTTTCCCCGTACCCCCAACCTTCCTGGCCTTCGGCGCCTTCTTCCCACCAGGCGCCGCCGTATTCGTCGACGACGTAGGGCTCACCGGCATAGGCGGCGCCGGGTAGCCCACCGAACAGCTCACGGGCTTCGACGACATCGCACGGGCCTTCCGCATAGCGATCGTGAAAGATCTTGGGGTCTTGTTCGTAGTCGTGCACGCTGAAGACGTCGGTCTGGATATGGGTCCAGCCACTGGCATCGTGCACCGGGCGGGTGGGATCGAGCGCCTTGGTGAGCGCATAGATCTTGCGCATCGTGCGGTCGTAGAGGCGCTCGCGGCCGTTGCGCCGGTTGACCTCGTTGAACGGCGTCCAAAGGATGATCGAGGGATGGTTGCGGTCGCGCTCGACGACCTCGGTCCATTCCGCGAGATGATTGGCGAGGGCACGTTCCTGGTGCACCGCATCCTCGCGCGGCGGAAAGAAGTTCATGCCCTCGAGACCCCAATCGGCGAACTCGCCCCAGGTGAGGTAGCCGAGCCGATCCGCCCAGTAGTGGAAGCGTTCTTCGAAGACCTTCTGGTGCAAGCGGGCGCCGTTGAAGCCGAGCGCTTGCGCGGACTCGATGTCAGCGCGTAGCGCTTCGTCCGAGGGCGCCGTCCAGATACCGTCCGGATAGAAGCCTTGATCGAGGATGAGCCGTAGGAAGATGGGCTCTCCATTCAGCAGGAAGCGATCCCCCTCGACGCGGAAGTCGCGCAGCCCTGCATAGGATTCGACGCGATCGAGACACTCGCCCGCGTGTCGTAGCTCGAAGACGAGCGCGTAGAGATGCGGGTCGGATCTGGACCAGAGCCTCGGGGCAGGAAGATCGACGCTCAGCGGCACGCCATCGCCGGCCGCGTGTTCCGCTCGCGCGATCTCCTGGTCGCCGTCCATCACGGAGACCGAGAGACGCTCCCCTCCGTGGAGGCCCAGAAGACGCGGGACGAACACGAAGCGACCGGTCTCGATGTCGGGAAATGTCTGAACCGAATCGATCCGGGCCTCGCCGACCACTTCCAGCCAGACGCTCTGCCAGATCCCGGTCGTCCGCGTATAGCTCGCCGCAAAGGAATCGTGTCGCACGCTCTGCTTGCCCCCAGGCTGCAATCCCGATCGCACATCGTCCTCAACGCGCAGGACGAGCTGGTTGTCGGCTCCCTCGGCGAGGGCATCGGTGATGTCGAGCCGAAATGACGCACTCCCGCCGCGGTGCTCGCCCACCTCGTGCCCATTCAGCCAGACCCGACACGCGTAGTCGATGGCCCCGAAGTGGAGCAGCACGCGTCGGCCCGACCAGTCTTTCGTTAGGTCGATGCGCCGGGCGTACCAGACCACGGGCATGAAATCCGTGTTCGCGATTCCGGAGAGTCGGCTCTCGGGGCAGAAGGGAACCAGGATGTGCTGGTCGATCGCCGCCGGATCGAACGCCCAACCGCGATGCAGACCCGAGTTTCCGGGGTCGGCCTTGAACTGCCACTCGCCGTTCAAGGAGGCCCAGTCTTCGCGCAGGAACTGGGGTCGGGGGTGCTCGGGGCGGGGAAGATCAGACATGAAGCATTCCTGATGGGCGAGCGGACGCGCAGCGCGCACGCGAGGCGCCGGAACGCTATCGCGTCACGGTGAGTCGCCCTGGCGAATTCGATAGCGCACCGGGAGGTGCTTCAGTCCGACCACGAAGCTCGACGAGATCCACTCCGGTTCGCCGATGATCTCCCAGTGTTCGACCCGTCGTGCCAGCTCCTCGATGATCGCTCGCTGGGAGCGCCGTGCGAAATGGGCGCCCATACAGAAGTGCTCGCCGTAGCCAAAGCCCAGATGTCGGTTCGGTGTTCGTTCGATCGAGAACGTGTACGGATCTTCGAAGATCGATTCATCGCGGTTCGCTGACGCGTAGAACATCATGGCCGCTTCGCCTTTGCGAATCGTCTGGCCGTTCAACTCGACATCCTGCGTCGCCGTGCGCTTCATGTAGTTGACGGGCGTCGTCCAGCGCACGATCTCCTCGACGCAGCCTGCGCTCAAGGAAGGGTCATGCTGCACCTTGTTGAACTCCTCGGGATGCTCGATCAGCGCCCGAAATCCGCCAGCGAGCGCGTTCTTGGTCGTGTCATGCCCGGCACTGAACGTGATCAGGTAGTAGCCGAGCGTCTCTACCGGCCCGAGCGGCTCGCCCCGGATCTTCCCGTTGGCGATCACACTGGCGAGGTCGTCCGTCGGGTTTGCGCGCCGGTCCGCAATGATGGGCAGGAAGAGTTCGATGAAATCCTGGCCGACGCGCTTCATGTCCTCGGGGGTGGCGCCGGTGCCCAACTCGACGTCGTCGGCGGCGAAGAGCCGATTCGACAAGTCGCGGATCGTCTCCTCCTGCGCCTCGGGCACGCCGAGGGCTTTGCAAAGCACGCGCAATGGGTGTTGTACTGCCATGCCCATGGCGAGATCGGTCTCGCCCTCGCCTCCGTGCTTCGCCAACTCGTCGACGAGCCGCTTGGCACTGTTTCGCATCGAAGCTTCAACCGTCGCGAGTGCCCGCGGCGTGAGGCTGGGCATGGCCACTTTCCGGAGATCACGGTGCTCCGTTCCGTCGGTGCCGATCACGACCCGAAAAGCCTCGGCGGCCTCGCGAGAACTCTCCACGGGCTCCGGTGTGATGCCCTTCGCGTTGATGAAGAGCTCGGGATGACTCGAGATGTATCGGATGTGCTCCTGACGCGTGATGGCCCAGAAGGACTCGAATTTGCTCATCTCGCACCAGTGCACGGGCGACTCGGCGCGCAGCTGACGGAAGAGCTCGTGGGGCGGGCCGTTGGCGCCGTAACCGCTGGGTTCCAACAGCTGCTTGCCCGTCGTCGTATCGGTCATGGCTTCGGTCCCTGTTCGTTGGTTCTATCTATGATACTAATTGATCGAGCGCTTCGCTCGACCCGACGATCTCTCGATCCAGCAGCCCTGCGAGCCTGTACTACGCTCGGGCAAACAGGAGGCCCCGTGTCCGAGCAAATCCCCTTCATCAACTATCTCGTTCTGGGCGACGAGCCCCATCTCGTCGCCAGCGAGTGCACCGCCTGCGGTGCGCGCTTCTTCGATCGTCGCAACGCCTGCGCCGGCTGCTCGGGAACCGATTTCAAGTCGGTCGACATCCCGACCCAGGGCGAGGTGCGCGCCTTCACGATCGTGGCCTTCGCCGCCCCCGGGATCGAGGTGCCCTTCGTCTCGGCCATCGTCGATTGCGGCGGCACGAGCGTGCGCACCAACATCGTGAACGTCGAGCCGTCGCCCGACCACGTCAAGCTCGGGATGCCCGTCAAGCTGACGACCTTCCCGATCGGCAAGGACGACGAGGGCGTCGAAGCGATCAACTTCGGCTTCGAGCCGGCGGCCTGAGACCGAACGAACGCGAACCACCTCTTTCCGTGGCGTGACCAGGAAGCACTGACCATCCGATCCAAGCGATCCAGGAGAACCAACATGGGCTCAGAAGACGTCTACATCCTCGGCACCCGAACGACCAAGTTCGGCAAGCACAAGGAACACGACACCCTCGACCTCGCCACCGAGGCCACCCTCGCCGCACTCGCGGACGGCGGCGTCACGATGAAGGACATGAACATCATCGCGGCCGGCAACCTGATGGGCGGTGCCATGGCCATCGCCCAGGCGATCCAGAAGGCCTGCGGCCAGACCGGCATCCCGGCCTACAACGTCTCGAACGCGTGCGCGACGGGCGCCACGGCGTTGCGCGTTGCGGGTATGTCGATCAAGGCCGGTGAATCGGACTTCGGCCTTGCGGTCGGCGTCGAGAAGCTCGCCGGTGCAGGCCTGCTCGCGGGCGGTTCGCGCAAGCAGGATGGCAAGTCGTGGGAGCGCACCGGTCGCTACGGAGCCGTCGCCGGCGTCGACGGTCGCATCGGCACCGACATCATGCCGGGCGTCTTCGCCCAGATCGGCATGGAGTACGGCCACAAGTATGGCGGCGCCAACTTCGAGCTCTTCGCAGAGATCTCGCGGAAGAACCACTCGCACTCGACCCTGAACCCGCTCGCCGCGTACAGCAAGGAGATGACGCTCGAGGAGATCATGGGCGATGTGATGATCGCCTATCCGAACACGCGTCCGATGTGCTCGGCCAACTGCGACGGTGCTGCCGCCGCGGTCCTCGTGAGCGGCACGAAGCTCAAGACCCTGTCGCAGGAGCAACAGCGCCGGGCGATCAAGGTCTCGGCCTCGATTCTCACGAGCGATCCCTACGAAGAGGCTTGCCAGGTACTGCCGAACGTGAACACGTTGACGCGGGTCGCGGCCAAGCAGGCGTACGAGCAGGCCGGCGTCGGCCCCGAGGATCTCGACCTGGTCGAGCTGCACGACTGCTTCGCTACGGCCGAACTGGTGCACTACGACAACCTGATGCTGTGCGAAGAGGGCGGCGCGGTCGACTTCTTCAAGTCCGGAGCCAGCTGGCGTACGGGCAGCACGCCGGTGAACGTGTCGGGCGGTTTGCAGTCGAAGGGCCACCCGATCGCGGCCACCGGCATCGCCAATGTCTGGGAGGTCTGCCATCACCTGCGCGGCGAGGCGGGTCCGCGCCAGATCGAGGGAGCCCGGGTGGGCCTCGCCCACGTGATCGGCCTCGCCTCGGCCTGCGGCGTCCATATCCTCGAGAGCAATTCGGCCTAGCAAGATCCGACGCCCTCGCAGCCGGTCCAACGAGTTCACGGGGTCGCCGCCTCAGCGTCCTCGAAGGTTCCCGGTCGCTTCTGGAGCTTGGCCATGACCGCCTCGATCTGATTGGGGCGGCCCATCAGCTTCGATGAGGCCGCCATCTCGTTCGCTCGTCGTTTCCCGCACCGACCTGATCTGCACGGCTATGCGAGAGACGGTGGCGCCGCTCGCGAAACAGCTCGGCGTGCGTCTATTCGAGCCGCCGCTTCCGCTCCCGGAGATCGAGCTGCACCTCGTCTGGCACGAACGCAACGACCGAGATGGCGGGCATTCGTGGCTGCGCGAAACCCTGGTCGGACTCTTCGACGGCCGACCTTGACGCTTCGCCACCCGGTGGTGAGCCAGCGACCGGGGAACGCATCGAGGCCACGGGCCTCGGTCTCGGGCCGGTGATCGGGCTTCGTAACCCGTGCGTGGGGGCGGGCGTATTGGGTGCGGCCCAGCGGGCGCGAATTGCCGCGGGGCGCTCGATCGAAGTTCCCGGGAATGCCGGTCCCTCCCGGCACCCGGACGACCCGGAGGAGTGTCATGGAAGTCGTCGAGACACACGAAACGCGACGGCGCGTTACGGCTCGGCTGGCCCTGCTCGTGCTCGTGATCATTCTTGGCGGCATCGGGGCCGACGGCTGGCCATTCTCGGGTAGTGGCAAGATGAACGGCTTCGAACTCGGCAGTGCGAGCATTCCTGTCGACGAGATCCGCCGGGGCGGTCCGCCTAGGGATGGCATCCCCTCGATCGACGATCCGAAGTTCATCTCCGTGGAGGAGGCCGATGACTTCCTCCGGGACGACGAACTCGTGCTGACGATCGAGCGTGACGGCGATGCAAGGGCGTATCCCAGGCGGATCCTCGAGCAGCACGAGATCGTGAACGACAGCGTCGCGGGAGATCCGCTCGCGATCACCTATTGCCCACTCTGCGGGACGGGGATGGTTTTCGCGCGCGAGCTGAAGGGCCGGGTGTTCCAGTTCGGAGTGTCGGGTCTTCTCTACAACAGTGACGTCCTGATGTACGACCGTCAGACCGAGAGCCTCTGGTCACAGCTCGCTGCCGAGAGCGTGTCCGGTGAGATGGTCGGCACGCCGCTCTCGTGGCTGCCCAGCCGAATGCTCCGATGGGGAAGCTGGAAGCTTCAGCACCCTGACGGGCGCGTCCTCTCGCGGGACACTGGGCATCGCCGCAACTACGCCCGCAAACCCTACGCGAACTACTACCGAAGCCAGCGAACGATGTTTCCGGTAGACCGTCACCGCGAAGACCTGGAGACCAAGGAGTGGGTCTACGGGGTCGTCGTGAACGGACAGGCAAAGGCCTACCGCAGGCGTGCGTTGCCGGGGGGCCGTCGGGTGTCGGATACCGTCGGCGGTCAGAAGGTCTTGATCCGGTTCGATCCGGAGAGTCTGGAGCTGGAGGTCAAGAACGCCGAATCCGGCGAAGAGATCCCGAACACGCCCGCCTACTGGTTCGCCTGGCAGGCGTTCCACCCCGAGACCGAGGTGTTCGGAGCGGAGGTAGAGGAGGGATCCTGAGCCCGCGCGCAAGCGGGCCGCAGGGACGAGGCCGCCAGAGCCACTAGACTGTCCGGCCATGAGCACCCAAGGACAACCCCGCCTCTACCAGAACCACCACTTCGACAGCACGCGCTGGCGCTGGTTCGAGAGTCGCGCGGACGACATCGTCATCGCCACTTCGTACAAGGCCGGAACGACCTGGACCCAGGCGATCGTGGCGAACCTGCTGTTCCCGGACGGAGGGTTCCCGGACGATGTGGGCAAGCTGTCGCCCTGGCTCGATCTGCGCACGGTTCCGCTCGAGGCCGTGTTGGGCAACCTCGAAGGGCAAACCCACCGACGCTTCGTCAAGACCCATCTGCCCTTCGACTGCCTTCCGTACGAGGAGCGCCTGAAGTATGTCTACGTTTCCCGCGACGCCCGGGACGTCTTCATGTCGATGTGGAACCACTACTCCGGGCACAACCAACGCCACTACGACATCATGAACAACGTGCTCGAACGGGTGGGGGACGAGTTCCCGAGGCCGCCCGAGGACGTCCACGCGTACTGGCAGGGCTGGATCACACGGGGCTGGTTCGACGATGAGACCGATGGCTGGCCGCATTGGTCGCACTTCACCAACGTCCAGTCGTGGTGGAACGAGCGGCACCGCGAAAACATCCTGTTCGCGCATTTCGGCGACATGCTCCGCGATACCGAGGCCGAGGTGCGGCGCATCGCCGAGTTCCTGGAGATCGATGTTCCCGAGGCCGCCTGGCCCGGGATCGTGAAGCGCGTCTCGTTCACCGAGATGAAGAAGGATGCCGCACGTTATGCCCCGTTAGGCGGAGACGTATGGAAAGGTGGCGCCGACACCTTCATCCACAAGGGCACTGACGGACGCTGGCGGGATGTCCTCTCGCACGACGAACTGGCGCTCTACGACGAGGCTTGCGAGCGCACGCTCACGAACGATTGCCGCGAGTGGCTCGAGAACGGCGGGCATCCCTAGCCGTCGGAGCGGTCTGTGAGATTGGCCCGCACGTTCAACCAGAACGAGCCCACGAGTCCGACGACGCCCGCGGCTAGCAGGAACGTGAGCGAGATCGCGAGCACCTCGGCGTTCGGAGTCATCGGCCACCCCACGATGTTCGCTGCCATTCCGATGATGGCAGCCGCCTGCGCTCCCCACGCGGTCCTCAGCCAGAAGCTGAACTGGCGCGGCTGGCCGATGGCCGTGAAACGGCGATCCAGGTAGACGACGCTCAGCAGGATCATGCTGCTGAGCGCGGCCCCGATCGCGCTGGCGATGCGCCAGCGCATCGCAGGCTCGCCGCCGAGCTGCTCGGCCAGCAACGCCACGAGACTGAGCATGAACGCGCCGATGCCCGTCGCCACGACAGACCAGGCGCGCATTGCGCCGCGGCCTCCCGTCGATCCCTGCAATGCGGCGTGGATCGCGCCGAAGCCACCCAACGCGACCGAGCACTCGGCCAACAACTCGAAATAGCCCACTGGACTCCGATCCCGTTCCCGCGACAACCCTACCTCAAGCACTCAGGGTTGGGCGGCTACAGGAGGGGCGCTTCCGTGGTGGCGATCAGCCACTGACCGGCGAGCCCCTTCTTGCGATCCTGCCCGATCTCGGCGACGTGCGGACTCGAGGCAATTTCCAGGAAGGCCTTCCGGCTGGGGTACTCGACCAGTGCGACGACCTGGAAGTCGGCGTCGCTCTCGCCGATCACCATTGAGTCGACGCGCCCGCTCCAGATGAATCGCCCGCCTTTCGACTCGACGAACTTCCGCATGTTTCCGCCATAGCGCATGTACGACTCCTGGCCGCTCATGCCCTCGTTGCCCCCGTCGGCGTCCTCCTTGAAGGAGAGCAGGTTGACCATCACCACCGGGCTGTCTTGCGGCCCGCTCATCAGCTCCTGGATCTGCTCCGGCTCGGGCAGCTGCGCGATCTTCATCTCGGTTCTCCCTGTTCTTGTGTTCGACCCACAGTCTGCATGTGCTCGAGGACGGCAGAAATGACGGCGTCGGGTTGCTCCTCGATCAGCCAGTGGCCGGCGTCGAGCTCGATCGAGCGATAGGGGCCCCTGAGCCATCGGGCCTGGGCAGCCCGGGGAGCTTCGCCGACATAGACGGGCATGTCGCGATTTCCGAAGATGTAGAGAACCGGCAGCGACACCTCGTCAACGGCAGCGCCGATGGTGAGATCGAGCGCGCGGTACCAGTCGAGTGCCGCGGTCGTTGCACCGGGCTCCGAGAGCAGCGCGCGGTACTTGGCCACCTGCTCCGTCGGGGTGTCCGGCATCATCGTGTCCAGGATGGCGAACCCCCTGAAGGAGAAGATCGCTTCCATCAAGCCGGGGACCCGAAAGATGCGGATGTAGAGCGGCGTCCCCCGGTCGGCGTTCGCTTCGCCGATCGCGCGGGGGTGCGGAATCGACAGAGACGTATAGGTCAGGATCCGGTCGGCGTGGTGACCGGTGAGGCCCCAGCCGACGACCGAGCCCCAGTCGTGGGCCACCAGGTGAAAGCGATCGAAACCGAGGGCGTCCGCCACCGCGATCGCGTCGGCCTCGAGCTCATCGATGCGGTACCTGGCGACGTCGTCGAAGCGGGCACCCGGGCTGTAGCCACGCTGGTCGAAGGCCGCGGCGCGGAAGCCCGCGTCTGCGGCCGCCACCAACAGCGGTTGCCACATGCGTGAACTTTCGGGAAAGCCGTGGAGCATCAGGACAGGCTCACCATCGGTACCGAAGCCAGCCACTCGGCCGAGGAACTCCAGGCCCCGGGCCTGGATGCGTACTTGCTCCGGCCCGCTGCCCTTGCCCGAGTGGTTCGCGGAGAAGAGCGGAAAGGCCTCGATGGCTTGGCTATGCGCCCGGGCGCGGTCGATCGCCATCCAACCACTCACCCGAAATGCGATGAGCAGAACCAACAGAACCCCGAGGCCGATCGCGATCGATCTCCGCACGGAAACTCCTCATTCTTCGGCTGCCAACGGCGACACTACCGCGAGCGCGGTCCTGGTGGGTCATTCAGTCCCGGCGAGCGCCCAATCCGTCTGCGGTGACTGGGGCCTGGTTCCCACTCCTGCGCGGACCGGTGCGGCCGCGCTCTCGGGTGGCAAGAATCGGGAGCGACGGAGCAGCTACTGCGGCCTCGGTGCCGAGATCGCGCTGCTACTTCCGCTCGTGATGGGGGGAGGGTTGCGGGCTCGATGCCGCGGGTAGGGACCCGCGGCGCAACCGAGCCCGCGACTGCAGCGATCAGTTGGCGGCTATCACGTCCCCAACGGTGACTCGCCCAGGCACGATGACATCGGTGTCGATTCCGTCGTACCGGAGCACCGTCATCCGGGAAGTCAGTAGATAGAGCGGGCGGTGGTGGGGGTCGACCTGACTCACCATCGAACGGTCGGCTTTCGTGGGTACCCGCATATGGCCACCACCCACTACGGGTAGCTCGTAGTTGTGAGCGTAGAACCAAGCCACATCATCCGGCCCGAGCGTTAGCTCGAAGCCACTTCTAGAAGTTGCGCGTACCAGGTCCCCGTAGCTGAAGCCACCTTCTGTAGCGAAGATCGCGCCACCTCTTCCGTTCGATTGGGCGAGTGCCCGGTGCGCGAATTTCAGTGCATCGAGCGCTGCGGCGTCCACCGACGCGAAGACCGCACCCGGCCCGCGAGCCGCATTGTCTGGCGCTTCTGCCATCGCGCCGTCGGCCATCATGAACGTGAGAAGTGCCGCAATCGCGGCGGCCCATCCGAAGCGTGACAAGGCTGTCATCCTGATTTTCTGCATGGTTCGCTCCTATCGCCGATCAACTCGACTCGTCGCGCCCTCGGGAGATCATGGGGCCGACGCACAGGAATAGATGCATTCATCGTGCCAGCCCGCCCAACAGGCCGCTGCGGAAGCGAGCCGGCCTGGGCTCTCGTGGCCCGCGCAGACGAGCTCGCCGGTCTGTCCACGACGCCACACTGGGGCGCAGTGCTGGGACTTGGTGCCGCAGCGTCGTCCGAAACGTGCCCTGCGAACGGTCGGCA
The DNA here is from genome assembly GCA_029261795.1 of Deltaproteobacteria bacterium. GTDB lineage: Bacteria > Myxococcota_A > UBA9160 > UBA9160 > UBA6930 > JAJDAP01. The sequence goes on from JAJDAP010000116.1 coordinate 24,375, forward strand.
CTCAACTTCGCCAGTCCAGACGGCTACACTTCGGTGATGTGCACCGAGTACGCACCGGCAATCGATGGGTGAACTAACCGAGTTCTCGTTGGCTCATCGCGCATTCCTGAAGTCGTATCGATGGCGTCGGAACGAGCCTGTCCCTTGGAGTCTGCTAGGCCAGCCCCTTGCGGAATGCCGGCTCGCGCTCGTCGCGAGTGCGGGCTTCGTGCTTCCGGGCCAGGAGCCCTTTGATGGATCTATCCGTGGCGGGGATGTCAGCTTCCGGAAGATTCCGAGTGAGGCGGCGGCGGACACCCTGATCGATACGCATCGAAGCGAGGCGTTCGATCACAGCGGACTTCGCACCGACCCGAACCTCGGCTTCCCGATCGACCGGGTACGGGAGTTGGCGAAGTCGGGCCGGATCGGTTCGATCGCGACCTCACACCTCTCGTTCATGGGCTCGATCACCGCGCCGGGGCGTTTGGTTCGGGACACTGCGCCCGAGGCGGCAGGTTGGCTCGTCGAAGACGGTGTGGACGTTGCCCTGCTCGTTCCCGTCTGACCGATGTGCAACCAGGCCGTGGGCCTGGTAGCCGCCGAGCTGGAACGCCGGGGAATCGCCACCGTGTCGATCCAGCTCCTGCGAGAGGTTGCCGTGCGCGTCCAGCCACCGAGAGCCCTCTTCGTGCCGTTTCGACACGGGTTCCCCCTCGATGTACCTGGAGAACCCGACCGGCAGCACAGGGTGCTGGAAGCGGCCCTGGCCCTGCTCGAGGATCAGACCGCCGAGCCGCCTCTGCTCAGGGATCTCTGAACGGCGCGACCGGTGGCGGAGTCACGGACGGCAGGGTCCGTTCATCGAGGCTGCATCTCCGCGGTCAGCTCGGCCTCCATGTTCCTCAGTTCGGCCATCACCTCGATGTCCATCGCCCGGTACCGGGCGAGTGCCTCCGCGACACGCCCGGGGTCGCCTTCGGCCTCGGCATACGCGGCCGCCTGGGCTTGGATCCACTGGATATGCCAGTGCTCGTCCTTGCTCACGGCCTCCAGCACCTTGCGCGTCGGCTCGGAAGCGTCGCCGCTGTCGAGGGCCGCCTGGTACTCGGCGACGGCCCGTTCTTCGGCGACCAGGGTCAGGCAGAAGAGATCGACCAGGTTGCGCGGCCGGCCGGCTCGCTTGCCGAGGCGGACTTGATAGCCGTCGTTCAGCTTCTGCGGTTCGCCGCCGATCTCCAGGATGCGCTCGGTCCAGAGCCAGGCGTGCCGCGTCTCGTCGGCGAGGTGCCGGCTGAGGTTCGCGGCCACCTTCCCGTCGTCCACCAGACGTAGCAGCAAGAACAGCAGGTTGGCGCCGTGCTGCTCGGCGTCCCGATAGTAGGAGTAGGTCAGGATTTCGTGTTCCAGAGCGCTCATGGGCATGGTCGCTTCTCCCGGTGCGGCGGTTGCCCCGTAATGTTTAGCCGTGCGGGCAATGGCACGCCCGAACAGCGGTCATCGAATGCGGCTCGCCTTGCAAGGCGTCGTGCCCCCGTCCCTCCGCAGCCGCTCATGCGCCGCGCGGAATCACGAAACCGAGAACACAGGCGAAGTGGAGACTGCTTCCCGCCAGCACGAAGAGATGCCAGACGGCGTGGTTGTAGGGCAACCGTTCCCACGCGTAGAACACGAGGCCAGCGCTGTAGGCCAATCCACCGGACACCAGAAGTGTCAGACCGGCGCGCCCGAGGGCGTGTCCGAGTGGTTCCGCCACGGTGATCACCATCCATCCCATCCCCAGGTATAGCGGCACCGACCATCGACGGGCATGGGGAAATCCAACCTGGAGGACGATCCCGACGATGGCCAGGGCCCAGACCAGGCCGAGCAGCGTCCAACTCCAGCCGCCGCCGAGTTCGAGCAGCAGGAAGGGTGTGTAGGTGGCCGCGATCAAGAGGAAGATCGCTGAATGATCGAAACGTTGGAGGATGCGCTTCAGGTGCGGCGCGCGAACCCCATGGTAGAACGTGGAGGCCGCATAGAGTGCGACGAGCCCCGCGCCGAAGATGCCGCAGCCCGCGACGTGCAACGAGCTTCCCCGCAACCCCGCGACGGCGACCAGGACCGCGAGCCCGCCGGCGCTGAGAAGCAGCCCGGCACCGTGGGTGACCGCGTGGACGATCTCCTCCCTCCGCGTGTAGTGAGTCCGGGTGCAATGAGCTTCGCCGCCATGCTGCATCCGGTCGATGCTAGGCGCCAGGCGAGGGGGTTCGAGGGTCCGCAGCGCTTCTTTGCGCAACTTTGACCTTTCGCCGGGCCATTGCCGGGACGGGATCGCTGGCTCGAGCGCCGCAATCCGGGGGGATCCCGTTCCGCCTCGAACAGGGCTCGTCCGATCCGTTCAGCGAGCCCGAGAGCGCCGTGGCCTTGGCCGCGGCCTGGCGGGGTGGCGATGGTTCCGCGGGCTCGATCCCGCCGGGGATCCGGCCATGGGGAAATCGGTGGTTGAGACCCGGCGCAAATCAGCCGACAAGCAGAGCAGCTTCCGGTGCCCGTCGCATTCGGATAGATTCATGCCGCCTGGCGGCCGACCGCAACAAAGGAGTCCGTCGTGCTCGATCATCAGGATGTTCCGGTTTTCATCCTGTGTGGCGGTCTGGGTACCCGCCTCAAGGAAGAGACCGAACACCGGCCCAAGCCGATGGTTCCCGTTGGAGACCGTCCCATTCTCTGGCACATCATGCGTGCCTATTCCGCCCACGGCTTTCGCCGTTTCGTCCTCTGCCTCGGCTTCAAGGGCCAGGTCATCAAGGACTACTTCCTGAACTATGCGGCGTTGAACAGCGACTTCACGGTCGATCTCAAGACGAACGACGTGCGCGTCCATTCCGTCGACCACGACCAGGATTGGAGTGTCACCCTCGCCTCGACGGGCGAGCTCAACATGACGGGGAGCCGGGTGGCGCAGGCGGCCGGACGGTACCTTGGCGACGCCGAGAACTTTGCGGTCACGTACGGTGACGGATTGACCGATGTCAACTTCGGTGACGAATTCGAGCACCACAGGTCCCATGGGAGAATCGGTACGGTGCTGGGTGTGAATCCGCCGACGCGCTTCGGTCAACTCAAGTACGAGGGCGACCAGGTCCTGAAGTTCGACGAAAAGCCGGAGCTCAGTGAAGACCGCATCAACGCTGGCTTCTTCTTCTTCCGACGAGAGTTCGTCGAGTATCTTTCCACGGACCCCGACTGCGTACTGGAGCGGCAGCCGCTGATTCGCCTCGCGGAGGATGGCCAACTCGAGATGTTCCGGCACGACGGTTTCTGGGCGTGCATGGATACGCAGCGCGACCGCGAGTATCTCGATGGATTGTGGTCCGGCGGAAAAGCGCCGTGGAAGCCCGCGCGCTAGGCGCGCCGAGCGTCTCGCGCCATGGAGCTCGGGACGCTGCATGGGAGAGATGTTGAGAGTCTTCGTCACGGGTCATCAGGGATACATCGGGACGCATCTGGTCGAGCTGCTGAGGCACGCGGGCCACGAAGTGACCGGATGCGACATCGGTCTGTTTCGCGGAGCCGAGTGGGAAACCATCCCGGCGGCGGACCGCGAGCTCCACAAGGACGTGCGCCAGATCGAGGCCGAGGACGTTGCGGGCCACGATTGCGTCATGCACCTCGCGGCCATCTCCAACGACCCCATGGGAGATGTCGATCCGGAGACCACCTTCGCGATCAATCGCGATGCCTCGATCCGCCTGGCTGGGCTCGCCCGGGAAGCCGGTGTCGGACGCTTCCTGTTCTCGGGCAGTTGCTCGGTATACGGCCAGGGCAACAAGCTCGACCTCGAAGAGACGGATCCCCTGCATCCGCTGACGGCCTACGCGAAATCGAAGATCGACACCGAGAAGGCGGTGAGCGAGCTGGCGGACGACGCCTTCTCGCCGGCGTTCCTGCGCAACGCCACGGCCTACGGCCATTCGCCGATGTTGCGCGTCGATCTGGTCGTGAACAACCTGCTCGCGAGCGCCTTGTCATACGGAGAGATCCGGATCATGAGTGATGGCTCGCCCTGGCGCCCGTTGATTCACTGCCGCGATATCGCGCGCGCGTTCGTCGCCTTCATGGAGGCGCCGCGCGAAGCGATCCACAATCGGGCGGTGAACATCGGCGGCAACGCCGAGAACTACCAGGTTCGCGACGTCGCCGATCAGGTGCAGCGTCTCATGCCCGATGCGCAGATCACGTTCACGGGCGAAGTCGGGGCCGACCCCCGCAACTATCGTGTGAACTTCGATCTGCTCTCCGAACTGTTGCCCGATTTCGCGCTCCAGTACACGCTGGCCCTCGGCATGGAGGAGTTGCACGAGAAGATGCTCGAACACTCGTTCGGCAAGGAGGACTTCGAAGGAGACCAGTTCGTTCGTTTGCGTTGGCTCAATGAGCACCCGGACCGTCTGGCCGGATGAGCGATCGAGGTTGACTGCATGAGATTCGTCGAAACGCCGCTGTCCGGCGCGTTCGTCATCGACCTGGAGAAGCGCGAGGACGAACGCGGATTCTTCGCGCGTGTCTTCTGTCGCGACGAGTTCGAGGGCCACGATCTTCCGCAGACCATCGTCCAGATCAACAATTCACTGGCCGTCGAGAAGGGAACGCTCCGGGGCATGCACTATCAGCTCGCACCCCACGCGGAAACGAAGCTGGTGCGATGCATCCGCGGGGCGTTGTACGATGTGATCGTGGATCTTCGCAAGGACTCGGAAACCTTCGGCAAGCACTTCGCCATCGAGCTGACCTCGGAGAATCGAACCATGCTGTGCGTTCCGAAAGGGTTCGCCCATGGCTTCATCACGTTGCAAGAAAACACCGAAGCGTTCTATCTGACCGACGAGTTCTATTCGCCTACCCATGAACGCGGCATTCGTTTCGACGATCCCGCCTTCGGCATCGAGTGGCCGCTCGAGCCCGTGGTGGTCTCCGACAAGGATCGGGACCACGCGGATTTCGATCCGGCCACGCACCTCTAGTCCGGGCTAGGCTGCGGAACCAACTGGGCACCATGCCATGAAGGTCCTGTTCACCGGCGGAAGTTCATTCACGGGCTACTGGTTCATTCGCGCCCTCGCGGACGCCGGCGCCGAGGTCGTCGCGACATTCACTCGCGCAGGCCAGGGCTACGAAGGCACCCGTGCCGAACGCGTGAGGCAGCTGGCCGGGCACTGTCAGCCGGTGTTCGGGTGCGCGTTCGGTACGGACGTGTTCATGGATCTGCTCCGATCCGAGTCGGACTGGGACCTGATCTGCCACCACGCTGCCGACGTGACCGACTACAAGAGTGCGGCATTCGATGTCTTCTCGGCGGTCGAGAACAACTGCCGGAACATCGCGGGGGTGCTGGACGAGTTTGGGGCGCGTGGCGGCTCCCGGGTGCTGCTGACGGGAAGCGTGTTCGAGCAGGATGAAGGAAGGGGCGACGCAGGTCTCGAGGCATTCTCACCCTACGGGCTTTCCAAGGGGCTGACCGCGCAGGTGTTCCGGTACTACACGCGCGCGCTGGGGCTGCACCTCGGGAAGTTCGTGATTCCCAACCCGTTCGGGCCCATGGAAGAACCGCGCTTCACGACGTATCTGGCGAGAACCTGGTTCGAGGGAAATAGCGCCGCCGTCAACACACCCGACTACGTTCGCGACAACATCCACGTCTCGTTGCTGGCGGCCGCGTACGCCCAATTTGCCGGCCGGCTGGAGCCCACGCCCGGGTACTCCAGTCTGAATCCGAGCGGTTTCGTCGAGAGCCAGGGCGCCTTTGCAGAGCGCTTTGCAAGAGAGCTGCGAGGCCGGCTCGACCTGCCTTGTGAAGTCGAACTTCGAGCCCAGACGGAGTTTGCCGAGCCCCTCGAACGCTTCAACTTCGAACCGGCTGCAGATTTCGTTTCCGGTTGGAGCGAGGAGGCGGCGTGGAACGAGGTCGCCTCGTACTACCAGAGCCAATTCGGTGCTCGGGCTTCCGTGGACCGCCAACGATGAGACCCGATGCGTACTGGTCCGGGGACGAAGTCATCGACGTCGCCGTGGTGTTCACGTGCTACCGATCGGCGGAACTGACGATCGACTGTCTGCGTTCGCTCGAGCCCGAGCGCCAGGGCGAGCTCGAGATCAGGGTGTTGATCTGCGAGAACGGTACCGGCCAACGATCGGTCGACCTCCTCGCAGAAACGATCGTGGCGGAAGGTTGGCAGCACTGGGTCTCGCTGCTGCCCATCGCCGTGAACCGCGGCTTCGCCGGCGGCAACAACGTGGTGCTCGAAGCGATCAAGAAGGCCGAGTGTCCCCCGCGCTTCGTACTGCTCCTGAACACGGACACGATCGTGAGGGCCGGTGCGGTCGCCGAACTGGTTGGGGCTGCAGAACGCCATCCGGAAGCGGGCATCATCGGGCCGCGGCTGGAGTGGGGCGACGGTGAGCCACAGATCTCGTGCTTCCGCTACCGCTCGCCCGTGAGTGAAGTGATCAAGGCAGCGGCGACCGGTCCGGTGACGCGGATTCTCCGGCGTTTCGACGTGCCGATCCCGTTGACGGATGAGCCGACACGTCCGGAGTGGCTGAGCTTCGCCTGCGCACTGCTGCGCTGGGAGGTGGTCGAGGATGTCGGCCTGCTCGACGAGGGCTTCTACCTCTACTTCGACGACGTCGACTACTGTCGCCGCGCACGAAACCGGAACTGGGAAGTCGTGAACTGGCCCGCCGCCCATGTGGTCCACCTGCGCGGCCAGAGCAATCCCGTCAAGGAACTCACGGCCGCGCGCAAACGCCCGCCGCGCTACCAGTACGATTCACGCACGCGCTACTTCCGGAAGTTCTACGGGCCGCTCGGGCCCGCGCTCGCCAACCTGGGCTGGATCGTCGGACGCTGCATCTCGATGCTCCGCGAACGGGTCGGCGGCAAGGAACCGCATCTGTGCGAGAAGGAGTTCCAGGACAACTGGGCCAACTTCTTCCATCCGATGGTGATGCCGGAGTGGAAGGACATCTCGATTCCGGACGAGCGCAGGGAGCCGGGCGCGGAATAGCTGCCGTCCAGGCCTCGAAGCCGGCCCCGGATGAGTTCGAGGGGGAACGACCTCGGATCGAGGCGCTGCTCGTGTAGGCCCGATCACAGTCGTCGGGGGTGACGAGGACCAGCGCGCCCCGCCACGGAGCGCCTTCATCTGGCCGTCATGTACGGTTCATATCGGCGTCACCGGTACTCCCGATCCTCTGGATCATGATGCCGGACAACCAATGGGCTTCGGAAGAGACTCGCTGGCTCGTGGATATTCGCGCTGCGGCGCTGCTTACGGTGCTGACCTTCGTCGCCGGACTGAGCGCCTGTCGTGTTTCCTTCCCGTTCGCTTCTGAGATTTTCTTTACCGAAGGCGCTGATGATTTCCCGAGCGCTGCCGATTGTGAGCGCTGCCATCAGGAGATCTTCCTGGAGTGGCAGGACTCGCCGCATGCCAACGCTTTCCGGTCGGAGAGTTTTCAACGCGCCACCCATGCTGGGACGGCCGCACCTTGTGTCGGCTGCCACGCGCCCGGGCCACTGGTCTCTGATGTTTCGCCGAGTCTCCGAGCCGTGCACCGGGAAGAGGGCGTCACCTGCGCGACCTGCCATCTGGCAACCGGGCCGGGCGTTGCTCCACTGACGATGCGGGGCCCGGTCGCGCGTTCGTCGCCCGTCGAGATCCACCCAGTGACGATCGCCGACGCCGACTATCGATCGAGCGTTCTCTGCGGGGGTTGCCACCGAGCGGCCTACGAAGAGTGGAGCATGGCGACCACGGGCGACACGGATGCCGAGACATGTCAGACGTGCCACATGCCGTCCGTGCATCGAAAGGTCGAGTCGGTGAACGATGAGGTTCCGTACTCGGGGGTATTCGTGGCACTCGAGCGCGAGGAGCGGCTTCGACGCCACCGTTTCGCGGTACCCGAGGACGCTTCGGAACATCTGTATCTCGAGGCCGTCCGCAACGGGATCGAACTCGACATCGTCGTCGAGAACGACCTGCCGCACGCATTGCCCACCGGGCGGTTCGGGCGGCGCCAGATCGAGATCGCGCTCGACTGGCCCGGAGGGTCGATTGCCGAGCCCCTGGCCCGCCAGCCACTGGACCCGATCGCCCCGGGTCGATCGAGAACGCGTCACCTGACCTTGCCCGGGTCCGCCGCTGGCCAGCCCGTGACGCTGAGTCTGCGCCGCTTCGACCATGGAGACGAAGGCTTCGCAGACCTGCTCCGCGTAGAAGTGCCAGCCGACCCGGACGGGCCAATCCGTTCAGGGAGGCAAGGCCAGTGATGCCTTTGACACCTCGCAAAGCGAAGCTGCCGCGCTTGCTGGATTCCGAGCCGACGTCCGCTGAGGGGGTCCCCTCGCCCGTGGTCCGCAGGGTCGAGCGATTCGGCAAGACGACCCGCTGGGTCCACTGGTGTTTCGTGCTTCCCTTCCTGGGCCTCGCGGCGACCGGTGCTGCCTTGGCTCTGCGGGAAATGTTGGGCCTGTCCGAGAGAAGCGTGGACGCCATCGTCTTCCTGCACGGGCAGATCGCTGTGGCCTGGGTGGTGCTGCCTCCGATCGTGCTTCTTTCCGGACAGACGCGCGAGACACTGGATGATCTGCTCGCACCCTGGCACTTCAGCAGGAGCGATCTGCGTTGGCTGCTCCTCCAGCCGCTGGCCGCTCTCGGTCGGGCCGAGCTGCCGCCGGCCGGGAAACTGAACGGAGGGCAGAAGTTGAACGCGATCCTCACGGTGTTGGTCGGCGGCGGCCTGCTGGTGAGCGGCACATGGCTTTGGTTCGTCCCCGCGGCACTTGCAGCCTGGGGGCTCCATCTGACGTTGTTTGCGGTCTGGGTCCCCGCTTTCTGCGGACACTTCTATCTGGCGGCTTTGAATCCCGGCACCCGGCACGCGTTGCGGGCCATGTTCGTCGGAACCGTCGACCGGAGCTGGGCGGAGCATCACCACCCGGCCTGGATTGCCGGGCTCGAAGGATCGGATGCGCCGGTACCCCTCCAACTGCGGGCGCATCGAGCGGGAGCCCGCGATGCGGAAACGGAACACGGATGATCTTCAGGTGGCACTCATGATCCTGGTCGTGCTCGCAGCGGTCGGCATTCCAGCCGGGACCCGAGCGACGGACGACGAATCCGATCGCTCGGGTCCGCCCAGCTGGCTTCGTCGCGCTGACTGGAGCGCTGGCGAAATCGTCTCTCCAGGCGCGCTTGCGACAGCGCATAACGAACTCGAGGGCGTGTCGAAGTGCGCGAGCTGCCACGCGGCCCTCGAAGCGACGCCGGACGCGCGGTGTCTCGAGTGTCACGAGAGCATTGGCGAGCGGATGGCCGCGCGGACCGGCTGGCACGGTCGCTTCGATGAACGCTGCGCCAGCTGCCACGTGGACCACCGCGGTGCCGATGCGGATCTGCTGGGTCTCGACCGCGAGGCATTCAATCACGAACTGGCGGAGTGGCCGTTGCGGGGTGCCCACGTGGCGGTTGCGTGTATCGACTGTCACCAGCAGCCGGGCGAAAACGGAGCCTTGCGCTTCCAGACGCTTGGGTTCCCTCATGCACGATGTGCGGATTGTCACGCGGATCCCCATGCTGACCCGTTCCCGCCGGGCGGCGATTGCGCAGACTGTCACGGCGAGGTCCGTTTCGCGTCGAGCGGGCTGGTTCCGGCTGGCTTCGACCACGACCGCGATACGGCGTTCACGCTGACCGGGCGCCATCAGGGCTTGGCCTGCGCGAGCTGTCACACGCAGGAGCTGCGTGAGCTCGAGCGCACCAGCGAGGTCGCGCCCGGAAGTGGAGCCCAGACGGCGTGCCGGAGCTGCCACGAGGACCCGCATCGCGCTCGGCTCGGGAGTGATTGCACGAGCTGTCACGACACCAACGACTGGGCCGGGCCGGAAGCACCGTTCGTCCACTCGACCCACACCGAGTTCGCCCTCGATGCGACCCACGCGCCACTCCCCTGTGCAGCGTGTCACGAGGACGCCGGGTTCAGCGCTCCGGGCGTCACGTGCGTCGAATGCCACAGCGCAGAAGCGGACCTCCTCGCCGGTCGCTTCGAGCCCGATTTCGTTTCCGCACCGGATCCGCACGCGGCCGAGACGGCATGCGCCGACTGCCATTCCCCGGCGGTGCGAGCCTCGTTGCTCTCGAACCAACGCGCCTGCCTGACGTGCCATCCCACCGAGTACGCGTCGCTGCTGGGCGTCGACATCGCACGGCGAAACGATCTGGTCCTGCGCGTCGAGGCCAGTCTCGATCGCATGCCGGAGACGCCCGCGATCGCGGACCCGGCGGCCCGCATCGCAAGGATCGGTGCCCATCATCCAGAGCTGGCCGAGCAGGTGTTGATCCACCTGCTCGAGCAGCTCGACGCACCCACTGCTGCCGCTGGACAGGGAGAAGCCAAATGACGATTCGGAGTCTCTTGCTCGTCGTACTCCTGGTGGCGCCGGCCTCCGCGGAGACGGTGATGCTCACCCGTCACGCGGATCCGACCTCGGTTCCGAGTTGCGGGAGCGTGTTCGAGGATGGTGCACATGCGTTCGTCAAGGAGCCGGGCGGCTGGGTCGACCTCGATGCCCGCAACTGGGCGGTCGGCTGGCCCGTCTACTACGAGCGCACCGGCGCCGACGAACTCGGTGCCAGCGAACGTTTTCGTCTCGGAGACGGTGGCATCCGCGTGGAGATCGAGCTTGCGCCAACTGCGGGGACCTTCCTCGCACGCCTGCTTCCCGATCCGAAGGGCGACTTCGAGCTGGCGCGTCGCCAGTACCTGCCGGGAATCCCGCTTCCGTGCGAGGTCCGCGGTGAGCTGAGCACCACGGATCGCTTGGCGAAGTCCGGGGAACTCACGCCAGAGAACGCGCGAGCCGTCTACCAGCTCGAACACGAGGCCACCGAGCTGCTGTATGACGAGGCGTTCGCGGAGGCGGCCGGCCGGCTCGCTCGGGCGCAGGCACTCTCGCCGCAGTCCGACCAGGTGCGATGGATGCGGGCTCGGGTTGCGTTCCTCAGGGGCGAGTCCCTGGCTGAGACCGATACCTCCGAGCGCCTGGCAGCGTTCGCTCAGGCCGAACGTTATGCCGACGAGGCCGTGACCCTCGCTCCCAACCACGGCGAGGGCTGGCTATGGCGTGCCATCGCCCGGGGAAGGATCGTGACCACGAAGGCCACCGCCCGCGTCGCTCTCGATGCCCTGCTCGGCGCGCGCGGGCCGGGCTTCGTGTCCGAGTCCTTCGAGCGAGCCCTCGATCTGGCACCCGTCTACTCGTACTTCGGCTTCACGGCCAGGGGCGATGCCATGAACGGGGCCGCCCAGTTGTACCGGATGCTCCCGGCGGGAGGACTCGTCGGCATGGTCCTTGGCGTCGAGCGCGATCTCGACCGAAGCGTCGAACTCGCGCTCGACGCCCTGCGGCTCCAGCCGGTGCGGCTCGAGTACGCAAAGGAAGCCGGCGTGGCGCTGCTGTGCCGCGGTGTCGAGCAGCATGACAAGAAGGACCTGGAGCAGGGTCACGAAGTGCTCGTCGAGGCGCTCGAACTGCCGGTTCGAACAGAGACCGAACGGACGGACCATCGGCACGTCCAGGAACTGCTCGCGGCGAGGCCGGACCGTGCCTGTGGTTACAGCCGCGACGCATGGGGCGCAGGGCGCGTGATCCGGGAGGCGGGCTGGTGACACGTCGTCAACGGGCCTTCCTGGTCGGGATCGTGTTGGTGCTGACCCACGTCGGGACGGCTGCGTCCGCGGAGGGACGCCGCGTCTGGGAAGTGAATGGCATCCGGCTCGAGGAAGGCGAAGTCGAGCGGCTTGCGCACGACATCGCGCGGCAGACCGTCGTCGCCGTCGAACGGGTGGAGGGCGTGGAACTGCGCAGCCCCCAGCCGGAACTCCTCGAGGACATCTACTACGAGGTCGCCCTGAAGGTGTACGGCTCGGCGGTCGACATCGTGACGCGCGACGGCATCGGCGATGACGTGAAGGAAGAACGGGTCAAGAGACTCGTCCTGGCGGGCCAGGAGCGATCCACGGTGCGGGTGAGCGAGGTGCTCGACGCCGCACAGTACAGCGCATACCGAGCCTGGGAGAAGCGGCAGGTAGAAGCATTCCGCCGCCGCGGGCTCTGGTCGAGTCGGCGACGTGCACGAGGAGGACGAAGACGATGAACGCAAGCATTCGGTTCGCAGTGATGGCAATCGGCCTGGCAGTGATCCTGGGCCAGCCGATTTCGGTAAACGCAGAGGGACTCGACTGGGAGGTCCAGGAATCGACGGCACCGTCGGCGCCCGTGCGTGTGGTACGCAACGTCAGGGACGGGCTGCTGACGTTCGTCGACGCGTTCTTCGACGCCAACACCGCGGTGTTTGGCGCCTTCTCGCTGACCGCGTCCCAGCTGACACTCGTGGTGGCGGACGGCATCGGCCTGGTGGACGACAACCCGATCACCCAGCACGTGACGAAGGGAATCCTCTCCAAGAATCTCGCCAAGACGGCCTATCTCTGGCACGTCGCCGGTGCCGAATCGGTGCTCGGAGGTCACGGGCAGGAAAAGGAGCGCTGGGCAACGAGCGAAGTCGCTAGTCTGAACCCGCTGCTCTCCGACGATGATGTCGATGCGCTGGAGCCGCCGATCCCGCTCGATCCGCTCGACTTCGTCGGCGAAGGTCTGGTGCACACCAAACCGCTGCGGCCCAACGTGGTCCTCCAGACCCTGGGCGCCACGCTCGTGGCAGACGTCGTGATGCGTCCGGCCGCGGGTGTCCTGCGTGTGTTCCAGCTGCGCGAGACCGGCGACCGCATCGAAGACAACGCGAACGCGCTGTTCCGCACAGCCGCGAGAAGCGGCTGGTGAGTTTCGCCCTCGGCATCCGCGAGCGGATCGCGGCGCGACCGCGTCGATGGCTCGCTGTGCTCGCTTCGATCACCGTTCTGCTCGGTGCCGCCGCACCGTTCACACGTTGGGACGCGAACCCCGAGCTGCTCACCATCGAGGGGAGCCCGGAACTCGCGACCTATCGAGACTACCTGCAGCGCTTCGGCAGCGACGAGCTGATCATCGTCGCGATCGAGGGTCCAGCTCTGCTGGAGCCCGCAGGTCTCGCGACGATTCGCGAGCTCACCGATGCCTTCGCCGCAATAGACGACGTCGAGGACGTGGCCAGTCTGGATACGGCGTACGACGTGGACTTCGGCCCCTTTGGACCGTTCGCGAGCCCGCTGGTGCCGGACGATCTGAATGAAGCGCCCGAACCCGCGGAACTGCTGGCCCGGGTCCATGCGCTGCCGCTGACGAAAGACGGTCTGCTCGATGCGGCTGGAACGACGACGGCGCTGACGATCAAGCCCGATACGAATTCGTTAGGCGGCGAGGCGAGGGCGATTCAGGGTTCGGTTCTCGCCGGCGTCGAAGCCGTGCTCGAACGTCCGGAGTTTTCGGAGTTGGACGCGCACCTGGCCGGCTCTCCGGTCTTCAACCGCGAACTCGAGCGGCTGAATACCCGCGACAATGCGCGCTTCACACCGCTGGCCGTGGCGATCGTGGCCGTCCTGTTGGCGTTCGCGCTGCGCCAGTTCGGCGCCGTGGCCCTGGCGATGGTCTGCGTCGGTGGCACCCTCGCCTGGGTACGCGGGGCCATGACGTTGGCCGACGTTCCGTTTACCACGACGACCTCGCTGCTCCCCCCCTTGCTCATGGTGCTTGCCGTGTCGGTGTCGGTGCACGTACTGGCGCGCTATCAGCGCAAGCGGGCCGCAGGTCTCGGCAAGAAGGATGCGGTCGACGCCACACTCGATGCCGTGTTGGTGCCGGCCTCGCTCACGGCGCTGACGACGGCCGTCGGCTTCGCCTCGCTTTCGGTCTCGCCGATCCCGAGCGTCCAGACCTTTGGTGTGTTCGCCGCACTTGGCGTTCTCGCCGCCTTCCTTCTGGGCGGGGTCGCACTGCCCGCGTGGCTGCACCTGGTTCCGCTGGCACCCCGAAATCGGGTGGCCGGGGATCGTCTCGATCGGGCACTGATCGCGGTCGCAGGGGCAGCCCGCCGTCGCGCCCCGCTGGTGCTCGGGAGTGCAGCGCTCGTCGTGGCCGTCGCGCTGGTGTTCGTGCCCCAGCTGCGTGTTTCCACGCACGACGGCGAGTTCTTTCCGGACGACCACGCCCTCAACCGCGCCTACGACGTCATCGAGTCCGGCCTGGCCGGCGTCACGCCCCTCGAGTTGATCGTCAGCAGCGCCCAGCCGAACGGAATACGGACCCCCGAAGCGCTGCAGGTGCTGGCTGAGCTCCAGGACTTCCTCGCCGCTCAGCCCGAGACGATCCGAGGCGTGTCCATTGCCGACTGGCTCGATGTCGCGCGTCGTGCGATCGAACCGGACCGTTCCGCCGGCTCAGCCTGGTCGGAGAACGAAATCGAGCGGGCCGCCTTCGTGCTCGGGGCGGTTTCCTCTCGCGATCTTCCCTATTGGGTGCGCGACGAATGGAGCACCGCGCGCATCTCGTCTCGCAGTGTCGCACTCGACTCGGAACAGAACGCCGCGCTGCTGGCACGAATCGAAGCATTCGCTGACGACCGCGTCGCCGCCCACCCCGATCTCGACGTGGAGGTCACCGGACTGGTCCCCGTCTTCGCGGGCATGGAGGAGTACCTGCTCGAGAGCCAGATCTTCTCGTTCTCGCTGGCGCTGATCGCAGTCTTCCTGGTTTTCGTCGGCCTGTTCCGTTCGGTCTCCTGGGCGGCGCTCGCCATGGTGCCCAACGTCGCGCCGATCGTGCTGACCCTCGGCGTGATGGGCGCTTCCGGGATTCCTCTCGACGTGGTCACAGTGATGGTGGCCAGCGTGAACCTGGGCATCGTCGTCGATGACACGATCCACATGATTCACGCATTCCGGGCCGCTCGTGCCGAGGGCCTGGGCGATGGCGAGGCGATGGAGCGTTCCGTGCGTCGCACGGGCCGCGCTGTCGTATTCACTTCCTTCGTTCTCTCGCTGGGTTTCATCAGCCTGGCGTTCTCGGACTTTCAGCCGACCGCGCACTTCGGCGCGCTGACGGCCCTCACCGTCTCGCTGGCGCTGCTCGCGGACCTTGCCCTGCTCCCGGCGCTGATCGCCCGGTTTGGGATGGCGGAGCGGTCCGCGAAAGCCGTACTTCGAGAGGAGCCCGTATGACGATCTCTGGCCACACGGCCCCGACTTGGATGATCACCTGGTCGCCGGATGCGACCCGGCTCGCGACTGCATCGGAGGACGGATCCGTCCGCGTCTGGAACGCCAGTGACGGGTCGGAGCAGCTCGTGCTCCGCGGCCACGACGATGGCGTCTGGTCCGCGACGTGGTCGCCCGATGGCTCGCGGATCCTCTCTGGTGGCAACGATGGGCGCGCCTCCCTCTGGGATTCCGAGAGCGGTGAGCGCCTCGTGTCCCTGGAGCCCGGCTGCGGCGCGATCTGGGCGACCGGGTGGTCGCCGCGAGGGGAACTGTTCGCCACCGGCGGTCGAGACAGTCTCGTCCGATTGTTCGATGGCAAGACAGCAGAAGAGGTCGGGGCACTCGTCGGCCATGAGGACCTGGTCAAGGATCTGGTGTTCTCGCCCTGCGGTCGGCGACTCGCATCATCGAGCGACGACCGGACGGTGCGCGTCTTCGACCTTGCCAGTGGTGCCGTGCTCCAGGTGCTACGCGGGCACGAGCACATGGCGAACACCGTGGACTTTACTCCCGACGGTGAGTCTCTGGTCACGTGCTCCCACGATCGCACGGTGCGCTGCTGGGATCTGACCAGCGGCCACGAGCGCTGGTCGAAGCTGGCCCATCACGACGACATCGACGCCGCCCGGGTCTCCCCGGACGGGCGGCTCGTGGCATCGTGCTCGCACGATCGCCGTGTGCGCATCTTCGATGCTGCAAACGGGCAACTGCGCTCCGAGATCACGGGCCACACCGACGAAGTGGAGTGGGTCTCCTGGTCGCCGAACGGGGAAGCGCTCGCGACGGCTTCGATCGACGCCAAGGGACGGATCTTCGATGCGGCGTCGGGCGCGCTCCGCCGCACACTCGAGGGTCGCAATCGCGCGGTATCGACGCTGCGTACCGCGCCGGACGGACGCGTCGCGGTCGTCCGGGACGACCGGAGTGTTCACGTGCTCGATCGCTCCCTCGACCGCGTCGTGTGGCGTGTGCGCGACGTGCAAGGGCAGGCGATCAAGGACGCTGCCTGGTCTCCGGACGGGAGCCGGCTCGCTTGCGCTTCGCTCGATGCCAGCGTGGTGGTGTTCGACCCGACCGGCAAGCCGCAGCTGCGGGTGGCGCTACCGACGGGGGCCTACTCGGTCGACTGGTCGCCGTGTGGCTCACTCCTCCTGATCGGGCTGGCCGATGGTGCGGTCCAGATTCGCAGCGCCGAAACCGGCGCCCTGCGCACGCTGTCCCTGGACAGCAAGGAGCCCACCTATGCGGTCGCCTGGCGCCCGGACGGCGCTGGCTTCGCGGCCGCCTTCCGCGACGGCAGGATCGGCCTTCGCGTTGGCGAATCCTTCCGGTACCTGAAGGGCCACTCCGACATGGTGCTGAGCCTGGCCTGGTCGCCGGACGGTCGCGTGCTGGCTTCGGGATCTCGCGACGCGGACGTGCGTCTCTGGTCCGCGGCCGGGGAGCCCTTCAGCTTGCTGCAAGGGCATCGGCTCACCGTCTGGTCTGTTGCCTTCACACCGGACGGACGTCGACTGTTGTCATCGTCATTCGATCACGACGTGCGCGTGTGGGGCGAGAACCGCTGCGAGCGCGTGCTCCAGGGACACACGCGTCAGGTCAGTGCTGTCACCGTACTCGACGCGGACAACGCGCTTTCCGGCTCTCGGGACGGGACCTGCCGCCGCTGGAATCTTCGGGATGGAACCAGTCGGACCGTCCTTCCCCACGACCTTCCCCTCATCGAGGAGTGCACATGAACGCCGCTTCCACATCGAACCCCGCACGCATCCGCACAGGCTATTCGAACCGGGCACCGCTCCGGGAGGCCGAGCCCGCGCGTCGCCAGGTCGGCCCACTCGCCATCGGCGTTTCCAGCGTGCGCAAGCTTCTGACGCTGTGGGCCGCACTCGTTCGCGCGCGCAGCGGCGAGGAAGCCCTGCGCGCGTATCAGCTGCGGCGTCTGAAGAAGCTGCTGGCCTGGGCCGAGCGTGACGTGGATCTCTATCGCGAGCGTTGGGCTGAGGCCGGCGTGGCCGCACACGAGCTGCGAACGCTCGCGGATCTGGGCCGCTTTCCGATCATCGAGAAGGACGACGTGCGGGATCGCTTCCCGGACGGCGCGCTTCGGCACGGGACACGGCTCGAGCGCTGCCGGGTCCAGCAGACGTCGGGTTCCTCCGGTCGCTGCATGGAGATCGCGCTCACGCTTCGATGCGACGACGCTCGCAATATCTACACCCAGCGGATGTATGGCTGGCATGGCTTCCGCTTCTGGCGCACGGCGGCCTACCTGTTCCCATACCAGCTTCCGTTCGAGAACAACCTGGGGATCTATCCGAATGTCTGGGTCGACGCGAAGCGGGAACCCGACGACGCCCTCGACGAGATCGGCCGGATCCGGCCCGCCGTGCTGGCCGCGACGCCTAGCGACGTACTCGATCTGCTGGAAGGTGCTAGCGAGGGACGCGATCTGCGCGCACTCGGGGTCGGAACCCTGTGCCTCCACTCGGAGCCGCTGTCGGCCGACGAGCGCGCGTACTTCAGCGAGCGCTTCGGTTGCCCGGTTCGGACCAACTACTACTGCAACGAAGTATGGGCGATCGCGAATGAGTGCGAGCACGGCCGCATGCACGAGTTTCCGGACAACGTCGTGCTCGAGCTGCTCGACGACGAAGGTCAGCCCGTGCCCGACGGAACGCCGGGGCAGGTGGTCGTCACAGGGCTCAACGGCTTCGCCCAGCCGTTCATCCGTTATCGCCTGGGCGACCTGGCGGTTCGCAGCCCGGATCGGAATTGTCCCTGTGGGCGAAAGCTGCCGATCCTCGAGCGCATCGAAGGACGAGACGACGATGTCTTCGTCCATCCCGATGGTCGCGCGATCCATCCCGCGAAGATCACGGTGGCAGTGAAGTCACCGTGCTTCGAGCACCCGGGCCTCCAGGTGTTTCGCGACTATCAAATCGTCCAGACCGCGCCCGACCACGTTGTCGTGCGCGTAGTGCCGGGTCGGGACCGCGAGCCCTTCGAGGCGTGCGCTCGAGAGGGGGTGGCTCGCTTGCAGCGCCTGCTCCAGCCCGGCGTCCACGTGGATCTCGAGGTGTGCGACACGCTCGACGGAGGACCCGGAGGGAAGCGCAAGATATTCACTCGCGAGCCAGCTGTGGCGGGCGCGACGACGGGAGGATCAGGGCAATGAGTGGCATGGTGGCAGGAAGTGGGGTCGGGCGGCACGCGGGTCCGGTGAGTTGCGTCGACATGAGCGCCGATGGTCGGATGGTCAGTGGTGGCTACGACGCAGCATTGCGGCTGTGGCGTACGTTGGATCGCTCGATCGATCGCCTGGAGGGCCATGGTGCCCTCATCAACGCGGTGCGGTTCTCGCCGGACGGCAGCCGGATCGCCTCTGCCTCGAGCGACCGGACGACCCGCTTGTGGCAGGTCGAAGGGGGCGATCCTCTCGTGGTGATCTCCGGGCATCGAGACGACGTGAATAGTGTTTGCTGGAGCCCGGATGGCGACCGCGTTGCTACGGCCTCGTTCGACGGCACGGCACGCATCCATCGTTCCTCGGACGGTGTCTTCCTCGCGGAACTCCGGGGACACGAGAGCGACGTGAATAGCGTTGCCTGGCAGCCGGGGGGCGAGATGCTGGCGACGGCTTCTGACGATCGGACCGTCCGGCTCTGGGACTCGGCGGGCACGCTGCTCGCAACCCTCTGCGGCCACGAGGACTGGGTCGACTCCGTCGACTGGAGTCCTGATGGCAGGCTCGTCGCATCGGCGGGGCTCGAGGGGGTGGTTCATGTCTGGGACGTGGCATCGGGCGCTCAGGTGGCTCGCCTCCCGGATCACGGCTGCGCTGTGAAGGCTGTCGCGTTCTCCCCTGCGGGCGGATTCCTCGCAACCTCCGCGTACGACAAGCGCCTGCGGGTGTTCGCAAGCGGAGATTGGCGCGAGGTGGCCAGCGTGCACGACCCCAGGATGTGGAACCGGACGCTCTGTTGGCGTGGCGCCAATACGCTCGCCACGGGATCGTTCGGCGGCACACCCGTGCGTTGGAGGATCGGCGAGCACGCGGCCTGCACTTCGGACCGGCTTGGCGCACCGGGCATCAACGGCATGGCGCTCTCGCCCGATGGCAACACAGTCGCACTCGCGAGTGATGACGGGGGCGCCCGCCTCCTCGATCTCGATCGCGGCCGGATCCTGCGCGAGCGTTTCGATACCCGCGGCGCTCTGCTGTGCACTGCGTTCACGCCCGATGGCCGGCACGCGGCGTTCGGCGGCTGGGACGACCGCGTCCTCATCTATGCATTGGACACACCGTCCCCCTGCCGTGTGATCTCCGGGCACAGCGAACCGGTCAATTCGGTGGCCTTCGCAAGTGACGGCACCCGCCTCGGTCTCGGCGGATTCACGGGCGCGCTTTCGGTGTGGGATCCGATGCGAGGCGAGCTTCTTGGGATCCCTGCATGGCACCGTGGTTCGATCAAGTCCGTCGTCGCGTACGGAGCGGGGTTCCTGGCGTGCGGTCGGGACGGTTCGGTGCGCATCCACGACCCGATCGAGGGCGAGCGCGCCATCCCGGTCGCCGACACCATCCTGAACGCGGTCTCCGTTTCCGCCGACGCGCGCCACGCCGCAGTTGCGAGTCGGAGCCACGGTGTCCTGTGGCTCGACCTGGTGCAGGGCCGGGCGCTCGCCTCCAGCATGACGGTCGCCGCCTCCGCGCGTTGCGTCGCGGTCTCTCCCGACGGGATGACGGTCGCGGCTGGCCACTACGACGGACATCTCCAATTCTGGTCGCCGGCCACGGGAGAAGTGAAGTCGAGCAAGCCCTTCGGCCCGACGCCGATCTCATCGCTCGCGTGGCGCTCGGCCGGTCAGGAACTCGTGGTCGCGAGCTGGTCGGCGGAAGGTGACCTAGGCATCGTCGAGACGGCGAGCGGCGTGCTGAAGAACAGCTATGCGCTCGCGGGTTCGGGCCAGTGATCGGAACGGATCTCGAACTTCTGCTCCTCGGAAGCGTGGCGGAACTGGCCACGGCACTTGCCGCCGTCGAGGATGCTGAAACCGCCAGCTTGACGACCGAGTTGGTGCACAGGGTCGAAGAGGGGAAGCGTCCCTTCCTCGAGCGCCTCGGTGCTGCGCGCGCGCTGGCGCTGCTCGGGGATCCCCGGATCGACCCACTGCGGCCCCGGATGGTCCCTGTCGCGGCGGGTCCCTTCCAAATGGGAATGGACCCCAACGATGCAGACCGGGTGGGTCGCGAGTTCGATCTCCCGCGAGAGTGGTTGCTGAAGGCCTGCCCACGACACAACGTCCAACTCGACGATTTCGAGATCGGCCGTTTTCCCGTGACCCAGCTCGAATGGGCCGAATTCGTTGCGGCTACGGGCTTCGAGCCGCTGCCGACCGGCTGGTCCAGCGCCCGGCCGCCGCGGGGGCGCGAGAACCATCCCGTTCACGGCGTCGGTTTCGACGCTGCCCTGGCCTTCTGTGCGTGGTTGTCCGGCGAGGTCGGGCTCCGCTACCGGCTACCCACCGAACCGGAATGGGAGCGCGCAGCGCGTGGCTCACGCGACGCGGCCTATCCGTGGGGAGACGCCTTCGATCCGCGCGCCGCGAACACGCGGGAGGCGGGAATCGGCGAGACGACGCCCGTGGGCCTGTTCCCGGCGGGACGGAGCAGCGCCGGAGCCTTCGACATGGCCGGCAATGTCGAGGAACTCACTGGGACGCTCTATCGCCTCTACCCGGGCGCGGCGCTCGAGGATCCCGAGGAGGGCACCTACCCGGTCAGCAGGGGCGGTTGTTATGCGCTCGATGCGGACCTGGCACGTTGTGACCGCCGCCACGGTCCGGGCTTCGGTGGCGTCGTCGGATTTCGTCTGGCACGGAGTCGGCCCGGCGGCTTGGCATCGGAAGCTGGCGGGGCCGAAGCGTGAATGGCGCAGAGCTGCGATCCCTCACGTTCTCGTTCCGCGCGGCTCGCGCCGTGATGGCCGCGGTCGAGACGGGTGTCGTGGATGCCCTGGTCGCGGCGCCGCTCACAGCGGAGGCCGTGGCCGAGACCTGCGGACTTTCCCCGCGTGGCGCGCGGGCGCTGCTCGAGGCGTTGGTTTCCCTGGAACTCGTCGAGGCGACCGGATCCGGGTACGCGGCAACACCGGTGCTGGGTGAGACGCTCGCCGAAGATGCACCCGAGAGCCGCCGACACGTCGTCCTTCACGATCTGTGGCACTGGGGACTCTTCGCACGACTCGAAGAGAGCCTTCGGAGCGGAAAACCGCTCACCGATCGGAGCAGGGACCCCTTCTTCAGCGATCCAGCCGTGCTCGTCCGGTTCTTTCCGAACCTCGCCGAGGCGATGACCGAGACGAGCCGGGACGAGATTCGGCGCTGGGCCGAGCGCGTCGAGCTAGCGCAGGGTGCGCGCCTGCTGGATCTGGGTGGTGGCGCTGGTGCGTTCGCCCTCGCGGTGGCAAGAGCGCACCCGGACCTCCAGGTCACGTTGATGGATCTCCCGCCCGTCGCGCAACGCGCGGAGGCGGCGGTCCGGGATGCGGGCATGGAAGATCGTGTCCACGTCATCGCGGCGGACTTCAGCGCCGCGCCGCTCGACCCGTCCGGCGACGGATTCGACCGGGTGCTTCTCGCGCGCGTCCTGATGGGACTCGATGACGAGGCCGCCGTGGCGCTACTCGAGCGGGTACGCGAAGTGCTTCGTCCCGGGGGCCGCGTGGATCTTCTCGAACTGCGCCGCAGGGCACGTGTCGGCGCGTTGCTCGATCTCGACATGTTGCTCTTGACCGGAGGTGCCGTGCGTTCCGCAGTCGAGCTCGCGGTCTTGTGTGAGCGCGCAGGGTTGTGGCTGGACGGGCAGTCTCGTCTCGGCGACGAATGGGTGCACTTCGACGTGGGACCGAAGATTTGAACGGAAGACTGACGGGAACGGTGGCCTGGGTGACGGGCGCGGGTCGCGGTCTCGGCCGAGCCATCGCGCTCGCCTACGCGGACGAGGGCGCAGATCTGTTCCTGACTGCCAGGACGATCGACGAGGTGGACGACGTCGCTTTCGACGCCCGCGAACGTGGGGTGCAGGCAGAGGCCTTCGTCGCCGATGTGCGAGATGGAACCGCGACGGCCAAGGCCCACGCGCATTCGATCGATCGCTTCGGTCGCGTCGATGTGTTGGTGAACAACGCGGGTGTCTGGATCCAGAAACCGTTCCTGGAATTCACCGAGGAGGAATGGGCGCTTACGCTGGACACGAACGTGACGGGTATCTTCCACTGTACGCGAGCGGTACTGCCCGGGATGAAGGAGCGGCGGCGGGGTCGCATCATCAATCTGGCATCGATCGACGGCCAGTTCGGCTTCGCAAACCTCGTGCCCCAGTGCGCATCGAAGGCGGCCGTGATCGGTTTCACCAAGGCACTCGCCAAGGAGCTCTGGCAGGATGGCGTCGCCGTTACCGCGATCTGCCCGGCGGAAGTAGACAAGACCGTGGCCTGGGGTGCAGAGCCGGCGACACGTCCGGGCGCTCCCACGGTGCCGCTGCTGCCCGCGGACGTGGCACGCGCTGCGGTCTATCTGGCTTCGCCGGATGCGGAGGCGGTTACCGGTGTCACCCTCGATGTCTACGGTGTCGGGTTCCTCACTTCGTGAGCCAGCCTCGGAAGCGCGCGTGGCTGCTGCTGCCCTGGGCCATCGCCCTGGTCTTGCTAGGCGTCGTCGTCTGGCGAGTAGACGTCGGGGCGGCCGTGGAAGCGGCGCGTCGGGCCGATTGGCCGCGCTTCGCCCTCGCCGCAGGAGCCTTCGCCGCCCTCTGGCTGGTGATCGACGTGCTGGCGCTCTCGCGCCTGATCAGTCGCTTCCACCAGCCGTTTCGGGCGCGCGAGCTGCTGCCGCTCCGCGCCGCCAGCTACGTCTTCATGGCCCTCTCCTACGACGCCGCCCAGGCCGCCCTCGGGTTGGCGATCTCGCGACGCACCGGGATTTCGCTGCTTGCCCTCGGAGGGACCTTCCTGGCGTGGTACGGCGTCGATCTCCTGACGATCGCGAGCCTGGGCTCGGTGGGCGCCTGGTTCATCGAGGGGCCGCTTGGCGAGTCCCTGCGTTTCGGGCTCCCGATGGCACTTTTCGTGTTGCTAGGCGTGGGTGCTTTCCTGCTGACGATCTCACGCGAATCGCCGCGGGCAGCGGCCGAGCCCGCTCCTGCCGCCAGCGCGCGCACGCGGCTTCGAGGAGCGCGGATGTTGGCGACGCTGCGCCAGGCAAGACCGATGGATCTCGTCGAGTTCGTTGGTTGGCGAGTGCTCTTCTACGCCAGCTTCGTCGCATTCGCGGGTATCACGCTTCCCGCCTTCGGAATCAGCGTCCCATGGCAGGCGCTGATCGCGATCGTTCCGATCACGATGAGCATCGCGGCCCTTCCGGTTACGGCGGCGGGCGTCGGCTCGACCCAGGTGGTCATGCTCGCGCTCTACGGGCGCTATGCCGACGAAGCGTCGATTCTCGCCTACTCGCTCGTCTACACCGTGAGTCTCGTCCTGTTCCGACTTCCCATCGGACTCCTGTTCCTCCCCTCGGTCGGGGAGCTGCTCAGCCAGGACCAGGCGGAGTCGGGAGGAGGCTCCGCACCCGCCGCTCGTTGCGCGAACGAACCGATGGCGGTAGATCTGGAACCCACCCGGACCTGGCTGCCCACCGAGCCGGGGACCGATTCGAAAGGAGAGCAATGATGGCCACGTGGATGACGTCCAAGAGAATCACGAGGAGGGTCGGCAGCCTCTTGTCTGTCGGCCTGCTGCTTCTGGCCGGAGCGGCAGCCGCGGAACCCCTGGCAGTGGGGGATCGCATCGAGCCCTTCACGCTCGAGGACCAGCATGGTGACGCGCACTCCCTGGATACGGATGTGAAGGTCCTACTCTTCAGCCGTGATATGGACGGCGGCGATCTGCTCAAGGACGCGCTCGCCGAGGTCGGCCCGGACTTCCTGACCGAGAAGCACGCGGTCTACCTATCCGATATCAGCGGGATGCCGGGGTTGGTGGCGCGGATGTTCGCCATCCCGAGCATGCGCAACCGCGCCTATCCGATGTGGCTCGACCGGGACGGCCAGACCACGGCACGCCTGCCCGACGAGGAGGGGAAGGCGACCCTCGTTTTCTGCCACGACCTCGAGATCACCCGCATCGAGCACCATCCGACGGCTTCGGAAATCCGCAACGCGCTCGGCATCGCCGACTAGCAAACGAACCGCACCAGGAACGCTTCGGGTCCAGGCCACGTCGCCCCGGTCGAGGATTCGAGCGGGCCCTTCCCATGGGACTTCCTGCCCCCACTTCCGTGGCGAAAAGTCCCTCGATGCTGGTCCGTCGGGAAGCCAAAACCGGGTTTGCATGCCCAGCCACGAGCCGTTGAAGCGCCACGAACGGTCTCCGTCGCCTGCGCCTTCCCATTCGGATCGTTCCCCGGGGCGCGCCTCTGCTTCCGCGCGTTCAGCCGGTATGCGACTTGCAATATCTCCGGCGACCGGCCTGCAAACAGACGACTCATCGCCGCGGTGGCGAGCGTCCGAGGGGCATCACCGAACCGTCGAAGAATCAGGAACGCCGAATCGTTTTCGACTCACGACACACCAGGACCACACTTAGGAGAGTGCGAACATGTACTGCTATCAATGTGAACAGACGACCAGGAAAGACGGACTTCTCGGATGTTCACAGGGGCCGGGCAACTGCGGCAAGACCGAGGAGACGTCCGACCTCCAGGACCTGCTGATCCACGCCCTGAAGGGGATCGCTCAGTACGACAAGCGGGCCAGGGATCTCGGTGCGGGCGACGACGAAGCCGCGGCCTTCATCCTCTACGGCATGTTCACGACGCTCACGAATGTCAACTTCAACCCGAGCCGCTTCCTCCATCTGCTGAAGCAGGCGTCCGAAGTTCGTGATCGCGTCAAGTCAGGCTACGAACGAGCCGCCGCGGCCAAGGGAGCCGAGGTCGAGACGCTCTCGGGCCCTGCGACCTGGGAGATTCCGACGGAGCCGGCCAGCCTCCAGGCCCAGGCCGCGATCGCGGGGATCCTGACTGGCGCGGACGATGTCGGCGAGGACGTGATCGGGCTGCGGGCGCTGGTCCTCTACGGGGCAAAGGGAGTCGCCGCGTACGCCTACCACGCACTGATGCTCGAGCAGGAGAGCGGCGAGGTCTACGCCGGAATCGAGGACGCACTCGATTTCCTGGCCGGTGAGCCCAGAGACGTCGACGCGCTCGTCGGGAAGGCCCTCGGGCTCGGGACACTGAACCTGAAAGTCATGGAGATGCTCGACGCGGGCAATACCGGGAAGTTCGGTACACCAGAGCCCTCCGCCGCCCGAATCAGCCACGTCCCTGGCAAGGCCATTCTGGTCAGCGGTCATGACCTGGCCGATCTCGCGGCCCTGCTGCAAGCGACCGCGGGAACCGGAATCAACGTCTATACGCATGGGGAGATGCTGCCGGCACATAGCTACCCCGAACTGAAGAAGCACGACCACCTCGTCGGCAACTTCGGCGGTGCTTGGCAGGATCAGCAGAAGGAGTTCGCGACCTTCCCGGGCCCCATCCTGATGACGTCGAACTGCATCATCGAGCCCGCACCTTCCTACAAGAAGAGCATCTTCACCGCCGGGCCCGTGGGTTGGCCTGGCCTTCGCCACATCGAGAACCACGACTTCTCGACGCTCATCAAGGCGGCCCAGGCCATGCCGGGCTTCACTGATGAGCCGGAGAAGCAGGAGATCACGATCGGCTTCGGTCGCGAAGCCGTGCTCGGGGTCGCCGACAAGGTGATCGAAGCCGTCAAGAGTGGTGCGATCAAGCATTTCTTCCTGGTCGGCGGCTGCGACGGAGCCGTCAGCGGCCGCAACTACTACTCCGACTTCGTCGAGCAGACACCGAAAGACACGGTTGTCATGACGCTCGGCTGTGCGAAGTATCGCTTCAACAAGATGGACCACGGCGATATCGGTGGCATCCCGAGACTCCTCGATATCGGGCAATGCAACGATTCCTACTCGGCCGTGCAGATCGCGCTGGCACTCGCAGACGCTTTCGAGTGCGATGTCAACGATCTACCGCTCTCCCTGATCATCTCCTGGTTCGAGCAGAAAGCAGCGGCCGTTCTACTGACGTTGTTGTCACTCGGCATCACCGGAGTCCGCCTCGGGCCCACACTGCCCGCGTTCATCACGCCGACCGTCCTTCAGATGCTGGTGGACAACTTCGATATCAAGGCGAACACCGAAGCAGCGGACGACATAGCGTTCGCCCTCGCCGGGTAGCGAATCGAAGCAGCGGAGGCGCGCGTTCATGCGCGGCTCCGCTGCTGGAATTCGCCCGCCATCTTCCGAGAGCTGCGAGTGAGAGAATCGATGTCCGAGACGCACACCATTACGCTGGTCACCGAGGACGGAAAAGAGGAGCGCTTCGCTTGTCCCGATGACGTCGACATCCTCGCGGCAGCGGACGCCGCCGAGATCACGATTCCGGCGGTGTGCCGAAAGGGGACTTGCGGCTCCTGTAGAGGCCGATGCAAACAGGGGGACTACGAACTGCGATCCTTCTCCGATGGCGTCCTGAGCGAGGCGGACCGGGAGCGTGACGAAGTCCTCCTCTGTCAGACATTCCCGAAGGGCCCCTTGACCATCGAGGTGCCCGTCGATCACGCCCAACTCGTCGCGGGGCCCGCTCCCGAGTTCACTTGTCAAGTCGTCGCGAACGAGGCTCTGGGGGGAGCCGTCAGAAGGCTCAGCCTGAAAGCACTGCCCGACGAGGCAGGAACCTTGAACTCCTCCTTCGAACCCGGCCAGTTCATGGAATTGCAGATCCCGGGGACCGAAGCCACGCGAGCCTACTCACTCGCGAACGCCCCCAATTGGGAGGGCGAACTGGAGTTCCTGATTCGTCTGCAACCCAGCGGACTCTTCTCGAGCTGGCTCGACGAGAAGGCCAATCCCGGGGACACCCTTCGATCGCGGGGGCCCAAGGGCCGCTTCACGATCAAGGAAGGAAGCCTCGCTCCTCGGCGCTTCGTCGCCGGTGGTACCGGCGTTGCGCCGATGCTCTCGATGCTGCGGCAGATGAGCGAGTTCCAGGAAACACACGACACCCGCCTCTACTTTGGCCTCAACACCGAGGAGGAGATCTTCGCGATGTCCGAGCTCGACGAGCTCGCGGCGTCCCTGCCGAATCTCTCGGTCGAGGTCTGCATCTGGAGGCCGGGACCCGACTGGCAGGGCTTCTCGGGCTCACCCGTGGATGCTCTGCGAGAGGATCTCGTGAGCGACCTCGCGAAGGGAACCGTGCCCGAGGTCTATCTGTGTGGACCGCCCGGGATGGTGAACGCGGCCCTCGCAACGATCGACGAAGTCGGGCTCCCCTACGAGAACGTCTTCAGCGAACGATTCGTGGCCAACTAGCAAGAAGGACCCGATCGCGTACCTGCCGCATGGAAGGGCCGACCTCCGTCTCATCCTGCCGTGACCCGCGCCAGGAACGCTTCTGCCGCGGTCGAGAGTGGGCGCGCACGCTTGTGGATGACGGCCAGCCGGCGGCTGATCTTCAGCCCCGTCACGTCGATGACCTTGACGCCCTTGCCTGCCGCTTCCACTCCGAGCCGGCTCACGAATGCCAGGCCGAGCCCCAACGCGACCATCCGCAGGATGGATTGAACCGAGCGCAGCTCCATGACGACTTCGACCCGGACCCCGGCCTCCTCGAGCGCGCGGTCGACGAGACGGCGGATCGCGGCATCGCCTTCGAAGCCGATCAGCGGCAAGCCGTTCAACGCCGCGGCTCGAACACGCTGCTTGCTGGCAAGCGGGTGCCCCTTCGCGCCCACGAGGACGATCGGGTCGCGTCGCAAGGGAATCACCTCGAGCTCCGTCGACTCGGCTGGCAGGGTGACGATGCCGAGTTCGAGCCGCTCGCCCACGACGTCGGCCGCGATCTCGCGGCTGCCGGCTTCCTTCACGTGGAACACGACATCGGCATGCTCGCGACGGAAATCGCGGATGAGCGGCGGTAGCAGGAACGAGACGGCGGTCGCTCCACCGCCGATCCGTATCGTGCCACTTTCGAGCCGTAGCTGAGCGCCGACCTCGTTCTTGAGATGGTCGTAGCGCTCGAGCAGACGGCGACCCTCCGCTTCGACGAGTTCGCCCAGGTCGGTGAGCCGCACGCCCTTCTGGCTGCGGGCGAGAAGCGGCGCACCGAACTCGGCCTCCAGTAGCTGGATCCGTCGCGAAAGAGCGGGCTGCGTCAGGCCCAGGGCCCGCGCGGCGTCGGTGATGGCGCCACGCCGGGCAACCTCCACTAGCGAGCGAAGATGCTCCATGCTCATAACCTATGGATAGCATATAAAGAATCGATTTTATTTATATATCCACCGAGGTTAGGTTCCTCGTCATGAACGAAACCTCTCCCGCCACCGTCCGCGCTCTCTATCAACGCCTGGAAGACACGGGGACTCGCTTCCGACAGCGTCTCGGCCGGCCTTTGACCTACGCCGAGAAGGTCCTCTTCCTGCATCTCCACGATCCGGAGGCGGTGAATCTGCGGCGAGGCCAGGACTCGGCGCTCTTCGACCTGGACCGGGTTGCCATGCAGGACGTCACGGCCCAGATGGCCATGTTGCAGTTCACGTTGACCGGCAAGCAGCGGTCGGCCGTTCCCGCCACCATCCACTGCGATCATCTGATTCGCGCACAGAGCGGTTCGGCCGGTGACCTGGCGCGAGCCAATCGCGAAAACGGTGAGATCTATCGCCTGCTCGAGGACTGCGCCGCTCGCTACGGCCTGGGCTTCTGGAAGCCGGGCGCGGGAATCATCCATCAGGTGATCCTCGAGCAGTACGCGTTCCCCGGCGGCATGATGATCGGCGCGGACAGCCACACGCCCAACGCGGGGGGGCTCGGCATGATCGCGATCGGCGCGGGCGGCGCCGACATCGTCGAGGTGATGGCCGGTCTGCCGTGGGGCCTGCGAATGCCGACGCTCATCGGCGTGAAGCTGACGGGCGCACCCAGCGGCTGGACTTCGGGCAAGGACGTGATCCTGAAACTGGCAGGCATTCTGACGGCAAGCGGCGGCACCGGAGCCATCATCGAGTATTTCGGACCCGGGACCGAGAACCTCTCCACGACCAACAAGAGCACCATCACCAACATGGGCGCGGAAGTCGGCGCGACCTGCTCGGTGTTCCCGTACGACGCGGGCATGGCACGGTACCTGCGCGCGACCGGCCGCCAGGAGCTTGCCGCACTCGCCGAGGAGTCTGGCGACGAGCTGCGCTGCGATCCGGAGGTCGAGGAGGACCCGAGCCGTTTCTTCGACCGCATCGTCGAGATCGACCTCGATTCGCTGGAGCCACAGATCGTCGGCCCCCATGCGCCGGACCGCGCTCGTCCGATCTCGAGGATGGCCGAGGACGTCAAGAAAAACGGCTTCCCCGACGAACTCGCGAGCGCCCTCATCGGCAGCTGCACCAACTCCAGCTATCAGGACATGGGACGTGCCGCACACATTGCCGAGCAGGCGACCGCCGCCGGCCTGACGTTGGCTACGCCCCTGTTGGTTACGCCCGGAAGCGAGCGAATCCACAAGACCATGAAGCGCGATGGACAGATGGATACGCTGCAAGCGGCCGGTGCGACCGCACTCGCGAACGCTTGTGGTCCCTGCATCGGTCAGTGGCAGCGCCCGGGCGAGGCGACCGAGAATCCGAATTCGATCGTCACCAGCTACAACCGGAACTTTCGGCGCCGAAACGACGGTAGTGCCGAAACGCTCGCCTTCATCGCAAGCCCCGAGGTCGTTACCGCTCTGGCGTTTGCGGGCCGCCTCAGCTTCAACCCCATGGTGGATCCCATCACCATGCCCGACGGGAGCGCGTTCCGGTTCCAGCCGCCGTTTGGCGATGAGCTGCCCGGCGCGGGCTTCGAGGCCAGCCTCGATGGCTACGTCGCGCCCGCCTCGGCGGCCGCAGGCCCTGAGATCCAGGTCGCGTCAGCCAGCGAGCGGCTCCAGTTGCTCGAGCCCTTTCCGCCCTGGGACGGCCAGGATTTCGAGGACCTGCCCGTGCTCCTGAAGACGAAGGGCAAGACGACTACCGATCAGATCTCGCCGGCGGGCCCGTGGTTGCGCTTCCGCGGCCACCTCGAGCGGCTCAGTGACAACATGTTCAGCGGCGCGATGAACGCCTTCACCGGCGAGGAGGGTGCCTCCCGCGGTGAACCCCTGCACGCGGTTGCGCGCGCCTACAAGGCAGCGAATCGGCGCTGGGTCGTCGTCGGTGACGAGAACTACGGCGAGGGTTCTAGCCGAGAGCACGCGGCGATGTCGCCGCGCTACCTCGGTTGTGCGGTCGTCGTCGCGAGGAGCTTCGCGCGTATCCACGAGGCCAACCTGAAGAAGC
Organism: Deltaproteobacteria bacterium; assembly: GCA_029261795.1. Taxonomy (GTDB): domain Bacteria; phylum Myxococcota_A; class UBA9160; order UBA9160; family UBA6930; genus JAJDAP01. The sequence goes on from JAJDAP010000116.1 coordinate 55,045, forward strand.
AGGGAATCCTGGCACTCAGGTTGTCCGAGCCGTCGGCCTACGACGCGGTAAGCGAGAACGACAGGGTTTCGATTCTTGGGCTTCGGGAACTAGCACCAGGTCGCCAGCTGACGGTACGCCTCGAGCACGCCGACGGCCGGCGCGAAGAACTCGATTGCGCACACAGCCTGACGGCGCGCGAGATCGAGTGGTTCCGGGCCGGCTCCCTTCTCAACTGGATTCGGGAGAATGGCTAGTGCGTGACGGCCGCCGGCGGGCGGGAAACGCCTTGCTTGACGACCCCGACACGAGAGAGCCCCTGGCGGGCCGGGAGGCGGCACTCGCTGTCGTGACGCCCGGCCGCCGCGCCATCGAGCACGAACAACGCCTGATCGCCGGCCAGGAGGAGCCCCTCAGCGCTCTGGGGCAGGTCGCTGCGGTGGATCGTTGGATGCGGGGGCGAGCTTGTTTCGAGCGACGAAGCGTCGATGCTCCAAAGGACCGAGTCGCCGTCCAGGTCGGGTGCGCCGCTGGCCAGGCCCCAGATCCGGCCATCTTGATAGTCGAGCGCACGAAGGCCGAAACCATCGAGCGGGACCAGGCGGATCCGATCGAAGCGAAGTGCGTCGAGTCCCGGCGCAAGCCTCGCGAGGACGGCCTTCCCCTCGACCAGCGGGGTTCGCATTCCCAGCCAGACCCGGTTGGCGCCACTCCCGACGTCCGCAGTGACGGTGGCGGCACCCTCGATATCGAGAACCCGGCAGTCCGTTTCCGAAGCGTTCTGCTCGGCCTCGACGATGGCCCGGCAGAAGGCGGCGCCTTCCTCGCTGGCGGGGCCCTCGAGCAGCGCAGCGATACACGCCGCCTCGGACCCCGATAGCCGATTCCAATGCTCCGGTGAGAGCTGCGCGGAGCCCGACTCGAGCCAACCATCTGCGTCCCAGCGCAGTCGCCGCAGCCGACGAGTCTTCTTCTTCGCCTTGCACCCGCCGTCGCGGCCGAACGATCCAACCACGAGGAGTTCCTGCCCGACGGTCGCGAGGGCTTCGATGTCGAGCGGCCGCCGCTTCCTGGGCATTGGGATGACTTGCGGGTAGAGGAGTCGGCCATCCACGAGCCGGAAGGAGAAGAGTGCGTCGCTGATCTCATTGTCGGCGACCAACACCTGCCCTGGGTCCCAGGGCGCCCTGGCAACCGCGGACGCCTCGCAGAGTGGCGCCTCTCCCAGCTGGGCTAGCAGGCCGGCTTCGGTCCCGTGGGCTTCGCCCGAGGACATCGACGTGAGCATCGCCGCGAGCCCCATCCAGACCCTCCGCCGACGCCTAACATCCAAACGTGGTTGACGGGAGTTCACGGAGCGCAAAGCGCCAGGTGGCTGTTCAACAGCCCCGCTCCGCTGAGCAGATCCGAAGCGAGGCCCCGAGCCGTGTTGTGTCCGCAGTTCCTGAGGGTCTCCCGCTCCGATTGCGCAAGGGCGGCGGCCGCGAAGCCGAAGGTCCGGCGCATCCAGGGAACGCCACCCTCTCGTGCCTCGGGATGCGCCAGAGCGGCCCTCCGGAACGAGGCCGTGTTCAGTGGTTCCTCGCCCGAGGAGATGGCGTCAGCAACGAGCCGGCCCATCAGGGTGCCGAGATCGAAGGCGCTGTCACCGCAGCTCGCGGCGACTTCGAAGTTGCGCCACGCAATGCGGCCGCTCTCCGCGACCCGAGATTCATCGAGATCCGGACCCAGGAACACGAATCCGCGGCGGCTCGCCTGCTGGGAGGCATCGCGAAGGGCTGGCCCTACCTGCCGCCATAACGGGTCGGAGTCTCCAAGGGCTGCCAGCTGCGAGCCCAACCATGCGAGAGCGTGCTCGTGGTCCTTCTGCGTGGATGAGCGAATCGCGGCGCTTTCCCGCGTCGCTGCATGAAGTTCGCCCAGCTGGCGGCTGGCCTCGAAACACTGGGCTGCGATCGAACGACCCAGGGACGCTCGAGCCCGGCGGAGCGACGACTGCGCAGCGAGTGGATCCTCCGCGATCAGGGTCCACGACCGCTCGTCGAAGCCTACTTCCCGTGGAAGCGCGAGCCGCGTGGGGCATCGCGACAGGATCCGCATCGCCGCGTGCTCGGCGAGAAGACGTTTTCGGGGCTTCGCGCTGCGAGGCTCGCCCGGTGCTGCGGCCTTGGGGCCATCGCCAGCGTGTTTGATCGACACGGATCGGCCATCAACGAGTCGGGCGTCAGCTCGCCAGTAGTTTCCGGGGGGAGTCCATCGTCCGAACGAACGGACCCGGCAATTCCTGGAGGCTAGTTGTTGCTCGAACTTCTGGCCCAGCACGCGAGAGGGCTCACGCAATCCGTGTTCGCACAGGTCCCACACGCGCTGGCCCTGATCGGAGGAGAGACGTTCCGGAAGCCCCTTGAAGAAGCGGTCGCGATCACCGCACTCGAACGCGCTTCTCATGTCAGCCGCCCGAACGAGGTGGCTTCCGGTCGGAAGAAACCCGATCTCGATCGATCGCCCACGCTGACGCCATTCGCTCGACATCCGTCCGAAGCGATCATCACCCGCGCCGAGATCTCGCTCGCCGGCGCAGAGGAGGAACGCCTCGCCATCGGCAGCTTCTGCGATGCGCTGTGCCACCCAACCGACCGCTGAGTGCGGGGCGAGCGCAATCTGCACATGATCGATCTCACCGACGTAGATCTCCCAGATCGCCCGGACATGCTCCGCATCGAGCACACGTCCATCCGCGAACGGTCGCAACACATTGGATACCACGATGACGGTTTCGTCGATGTCGTGCCGCTTGGTGACGGACTCCAAACCGACCAGGTGAGCCGCATGCGGTGGACGAAAGGCCCCCGGAAAGAGAGCCGTGCGTTTTCCGCCGGTCGGCTTCAATGGGCGCCGTCCAGCAGGCGCAGGCCTCGCGTGAGAGCGCGCTCGGCACGGTTTGTGCCGTCGGGACGGGCGGATCGAACGGCTCTGGCCGCCTTCGAGAGGTGCTTGTGTGCCCTGTAGCCATCCAGGATGGCCGAGTCGAGCGGGCCGGCAGCGGATTCGTATCCCGCTCGGTAGGCGTCGCAGATCTGGCCGAGCGGAGCGCGGGGATCCTCGTAATCGACCTCGGCGAGGAACGTGGCCACGTCGAGTTCGGGGTCGCCCATCGCCGCCCGGTCGAAATCGACGAGACCGAGCCGCGGGTCTCGGGTCCCGTCCCCTTCCAACCACTGATGGGCGTGGGGCGAGCCATGGATCGGAGCCCGAACCCGAACCCGCCCGACATCAGATCGATGCCGCTCTTGCAGGCGCTCGATCAGGGCATCGCAGGTGGCCGCGAGCCTGGGTGCGAGCCTCGCGAGGCGTTTCGCATAACGACGGGAGCGCTCCATCTGGTCGAAGCCATCCAGTTGCGAAGCGAGCTGTAACCCGGACGAGGCAAGCGTGCCGTTCGCTCGGCCCATCCTGGAGGCGAGCTCCGGCCCCCGGCTCGAGAACAGCGCCGACGCGACCGCTCGCCCTGGCAGAAAGCCCTGCCAATGGACGCGGTCGCGTCGGTTGAAGCCGAGCATGGGTGCCACCCGAAACGCGATCCGTCCCCGCTGCGCGGCCTCCTCGAGCAGTCGGCCCAACGCATCCATCCGCTCGCCGGCCTCGTTCGGAAATACCTTCGCGATGGCCGGGCCGTGGGGCGAGCCCGGGACGAATAACGTGCAGCGTTTCTCGGGGCGGTAGCGCAGCACCCGGGCTCCTGGGTAGCGCTCGAGGAGACGGGGCAAGGTCGTGAGTTGGGGATCGTCCCGGAGATCCCGGACCTCGATCTCGTCGGGGCCCACGCGAACCGTCAGCAGCGTTTCGGGGCGCCGAAGCAGCAGCACCACGCGCTGCCCGGTCTTGTCGAGCTGGCTCGAGAGGTACTCCGATCCTTCGAGCGCAACGCCGGACTCGCGGAGCCGAGTCTCCAGCGCACCAGGCTCGGCGAGTGCCGCGATCAGCGCTTCATCCCGGCCGGAGGGCATCAGAAGTTCCAGTCCATTCGAATGAAGCCGCCGTATGCGAACTCACCGGAGAGGCGCTCGAACGCACTGCCGGAACGGAAGATCGACCCGACGATTTCGATCTCGAGCTGTTCCCATTCCTCGAGACCGAGGACGAGATCCAGTTCCTGGCCAATGGTGCGCCTCGTACCACCCGGACGTGCGTCCAGGTCCGACCGAAGTCGGGTGGCTGCGTCCTCTTGCCGGTAGTGGTGGAAGACGAACTCTGCCGAGCTGCTCTGAAGGATCGGCACACCCACCGATACCGTCGTTATGTGCAAGTTCGAGAGCTCGGGGTCGAGCAGCTCCCCGTAGTAGCGGAAGCGGTCCACGCCCCGGAAACGGGCGTTGTTGTCCTGGAGTCCTGTCTGACGGAAGCGCGTGTCGGTTGCGTCCCCGGGTTCGTCATCGCCAGAGCCGAACGCGTAGCCGAGCGTGAAGCTCGGATCGAGCGGGAGATCGAGCTGAAAGGTCAAGCCGGTGTCGAAGGCCCAACCGCGCACCCGGTTCCGCGTTCGGCCGTCGATCCGCAGGCCGCCTGCAACCTCATCCGAGGAGTATCGCAGTTCGCGTCCTTGAACGCGGGCCACGTCCAACCAGTAGTCGAAGGGACCGAGCCCGGGCGCTTCCGCATCGCCCGAGGCCCGCAGGCCGAACCACACGAGGTCGGCATCGGAGTCGTCCTCCCGGTTCGCGGCGAGCAGGTCACCGATCCCGGGGCGAGCCGATCGATCCGACTGCCGCAGGACGAAGGCGCTCAACTCGTGGTCTGGGAGGATCCTCCAGCCCGCGCGTCCGAGGACGCGAAGGATCTCGTCCTGTTCCGGATCGATCCCGTGGTCGTCGGTCGAGACCCGCGCCAGTTCCTGTGCCACACCCAGCTCGAGCGAAACGGGGAAGTGGTTCCAGTAGACGCGTATGCCGTCGAGATCATCGTCCCACCACCATTCGCGGGGTTCCCGGAATGCCTGACGACCGACCTGGAGCGCGAAGCCAGAATCGCCCCCCAGTCGCGTGTAGATCCAGGTCTCCCCGCGCTCGACCTCGCTGTTGTTGCTGGTTCCGCCTCCCTCGCGATGGAGATCGGCGTCATGGCTTGCCTTGAACTCCGCGTAGGCCGACGTGTGCGGCGAGATCTCGGAGTAGAACTCCAGTTGGAGTTCCAACCCGAGGTCGCTGCGATCGTCCTCTTCACGGTTGTCCAACGCCGCTCCCGATCGGTGCCGGACACGTGCACTGACCTCGCCGCCGACGACGAGGGGAAGGCCTGCCACCGTTGTGGAGAATTGATCGCTAGGCCGGCGGTTGTCGGGGTCGCGAAACAGCGAGAGAGGGATCATGACCAGGTCGGCGGGAAACTCGACTGGAATTCCCAGGATCGACACGCGCTGACTGCCATCGGAGGCGCCTCGAGCCAACGTGATCGTCCCGAGAATCTCGAAGTCGCCGGGCTTGGAATCGTCCGGCTCGATTCGACTCGCCAGCAGGTCGCCGAGCTTGCGGACGCGGATCTCCAGGCCGACGCCGGGCCTCAAGTCGCGTTCCGTGAGTCCCGCGAACTCGGTGGCGTCCGTCCAGCGAACGATCGCAGGACCGATCTCGATCGTGCGCGTCTCACGATCGATCCGGCTCACGGTACCGCTGAGGCGACCGCTGTTGCGGGATCGACGTGGGTCGCGTGGTTGCACGCGAGCCGCCACGAGCGCTTCGCCGTCGAGTACCGCCTTGACCTTGACCCGTTGCCCCGCCAGTTGCTGGGCGTGCGCTCGGTCCGCCGAGAGCCCGACGACGAGAAACGCAACCGCCAGTGCCAGGGGGACCCACCGCACATCGAGAGAGCGCCACATCCGGTTCGTCATCTTTCTCGCTCCTTCAGCAGGTCTCGCATGTGAACGCACTCCACGCCAAGCGCAGACGTCAGATGCGCGAGCAGTTCCTCCAGGCGTCGAAAGTCGTCCTCATCCATCGGCTCGTGGTGCAACATCACGCCGACGGGCCCACCCGCCGCGATCTCTTGCGCGATCCAGGCGGCAATCTCCGCAGGCTCCATCCGCCGGCCTTTGCGCCGGCGGAACCAATCGACATGGACGGGAAACTCGGCAAGCCCGGGGATGTCGAACGCAGGGGCCGTTGCATCACGCGAGAGCACCCGGACTCCCCCCATCCGAATGGCCGCCGCCGCTAGTCGGTCGCATCGGTTCCATGGCGGCGTGAACGCCAGGTCGAACGAGGTGTCGCCGAAGGCGCGTAGCTTCTCGCAGCCACGGAGGACCTCATCCAAGACCTGGCTCGGTTCTCGCGAGGGGCCGTATTCGCACTTTCTGCCGGTGACTTCGTGGTTGCGGTGCGCGAAGCCGTGCTGGTGCATGCGCGCGTGGCCACCGGCTCCGGTGAGATGCGGTTCGAGCGTACGCGAGGTCTCGAGGTCTAGGGCGGCCGGGATCACCGCAACGTCCAGGGGAACGTTGGCGCAGGCGAAACAGCCGAGCAGCCGGGCCAAGGCCTGGTTGCCCCAGCCCGCGTCGTCGTCTCGAAAGAAGATCTGGACCGGTCCGGGAAGTTCCGTCAGGGGGAGGGAATCGAGCCAGCTCATGCGGCGTTCGTGGGTTGGCGGTTCGCCGCGAGGAACTCGACGATCCGAAGCGTCGATTGCCGCGCACCATCAGCGGGCTCGGCAGTGCGCGGGCCAGCGTCGATCGAGCGGAGCACGGCCGACACCAATTCGTCTCGGTGGGTCTGGCTCCGAGGAAGGTGGGTCATGAGGCCGAGCCGCTCCGCTCCCGCCGCCCTTCGCGTCTGCTCGTCCTCTCCGGGCGCTTCGAACGGTACGATGACGGCGGGAATCCCGAGCGTGATCAGCTCGACGAAGGTGTTGTAGCCACATTGACTGACCGATGCGGCCGAGTCCGCGAGCAGCGCCCCGAGGTCGGGCACAGAACGCACGATTTCGAGTCCGGAGACCAGTCGCGCCCGAGCCTCGAGGACCCGCCAATCCCGGTCCGGGAGGAGGGGCCCGGCCACGATCGTGGTCGTCAGCCCGCGGCTTTCCCGAAGCAGCGGTGCGGCCTCGATCGCAGCATTCCGCAGCGCAACCCCGAAGCGGCCACCGCCGGCGGAGACCACGACGCGATTCCCATCGGCGCGCAGGTTCTTGGCCAGCGCGGCGCCTCGGCGGGAGACATAGCCGGTGTAATGGAGCTGGCTGCAAAGCTCGTTGGCGTAGCGAAAGGAATCCTCGAAGCCGAACCAGTCCGGTCGGCCGTGAACCAGGACGAGATCGATCCACTCGTTCGCCGTCTCCAGCGCTCGGCGCTCGAAGCCGGCCTGGTCGGCACGTCCTTGCACGAGAATGTCGCGCACGCTGGCGACCGTGCGGGCACCTAGCTTCCGACCCTGGGAGAGCAGATGCAGCAGCTCGGCACGGAATTTCTTGCGCCCGAACGGAAACAGATCGACGAGCACGATCGCTGGCCGGATGCGCTCGACCGCATCGGTGATCATGCGCGCCCGTTCCACGAAGACGTTTGACAGGCTCGCGCCCGCTTGCCCCGGCCGCAGGGCCCGGGCGGAATCGAGTTCGATCGCGGGGAGGCTGATGCACTCGACGCCGGCAGGGAGGGGAACCGCGTCGGGGAGGTGCCCCCCATTCAGGACAGTGACATCGAACTCGTCCTGGAGGAACTCGGCCAATGCGAAGGCTCGAATCAGATGGCCCAATCCGAGCAGATGCTGACTGTGCATGACGAGCGTTCTACGCATCGTAGGCGCCTTGCAATGTGGCGTTCGCAGCATCGAGGAGCCGGTCGAGCCGGGCCAGGGTTCGCGGTCGGATTCGATTCACGGCGCGTAGCGCCCGTTCGGCGAGGAGCGCTGCGGCCGTATGCCAACGCAACGCTTCCGGTGAGGGCAAGCGTCCAGTCGTGCCGTAGCCCTCGAGAAAGGCATGCACGCCCGGTATCCCGCCGGGAAAGGGCCACTCCGCGATGTCCGCGGTGACGGCGGCCGCGATGAAGCTGGCGAGGTCGCAGACAGCCGGTCCTGATGCCACCTGGTCGAGGTCGATGATGGACACCCGCTGGCCATCCCACAGCACGTTCTTGGGGTGGAGGTCTCCGTGCAGGGAGACGTCGGCGGCCGCCTCGGTCGGTGCGTTCGCTGCGAGCTGGTCGCACAATCGGCTGGCCGCGGCGTGGAGGTCCGGTCGCGCTTGCGCGATCACGGCTGCGGCCGTTGTTAGCCGAGGGATTCCGTTCCGAGCGAAGGGCAGGGCCGTCGTCGGAGCTTTCAGCGCGTGGAACTCGGCGAGCGACGCACCGAGGCCTCGCATCGCGCGGAAGGCAACTTCTCCGCGGAGGCTGGAGAAGGGTGCGCCCGCCAGCGCCTCGAAGACCAACAGTCGATCGTCGGTGCGAGCGCTGAGCAGCCGAGGCAGCCGCAGTCCGGCCTCGGCGGCGAGAGGCTCCTGGAGGCTCGCCGCGCGCAGGGCGCTCTCCGTCTCCTCCGGGTTCGCGTAGAGTTTCGCGTAGGCCAGGATCTCGTTTGCGTCGCCGAGGCAACGCGCCGTAGCGGACTTCTCCGGGGCGTAGGCGACGAACTCCGGTCGGCACGACCGGCCCAGAGACTCCGCCAGTGCGCCCGTTCCATCGCGCAGTTCCGCCAGGCCGCCGAGCTTGCGGTCATTGGGAAAGCGCCAGTAGACCGTGTCGAGCCCGACGAGCTGACCCGACGGAGCAAGGCAAGGAATCTGACGGGCCCGGGCAGCCGCGTTGTCGTATTGCTGGGGCCCGTGCCCTCGGCTGAATGTTCGCATCGAAACGAGAACAGGCTCACCCGAGATCTTCCGCTCGGATCGATAGAGCGTGCGGAGGCTGGTGCCGAAGCGGTACTTGGTGCGAACCCGGCGGAACCGGAGCGCGCTCCCGGATGGGTCTCCCGAAGTGGAGAGCAGGGCCGAAAGGGCGCCGTCATCGAGCAGCAGTTCGCGCTGCGGCAGCTGACCATCGCGAGCCAGTAACCGTTCGGAGACCGTCACGGCCGGTTACCGCACAGGGAATCGGGACCGGCATCGAAATGGATGGCACGAGGTGTCTCGAAGTTCGCGCAAGGCCCGTCGCCGCGTTGAATGGAGCGGCACGACGCGACCTCCCACCGGATCGGATGGTCGACGCCATTCGGACGGCTGCTTCGGCCTAGCATGCACGGCGCGTCGAACCGTGTGCCAGCGATATGGATCTTTGCAGCGGCGTGCTCGCGCCACAGGACCTGATCCCGCCGACCATCCTGGTGGCAGACCTCGACGAAGGAAATGTCATCCTCGAAGTCGATCGAAGCCAGGCGCGCGCCCCGACAGCGCGCCCCGGCGAGCAACGTCACGAAGTGCGCGTGGCTGGCGTCCTGGGACGCGACCACCACGGGCGCCTGCTCGCGAATCCCGTACTGGCGCGCGATCCACCCCTCTTCGACCTCGACATCTTCTCCCGGCCAGATTTCGAGCCAGGCCCGGTCCGTCTCGACCGTGACGGCTGCGGCGTCACGGTCGAGAACCGGTTTCCCGCCTTCGGGTGCAAGATGCCAGAGAAGCTCGAAGCGATGGCGTCGCGGCGAAACCAGTCGATCGATCACGATCCAATACCCCGGGTCGATCTGGAACACCCGACGTTGATGGCGAGCGGGGTAACAAGGGCTCTCCACGCTCCCGAGGATCGAATCGAGTCCGGGTGAGGACACCCGTTCGAGCAGCAAGGCGGTGGCCGAGCCGCGCTTGGGCTTCCCCCTCCGGTAAGGGGTCTGATCCAGACCGTCAACACAGACGGTGTTATGCGCTCGCGTCCCCTTGAACCAATGGCGCCAGTTGGGGTCCGATTCTTCGTAGGTGTAGCGACCAGGATCGAGAACGATGGGCACACCACTCTCGAAGAGGTCGAGATGAAGCGCATCGTAGTGGCCGTGTCCGCCGTCTCCGACGGGACCGCAGTCGAACAAGAGGTGGGCATCCACCGGGTTGTCCGTTCCCTGCGGGCTCCAGCTTCCGCGGCTGGTGATGTATCCGGCCTCGGAAAAACTCCCGCGCCGCTCTCGCGGGGGCAAGCCCCTTCGCCCCGATGTCGCGACGAAGAGATAGTCCTCCCGACCGTAGAGATCCGCGGCGAGCCCGAGCAGGTCGAGGTAGCTCCCCGAGTCGGAGTCCGAGAGCATCGGGATCGTGCCGTCGGGTCGGTGGATGTGGAGGGCAAAGTCGCAGGCCCGCTGCACGCGGTCGTCGAAGCTCGCGGACACGTGCACACCGAACCTGCGCGCATTCTCGCGAAAGGCCAGGAGGTTCCGGAGAACGATCATGTGATAGTGCGTCGAACGTTCCCGCTGCGCACCATCGGATAGGAGATCTTCCTTCGCGTTCGCCTCCAGGGCCGAAACCGAAAAATCGAGCAGCGCACCGTCCGAATCGAGATCCGGACACCCCATCGCGACGACGCTGAGGGCGAAGAGCTCGAGCGTTCGGTGGTTTCTTTCCCGGGTGAGGTTGTTCCGGATTTCCCAGGTCTGCTCGGACAGGCTGCCACGCAGTCGATCCGCCAATCCGGGGCGAAGCGAGCGGAACCCGGGTGTTGCGGCGAAACGCGACCACGCGAAGATCCAGTTCTGGACGCGCCTCGCCGTCACATCGGTCGATCGGAAACGGGCCGGAGCCTGCTTGATCCAGGAGGAAACGAGTTCCTCCCAAGCGGCGAGATAGCGATGCTCAGTGTTCCGGGCGAACGCCTGCGCGAGTTCGAGGCCGAAGTAGAACTTGTTCCACTCGATCCCCCACTCTTCGTCGGACGGGAGTGTCGCATCCCAATCCGGTGGGATCCCGAGCTCGAGTCGGTGGCCCGCGTGCTCAAAGACACCCGCGCAGGCATCATCGGCCGCGGAGCTTCCAGGGTGGAGGTGCCAGATCGGGCAGAAGACATCGCGGGGTGCTGCGTCCGTCATCCGGTCAGATCCCGGGAAGCGTGCGCCGCGTGATAGCGCCGGATGCGACGTCCCTCGAGTTGGAGAATGACGTCCGCGATTTCTCGAACGCCACCGCGGTGACTGATCACAAGGGTGGTGCGATCGCTGGCGAGCGAAACCAACGTGCTCAGGATCACCCGTTGCGATTCCGCATCTACCCCAGTGGTCGGCTCGTCGAGGATCACCAACGGTCGATCACACAGGAGCACCTGCGCCAGACCCAATCGGCGGCGCTGACCGCCCGACAAGTTGGCTCCGTCCTCGCCGAGAGCGGCGTCGAGCTGGGCGGGCAACTGCCTTACGAACGTATCGAGTTCGACCCGTGAGAGCGCCTCCCACAATGACGCGTCCGCTTGTCGATCGTGTCCGAAGCACAAGGCCTCGCGCAGGGTTCCGGCGAAGAAGTGACCGCGCTGCGACAGGAACGCCGTGTGCGCGTGCAGGGATTCCAGCTCGATTTCGTGCAGCCGCCGGCCGCCGATGCGAATCTCTCCCTGGTCCGGCTCGAAGAGACGCGCGATGAGATGCGCGATCGTGGTCTTCCCGCTTCCGCTCGTTCCTGTGAGTACGGTCAGCTCTCCCGGCTCGATCCGGAAGTTGACGTCCTCGAGCACGTTCCGATCCATCCCCGGGTACCGAAACTGGACATTGTGGAACTCGACGGGCAGGGCGACGCGCGGGATGGGCAATGCGCCGGGTCGATCCACGACCTGGACCTCGCGCTCCAGGACCGCGACGATGCGCTCTCCGGAAGCCAGGCCCCGCGCCAGAGCGCCCGCGAGTTCATTGATCTTCTCGACCGGCTTCAGCAATTGGCTGACGTAGGCGACGAACACCGTGAGTGATCCCACGGTCGTCTGGCCGCGAACGACAAGTGCGGCACCGATCACCAGTACGCCGGCGAAAACGGCGCCCTGGGCCAATTGCAGTGAGCGTTCCATCGAAACCGCCACGCGCACCTCGCGGACGCCGGAGCGCAACGCGTCTGAAGCGGAGCGTTCGAATCGCGCCTGGGCTTCGACGACCCCACCCGATGCCTGGAGCGAGGTCATGCCCTGGACGACTTCCTGCGAGAGCGCGGACAGCGCACCTTCGTTCTTGCGCTTCTGACGCGCGGCCTCCGCCAGACCGGCGGCGAAAGATCGCGCGAGCCAGGCCAGCGTCGGCACGACGATGCAGCCCAGCAGCCCGAGTGCCGGCGCCAACCAGAACATCGCCCCGAGTGTGAATAGTACGGTCGCGCCGTGGCGTGCCAATGCCGGAGCCGTCTTGGTGAACAGCCGCACGAAGGTTCCGGTATCGGCGATCAAGCGACTGACGAGTTCGCCGGTGCGGTGATCGCCGGTCGTGTCCGGGGAGAGGCGGGACAGGTGCCGCAGCATGTCCATGCGGATCGCCATCGCCAATCGTTCGCGTGTACCCGCATCGACCAGCTTCTGCGCACTCCCGGCGAGGGTGAACAAGGTCGATGCGACCAGCGCCAGACCGGCCACCCATACGGCAAGTTCCAGCGCTGGGCGTCCGCTCGACCACTCGGCGAAGGGGCCGGGGAGACCGTTGCCGGGAAGGACGGAGTCGATCAGCCATTTCAGCGGCCAGGGCGCCAGCAATCCGGCCGCGATCGCGATCCACCCAAAGCCGAGCGACAACAGCAGGCGGTTGCGAACCGCACGAATCTCGGGGAGGAAACGTCTCCCGAGATCGACGAAGGGATTGCCCCCTTCTCCCGCGCGGCTCACGTCGACGCCTCGAGGGTGGAACAGAGGAGTGCCTGGAGCCGGGTGACTTCCCCGTTCGCGTCGAACCGTTCCGCGATGCTCCGCTGGCCTGCTCGAGCCAACCGGGTCCCGTTGGCGGGATCATCGATCAGCCGATCGATGGCATCCGCGAGGGCCGCCGGTCGGTCGGGTTCGACCAGGAGGCCATTCTGGCCATCCACGACCAGTTCGGGAATGCCCGAGATCGGGGTCGAGATCACCGGCGTTCCTGCCGCCATCGCTTCGACAAGGACATTGGGAATGCCGTCGCGATCCCCGTCGTCAACGATCCGGCAGGGCAGTACCAGCGCGTCCGCGTGGCGCATGCGGGTCAGGAGTTCGTTCTGGAGGACGGGCCCTTCGAAAGCGACGAGATCCTCGAGCTGAAGCTCGCGGACCAGGGAACGGAGGGCGTCGCTCGCATCCCCTTCCTCGCCGACCAGTCGAAGCGTCCACGGCCTTCCGCGTTCCCGGGCGACGGCGCACGCGGAGACCAACGTGTCGAAGCCCTTCTTGGGGACGCGTCTACCTACCGAGAGCACCTCGAACTCCTGGTTCGCGGCCGGACTCGGCAGGTTCTCTTCCAGGAGGCGCTCGAAATCCGCGTTGAGTCCGTGATAGACCCGATGGACCTCCGCCTCAGGGCACAGGGCCTCGAGGTGCTTTCGATTCGCCTCGGTGCAGGTCGTGGCGAAGCGAGCGGCGCGGAGCTTTCGTGCCAACAACCCGGCCGGGTTGAGCTTCGCCTGATAGATGTCCTTCGCGTGGGCGGTGAAGGAGAAGGTCAGACCGAGGATTCCGGCCGCTAGCCAGGTGACCGTGGTGGCGCCATGACAGAAGTGGGCATGGAGGTGATGGATGGTTCCCTGCTGGCGCACTGCGTCGGCAAGCACGACGGCCTGGAAGAACTCCTTCAGATACAGCTTTCGGGGAAGGTCCCAGCGGCTTCGGCGTGAACGGACGGCCTGCGCAAACGCTAGTCGTGCTGAACCTAGGAGCCCCATCGGACGGTGGCTTCCCAGCCGCATCAGCGCGGGGAGCGCGATCGGGACGTTCTCGCGAAGCCATCGTGCCGCAGTCGTGTCGGACACCGAGCCGAACGTGGGCAGGTAGTGCGGGGCCGCCTGGATCCGATCCACCACCGCATGTTGCCGCTGCTCGTCCGGCGGTTTGATCACGAAGATCCCGAGTTCCAACCCACGCTTCTCCAGCCGATGGATCTCGCTCGCGATGAAAAGCTCGGACATCCGGGGATAGCCCTTCAGGACGTAGCCAATGCCGCTCGTCATTCGCTCAGGCATCGAGTCGGTACCGCTTGATGAGAACCTCTGCGAAGGCGCGAGATCGCACGCGGACGTCGAATCGATCGACCGCCGTCTGTCTCGCGTTCTCGGCGAGCATCTGCCTCAAGGCCGGATCCCGAAGTCGCACTAGCGCTGCCGCGAGCTGCGCAGGTTCTCCAGGATCGACTAGCAAGCCGTTGAATCCATCGCGCAGGGCAGAGACAATGGCACCGGCGCGAGTTCCGACGATGGCACGGCCCGAGGACATCGCTTCGAGCAACACGTTCGGCAGCCCGTCGCGATCGCCGGAAGGGTCGACGATCGACGGGACCGCGACGACATCGCACGCCGCGAACTCGTCGGGAAGCGCCGCATGGGTGCAGATTCCTGCAAACGTGACACGACGCTCGAGCCCGAGGGCGCACACCTGGCGCCGCAGTTCTGCCTCGAGGGGCCCCCCGCCGACGAAGCGCAAGGAGAAGTCCTCCCCGATGGTGCCGCACGCGCTGACGAGGGACGCGAAGCCCTTCTTCTCGACGAGCCGGCCCACAGCGAGGATGCGCAGGCGATCGGATGGCATCGCACGACGCGGGGTGAACTGTTCGGTGTCGACACCGTGCGGGATCAGGTCGACGTTCGCGCCGGCAGCTTCGAGCGTGCATGCGACATCGGGATTGCACGCGACGACGCAGCGGGCTGCATGGACCCTGGCTTGAAGAGCGATCGGGGTTGGCTTGCGGACATCTTTCGCGTGGGCGCTGAAACCGAACGGAAGCCCGAGCCGGCTGGCCGCGCTCTCCGCGACCCTCGCCGGTTCGTGCGCAAAATAGGCGTGGATCGCGACGGCTCGTGAGCGCGCGATGCGCTGAGCCACCCAACCTTCGCGCTCCCGGTCACTGCCCTCGGGAACACGCTCGACGACGTCCGCGAGCTTGGCTGCGGCGGGCTGGCACGGAGCGCCGTCCCCGCCTTTCAGGGCAAGCAGTGGCCCGAGCGCACCGCTCGCCTGCAGGGCCAGGAGTTCGGGGAGCGCGAAGGTTTCCGACAGCCTGGGGAAGCCGCTCAGGATGACCGCGATCGATCCAGAGGTCACGAAATGGCCTCCTCCATCAACGCCGCGACGCGCGCCTGGATGGTCGGGATCGCACCCAGGGAGGGGCGCCAGACGGGGCTCGTCGGGTTCCCGAGCAGGTCAACGACCTTGGCGATCAGTGTCTCCGGTGAGAGTTCGCTCGGCTCGACCATCTCGAAGCTGCCGCGACCGGCGAGACAGCGCGCCCGGATCAGCTGCTCCTGGACGGGCTCGGAGCGAGGTACGAGGATGGCGGGCCGGTCGACCGAGAGCAGCTCGCAGACGGTGTTGTACCCGGCCATCGAAACGACCACGTCCGCTTGCGCATAACGTTCGAGCGGTTCCGGGTCGAAGTCGATGAACTCGACGTCGGCCATATGACCATGCTCGCGGAGCAGCTCTGCGCGGCGAGTGCTCGGCATTTCGGGGCCGAGCACGACGGTCGTTCGGAAGTCGAACGATCTCGGCAACGACATCAAGCCGCGAAGGTAGACAGAGATCATCTTGCTTCCGTCGCCGCCGCCTCCGGTAGCAACGACGACGCGCGGCGGTCCTTCCTTCGGGGGCAACTTCGGCACCGAGCGCCCCAGGTAGCCACAGAAGCGGGTCCGAGCGCGGACATCGTCCGGGAAGTCGTAGACGTCGGTGGCGTCGAACAACGCGCGATCCCCGTAGATCCAGACCTCGTCGTAGAAGTCCCGGATCAGATCGAAGGATCCGGAGGTACGGAACGTTGAGCGTGTGTGTTCAGGTGCGTCGAGGATGTCGCGCATGCCGAGCACGAGCTTGGGTGGCCGAGGGCTCTGTCGGGCGGCCTCGAGCGATTCGATCAGTTCACCATCGATCCCACCCGGACGCTTGTCCACGATCATCAGATCCGGTGCGAAGCCAAGCACGGCCTGGCGCAGGAGCAGCGATCGCGTCGCCCGAACTTCCTTGTCCCACGCACCCAGGAAGCGCGGTTCGTACCGATCCGCATCGACCCGGTCCAAGGAAGGGAGCTTGATGTAGTCGACGCCGTCGGGAATGCGAAACGACTGGATGACCGGGGAGCCGGTCACGATCAGGATCGCCCCCAAGGGGTAGGCCTCCGCCAGCGCCTCGGCCAAGGCCAGGGTTCGGCGGATATTCCCGAGGCCAAACGTGTCATGGGAGTAGAGGAGGATCTTGGGATCGAGCCCTGCACTCTCGTAGGCCGAGGTGCACGGGCCACCTTGGTCATCTCCGGATGGAGACCGAAAAGAGGCGGCTTGCAGCCGACCACTCCGGGTGTTCGGGTCGATCATTGACGGCAGGCTGGATCGGCAAAGTGCGGGTTGCATCATGCAGGGTCCCTACGCAATCGCGGTGCCAGCGCGGCAAGGCGCGAAAACTGCGCTGCGGCGTCTAGAGCGGGGGTGGCGCGGGACCTCACGCAGATCGAGCCCGAGCGGAGCGATTTCGCGCGGGCCGCCCTTCAACCTTGTGACACAGCTCACCGTCGTCGCGCGGAGCTGGACGAGCCCTAGGCGCAGGCCGTGAGTTCGTCGATGAGTCGATTCAGAACCGACAGATCGAGGGGCTTGCCGATGCAGCGCGCTCCATGGGCCGGGCGCTCGCCCTCGAAGCCCGGCTGCGCGCTGATCATGAGTGTGCGCGCAGCGCGTTGAGGCTCGACGAGGGCGTGACCTCTGCCGTCCGGGAGGCCGACGTCGAAGACGAA
The DNA here is from genome assembly GCA_029261795.1 of Deltaproteobacteria bacterium. Lineage (GTDB taxonomy): Bacteria > Myxococcota_A > UBA9160 > UBA9160 > UBA6930 > JAJDAP01. The sequence continues at coordinate 71,856 of JAJDAP010000116.1, forward strand.
GGCATCGAAGCTCTCATGGTCGAGTGCTTTCCTGGCAGCGACGGCGCTGTCCACGGCCATGACTTGCTTGCCGTGGAGTTCGAGGAACTGAGCGAGGGATTTCCGAAGGATCTGATCGTCATCCACGACCAGTAGTCGAATCGATGAGTTTGCCAGCATGCCCGCACCATGAGCAATGTGCGTGCCAGCGAACCGTCCACGGAGGTGTCTCTAGCGCCGGGAACTGCGTGAGATCACGCGGCGCCGCGTGATCTCACGCAATTGATAGGCAACGTCCTGGCGACGCTCTTCGATGAGCGTGCCTTGCAAGAACGTGAACCGCATTGCGCTTAACGATTTCGTCTTCATCCGATAGAATCCCCGCGTGCCTTCCATTGTGATCATCGACGACGAGGCCGTCCTCGCGAAGCAGATCGGGGCTGTGCTCCAGGATGCGGGCCATGATGTCCGCATCGAGGGGTCGTTGGGTTCTGGCCGACGATCGATCGTCGAGCATGGCGCGGATCTCGTTCTCTTGGATGTTAGGTTGCCGGATGGTTCGGGCCTCGATCTGTTGGAGTCGATTCACGATATCGACCCCACCATCCCGGTCCTGCTGATGACGGCCTACGGATCGGTTCCCGACGTCGTGCACGCTATGCGCGGGGGCGCTGCCGACTATTTGCAGAAGCCGCTCGACCTCGACGAACTCGTTCTGACCGTGGAGCGGTTGTTGCAGCGGGAGCGCGAGACACGCGAGCTCACCTACCACCGCACTCGCGATCATTCCGATTCCGCTCGCGTCGTCGGCGCGCACCCGGACGTGCTCCGCATCCTGGAGCAAGTCGACCGATTGGGAGAAGCGTCGCTTCCGCCGGGGAGCCGTCCTCCGATCCTGTTGACGGGCGAGACCGGTACCGGCAAGGGAAGGCTGGCTCGCGCCATTCACGAGCGTCTCGGGACGGGACCGTTCCTCGAGGTGAACTGCACGGCGATGCCCGAGACCCTGATCGAGGCGGAACTGTTCGGCCACGAGCGCGGGACGTTCACGGATGCCAAGACCTCTCGGACAGGATTGTTCGAAGCCGCTGCTGGTGGAACGCTATTCCTCGACGAGATCGGTCACGCCGGCCCCGAACTCCAGGCGAAGTTGTTGAAGGTGATCGAGGACAAGCGTGTGCGTCGCCTCGGCTCCAATCATGATGTCGAAGTCGACGTACACGTGATTGCGGCGTCGAACCGAGATCTCGACGCCGCGGTGGAGGCCGGTGAGTTCCGAGCGGATCTCTTGTACCGCCTTCAGGTCCTGGCGTTCGTTGTGCCGTCCCTGCGCGAGCGGAGTTCGGATATTCCGTTGCTCATCGACTACTTCGTGGCGGAGCTTGGCCGGCTCTATGGCCGACGAGTGAAGGTTGCTCCGGAGGCGGTGCGCGAGCTTCGTCACTACCCATGGCCCGGCAACGTGCGGGAACTCCGCAACGTACTGGAACGTGCCGTCCTGCTCAGCGCGGGGGATGAACTCGACGCGCGCGCCTTCTCCGGAATCCTGCAACGGGAGAGCGAATCCGAGGCTACCGGGGCGGTGTACGTCCTCCCGGAGCAGGGCGTGCAGCTCGCCGAACTCGAGCAGGATCTGATCAGGCAGGCACTGGAGCGCTCGGGCGGGAACCGTCAACGAGCAGCCGTCCTCCTCGGTTTGACACGCCATACCCTGCGCTACCGGCTCGAGAAGTTCGGGCTAGGAGACTGATCATGGACGAAAACCGCAGGACCATCTCGGAAGTCGGGCGAACCCTCGGGTTGGTCGTTGCCTTGCTGGGCGCGATGGCGGCCCCCGGCTGGGCCGGACCGACGGATCCGACGCTGCTCCTCTCGGAAGCGCTGGCGAGCCAGGGCTCGAGCCGCCTCGTCATCGTGCGCGGCGTATTCCCCGGCGACGACCTGCTTCAGGTCGCCTATCCCCTGCAGCTCCTGGTCAGCAGTGACGTCGATGGCGTGAGTTACGTCCGCTACGCGTTGGCACAGGGAGGCTTCTCTGGAACCGACGCAGCACTCTCCGACGGGCTCGATCCCGCGGACGTCGCCGGGCTCATCGGAGCAGGTACCCCGGCGCCGGAGGCCTTGATCGCCTCGATCGATGTTTCGAGCATCTCGGTCCTCTTGCCGTCGGCTTTTCCGGCCGGGCCCGGACGGCCAGTTGGGTAGCGCCGATGACTTGATCCGGCCGAATGTGATTGGCGACGCTGATCTCGTGGTACGGACCGGAATCACCGCGTTCACGGGTCCTTTCCCGCCGCCGCCGACGCCAGCGGCAGCGCCCATCGGCATCGCTGAGCCCTTTGGCCAGGGAACGGCGGTGCCGTTCGTGGTCGCGGCTTCGGCCCACGCGCCCGCCTCTCAACCCGGTTCGCCGGTCGTGCCTCCTTCCCTCGAGGGGGTCCCCGTGATCGTGGCCGCATTTGGCGATCTGGACGGCGATGGGTACGTCGGTGTGACCCTGCTCGACGGCGATCCGCTCGATGCGGCGATCGAAGAGGCCGAACTCGATCCTCTCGGGCGGACCTTGGTGATGGCCCAGGGTGGGCAGGGCTCCGGAGCCCTCTCGCTGTTGGCAGGAGGTCCGCCGGGAGCCCGTTTGGCCGTGGTCGTCGGGGCTGCCGCGTATGCGGGTCCGATGCATCCCGGCTACCTGGGCGGCGTCGTACCCGACGGCCCGATGGTGATGACCGAGCTGCCATTCCTTCCGCGCACGGATCCCTTCCGCGCCATCGACTTCGGGGGGCTGGCACCAGGGGTCGCGACGCCGGGTGGGCTGCTTGCCGTCGAGATCGAGCCGTCCTACGAACCCGACCCTCTGGACACGCGAGTGGGCGAGCACTTCACGATCCCCGTCGATGGCAGTGCCCAGACGGTCTCTCTGGCCGTCGGCCAATCCGGCCAATTGCTGCGCCATGGCCTCGGGGCGGCCCCCGATCCAGCAACCTTCCGATCCGCAACGCGTCGCCCGCTTCGCCCCGGTCTCGACAGCGCTGGCGGGCGTGCGGTCTACGAGATTCTGAGGTCATTGTTCCTGGCCGACGATGGATCGGGCAATCCGGTGGAGGTCCGCGTACTGCCGTTGGACCGCCTCGGCAACGTCGCTGACCCGACCGTGAGCTTCACCCGACACGGACGGCAACCCGTTCTTCGAGGTGGTGACCGTGGCCGATGGTCGCGGCGCGTCGTTGTTCGTCGATGACGGCGGGCTGGCCTTCGACGACGCCAACACCGACCTGATCGTCATCGACGACGGGCTCGTTCCGACGGCCGTTCAGGTATCGCTACCCGATCCCGATGTGAACGACTCGCGGCAGGTCACGGCCACCGATCTCGGTCTCGTCAGCGTCCTGTCCGGGACCCGTGTCGGAGACCCCTTCTACGACCCCGATCGCGATCCCTCGGGTGACGGCCGCATCGACCAGCTTGACGAGGACATCGTGAGAGACCACCTGGGGCTTTCGATCCCTTCGCCCTAGGGACTCATTCACTCGCAGGCTAGAACGACACCGAGAAGATCGAGCCGCTCGAGCCCGTGCGGATCAGTTCGAGTTCTCCGCCAAGTGCCTCGACGATCTTGCGGACGGTGGGCAGGCCGAGGCCGGAACCGTCATTGTGGGTCGTGAAGAACGGCTCGAACACCCGTTCCTCCTGGCCCGGCGGAATCCCCTGTCCCTCGTCGGCAACGGTAAACCGCAACCCGGTCCCCGGTTCCGCTGACAAGCGGATCGACAGGGTGCCGGCTGCGTCCATTGCGCGGAGTCCATTCGATCCGAGTTCCAGCAGGACTTCGGCGAGCAGCGCGGGGTCGGTCGTTGCCCGAATACTGTCGGGACGATGGATCTCGACCGTTGGTGCGTGGACGTGGCGGCTCGCCTGCGCCCGGAGGGATGCGGCCACGTCGTCCATGACCGTTCCGAGATCGATGTCCTGTAGCGCCGGGTCGAACGGGCGTGAGTAGTTGAGCAGCGCGCGAATCCTGGCGTCGAGCCGGTCGGCCTCCTGAATGACATCCATCAACGGCTCTTCCACCGCGGCTTCCGTCGAACGAGCTCCGGCAACCTGCGCCGCAGCTCGAATGCTCGCAAGCGGATTCCGAATCCCGTGCGCGACGGCGCGAGAGAACTCGCCGATCGCGGCCAGTCGTTCGTTTCGGAGCAGATCCTTCTGCGCATCGCGGAGTTCGCGAAGAGATTCGAGGTTTCGCAGGGCGAGTGCGCATTGGCGTCCCATCCCCCGTACGAGTTCGCGGTCCGATGTCGAGAACGGGGCCCCAGATTGCTTGGGGCCGACGAGAATCCAGGCGAGTGTCTCCTCTCGGTAGACGAGGGGTTCGACGATCGCGGGCTCGGCGCCGCTGTCCCTGGTCGGGCTCACATGGATCCATTCGAGCCTGAGGGCTGTGCCGAGCTGCTGTTCCAACTCGGACATGACGGCGTCGCCGTCGCCAAGAGATGCGAAGGAGGCCGATGACAGCTCGAGAACGCTTCCGGCATCGACCACGGACCGGTAGAAGTACTTGTCCACGCCAGTCTGGACCGCGTTTCGCAACGGTTCGAATCCGATGGCCAGACCTAGCAACATGACGAAGGATGCCCCGGGCCCCCGCGCGGCGACCGGCGAGATCAGCTCGTCCAGCAGGACGACGCCCCCGGCATAGGCCGTTGCCACGGTTGCGGTTGCCACCGTGTAGCCGAGCGTAAGGCGGATGAACCTTTCGGCGTTGAAGAGGTCGTGTCGAACGATCGCGTAGAGGACCGTCAGCGGGAAGAAGAAGAGGAGCCCGACGACCCACGTCAGGGAGAAAGTCCAGCCGAGCAGGAAGAACGAAAGGAGCCCCATCCCTCCGAACAAGAAGGCGACGACGCCACCCGTGAAGACGATGGCTGCTTGGATTCGTTGCCGCTCGGTCGACGCATTCCGGAGCGCGTACCCGAAAACGCCGGTCAGTCCGATCCCGCTCGAACCAATCGCGATCCACACCACGTTCGTGATCTGCCGAGCGAACTCGGGATCCGAGTAGAACCACCAGGCATTTGCCAGTCCCAGTGCAGCGCCGCCTCCGAGCACGGCCGAGAAGACCCAACGACTGGCCTTGACTCCAATCCATTCGATCGGGAACAACAATCCGAAGGCAATGATGGCGGCGGGCAGCAGCGCTTCCGCCAGTAGGTAGGCGGAGACGAAGCGGTAGGTCGTGTTCAAGTCGATCGCGAGCGCGAGGACCAGACCCAGCAAAACGATCGCAGCGGCGAAGGCCCTACCCTGGCGATGGTCCGGGCGAAGAAACAGGGCCGATATCCCGATCGCGAAGCAGATCAGCGCATTCCAGAGGTAGACCCCGATCGTTCCGATGTAGTCTGCGATCCCGAACTGCATCGTGGGTACGCTGTAGCTGCGCCGGCCTTCACCCGTGACGACCTCGTACTCGATCCGCGTGCCGACCGGGAGCGCGGCAGCTCGTTCCAGCAACGCGCGTCCGCCCGCAAATGGGACGCCGTCCACTGCCGCGATGCGGCCGCCGTTCAGTGGCAGTCCTTGGCTGGGCCCCGTCCAGTTCGAATTGTGGAAGGACACGAGGTAGCCGTTGTCCCACACGAGGAAACCCGGGAAGGGCCGGTTCGAAAGTTGGGCACTGTCGAGCGCGACCAGCACTGCGAGTATCGCCAGCGCGATCGCCAGCAGGAGGGCAGGCCAGCGTCGGGGAGTAGGAGCTCGTTCTTCCACTAGCGTCCTATCCTACCGCTCGAATGTCATCCCGACCTTTGTTCGAGCGTACCGCCGCAGCAACCGTCTCTGGCCTGGCCATCGGTCTCGCCCAGCCGGACTGGGGATTCTGGCCGCTCGCCTTCCTGGCGTTGGGGCCGTTCTCCTGGTGCCTGCGGGGCCAGACCCTGGCCGGGCGATTGTGGCTGGGATGGTGCGCTGGGACCGTCGCCACCTTGACGACGCCGTGGATTCCGGGCGCCCAGGGTTTCGCCAGCTTCTTCGAGTTGTCCCTGCCATGGGGAGGCCTGGCAGCGTTCGGGGTGGCACAAGTCTTTGGCGCAGGCTCGGCGATGGTGGCAGCCGGGCTCACGGGTGGCGCTCTGCCATCGACGGCACGGGCGATCCGATTCGCACTGGCCTGGGCTACGGGCGAGTGGCTGCGCTGCATCGCGTTCTCTGGGCTTCCGTGGATGTTGTTGGGCTACGGGCTGGCGCCTGTCCCCCAACTCGCGCAGCTCGCTGCAGTGTTCGGGGTCCTCGGCGTCTCCGCCGCGCTGGCACTGGTCGGAGCCGGCACGGCCGATCTGCTTTCGCCGCGCGTTCCAGGGCGACGAGCGGGAACCGCACTCGTTCTCGGCGTCACCTTGATCGGGCTTCCCGCTCTCTATCGCGTCGTGCAGGGTCCGCAGGGGGAGGGGAGCGTTGTCGTTGCCGCGGAGCAGCCGGCTAGCGGGGAGGTCATTCGCATCGCCCTGATCCAGGGCGGGCGACCCTCGGTGCGCAAGCCCCGCCCAGGAGAGGTGTCCGCCTCCGCCGCCCAACTCGTTCGTCAAACGCGCTCGGTTGGAGCTGTAGACCTGGTCGTCTGGCCTGAGAGCGCCATTGCGGCACCCTGGCCGGCCAACCGGGCTCTCGTTGCTGGCGCTTTCGATGGGTCCGACGTTCCGTGGCTGCTACTCGGGGCGCCCCGGTTCGAGGACGGACATCTCTTCAACGCCGCGCTCCTGCTCGATGCCACGGGTGCCACGATCGACAGCTACGACAAGGTGCGTCTGCTCCCCTTCGGCGAGCGAGCCCTGCCCCCACTGAAACCGACCGCGGCCGACCTGAGCCCAGGATCCCGATTGAAGCTGCTTCGCGCCGCGAGCACCGCGTTGGGCCCGCTCATCTGCTACGAGATCCTGTTCGAGGAGTTGGCCCGGGCGCATTCCGACGCAGGTGCCCGGCTCCTCGTGAACCTCTCCAATGAAGCCTGGTTCGGATCGGTCGGGGCGATGGAGCAGAACCTCGCCGCGGCGGTCTTTCGTGCGATCGAGACCGGGCGGCCCGTTCTACGCGCCACCCGGACGGGACTGACCGCCGCGATCGACGCACGGGGCAACGTCGTGGTGCGGCTCGTGCCGGACACTCCCGGCGAAGTCGTCGTCGATGCAAGACCCGCCAACGCGACGACGATCTATCGACTCATCGGTTTCCGGTTCCCGGCGATCGCGGCGCTGGCGTCCGGTTCGGCGTCGCTCCTGCTGGCCTGGAGAAGGCGCAAGGGAATTCCGTCGATTGCAGACCAGTAAGGCAGACGACAACGCTCGCGCAGATGAATGTCGCCGCGAACCGGGGAGCGCCATTCGAGCGCGCCCCTGGGTGGCCTGTTCCGTGGGGAATAAGACACAGGGGGCAAATGTTCCGTCGCTGAGCGTCAAGTGATTCCTCGGAACGACCGAAGTCGTCCCCATGACATCCGCAACGAGCAGGCTTCGATACGAGCTGGTGTTGGTGCCGCTTCTCTTCGCCGCCTTCGGGTGCTCGCCTAACGATCCTCTTCCTGACGACATGCTTGGCGTCTGGCGCAACCCTGCGCCGGGATATGCCGAGAACTATTTCGAGATCCGAAGGAACTCCATCGTGATCGGTGTCGACGAGAACGAGTCCAGCTTTCGTCCGATCGTCAGCGTAGAGGCGACGGAATCCGGACGAGAGACCGAGTTCCGGTTCGAGTACTCGCTGGAGGGGGGCAGGGTGGCGCCACTGCTCGTCGTTCTGATACCGGGAAATCCGCCGCGGATCCGCATCGGTGCTCGTCCCGACCAATGGGTGCGAGAGGACCACGCACACTTGTTGAAGCAGGGCGCCTCATGAATGAACGACCCCACGGCATGGGAACCTTCCGCATCCACATGGTGCTCACCGCCGGACTCGTGGTGCTGACCTTTTCTGCCATTGCCGCCTTGCTGATCTTCGTGCCTCTGGTGTCTCGCTTTGGCGCCGGAAGCCCCGATTCGGCCGGCAACCTGGGGCTCGCCGAATACATCCTCTTCCTGCACGAATCGTTCTGGCCCGTGGTCGCGTGCTCCGTGTTGGCGTCGATGGCAAGCGGGATGGTCTTGTTCGAGAGGATGCGCTCGCCGCTCCGGCGGTTGCGCAGGGTCTACGCCCAGATCGCCGAAGGCAAGATCCCTGCCCCGATCTCGATCCGCGCGGTCGATTACCTCCGCGATGAAATGGACGAGCTCAATCTGATGCTCGAGACACTGCGTCAACATCAGGCCGACCAGACAGGCGCTCTCGAGCGCATCGGACAGGGGCTCCAGGAGCTCGACGCGTGTGAGCTCCCGGCCAAGGAGACCGGCATGGTCGCCGAGCTGCAGGAGGCTTTGACGACGCTGCGCCAGAACGTGGGAGGCTAGGGATGGCTTCCTCGGTTCGTCAGCCCCGGGCTCGGATCACATCCTTCGGGTTCACGATCGTCGAACTCGCGATCGTGGTGGTCGTGGTCGGCTTGCTCGCCGGTCTCACCGGCACTCAATATCTACAGTACGTCGAGAAGGCTCGGGTCGCGCGGGCGATCGCCGAGATCGCATCCCTGGCAGAGGCGATCGGATCCGGCCAAGCGCTCGCGCGCTGGGGACCGCCGCCCGATTCGCTCGCTGAATACGGGCTGGGTGCTCCGATCGATCCGTGGGGAACCCCTTACCGATACCTTCGGATCCAGGGTGTCTTCTCGGTCACGGAGCGGAATCCCGACGCGCTACCGCCTGTCGCTGCCGGGGCTCGCTCAGTACCGGACAAGCCGCGCAAGGATCGGTTCTTCAAACCCATCAACACCGACTTCGATCTCTACAGCAGCGGCCCGGATTGCGATAGCCGAGACAGTCTCGAGCACGACGACAGCTTCGATGATGTGGTGCGCGGTCTCAATGGGCGTTTCGTGGGTCTGGCAGAGAACTTCTAGTCCGGGCTAGGGCCCTCACATGCGTGTTCCCGGCCTCAAGGTCGAACGTAGTTTCCTGAACAGTCGTGTCGCTCGGCGGGTGTTCTGGAGCGTCTCGATTCCTTCGCTGCTCCCCATCGCCGTGTTCGCGTTGTTCTCGCTCTTCCAGGTACGCGGGCAGCTCGAACTCGACGCAGCGAACTCGTTGAGATCGAACCTGAAAGAATCCGGAGTCGCCATCATCGGGCGACTGCGACTGGCCGACGAGAGCCTCAAGCTCAGGATCAGAGGTGGCTCGCGCGACGAAGCTTCCGATGCACCCTCCATTCTCCGGACGGTGAGCACCACAGAAACGGGTGATCTCGCGCTCAGCCCGATGGTGGCCCGCAAAGCTGCGAAACTATCGGAAGGCCAACGCACGGTCGTCGTGGACGAGCAACCGGGGGAGCCCCGGGTGTTGTTGCTGCGCACCGCGGGAAGCCGCCCCATCGCCTGGATCGCAGAGCTCGATCCTGATTTCTTGTTCGAATCCGAGCGCTATAGCGAACGCGACCGCTTCGAGGTTCGCGATGCCGGCGGCAGCTTGATCTTCTCGGCCGGGGGAACTGGCGATCCGGAACCGACGGCCATGGTGGCTCCCGCGTTGTCCGGGGTCTCCGTGGCCCGGGCCGACGGATTTCTTACGGTCTCCCGGCTACTTCCTCTGCCCGGCAACGATCGCGCAGGGGATGAATGGGTCCTGTCGGTGGGTCGCTCCATTGCAGACATCCAGCGGCCACTTCGCGAATTCGAAGCGATCTTCCCTTGGGTCGTCGGTATTACGCTCTTCGTCGCGCTGGGCCTCGCGCTGGGCCAGACCCGTCGCATCCTGGTTCCCATCGAGGCGTTGACGGCGGGCGCAGGGCGAATCCGTGGCGGCGACTTCACGGAGCCCGTCGAGGTGCAAACCGACGACGAGTTCGGGACCCTCGCCGAATCGTTCAATCGGATGACGGCATCGATCGACGAACACATCCGCGTGCTCCATACCACGAACGAAATCGGTGCAGCACTATCTGCCGAGAGCAGCTCAGCGCGCCTCATCGAACTGATTCTGGCCGGATCCATGGAGGTGACGGGCGGAACGGCCGCGGTCATGTTCCTGCTCGACGACGCGGCGGAGCTACAGCTCGCCCAAGCGATCGTCGGTGGCGAGCAGGTGCGCGACCAGGGCTCGAGTTTCGCGATGGAGGGCCGAGAGATCGCAGCGCATTGCCTGGCACGGCGCACAACGCTGCGAACCGATCATCGCGAGGATCGAGAGACGCCGGACAAGGATGCCTGGACTCGAATCGAGGAGCAGCTTGGAGCGGGCGTGTCCGGCTCACTGGTCGTGCCGATGAGCACCGAGAAGAATGAGCCCATCGGTGCCGTTCTTCTATGGCGCACCGATGCTGAAGCCTTCTCCGATGAGAACGCCGCTCTGGCGTCCTCCCTTGTCTCGCAGGCAGCGGTTGCCGTGCGCAAGAACAGACTAGTGGAGAGCTTCCGTAGCCTCTTCGAGGGGGTCGTCGATCTCACTGTCCGCGCAATCGATGAGAAATCGGCATACACCGGAGACCATTGCAGGAAGGTGCCGATCCTGACGGAGATGATCGCGGACGCGGCATGTGGTGCCGTCACGGGCCCCTTGAAGGATTTCGACCTGACGCCTGACGAGCGTTACGAACTCAAGATCGCCGCACTGCTCCATGATTGCGGGAAGGTCGTGACACCAGTCCATGTCATGGACAAGGCAACGAAACTGGAGGCGATCTCTGACCGTATCGAGGTCATCGAGACCCGCTTCGAACTCGTGCGCGCGAATGAGCACCTGCGCGCCCATCAGAGCCAGCCTGTTCCGAGCCGCGGCGATCTGAGCCCGGCGCTGGAACGAGAACTCGCGGACGAACTCGCGCTTCTCGATCAGGATCTGGAGTTCATCAAGATCTGCAATCTCGGCGGGGAAAGGATGGCGGACGAGGATTGCGAGCGCATCCGGGAGATCGCTTCGAGCCGCGTCTGGATCGACCGCGAGGGTCAGGCACACGGTGTCCTGGACGCGGACGACGTCGCCAACCTGACGATTCGGCGCGGGACCCTCAACAACGCTGAGAGAGACATCATCCAGGAGCACGTCACGCTCACCATTCAGATGCTCGACGCATTGCCATGGCCTAACGAGCTGCGCGGTGTTCCCGCGATCGCCGGGGCGCATCACGAGCGCGTGGACGGCGGAGGCTACCCCCTCGGCCTCAGGGAGTCGCAACTCAGTGTTCAGGCTCGGATCCTGGCGCTCGCCGATGTCTTCGAGGCTCTGACGGCGAAGAGTCGGCCCTACAAACCCGGTAAGACGCTGAGCGAGACCCTGGGCATTCTCGACCACATGTCGTCGGAGGGCCACATCGACGTCGGGCTCTACGAACTGTTCCTGGAAGAACAGCTCCACTTGAAATACTCCATCGAGCACGTGGCCCCCGGCCAGATCGACGGTGCACATCAAGCGATGGTCGAGCGCCTCACGAACCCGGCTGACGCGCCCGGCGGCGGCTCGGCTACGTCCTGACCCCGGGGATTCGCCGCGCCCCGAACTGCGGGACGCTCGAACCGAGCGGCGCGCTTGGCCGCGGGGTGATGTCAGTTACTTCTTCTCGTGGTCGATTCCGGTTGGCGCGCCGAGAGCCGCCTGCCTTTCTGTCGCCTTCAGGGATCGAATGAAGTCGACGACCAGGCTGATCTCGGTCTCGCTGAGGACGTTCTCCCATGCCGGCATCCCGACGCCAACCCGGCCGCTAGCGACCGTCTGCATCACGCCAGGTCGACCCGTCAGTTGCACGAACTGGTTGTTGATGAGGCTAGGCCCCTCGTTGCCGACGCCCCCCGGTCCGTGGCAGACCTCACAGTTGAGTCGGTACACCTCAGCGCCTGTGGTCGGCGCGGGAAGCGGAGCTGGTGCTCGCACGCCGGAGCGCAGCCCTCCGGCGCCCAGATCGAACTCGACGCTCGAAGCGAATACGCTGTCGATGCCGTTTCGCCCATCCCCGCCCGACATGAATGGGATTCCGTCGTTGTCGCTGTCCAGGTTTCCAGCGCGGACCCGGGCGAGGTCCTCGCCGGTAAAACGATCTTCGGACTGCATGATTCCGCTCGCGTCTACCGCTTGAACGAAGAACCGCTTGAAGCGCTCGAGCAGTGTCGGGTCGTTCGTCGCAAGGACGAGTTCGCGCAACGCTCCAAGGCCGGCGGCAACGTCCACGGGCGTATACACGACGCGCGTGTCGTCGGGGTCGTTCCGGTACAGCCACGCCTGTTCATCCCAGAAGGCCTCGTTCCAGACGACACCGGTGCGCTTGGCAGCCTCGAGGTATCGGGGGTCATCGGTGACGTCGTAGGCCGCGAGAAGCCCGCGAATCGCGAAGGCCTGACTCGTCATGTTTCGGCGTCCGCTCTCGGCTCCGGAAGGCACGCTGTAACTCTCGTGGTAGGAGGCGTCCGAGGCCGCGACGCGCACCAAGAAGTCCGCCTGGCCAACAACCAATTCACGTGCGCGGCGTTGGCCCTCGGGTTCGAGGTCCATCTTTTCGACGAAGTTTGCGAGTGCCACCAATGCCAGGGCCAGGTCGGACACGCTGACGCGGTCACCCGCGTGCTCTTCCGGCGTCCACGAAGAGACCAACACCCCATGGACTTCGTGCATCTCTTCGATGTTGGACAGCACGGTGTTCGCGAGGCCGCGCGCGAGGAGCGCATACTTCTGCTCCATGACGCTGCCGTCGTAGGGTGTCTGGTAGCCGAACACCCGATTCCAGTTGTCCTGGTGGCGCGGGTTTGCGTAGTCAAAGAACTCGGTCGTTGCCCAAAGCCACGAGGCCTGGTCCCAGAGCGCGCTCGTGGCGTCTTGTACCGCGAAGTCGTAGTGCCGAACCGGCATATCGTTCATGTAGATGAGCACGGGTCGGACTTCGTGCGGCAGATAGCGAAGACCCTCTGCGGGCGAGTAGGCCACCGGGTTGATTCCGGTGAGGCCATAGGAGCGAATCGGCCATGATAGGCGGTAGGCGGTGTCCGACGGATCGCAGAACAGCCCGGCCTTGACCATCAGCATGGTCGAGACGGCACTCATCGTCATGATGGAGCCGCGCAAGCCGTCCTCGGCGTTGTTGCCGAGGAACACCTGGCCCGGGAAATCCTCGTCGGTGTGATTGCGTCGGAGAAAGAACTTGGCCCAAAGGACCTTCTTGAGCATCGTCTGGCCGACCCCGGCCATGTCGATGGTCTTGTCCATGCGGTCGTGGCTCCAACGCAGCGTTTCGAAGTCGTCGATGTAGCGAGCTCGACCGTTCGATTGAACTTCCAGATCAACGGATGTCGTGAAGTGCGGGTCGCCCGACTGGAACTCCAGCATGACCGGGACGGCGTTCTCGAACTTCTCCGGCATTCCCGTGCGCGCGAGGTACGACGCCATGACCTGGGTCAGCATGACGTCCTTGTTCGACACCGAGAGCTCGCCTCGAGCACGACCGAAACGGTTCAGGTCCTGCGCCTCCCGGGCCAGCAGGTCGAGATACGGTCCATGAATCGCGCCAATGCCCATTCTCGAACGCGCGTTGACGGACACGAGGTTGTAGCGCGAGTACCAGTACGCCTCGACGTTGGTAATGAACGAAAGCTGCGGATCATTGCCAATCGGCAGTCCCTGCTCGCTCATCCTGAGAAAGAACTCGGTTCCAGCCAGGTACATCTCGTTCGCGAGATACATCGCCTGGTTCGTGTTGAAACGTCGGTCTGTGACGCGCCCGACCACACCGCTTCTGAGGCTCGAGAGATCGACCTGGGGATTGGGCTGCACGATCCGCACCTGCCGACCATCCGGCCAGCTGAGGGAGTCAGACCCTGACGCCTGACTCGCCACGATTCCGCTCGCCGCGACCGCCATCAGAAGAAACACGAGGTTGCGCGAGTTCATTGCCATTCTCCAGACTGGAAGAGCCCCGAGGCGAACGTGTAGGTGAGCCCGAGACGGAAGACCCAGGGTGGCGATCCGCCGAGACGCGGCTCATCGATCCGAAACAGGCCCGTCGCCGTGAAGCGGAAGAGCGGATTGGGTGTGAAGATGAGACTCGTCGCGACGAACTGCGTGGCGCCACCGCTGAAGGACGGCCGCGGCACCAGCACTGGCCCCGTCGGTGTCGGGATGCCGGTGAGCCCAGCGTACTCGTCCTCCTCCTGGTACGTCAGGAGATAGGTCACATCGAGGGACAGGTTGTCGCCAATGAGGGGTTTGACGCCAGTCACGAAGTAGGTGAGGAGGTTGCCCGGGTCGATGCCGTCGTCCTGGGGCCGGACTTCGTAGAGGGCGCCGCTGTGAAGAGCGCCACGGCCGACGAGACCGTGCTCGTCGAACTGTCTCGTGGTGAAGAGCCCGACCGAGCCGCCTAACGTTCCAAGCCCCGGTTGTAGCGGCGCAGGGAGACGCCCGTCGTCGGAGAATCTGCGGAAGACCCCGTCGCCAGCGACGAGTCCGCTTCCCATCGGCGTCGTAGCAGTCACGCGGCGGCTGAACTTGGCGTCGTTCTCTCCGGTGGGGAGGCGAAGGGCGAGAACACCGGCGAGGCCGAACGGGAAATTTCCCTGGTCGAAGAATTTCTTCTTCAAGAAGACGCTGATGTCGCCCACGTCCGTCGAACTTCCCTGCGGGAAGACACTCACGGGGCTGAAGAACGCTGGATTCAGTTTCGCGTCTACCTGCGAGGTGAGGATCGGGACGTTCACACGCAGTGTGAAGTTGTGGTCGAGCCCAAGAAACAGGTCGACATCGTAGAATTGCCGCTTCAGATCGAAGTCGAGCACCCGCGCGCCCAGCTCGCGTTCTCCAGCGACGTCATTCGCGTCGATGGTTCCGACGTGCCGGTAGGCCGATGCGATGCGTACTGCTCCCGGCGGCAATACGAACGCGGACTGGGTGAAGGCCGGTTCGTAGAGCGGCGGGATGAAGCTCTGCACCTGGTCCTGAAGGGTGTGCCGCTGCTCGCCGACATAGGACTCCTTGGTGCCGAGATCCAGATAGTCGTTCTCGGGTGAGTCGGGGTCCAGGTCGGGCGCGTCGGCCGGAGCGTCGGCCGACGCGACGACGGGCACCTCGCCCTTCGCGTCAGATCGAAGTCCGATCAGGTAGAAGACCAGGAGGGCTCGATCCTCGTCTGTGAGCGGCAGCTTCGGCATCACCGTCCCGGGTTTGACGGCCGCGGGGTCGCGAAGCCAGGTGTACAACCACTCGGGTGTGTAGCGGTCGGCGACCTGATCGAGTGACGGTCCGACCTGTCCTCCTTGCCCACCAACAGAATGGCAACCGAGGCATCCTTTCTCGAGGAAGAGCTTGTGGCCCGGGGAATCGTCCGTTGCCATCGCGGCATTGGGCAAGACGAGCCCCGCAAGCATCACTGCGCCGATCAGATCGAAAGCGCGACGTTTCATCGTTTCTCCCGCGAACCTGTTGTGCTCGCACCGCCCGGGCACGCAAGCCGCGGGCCAATCGCGCAGAGCTGCCCGCTTCAGGCAAACAGCCAGCAGAATCCATGGGTTAGCCTGTCTCCGAATGAATCACGGATCGCGATCGAAATGGACTCTTATGACCCATATAGGTCTATTTCGCCTCGCCTATCACACAATATGCGTCATTTGGACCCACTCGATTCGCCACGGGCGAGCGGGCAGCAGCCCAAGCGGCGGTCTCTGGGAACGCCTCGGCGGCGCCCCAAGGGACCGGGTCTGGCGCGGAGCGACTGAGCGATCTCGGAGCAACGGCGCTCGAGCTGGCTGTGTGTTGCCCGGTGATGCGACCCGGGACTCGGGCAGAACCGAAGGCGTTCGCTCCTCGAGTGCTCGTGCGGTTTCGATGCGAGGCTGAGTTTCGCCAAGTGGCTCCATCCAACGGCGCACGAAGCACGAGCGAACGAATCTGCCCCGTACGCCCGCCCACGCCGGGGCGTCGTGCCCCGTGCCGAACTTGGTTAGGCGGAATCGCTTGCTGAGATTGACCCAACGGAGTCCACCGGTTGAGGCGTACCGGGTCGCGCCCCGAGCTCCAGTGGAGGGGGGCGTCTGGCACGAACCTTGCTCGAGGTCATGAGAGGAGCATTGCATCCCATGCGTGCACTGCCGCTAGCACTCATATTCGTCGCTGTGTCGGCACTTCTTCCTGCCGTCGCGGCCCCGGCGGCGGAGCCAGGTGTTCCGCTGGTCAGCACACGGGGCCTCGAGCCAGGAGCAATCGAGGTCGCACTCCCGCCTCGGGCCGGGATTCTTGCTGCGAGGGAGGAACGAACACTCGCGTTCGATGTCGTCGGTCGCCTGACAGGAATCGCAGAAGACGGTTCGCATCTGGACCGGGGTGGTGCCGTTGCCGAGCTCGATTCGGCGCTCGAACGCGCGCATCTCCGCCAGGCAGAGCTTCGTCTCGACGATGCTGTTTCTCAGCTCTCGCGAACGAGCCGCCTCGAGCGGGCGGGTGCGGCGAGTGAACGGGCACGCGAGAGTGCGGAAACCCGCGTGGCACTTCTGCGAGCGGAGCGTGATGTCGCGCGCGAGACACTCGCTCGACGGAGCCTGAAGGCGCCGTTCTCCGGGTCCATCGTGGAGACCCTTCTGGAGGCAGGCGAGGTTGCCTCACCCGGACTTCCCGTTGCGCGCCTGATGAACCTGACAACGCTACGAGTCATGGTCGGCGTCTCGAGCTATCAGGTGGCGCGCGTCCATCGCGGCTCGCGTGCATTGATTCGGGTCCCCTCGATCGGATCTGGGACGTTCGAGGGCGTCGTGTCGCGCGTGGCAACCGCACCGGCCGATGGCGAGCACCTCTTCGAAGTCGAGATCGACGTTTCGAATCCTGCTGGTCGGCTTCGGCCTGGCATTGTCGCTCGCGTGGAACTCGTGACGGAAACCCTGGATAGCGCGCTCGGCGTTCCGATCGAAGCGATCGTCTCGCGGCAAGGCGAGCGCGTCGTGTTCTTCGTCCAAGATGGCGCCGCGCGCGTGGTGCGAGTCGGGGACGCACGCGCCCACCGGGGTCTGATCCTTCTTCCCAGCACGGTTCCTTTCCGCGAGCTCGTCGTCCGGGGCCAGGGGAAGCTGAGTGATGGAATGCGGGTTCGCGTGGACGATTCGATTCGGGCGCCGAGGGCACAGCGTTGACCCTCTTCGAGCGTGTCCTCGACCGCCCGCTTCCGGTCTTCCTGGCAGCGGGGCTGGTGGTGCTGTTGGGGATCTGGTCGCTCTCGACCTTGCCGGTCAATCGGAACCCGAGCGTCCAGATTCCGATGTCGCTGGTCGTGGTGCAACTTCCGGGGGCGACTCCGGATGAGGTCGAGTCGGAAGTCACGATCGAGCTCGAAGAGCAGCTGACGGCGCTCGAGGGACTTCGACAGTTGCGCTCCGTTTCGAGCGAGGGTGTCTCGAGCCATGTGCTCGAATTCGAAGACCGCGTGGACATGACCGAGAGCCTTCGCGACGTCCAGGACAAGGTCGAGCTCGCGACGACCGTGCTTCCCCAGGGAGCCGAACGTCCGATCGTGCAGGAGGTCTCGTTCGACGAGCAACCGATCATCTTCTTCACGCTTCGCGGCGGAAACCGTCTTGACCTCTACCAGCTTCGCGACGTCGCCGAGGGCCTGAAACCGCAATTCGAGAGTGTGCCCGGTGTGAGCCGGGTGGAGATCTTTGGCGGATACGAGCGAGAGGTCCAGGTTCTGGCGGACCCCATCGAACTCGCCGCGTACGGATTGACCCTCCAAGACCTGGGGGCCGCCCTGCAGCGGCAGGGGCAGAGTGCTGCGGGCGGCAAGGTCCGAGGCGGGACCGGGGAGTGGCTGATCCGTCCAAATAGCGAATATCGAAACCTGGAAGAGATCCGCGCGACGGTCGTCCGGCGCGAATCCTCTGGCGCACTGACGATCGGAGATGTGGCTCGAGTCGAACTCAGCCACGAGAGACCGCGTTCAGGGGCGTGGTTCGATGGTGAGCCGAGCATCACTTTGATCGTCCGTCCTCGGGCTAATATCAACACCATCGAAACCGTCGACCGCCTTACGCAGCGGGCCGACGAGCTGCGTACGAGGTTGCCATCCGGGGTCTCGATCCAAGCCACCTCGGATGGCTCCGAAGACATCGAGGCGATGCTGCAGCAGCTCGGAACCAGCGCCGGACTGGGCGTGCTCCTGGTATTCGTCGTCCTCCTCGTGATGTTCGGCCCAGGACAAGCGCTCCTCGTCGCGAGCGCGCTGCCCTTTTCGCTGCTCTTCACATTCATCGGTCTTGCCGTCTTCGGAATGGAGATCAGCAACATCGCCCTCTTCTCTCTCATTCTCGTGCTCGGACTCGTCGTGGATGGGGCGATCGTCGTTGGTGAGGCCATCTTCGCTGAGCGAGAGGCGGGTGCTCGTTCTCGCGTGGCGGCAAAGGTGGGCGTCGAACGGGTCGGGCTGCCCGTGATTTCAGCGGATCTCACCACGGTCGCCGCGTTTCTGCCGATGCTCTTGATGGTCGGCGTGATGGGTCAGTTCATGTCGGTCATGCCGAAGGTCGTGGCCTTCGCATTGGTGGGCTCGGTCTTCGTCGACCATCTGCTCCTCCCTGCCGCAGTGGCGAAGCTCGGACTGCGTCGCCGTCGTCCACGCAAGTGGCTGGCACCGGACGGTCTTCCCTGGTTCTCGCCAGAGCTGCCCCGGATGAAGCGTCTCTACATGAACACGCTTGGAGCCGCTCTACGAAACCGCTCACTGGTCCTGGGCATAGCGGCCGCCTGCCTGGCGGGTGCATTCCTGCTCTTCACGACTGGAGGGATCGACTCGATCTTCCTGCCCAAGACGGACCGCGGCAGGTTCACGCTCAACTACGCACTCCCGCTCGGAACAAGCCTGGCAGAGACCAGCCGAGTGGGGCTCCTGATCGCGGATGAAGTGGAGGAGATCGCCGAGGTCGACCGCTGCGTGCTCACCACCGGAGAGACGGGGGCACTGAACGCCGAGAGCTCCGAGGGAGGCCGAACCGGCCCAGAGTACGGAAGGCTCACCGTAGAACTCGTCGACCCGGCACAGCGGACCCGGTCGCAAGGAGAAGTTGTCGAGGGCCTTCGCACGCAGATCGCTCACTTTGCCGGCGTCACGATCGATCTGGAAGAGCTGTCGGAGGGCCCGCCCACCGGAGCGGCGCTGGCGGTCCGTATCAAGGGGCAGGATCTCGACGCCCTGGCTTCCGTGGCAACCGACATCGAGGAGAGAATCCGGCTGCTGAAAGGTGCAGAGGACGTGCGCGCCGACTACCACCGAGGGAAGCCCGAGGTCCGGGTGGACGTGGACCGAGTGGTGGCGGGCGACAGGTTCGGCGTCACCACCGAGGAGGTCTGGCG
The DNA here is from genome assembly GCA_029261795.1 of Deltaproteobacteria bacterium. Lineage (GTDB taxonomy): Bacteria > Myxococcota_A > UBA9160 > UBA9160 > UBA6930 > JAJDAP01. The sequence continues at coordinate 91,208 of JAJDAP010000116.1, forward strand.
AGCCTTCGGCCTGGCGTTCCAGGGCCAGAAGATCGCAAGGATGTGGCTCGGCTCGGAGAGAGTGGACATTCGCGTGGAAGCATCCGGCGGGTTCACCCAGAGCGTGGAGCAGGTTCGGGAGCTTCCCATTCGATCCGAAGACGGGCAGCTGATTCCGCTCGGAGAGATCGCCGAAGTCAGCCTTGGCTTCTCCCACGATTCGATCTTCCGTCACGACGCCCGCCGCGCCATCACGGTGCGCGCGAACGTGGCACCTGGCGGCTCGTCGGTCGCGTTGGAGGCAGACGCCCGCGCGGCAATCAGCGCCCTGAGCCTACCGACCGGGGTTCAAGTGGAGTTCGGAGGCGAGAGTGAGGAGAGAGAGCGCTCCTATGCGAGCCTCTGGGAGGCCCTCCGGTGGGGCTTGCTGCTCATCTACATCATCATCGCTATTCAATTCGATTCCCTTCGGCAGCCGTTCATCGTCATTCTCGGCATTCCGCTCGCGCTCGTCGGAGTCGCGTTGGGGCTCGTGGCGACCGCGACCCCCTTCAGCTTCATCGTGTTCATCGGTGCCGTGTCGCTCACTGGCATCGTGGTCAACAGTGGGATCGTCCTCGTGGACGCGATCAACCAGAACCGTCGAGAGGGGATGCCGCTGCGAAACGCCATCTGCGATGGCGCGCTCGGGCGGCTTCGGCCGGTGCTGCTGACGACGCTCACGACCGCGGCCGGGTTGCTTCCGCTGACGCTCAACGTTGCAGAGGGTGGCGAGTTCTGGGCGCCGTTGGGCCTCACGATCATCTCCGGTCTCTTCGCCTCGACGGGTCTGACCCTGATCGTGGTTCCCGTTCTCTACTCGTTGTTGGAGGAGCCCCCCAGGTGGGGAGGTGCCCGGCTTCCGCACGTCGAGCAGGCCGTCGCTGCGGTGCAGGCAAGGCCTGGTGCCTAACACTCCGCCGTAGTTCGCAGCTGCTCGACGATCAGCGCGGATCGAGGCCACGGTCCGGGGTTCGAATCACGGCCTACAGCTGCAGAGGAGGCGTGCGGATTCGAACGACGCGAGGCTGGGTTCTCTCGTCTGGTCGTTGTCAACGAATAGCACCATGGCCGAGAGCGGCTCGGGCGGGCTCGTGCCGAACGCGGCCGTGTAGTCTGCGACCAGGTCGCGGCGCTCCTGCGACCAACGCCCGAGGGCCGCGTCTCCGGAGCGAACGACAACGTTGCGGACCGTATCCGGGAGGTGAGGGTTGGGAATGATCGACTCCACCGGGTGTCGGTCGGTCGTCCAGACATAGCGAAGCGTGGGAACAGGGTCCGGGTCGGTCAAGTATCCGGGATCTCCGAACAGAAGGAACAATGCGGCGCCAACATCGTCGCCGGACTTCGAGCCGAGATCGGCGCTCGCCTGGAGCTCATCGACGCGCCAAGACCATTCGAGCCAGCGGCAATCCGCGGTGTCCGCGTCGATCCAACGCGCCAATCCGGATGCGGAACGGTTCGGCTGCGCTTCTATGGCCAACCGCCCACCAACCTGACGGATGCGGAAACGGGTTCGCCCCCGAATCGCCACCTCCTTCCATCCATCCTGGATGGCCGTCTCCGCGGAGAAGAGCGGCGTCTCGCTCTGACATGCCGCCCCCGAAGAGGCCGATGTCGCCGGCACTGTCTTGGGCGACGGATGTGCGCAAGCGAAGACCAGAAGGCAGACCGTCGCGAGAACCGCAGTACTGGCTCGTTGCGAGAGCAGGACACGGAGAAGGCTCTGGCACCGCGCCACGACGACGGAGCATCTCGACCTTGTAGCCGGCTCCCGCACAGCTGGTAGGCGAATGCCTGCGAGGTTCGATACCTCGGCTCCGGGCAACGGATTGGACGCCATCCCTCCGCCTCCATGGTTCACTCGCGCAGATACTTCTGCAATTGGAGATACGCACGAGGATCGATCGCGGTTACGCGCGGCTACCCGGGGAAACGCGGTTTCGTCTGGAGCGCGTGGGCAAGCCGCAACTTTGGATCATCGGCGAACGTAGATGGGTTGGAGGCCGGTATGCCATTCCTCCATAACCAAGCACTGTTGGTGTCGCTCTTCGTCGGGATCGCCGGCGGCTATCTGCACGACGTGGGCACAACGCAGGCTTCCTCGGCACCCCCGGCGTTTTCAGAGCAGTCGCCCGTCAATCCTCCGACCAGATTCGTTCTTCCGGGGCCAGGCGGCGAGTTCTGGAGCCCCCAGGGCTCCCCGGCGATTGCACCATCCCGGCGGCTTCGGCCTTGCCTCTGGACGCCCGCACCTTCCGTGCGCGGCCTCGAGAGCGAACTCTCGGCAGCGTGGAGTTCCGAATCTTCTGAATCGCGGAGCATGTCCGGGGTGGACGGGTGCTGACGTCTGCCCGTCGCCATCGCTGGCCGCTCGCGGGCCGGGTGGCGAGCAGCGACGGGAGTTCCACGCCAATCGCTCAGCGGTCGTCCGGTCCGGCGGAGTGATCGTGTGGCGTCAGCGCACCAGGAATGCCGGAGTGCTCCAGTCCACCGGCTTTCAACCATTCAGAAGTACTCGTGGCGGAGCGCTCGATGAGTGCGGCGGTCCCAGAGAAGTCGTACGCGGTCCGCGCAAGCGGACACAACGGCGGCACCACTCGGAGTTCGACATCCGACCCGGCCTGTTCGACGTCCTGGATCAGCTGCCGGGCGATCAGCAGATTGAGAGCCTGCAAGGCAACGCTCATCGCGTCCCTGGGCGCTTTCTCGATCCGGCAGGAGAAGCCTGTTGGGAGCACGATTACCCGGTCGGCCTTCAGTGCGACCGCCGCGATGATCGGCGTATTGTTCGCGATTCCCCCGTCGATCAATACCCGTCCCTGCAACCTCACCGGAGGGAATACACCTGGTATCGCGCTACTGGCGAGAAGCGCGTCGACGATCGAGCCGGTTGAAAGCAGGACCTCCTGGCCGCCCACCAGATCGGTGGCGACGACATGGCATGGGATCGCCGTTGATTCCAGCTTCTGGTCAGCGAACTCGCGCTCGAGGAGACGCCGGAGGGGCGCCGGCGACACCAGGGAATCCCGTGCACCGAGCAGAGCCAACAGACCTCGCGCCGGATGCGCTGGGAAGATGTTGGCACGCGTCACCTTGCGCCAGATGCTCTCGAGGCGATGGATCCCGTCGAGTGTCGGATCTGCGGCGAAGTGTGCAGCGTTGATCGCACCCACAGACGCCCCGACCACGAAATCAGCCCTGGCGCCGGATTCATGGAGGGCGCGTAGCATCCCCACCTCCACGGCTCCCAGACTTCCTCCCCCGGCAAAGACGAACGCGGTGGATCGCGTCTTCTCTAGCGCCATTTCATCCCCTTCATTCCGCCTTCCGCTCGTCAAGGGGCCGCCCAGTAGATGGCCAGCCCCGTCGCTATGGCGGCGCCCCAGCAGGCGGCACCGACGACCATTCCGATGACGACTCCCCTGAGTGCTCGACAGTGCTCAGCCCCGAGGTCCTTGACGGCCGTCGGACTTCCGGCTGCGTCCGCGCGGTCTGGACCCGCGAGAGCGTCGTGCAGGCTCGGACCTGATTTCGACGTAGTGGCACTAACGACCATCGCAATCTTCCTCGCGATTCACCGACTCCCGGACTCGGGAAGAGTCATCACTTCACGCGGCACGAGGCTCTGCCCAACCGGGTGCACCAGCGACCTGGCGACGCGGAACGCGGGCGCTGTCGGAGGCGCCTCGCACGGAACCTTCCGCCGAGTCTCCCGACCGAGCTGGTGTTCATGGCTTCCACGCCCCTCAGTACGATCGTGATGATGGGCAGGTTTCCAGACCAACGGGTCGAATCGACTGCAAGGGAAACAGCCGCTGCGTACGTAACTTTGCAGACTCCGTCGACGTTTAGTGTCGGTGCTGGGCCACGTGAGTTTCTCGTCGCTTATCGATGACCGTTGTCGGAAGCTTCGTAGCGACACCGAGTTCGGCGAAACAGGCTCGAATGTTGGAACCCAGAAGGAGAGAAAGCCATGAGTGCCGAGGACTGCGCGGCTACGAATTCAGAAGAGGCCGTGCGGATGCGCTACACGGAGGCCGCAGGCCGAAGAGAAGCGAGCCTTTGTTGTCCGGTTTCCTACGAGCCCCAGCTTCTCGAGGCGCTTCCAGGGTCTGTGTTGGAGCGCGACTACGGCTGCGGCGATCCATCGCGCTTCGTTCGCAAGGGCGATTCGGTCCTGGATCTCGGGAGCGGCGCTGGAAAAATCTGCTTCATTGCCGGCCAGATCGCGGGGCCGGAGGGACGGGTGATCGGCGTCGACGAGAACCCGGCGATGCTTCAGCTCGCACGCGATGCTGCCCCGATCGTGGCCGACCGGGTGGGGTATTCCAACGTCAGCTTCCTGCGCGGTCGCATCCAGGATCTCGCGCTCGATCCGGATCAGCTCGACAAGTGGTTGGACGCTCACCCGGTAACGACGGCGGAGGATGTCTGGCTCCTCGAGCGCGAGGCCGAGCGTCTCCGGCGAGAGGAGCCGTTGATTGCCGATGGGTCTGTGGATCTCGTAGTCTCGAATTGCGTACTCAACCTCATCGCCGAGTTCCGCAAGCCAGCACTCTTTTCGGAGTTGTCCCGCGTACTCCGTCCGGGCGGTCGTTTCGCGATCTCGGACATCACGAGCGACGCACCCGTCCCCGCACATCTCAAAGCCGACCCGGAACTCTGGAGTGGTTGCGTGTCCGGAGCGCTCACGGAGCGCGATCTCTTGACGGCATTCGAGGACGTCGGGCTCCTGGGTCTGCGCATCGAGCACCGGAGCGAAGAGCCCTTCGCGGTGGTCGAGGGGATCGACTTTCGATCCGTCACGATTACCGGCTGGAAGGGCGAGTCCGGTCCTTGCCTCGAGGCGAACCAAGAGGTCGTCTACCGCGGCCCCTGGCGGCGCGTGGAGGATGACGACGGCCATGTACTCATTCGTGGGGAGCGCGTGGCAGTCTGTGCCAAGACCTCCCGGAGCCTAACGTCCGAGCCTTACGCTGCTGACATCATCCCGGTCTCGCCCGGCACCTCGGCCCTCGAAGGCCCGTCGGAAGCGATCGACGTGGAACCAACAGACGCATTCCGTCTGCAGGAGACGAAGGCCGGGGGCGGCTGCTGCTGATGACGGAGCTTGTCGCGATCGCGGCGCTACTGCTGGCCTTCGTGAACGGCGCCAACGACAACATGAAGGGCGTTGCCACACTCTACGGATCTGGCGCGCTCTCGTATGGGCGGGCGCTGGCTCTTGCGAGTGTGGCGACCGGGTTGGGTGGACTCGCCTCGCTGGCGCTCTCCGAGCGACTGGTTCACGCCTTCTCGGCCAAGGGATTGGTTCCCGACGCCCTCCTTTCCGAGGGCATGCTCGCCTCAGTGGCACTGGCGGCAACGGTGTCCGTGCTCGTGGCGACGCGGGTAGGTCTACCGGTCTCGACGACGCATGCATTGCTCGGTGCTCTGTTGGGCGCGGGCGCCGTGGCCGCGGGCTCTGCCCTCGACCTGGGCGTCCTCGGCGGGAGCTTCGTCCTCCCTTTGTTGTTGAGTCCGCTCGTCGCCGTGGCCGCGGCGCTCATCATCGCCCGAGGCGGACGACGATTCGCTCGCCGCATGGGGCTGCACAGCGACAGTTGCGTCTGTCTCGAGGTTGGAACCTCATCGACCGGCTTCGCGATGGCAGCCGCCGACGGGGCCGTGGTGCCGTCCGTGCCGACGTCGGGTGCCCATCTGTGTGATGACAGACAGAGGGGGCTTCCCGGCATTTCGGCTCGGCGAGTCGTGAGCGGCGTACACCTCTCGAGTGCAGGTCTCGTCTGCTTTGCTCGGGGGCTCAATGATACGCCCAAGATTCTTGGTCTCGTCATGGGAGCATCTGCGATGGGAGCTGTGACGGGAGCACTGGCGATCTCCGCCGCGATGGTACTCGGCGGCGTCGCTGCTGCTCGGCGGGTGACGCGAACGATCGCACACGACATCACCCCGATGCGCCCAGAGACCGGCCTGGCGGGAAACCTCGCGACCGCCACGCTCGTGCTAGGCGCTTCGCGCCTCGGCATGCCCGTTTCCACGACACATGTCTCGGTGGGTAGCATCCTCGGCATCGGCGCTGAGGGAGCCTCCCTGCGTGGGCCTACGGTCCGGCGGATCGCCGCCGCATGGGTCGGCACGCTACCGGTGGCGGCCGCCCTCGGCGCAGCCTTTGCCTGGTGGCTCGCTTGATCGGATCTCCGGGTGCGCCAGTGGGCGTGAGAGCCTGCAGGCCGTTGGCGAGCACTTCGGCCTGGCTCCTGCAGCCCTGGCAACGGTACCCTGTCTCCCCAATCTGATCGGGGAGATCGATGAGCGGTAGTACTGCCAAGAGATGTCGAGTCCAAGGTACCGTGGCGCCTGGGTTCGAGTCGGTGAAACGGTTGTTCGAGCACGAGATGCAGACGATGGCGGAGAAGAACGCCCAACTCTGCGTCTACCACAAGGCCGAAAGAGTGGTCGATCTCTGGGCGTCGGTAGAGGACGACGCGGGCTTCTCGCCCGATTCCATCGTCAACATCTTCAGCAGTGGGAAGAGCCTCGAAGCCATCGCCATCGCGTCCCTCGTCGGAAGGGGGCTGCTCGACTATCAAGCGAAGATCGTCGACTACTGGCCGGAGTTCGGCGCGAACGGGAAGGGCGAGCTCACGGTCGCTGAGCTGATGCGTCACGAAGCGGGGATGGCCGCCTTCAATACCTCGCTCGACGCCGAAGACCTGCTCGCTGAGAACATCAAGCAGAATCGCGTGGGAAGGATCATCGAGAACCACCCCGTGAAATTCCGCAGGGGAAACGGCAGCACGAGGGAATATCACGCCGTCACGCGAGGCTGGATCGTGAACGAGGTCTTTCGACGGGTGGATCCCGGAGGCCGAACGATCGGTGAGTTCCTGAGTGAAGAAATCAGCAGTCCGCTCGAAGCCGATGCGATCATCGGGGTCAAGGAAGCCGAGCTGGACCGGATCTCGAAGGTTTCGCCGCTCGGATTCGGCTTTCAGTTCCTCCAGAGTCTGAAACCCAAGGTCCTGGGGAGAAAGATCAAACACAGCTTCTTCCAGATTCTCGCTAGGCTATTGCGGATCATTCCCTCGATGCGGCACGCAACCACTCGGGGCGCCCCACCTCCATACAAGGGGATGGATGGAATCGGGTTCTTCAATGAACCTGCAGTTGCGATGGGTGAAACCCCTTCCGCAGCAGCGAACTGCTCTGCCAGGGGATTGGCCAAGATTGCGGCCATGATGTCGGCCGGTGGCAAGTGGGCGGAAGGCGAGTATTTGAGTGAAGAAGCCTGGAAGGCCATGCATCACGATCCTGTCGAGGCGGACATGGGTTTCAGCGCCACCAACTTCACTCAAGGCGGCGTCAACCTGTTCACCGAAGCCGGCGTGAAGAGCAACGGGCTCGATCGGGCATTCAATGACGGAAGAGAAGGTTTCTACGGCTGGATGGGCCTCGGTGGATCGATCTTCCAATGGCATCCGCGGCACGAGATCGGATTCGGCTTCGTGCCCACTTCGCTGCATGTTCTGGACTTCCTCAACGAGCGAGGAAAGACCTATCAAGCGGAAGTACTTCGCTGCGTCGAGAGATTGACCAGGTGATGGCGGCCAGCGAGGGGTGCTTCGAAGACCGATCCAAGGGGATCCAATCCATCTGAAAGGGGCATGTCATGGCCCGGCTCGAAGTCATCAAGGACCAAACAGGGGCAGCTACGGCAACAGTCTCGTCCGCCTATGTGCCTCCCCTCCAGCTTACTGAAGGCCAGGCACCACCGATCGCTGCGAATGGCGGTCTATCCTACCTGTCGTTCGATCGGGACGGGGATGCGGGAACGGCTGCAGCAACGGAAGCCGCGCTCGTCCAGATTGCAGCGGGAGACGGGCAGGCCGTCATCGAGATGCTCGACAACGCTCCCCCCGGACCCATCGAGACCAAGTGGGGTCTCGGGTTTCGCCGCTACGCAGAGTGCCTGGAGTATATTCGGGCGAATAACATCGAAGCCCCGGAAGGCGGTCTGGCGCTTCCGCTGCGCTACACCGTCCACGAGGAGCCGTCCTACTCCATCGTCTCGTCCAACGCACTGTGGCGGGACCCGGCGCGCAAGGCCGAGGCAAGTGCGTTGCGCAAGGACGAACGGGATAGCGTTCGGCGATGCCTCTACTTTCCGCAGGTGATGCGCGACGCGCGCCGAATGGAGGACTACTACCCGGGCCTCTCGCCGGGTAGCCCCGAGTGCATGGACAAACTCGGCGTCTCGCTGGGACACTGCGAATCCAGGTGCAAGAACTTCTACGACGCGGCGGAGGTCGAGCGTGTGTTCTACCCGGAGATGGAGAAGCTCCTGCTCGAGTTCTTCCCCGATGCCGTGGATGCGCTCGTGTACAACCACGACGTGTTCGACAAGGATTACGAGGGCGACCGCACGGAGGACCAGGACAACAAGAATCCGGGTGTGAACGCCGCCTACGCCAACCTCGTCCACAACGACCTGAACGACAACAGCGGCCGTGTGCGCTGCCGCGAGCTGCTCACGAAGAACCTGCGCAACTTCGGGCGCGAGCAGCACTACACCGAGGCGCAGACCGACGCGAAGATGTCGCGGCGATTCATGTCGATCAACCTCGCCAAGCCGATGGAGACCGTGCGCCAGAACCCCTTCGTGCTCTGCGCCTGGCCCTCATTTTTCGACCAGCCGTATATCAACAACTACCGCGTCTACGACGACCGGGTCAGCATCGACCCCACGGCAGCCGAAGACGCTCCCTGCCGCAAGAACGTCGTGGTCCGCTCCTATGTCTTCTTCTAGGAAGACGATTTCCGCTACCGGCTGAGCGCGACCTCGACGCCAGATACACGATGGCGGACGCCGGTCCGCTCTACGAGGTTCGAATGGGAATCAGGACGTGAGCGGCCACGAGTTCATCGTCATTGGTGGCGGAATCGCTGGTGCATCCGTGGCGTACGAGTTGCAGCAACATGGTTCCGTGATCTTGTTGGAGCGCGAGGCGTTACCCGGCCACCACACGACCGGTCGTTCGGCCGCGTTCCTGGTGGACAGCTACGGGAGCGCCACCGTTGGCAGGCTCACACGGGCAGGGCGGGGTTTCCTCGAACACCCGCCCGAGGGTTTCACGGACTCGCCGGTGGTCACACCAACGCCGGTGCTCTGGATCGGTCGCGAGGACCAGCGAGCCAGGCTGGCTTCCGCGCGGGTTGCTGGGCGAGAAGCTGGCGCAGATCTGCAGGAACTGGATGCCGACGGAGCGCGCGCGTTGTGTCCCGTGCTGCGCGAAGATTATGTTGCCAGCGCCCTGGTGGAGCCGAGTGCCATGCACATCGACGTGGCGGGCTTGCTCGACTCCTTCCTTCGGGGCTTCCGGCGTCGCGGTGGCGAGCTGGCGACGAAGGCGGAAGCGACGCGGATCGAACCGAGTGGCGATGGCTGGGAGGTCGATGCCGGCGGCCGCACCTACCGCGCGGCCGTCGTGGTCAACGCGGCGGGCGCCTGGTGCGACGTCGTGGGGCGGCTGGCCGGAGCCCGGCCCATCGGCCTGCGCCCCCTGCGCCGGACGGCGATCACCTTCGATCCGCCAGCGGATCATGACATCCGCTCCTGGCCCTGCGTGATCGACGCTGACGAGGAGTTCTATCTGAAGCCCGAGGGCGGCCAGCTCCTGGCGTCGCCGTGCGACGAAACTCCATCGGAGCCGTGTGATGCCGGCGCCGAGGACTACGAGGTGGCGCTCGCGGCGGAGCGTGTCCAACAAGCGACCACGATCGGGATCCGGCACATCCGCCAGCGCTGGGCTGGATTGCGTAGCTTCGTCGCCGACCGATCCCCGGTGATCGGGATGGATCCGGAACGAAGGGGCTTCTTCTGGCTCGCCGGTCAGGGTGGCTTCGGCATCATGACGTCCCCGGCTGCTTCCCGCGCAGCGACCGACCTGATCGTCGCGGGTTCGCTTTCCGACGACCTGTGCGCACTCGGTCTGACAGCCGAGCAGCTTTCGGTGGAGAGGCTTGCCGGTTCGCCGAGTTGATTGCGCTCCAACCCAGGGAAGCCGCTCAGCTCGGGAGGCGGAGTTCGGCGTAGACGCCGAAGTGGTCGCTAGGCCAGATGCCGTCTCGCTCCTGGTCGCAAACGACGCGGCAGTGGTCGATGATGCCGCTTCCGCCTAGCATCGGATGTCCGACGAAGATGTAGTCGATGCGCCGCGCCGGCTCGTGGTTTGCGCGCGCATGGGGGTTGCGGTTGGACCAGGTGACTCCGGAGCCGATCACGGTGTCGTCCTCGCGATCGTATGCGACATCCCAGGCGTCGTGGAAATGCACGCTTCGTCCGTCGATCGAGTGGAGGCCCTTCAGGTATCGGATCTCGTCCGAGTCGGGCTCCGCATTGAAGTCGCCCACGACGATCGACGGGAATTCTTCCTGGTGGTGCAGGAGGCGCACACGATCGGCGAGCGCGACCACCTGGCGCTCGCGTGTCTCGCCATGGTGGAACTTCCAGTTGAGGTGGGTGCAAGTAAAACGCAAGACGCCACCCGGGACCGGTGCACGGATCTCCGCCGTGAGGGCCACGCGCGTTTCAGCATCACCACGATCGGGGAGCGGAAGCTCGTCGCGCGCGACGATGGGCCAACGGCTCGCGACCGCATTGCCGAAGGCCAGGGACGTGTCGCTCCAGAAGGTGCTCGCCCTGGCGAAATCGACGTGGTAGCCGCGGTCTCCGACGATCTCGGCGACCAGGTCGACGCCCTCTCCGCGCAGTACCTCCTGAAAGCCGATCAGATCCGGATCGAGCCGATCGATCCAGTCACGCACCAGGGCCGCCCGGTCCTTCCAGGGCCCAGCGTCATGCCAGAGATTGAGCGTCAGGATCTTGAGCGGCACGGCACCAGTGTACAACCGCGCCAACCAGGACGTGTCACCAATTCGCCCGGCAGCGCGTTCTGTCTGCTAGGCGGCCACGAGGCTCATGGCGAGCCCGAAGGCGCCAGCGTAGACTCGTCCAAGGGCTACGACCCGATTGGAGGAAGGATCATGACTCGAATCGCGTTTGCCCTTGCGGCGCTGCTCATGATCGGCACGCTCGCTTGCACGGTGGTCGCCTCGCAGGAAGAAGCCGCGGCGCCTGTACTGGCCACCCATGTTCCGTTGGACCCCGGTCCCCGGCCCTGGACCCACCTCGAGTTCGAGGACGATCCCGACGCCTTTTCCTTCGCGATCATCAGCGACCTCCAGGGCGGTTACCGTTCCGGCGTCTTCGAAGCCGCGGTCGAGAAGCTGAACCTCGTCCGCCCCGAACTCGTGGTGAGCGTGGGTGACCTGATCGCGGGCTACACGGAGGATGTCGCCGAGATCAACGCCCAGTGGGACTGGTTCGATGAGCTGGCGCGCGGCATCGACGCGCCCTTCTTCTACGCTCCGGGCAATCATGACTTCAGCAACGAAGTGATGAAGGGCGTTTGGCACGAACGCCTGGGCCGCGACTACTACCACTTCCTCTACAAGAACGTGCTCTTCCTCGTGATGAACACCGAGGAGCCACCGATCCCCGCCGACGACGCGAGCGAGGCCTTCTTCGAGGAGATGGCGCGGCTGCGCAAGACAGATCCGGAGGCGCTCGTGAAGTTGATCTCCGAGAACGTCGACCGCACGATGCCCGGGATCGGGATCAGTGACGAACAGGTGAAGTACTTCGAAGACATCATCGCGAACAACACCGACGTGCGTTGGACGTTCCTGTTGATGCACAAGCCCGCGTTCCAGGGCGACGGCAACCCGCAGTACAATCGCATCACGGCCGCACTCGGAGGGCGCGATTACACTTCCTTCGCCGGCCACATCCACAACTACAAGCGCTTCGAAGTGGGACCTCGGTTCCACTACCGGCTGGGCTCGACCGGGGGCGGTGTGCTTCCCCTTCCGTTGGGAAACATGGACCACTTCGCCTGGGTCACCATGACCGAAGCTGGACCGACGATCGCGAACCTCGAGCTGAACGGGATTTTCGACGATCGGGGTCCGCTCGCTCCGGGCGACCGCCTCTGGCGGGCGCGGGAGTAGCCCGCGGACTCCTTTGCTAGCCGAGAGCCAGCTGCCAGCTCCCCAGCAACACACCGACCGAGACGGCAAGAGCGCCTAGCTGCGCCCAGCCGCCAGGCGGCCACGGCATCGCGAAACGTGCCCCGACGCCGATGGCGCCCCCGGCGAGCAGGCCGAACAGATGTGCAAAAACGTCCACCCGACCTGCGCCAGAGCCGACCATGGCCAGTACCGCGAGCCCTGCCCCGAAGGGCGCGAAAGCCAGGCGCCAGCGGTCGCCGCGTTGTGTCCGCCTCACGATTTCGAAGCCGCAGAGCACGCCCACAGCGCCGAACACGGCCGTCGACGCTCCGATCGAGATGTGGCCGGAACCGCGCAGGAATGCGTTCGCCAGGTTCCCGCACGCGCCTGCCAGGATCACGAGGCCGAACGCGACGCCGGGCCCGAGATTCCGTCCGAGGGCGGCGAGGAAGAAGGTGCCGAAGAGCACATTCGAAACCAGGTGCGCGAAGTCCGCGTGGAGGGTGAGCGCCGTCACCGTGCGCCAGATTTCTCCGGCCCGGATCAGGGCGGCGTGGGCACTTCCTTCCGCGAACCAGCTGACGTCGGGACGACTCGGCCCGGTCACCCCATAGAAGCCGAGCATCCCCAACGAAACGAACAGCGCGGCCCAGAGCGGCAGCCCGCCCGGGAACTCGATCAGCGCCGACCCATCCGCATCCGTGGCCGCCGCCGCGGCGTTCTCGGCGAGGTAGGCCTGCAGCTCGAAGTCCGCGCGATCGACGTTGCTCTGGTGCACCTGCAGCGCATAACCGTGTGGGACGCGCGCGACTCGGAATGGGATCCCCGCCGAGAACAACACCAGCCCCAGCTCATTCGCCTGGGCTGCGGTCTCCGTCAGTCGGAACTCCGGTTCGAGCGGATCGTCATCCGGGGGCATTGTCCCGTTGCTCACTCGAGACCCTGGATCACTTGCGCGTGATCACCACCGGCAGCTGCGTATAGCCCTTGACGAAGGACGAGAGCGTGCGGCCCGGTTCCTCTTGCACTTCGATCCTCTCGAATCGTTGCAGGATCTCCTCCCACAGGACCCGGAGCTGCATCTCGGCCAGGCGGCTTCCCATGCAGAAGTGGACGCCGTAACCGAACGAGAGGTGTCGACTGGCGTTGGCGCGTTCGATGTCGAGCGCGTTCGCGTTCTCGAAGATCTCCTCGTCCCGGTTGCCGGACACGTACCACATCAGCAGCTGGTCGTGCTTCCGGATCGGCTTGCCCCCGAGCTCGCAGTCGCGGGTGGCCGTTCTGCGCATATAGGAGAGCGGCGTCTGCCAGCGGATGATCTCGGGCACCAGCTGGCGAACCAGACCTGGATCAGCGACCAGCTTGTCGTACTGGTCGGGGAACTGGTTGAGCGCATACACGCTTCCCGACATGGTATTCCGCGTCGTGTCGTTCCCGCCCACGATGAGCAACAGGAGATTGCCCAGGTGGTCTGCGGCTGCCATGTGCTTGGTGGCCTCCCCGTGGACGAGCATCGAGACGAGGTCGTCGCCCGGGTGCTTCCTGCGGTCTTCCCAGAGCTCCGAGAAATACGAGACGCACTCCATCATCTCATCGCGCTTCTGGGCCTGCGATTCGACGACGCCGCCGGGTTCGGGAATCGCGAAGACGATGTCGGACCATCGTGTCAGCTTCCGGCGGTCCTCGAAGGGGAAATCGAAGAGCGTCGCCAGCATCGCCGTGGTCAGCTCGATCGAGACACTGTCCACCCAGTCGAATGTCTCGCCTACGGGAAGGGAGTCGAGCACCCGGCACGTCCGCTCGCGGATGAGCGGCTCCAGCTTGAGCAGGTTGCGGGGCGCGACCGAAGGTCGCACGGTCTTGCGCTGTTCGGTCTGCCGGGGCGGGTCCTGGGAGATGAACGCAGGGTTCCCCTGGCGGAAGAACGTCGGAACCTCGGCACCGATCCGGAAGCCCAGCGTGATCCCGTGGGCCGATGAGAAGGTCTTCCAGTCCGAGCTGACCTCCTTGATGTCGTCGTACCTGGTGACGGACCAATACCGTCCAGCGGATTCGATCTCGTTGAAGTGGACGGGGTCTTCGTTGCGAAGTCGCTCGAAGTAGCCCTGCCAGCGATTCTGGCTGAACAGGTTCGCGTTCAGCGGGTTGATGTCTTCGAGCGCAAGCTCGTGAGCCGGCAGGACGTCGCGGCCGTTCTCCGCCTGTTCCTGCTCGGGGGTCCGGTACTCGGCCGGTACCGGCCGAAGCTGCTCTGTCGCTGTCTCGCTCATCCTCGTTCCTCCAGTGAAGCCCTCATTCTAGGCCACCCGTCCGCGAGGTCCCGTACGTGCCCTGACCTCAATCGAAGAAACGAACGGGCTGCCCCCTCGGCTTCGGAATCCTCTGGTCCTCGGGCAACGTGCAGAGTCGATCCATCCGCGTGGTGCTGCCGTCGGGGTATTCCCAGACCAGCTGATCGCCATCGAGGTAGCGCCTCACCACGACCGGCCCCCAGCCGAAGACGTGGAAGTCCAACACGCCGTCGTTCCAGACCATGCTCGCCGATGTCCGCGGGCAGTATTCCCGACCGCCGATCGTGAACAGGACTGCACCTTCCGTGTCGTTGCTGTTCTCACCGAGCGTGCTGTTCGGGCCGGCGTCGTGAATGATGCCCGAAGACGTGACCACCGTGCGGCGGCCGCATTGTTCAACGCGTTCCACGTGGCCGACGTGCCCGCCTTCGACGCCGAGCCACAGGCCGCGAATATCTGCAGCACCTTCGACGAGCGGCTCGCTGCATTCGGCCAGGATCGGCAAGGGGAAGTGGCTGTAGCTGCACCCGGGCGTATTCCCTTTCGGGATGTCCGCGGCCATCTTTCCGCGGCCGTCCAGGACCGGCAGATCGCAGTAGTCGATCGTGCTGCCATCCCCCGCCAGCATCGCGGCATCGGTCGTGAGCGGCGGACGTGCCGAGAAGAACAACTGCCAGAACGCGGCCAGGAACAGCACCGCGACCGCTAGCGGAATTCTCACCAACCACTTCTTCATCCGATCCTCTCTTCGATAATCGCCTTCATGATGTCAGGGAACAGCGGCTTCATCCGAGCGCCAGCCGCGTGGGTTCGCGAGAAACGCTGAACGCCAGGCTTCGAGGCGCTCCGCGAGGGCCGAGGCGACCGCGGGCCGGGTCTTTGCCACGTTGTAGGCTTCGGCCGGATCGAGTTCGAGATCGTAGAGAAGCGGCCAGGTCCCCAGCGTCGGGACCGACTCGCTCGAACCCGGCGGCGTGTAGTCGCGACTCGTCAGGAGTCGCCCGCCGAGCGTGTCTTGTTTGTCGAGCGGGGCCGGCCAGACGTAGTGGCTGTTGCGCTCGACCAGCTTGAAGCGGCCGAGCCGGATGGCCTCGAAATCGTAATCGTGGGAGAAGAAGAGCGGACGTTCGGGAACGCTGGCCTCGGGCTCGGACAACACCGGCCAGAGATCCGCGCCGTCGATCTCCCGGTCGGAGGGAAGCTCGAGCCCCGCGAGGCCGAGCAGGGTCGGGAACAGGTCGATGTTCATGGCAGGCGCATCGCTCACGGCGCCGGCTTCGATGTGACCCGGCCACCAGGCAACGAAGGGAACGCGGAAGCCGCCCTCGAAGCTCTGACCCTTGCGCCCGCGCAACCCGGCAGGATCGCCTTCGAACCAGGGGCCGTTGTCGCTCGTCACCACGACCAATGTGTTCTCGGCGCGTCCGCTGCGTTCGAGGGCCGCGATCACCTGGCCGACGCTCCAGTCGAATTCCGAGACCGCATCGCCGTAGGGCCCGGCGGAGGAACGTCCTGCGAATGCCTCGCTCGGGTAGAACGGTTGGTGCGGGTCCTTGTGCGCGATGTAGAGGAAGAACGGCTCCTCTCGAGGCTCCTCGATGAACGCCACCGCCGCCTCGGTGAAGATCGCCGTGTAGGGCTCCTGCGCCAGGCCGATGTCGGCGATCTCCTCGGTTCGATCGCGCCAGAAAGCGACGGGCCAGTCGTCGTTCGACATGTTGAAACCGACGAAACGATCGAAGCCATGGTTCGAGGGGTGGTACTCGGGTAGCTCGGTGAAGTCGCCCAGGTGCCACTTGCCGACGGCCATGCTCCGGTAGCCGGCGAGCCGCAGCGCTTCGGCGAGGGTGATCTCCGAGGGCGGCAGGCCAGCGACGGCGTTCCCGCCGCCCGGCATGTCGATCGAGGCCAGCTTGGCGAAGACCAGGCCGGCGCCGTACGAGAGCCTGCGCAACAGGCTGTCGCCCGCTGCGGGCAGTGCCGTCATGATGCCGCTGCGTAGTGGGTAGCGACCCGTGAGCAGGCCCGCCCGGGAGGGCGAGCAGACCGGAGCACTCGAGTAGAACTGCGTGAAGCGCATTCCTTCGGCGGCGAGTGTGTCGATGTTAGGCGTCTGGATCGCGCGGCTCCCCTGCACACCGAGGTCTCCGTAGCCAAGGTCGTCCGCGAGGATCACCACCAGGTTCGGGCGCGGCGCGCCGGCACCGGGGATGCGCTCGACGAAGTCGTCGACGGGCGCGGCCGCCTTTTCCAGGTCTCGGAAGACGCTCCGGTCGATTCCGTGGTCGTTCGGCGTCAGCGCCCCCCTCACGATCCAGAAGCCGAGGCCGGTCAGGATCAACAACGCGACGAGCCAGCGCTTCACGAAGCTACTCGTCACCGACGCCGAGCAGTTCCTGCGCCTTCTGTTTCATGATCCGCCAACGGATCGCAGACATGCTCTTCTCGATCTCCGCCTGGCTCTGGAAGGGGATCTCGACCGTCGCGGGTTCTGGTTCGTCTCCGCCGGGAAGGATCAGCCCCTCGTCGGCCACGCTGAACAAGAATGGGTAGACCTGCTTCATCAGTGGCTCGAGGATCCAGAGCGTGGTGGCTCCGATATCCACTTCTTCTCTCGGGTCCTGTTCCACATTGAACACGCGGGGGGCCCAGAGCCGACGCCAGGACCGATCGCGAGGCGCGGGATCATCGCCAGTCAGGAAGATCTTGAAGCGGCGCCACTTGGCGGCGAGCAGCGTACGGCCCGAGAAGAACAACACGCTCTCGCGCGCCGAAGTATCCGTCTCGCCCAGCAGGAGTGCGGTCTGGTCGAGTCCGTCGAAGGCCCGGTCGTCAGGCACTTCGCCCCCGCCTAGCTTCGCGAGGGTGGGGAAGAGATCGATCAACGCCACGATCTCGTTGCTGACGCGGCCCGGCGCAATGTGTCCTGGCCAGCGCGCGAGCATGGGCGTGCGGATCGAGCCCTCGTAGGCGCTTCCGAGGTAGCCGCGGAAGGGGCCCGAGGAGGAGACCGCCGGGTAGTAGGCGGCATCCGGACCGTTGTCGCTGAGGTAGAGGACGATCGTGTTGTCGGCGATACCGGCTGCCGCAACGGCGTCGACGACCTGGCCGACGCGGTGGTCGTGCTCGGCCATCACGTCCGAGAAGGCACCGTTGCCGGATCGGCCCTCGAAATCCGGGTGGGGGAGATACGGGTGGTGGACGAGCGACCAGGAGACGAACAGGAAGAACGGTTCCCCGGCGCTCGCTCGTTCCCGAATGTAGGCGACCGACTTCTCGGCAATACGTTCGTCGATCAGCGGCCGATTCGCGGTCGTGTAGGGCTCGACCGGGCGCACGGGCTCTCCCTCGCGACCCTCGAGCAGCTGGGGAACCTTGGCGACTTTCGCATCGAAGCCGACGTGCTCCACATAGGTCGCCACGTTCGTCGAGAACGGGAAGCCCCACCATTCGTCGAAGCCCTGGTCGGTCGGGTAACGGCCGGGCGCATCGCCGAGGTGCCACTTGCCGAAGATCGCCGTGGCATAGCCGGCGTCCGAGAGCATCTCGGCGACCGTGATCTCCCAGGGCGCCAGCCCGCCGGCCAGCCCGGGGGTGCCCGCGCGCCAGGTCCCCGAGCGCACGGGCAGGCGACCCGTCATCAAGGCGGAGCGCGACGGTGTGCACTCCACCTCGACGTTGAAGTTCGTGAACCGCATCCCTTCATCGGCCAGACGATCGAGCCGCGGTGTCGCAACGCCGCGCAACTCTCCGCCACCGTAGGCGCCGATCTCCCCGAAGCCGAGGTTGTCGCTGAGCATCAAGACGATGTTAGGGGGCTGGTTCTCAGTGTGTGCTGCGGTGGGGACCCCGCTCAGGGAGCAGGCCACGAAGAGCAGGATGAGCGAGGTCTGGCGGTTCTGCGAGCGCGCCCGAGGTTCGGCCAACGGGATGGCGGAAATGCCCTCGGCGTGCTTCGGCTCGACGGTTCCGCGCATGTTTCCTCCCGACATTCTCTGGTGGCCGGGGCCATCATAATGGGCTTCGATCGGTTGCCTCCATTACTGTACATACGTAGAATATTCAAATCAAGCCCATCGCACCCCTGAATCGAGGCAGATCTCGATGGCAACGGATCAATCGCAAGAGCGCGGATACGAGAGCGGCCGTCGGGCGCGTGAAACGCTCATGGACGCAACCCTGAGGATCGTGGCCAGGGACGGCGTTTCGGCAGTGACGCATCGCCGCGTTGCTGCGGAGGCGGGCGTTTCCAATGGTCTCACGACCTACCATTTCTCCAGCAAGCATGAAATGTTGGTCGCCGCCTACGAGCACTGGATCGCAACGGCGATAGAGCGTGTTCGCACCACAGCCTTGGCCCGATCTCAGCGCAGCGCTGCGCCCAGCATGGCTTCCCTGGTCGATGTCCTCGTGGAAGTCACTGCGAGCGAGTTGGAAGCTCCAGATGCTGGCGCTGAGTTTGCCCTGGCGCGGGAGCCCGCGCTCTCCGGTGACTTCGGCCGCTGGGAAAAGAGCCTCCTGGCGCTGCTCGAGAGCGTCTGCGAGGGCATCGGTTCTCGAGAACCGGCCCAGGACGCGTGGATTCTGTTGTCAGCGATTCGGGGGCTCGAACTCGCGCACCTGGCGAGCGGAGGTCGTCCGCCGAATCGCCGTTCTCTCAAGAGAACGTTCTCGCGACTCGTTGACGCATTGGCGCGGTAGAATTGGCACGCCGGGAGGGATTCGAACCCCCGACCCTGGCCGTTGCCTTCCTCGCGAGCGCATCCCGCCGCGATCAGGAGCAACGCAAGGAGGACGCCGCTAGCGAGGGCACGGGGACCATGCCGAAGCCGGCTGCCCCCGATTGCGCGGTCGCTATTCCGGACTCGTACGTATACACTTCCGCATGACACTTGTGGAGGAGCCGCTATGAGCGATGCCACGCCGCCCGGCCACATCCCCCGGGGTTGACCGCCTTCCTGCGAACCCAGCCCCGGGAATAACCGCTGCCGCCCGGCCTTGGCCGGCGTCGGAACGCAACAGCGTCTCCGCGCTCGGCTCCGCAACCCGGGGTGCGACGCGTACCCGGCCCGGCCGGACGGTTCTAGCGGTCCTGTTCGCCCTCTTAGTCATGGACCATGGGAGGACTTCGTTATGTGGGAGTTCGCCATTACTGTTCTCGTGGGCTCACTGGTCGCGAGCTTCGTCGTTGGCGGCTGGATCGTTCGCGGCCTGCGTGACGGTGGTCATCACAACCACCGCTGAGCAAGAAAAACGCCTTGGAGGCCTGCGACCATGGCCCCGATACCGTGTCGGAGTTCGTCCGGCGCGGCCTCCTCATCCGCGAGTCGAAGATCCGGGCCCGCCCGCACCCGCTGGTCGGAGTTCGCCTCGTGCCGATCAGGGCCGGGTTCTTGCCCGGATCGACAGCCCCGACGAGGCGGTCGAAGAGAAACTCGGATCGGTCCAGAGCCGGTTCGGTGTTGCGTGCGAAGGTTCCGTCGCAGGGCTCCTCTTTGCCCGAGTCACATCCCAAGCCCGAGGTGCAGCCCCTGCGCGAACTCCCATTTCCTCTGCGATTGCACGGCGCGATCGCGCTGCCGATCAACGCGGACAGCTACGCCGTCGCTCCTCCCGAGAAACTCGCGCGCGCCATGATCGATACGCTCTCGAGGTCGATCGAGACCTGAGCCGGAGGCTGTAGAGGCGATCCCCTCCGCCTTGAACAGATGCCCTGGGGCCGTCAGGGCCATGCAGCGCTGCATAGAGAACACACTTGGGTGTCTCCCTCGAGAATCTTGCCGACTCTCGATGGTGTTATTTCTGTTCACGATTTCGAGGCGAGAAGAATTCGAACCCCCGCTCCTCAGGTTCGTAGCGTGCAGCCGAGAAGGCGAGATCTGCGACGGGCATAGGGGGTTGGGCCGTTCTCGAAACAGGGCGCCTCGCGTCCTTTCGTTCCCGGCACCGCCCAGCGGTCCCTCCAGAGCGCAGGGCCGCTAACTTGCCGCCATCGGGTTGGATCTTGCAGACGAACCCGCCGGAACCCATCCGGCGTCTGGGCGCCGCACGCATCGGAGAACTCCATGGAAACGATCTTGATCACGGGCGCGAACAAGGGGATCGGGCTCGAGCTCGTGCGCGGCTTCGCTGAGTCCGGGCGACACGTGATCGCGTGCTGCCGGGTCCCCGACGAAGCCAGCGACCTGCAGGCCGTCGCCGCGGCCAGCGACCACGTCGAAGTGCACGAAGTGCACGTGAGCGACGGCGACTCCGTGGCCGCCCTTGCGCGGGCCATCGGCGACCGCCCGATCGATGTCCTGATCAACAATGCCGGTATGGCAGGCCCGGACTTCCAGCACCAGGGCCTTGCCGACATGGACTATGACGGTTGGGCCGAGACCTTCACGGTGAACACGATGGCGCCCCTCCGCGTGCTCCAGGCCTTCCGGGCAAACCTCGCAAAGGGCGCGAACGCGCGCGCGGTCACGGTGACGAGCCAGATGGGAGCGATCGGCCTCGATATGCCCGTGATGTTCGCGTACTGCTCGTCGAAGGGTGCGGTCAACAAGGTGATGCGCCTTGCAGCGCCGGAGCTGAAGGGCGATGGCATCGCCGTGGCGCTCGTGCATCCGGGCTTCGTGAAGACCGACATGGGCGGTCCCGGCGCGGAGATTACGCCGAAAGCCAGCGCGACGGGCCTGATCGCAGTGATCGACGCGCTGACGCTCGACGATTCGCCCTGCTTCAAGACCTGGGATGGAAACGACCACGTCTGGTAGTCGGTCGGTGGCCTTGATGGCTAGGCGACACGAGCTGGATCCCTGGCTCCTGCTCGTCGAGTACGGCGCAGGCTTCTTCGACTCCCCCGGCCGACAGACGGCTCTGCTGGATCCCTCATCGGGTATAGGGCGTTCAAGCTGCGGTTTGGCTCAACATCCAGTGCGGGCGTTATGTCAGATACCGCAGCGGGGCACGCGCTGTCAGAGGGTGTGGCAGCTCGTGCACAGCTGCGGCTCGGGGACCGTGAACGACGAGGTCTGGGGGCATCCGGCGCCCGAGGCACGAACCGATCGCACCCGCCCGCGGCCGCGATTCGGCAGGTGGCACGAGATGCACGTGACCCGACCACCCGGAAGCGCGATACCGATCGACAGAAGCGGCAGTGGGCGCAACCTACGCGGGTCGGTGCGCCAGGCCTCTTCGTAGAGCATGCCCACCGAGTGGTTCCCCAGACGCGATCCCACCATTACCAGCTGGCCGTTGGGGTTGGATGAAATCTCGCCGATCGACGCCCGGTGGCAGCCGAGGCAGTCTCGCGATCTCGCGTCGAGCAGCGCTTCATGGTTGCCGCTCGTAGCCGTCGTCGGTGCAATGAAGCCGACCAGCAGCGCCATGAAGGGGGCGAGCCGGGGTAGCCCGATCCCATGTACCCTGCTCGACCGACGTGTACCTGCCATCATGGAAGCTGGATCGGGTGTGGCGGCGCGACGCTTGATCCGTGGTTCGACGTGAACCTATCTGGTGTCTTCTACCTAGGGTGGCCCAGTCGCCTCCGGCTGGCCTCGCTGTCGTGATCTCGGTCGTTGCGCCGCCTGCGACGCCTGGAGCATCCTTCACAGCGGATCCCGCACGGAAGGAAACGCTATGTCCTCGCCCCGATTCGCGCAGTGGCGGCCGCACCCTTGGCACGGCCTGCCCGTCGGGCCGGCTGCGCCGGAGCGCGTCTTCGCCTTCATCGAGATGACGCCGCTCGATCCTGTGAAGTACGAGATCGACAAGGAGACCGGATACCTGCGGGTCGATCGTCCGCAGCGAACGTCGTCGCTAACCCACCGTCCAGACGTCGACCTGGGTACCGGGCGTGACGATGACCCCGAGCGCCGCCATCAGCGCGAGCTCTCCGGCATCGAGCGTGTGGTCGTTCTGGATGTTGACGCTTCCGCTCGGGAGGTTCACTGGGGAACCAGATCACTGCCACCGCCGGCGACACCGTGACCAATGGCACGATGCACACGATACGGGGCGCTGGCGTGCTGCTCGGCGGCAGCGGCGGCATGGTGAACGCCGGCGCGATGCGGGCCGACCGGGCTCCCGGGATCATGATCTCACCCGGAGCGGGTCGCACGTTCCAGAATGACGGTGTCATGGAGGCATCCGGTGGCGGCGGATTCACGCTGTCCAACGGCACGTTCGTCAACAACACCCGAATCGACGTACTCGACGGTTCGCGCCTCGCTCTCGAGGACGGAACCGTGCTCCAGGGCGGCGTCCTTGCGACGGCCGGGACGGGACGCATCGATGTCCTGGCTTCCGACCCGAGCGCGTTGACACTGGACGGTGTCACGATCCAGGGGGCCGTCGTCCAGAACAGCACCCGGGACGCGACGATCGTGAAGAGCTTTCACGGCGAGAGGTTCTCGCACTCTCTCTCGCCATGCCGGGGTCGGCATGGCTCGGTTACGGGGAGGCGGAGCCTTCCGACGGCTGGGATCGGGGTCCCCTCCAGCACCTGCTCCCCACCGCGTCCGAGCGATCTCTCCACCTGAAGCTCTCGCTGGTCGCGCCCGTCGGTAAGCCTCCGCGTCTGCGGATCGCTGGGCAGGTGCAGGCGGGAGAGCGGACGGATTCCGCCGGTCGCTTCTGGGCCTTCCGGGTGGGCGGGCTCGACCCAGACACCGAGTACCGCTTGGAACTCTTGCATGGTGATGAGCCACTCTGCGATTCGTGGCCGCTCCGCACCTTGCCGGCGCGTGACGGAAGGCCCGAACGCCTGCGCGTGGCCTCGTTCACATGTGCGGGGGGCGCCAACTTCCCGACGCCGCCAAGCCTGTTCCACGCGTTCAAGCCCGCCGCGTGGCGCCGCCGTCTCTTCGACCTGATGCTCGCGCAGAAGCCGGACCTCGTGATCGCGAACGGTGACCACGTGTACTTCGACCTCCCACAGATGGAGGCACTTCGGGATTCGGCACTCGGCCAGCTCATCATGCCCTTCCTGGATGGCGCGAAGGCGCGCTTCGATCCGACCCGGGCCGTGCTGGGGACCGCCAACGAGGCTGCCCTGACAATGGTGGGCGACGACCAGATCGCGAGCATCTACGGCGTGCGCTTCAGGTCGACACCCGTCTTCTTCGTCACCGACGATCACGACTACTTCGTCAACGACGATGCGACACCGGAGGGTGTCACGCTGCCGCCCAGCCCGTTCCACGCGGCATTGCGCGACGCCCTCCAGCGCCTCTACTTCCCCGAGTTCATCGCCGATGATCTGCCAGCATCGCTC
Organism: Deltaproteobacteria bacterium; assembly: GCA_029261795.1. Lineage (GTDB taxonomy): Bacteria > Myxococcota_A > UBA9160 > UBA9160 > UBA6930 > JAJDAP01. The sequence continues at coordinate 114,854 of JAJDAP010000116.1, forward strand.
CCCGGGCGCATCCGGCACGGACCGGCCGCGCTCTCCACCCACTTCGGTGAGATCCGCTACGGCGATCTCTTTGCGGGGCTCGTCTACGACTGCGGGGGCTTCTTGAGCCTCGGGGCCGAGGCCGGCCTCGTCCCCCGCTCGCTGGAGGCGTGGTTGATCGACCGGACCCGCAAGGAGGACACCCTACACCTCGCGCATATCCCGTCCCATCCCATGGGATGGACGGCCGGAAAGTGGCGCGAGTGGTACCCGGACCTGCTTGACAGCACGGGCTTCGCCGTCGCTCCGGTGCTGCGAGATGACGAGGGCGGCAAGTACCTGTGGCAGCAGGGCTGGTGGCGACAGCATCAGGCGTTGCTAGGTGCGCTCTCCTCCCAGACGCGGCGCAAGGCACTGGTCGTCTCCGGCGACCTCCACGCCCTGGGCGCGGCGCGCATCGAGAGGAGTGGCGGCCTCGATCTCGGGGCGAATCCGGTGCACGCGATCCTGTCGGGGCCGGTGGGCGTGGGCGATGTTGGATGGCCTTCGCGTGCCCGCGGCGTCGCGGCACGGCTGCCGGAAGATCTCGGCGCGGAGTCGCTTCTCGGGCTCGACGAGCGCAACGGATTCACCCTTTTGGACTTCGACCGCCGCAGCGCGAGGTTGCAGATCCTCGGCTGCCCCCGGGACTATGTGTCGCCGGCGAACCTCGACGTCGCGTCGGCCTTCGAGCTCGAGCTGGTCTGAGCCCGGTAGGGGCGTTTCGAGACAGCAGCCGATCGGGGCATCAGACGCAACGCGGGTGGGAACTCCGCGCGCCGCGGCGCATCAGTTGCCGGCCTCGTCGGTGCGGCAGCGGGGCCAGCGACACGGCAAGGCCACCGGCTCTTCGGCTGTATGATCTCCTGCGAGTTCGGAAGGGGAGTGCGGACATGATGAATCGGGGATCACGCCTGTCTCTGCGAAGTCGGGGGATCGTCGCTCTGATCCTCTTGCCGCTGCTTCAGGCCGGCAGCGCCTACGCCGAGTTCGAACCGAGGCCCGAGTACGAGTCCATCATCGACAACGATCCGGTGGTCGGGCAGCGATTCGAATTGCTTCTCCAAGAGGGCAGGCCCCGGGTCGATCGGGTCACCGAAGGCGTCTTCCTGGCTCGCGGCTTCGGCCAGGGCAGCGCGATCCTGGTCGAAGGCGACGAGGGCGTCGTGATCTTCGATGTCGGAGACAGCTACGAGCACGGGAAAGCCATGCTGGCGGCTTTCCGGGAGCACACGACCAAGCCCATCGAGGCCATCGTCTACTCGCACTTCCACTTCGACCACGTCTTCGGCAGCAAGGCCTGGGTGGAAGCAGCGGGACCGGATGTCCAGATCATCGCCCACGAGTCGACGGCCCGGTATCTCGATGAGCGCGTGTCCGCCCTTGCACCCCGTACCGACTGGGGGCTGTCGATGCAGTTCGGCATGCACCTCGACGAGCGTTGTGCGGTCGGCAAAGGGCCCCTCTGCTCTGGCGTGAAGGGAATCCAGTTTCCGCGCATTGGCTCGACGAAGGGCCACAAGCGCCACGTGGTCTACCCGAACCGCACCTTTCGCGACCGACTGGCCCTCGATATCGAGGGCGTCGAAATCGAGCTGATCCACTCTCCCAGCGAAACGCCCGACAACATCCTGCTGTGGCTGCCAGAGAAGAAGACCGTTCTGACGGGCGACTCTCTCACTCCGACCCTTCCGCCCATCTTCACGGCCCGCAGCCAGCGCGTGCGCGATCCCGATGGCTACCTGAAATCCATGGATCTCATGCGTTCGCTCCAGCCGGATCACGTCGTTCCCAGCCATGGGCCGGCCTTTTCGGGGGAGCTTGCCCGGGAGGTCCTGGTCAACTATCGCGATACGGTCGCATTCATGTACCACCAGACGGTTCGCTTGATCAATCGAGGGCTGGGTCCGGAGGAGATCGCTTCACGGCTACGATTGCCGGACCACCTGGCAGACCATCCCATGCTAGGCCAATGGTACAACGACCTGCAGACCGACATCCGTGGCATCTACGGCTATCTGGTCGGCCACTACGGCGACGTGGCGGAGATGCCCTTGCTGTCGCCCCAGGTGGCCGATCGCAACATGATCGCCCTGGCAGGTGGGGCGGGACCCTATCTCGAGAAGCTGCAGGAAGCCCACGACCGGGGCGAGTACGTCTGGGTCGCTCGTGCAGCGACTCACCTGATCCGGGTGGAGCCCGGGAACCAGGCGGCCAAGGACCTCAAGGCCGCCGCGCTACGCGTGCTGGCAGCCCAGACCACGGCCGGATCCCACCGCCATTTCTATCTCCAGCATGCGGCCGCTCTCGAGGGTCTGATCGAGATCCCGATGGTCGCGCGTTTCAGCAGCGACGACGTGTCGACGGTGCCGGTGGCCACGTTGGTCGAGCAGCTCCCGTTCCGCCTCGACGCGGAAAGGGCCGCGGGGCGAGAGGGAGGCTTCTCCGTCGCGATCACGGACTCCGAGCAGAGCTTCGTGGTCGAGCTGCGCAAAGGAGTGGCGGAGGTGTTGTCAGGCGCCGCTGGCGAGCCGATCGACCTCTCCATGGACAGCCAGGCCTTCCGGCTGTTCTACATCGGGGCGCTGTCCCTGGAGACCGGCTTCGTCGAGGGCGCGATGACCGGCGACCCAGCGAAGGCCCGATCGTTCTTCGAGCTGTTCGACTGGCCGCGCCAGGCGGGCGAGTAGCCTGATAGGACACCCGGGAATCCGCGGGAACGACGCGGCGCGGCCGAAGGCGGAGAAATTTGCCCCCTACATCGTGGGCGACGCCCCACCACCTGCGACCGTGCGGTTACCCGCTCGCGACGTTCTGGAATTCTTGGTTCACCCAACGGACCTTGGGCGTGATCCACGCGATCCACCCGGCCAGTGCTGCAGCCACCGGCCACGTTGGAAGTGTTGCGAACGCCCCGAGCCATAGCGCGACGAACACGCCGAGCCGGACCCCTGCGATCTTGATGCGCTGCTGTGGCGTCGGCCCGTTCTTCTTCTGTGCGAAGGCAAGGGGTTGGATGAACCAACCATTCGCAATCAAGAGAGAGACGAATAGCGGCCACGGGGCGGAGGGGCTGTCCATCTCGGCCTGATCGTCGTGCGCGACGTCGGCGACTTCGGAACCCGAAGCCAGGGCGGTCTGGATCGACGACCAGACGTGCTCGGGCGTCGGACGCAGCATCGCGCCGCCCACGTTCTTGCGCGACGGCGCGCTGCGCCAGCGATACAACACGCGCCCTTCACGGGACAAGACCAGCACGCCAGGCTGGAAGTAGCCCTTCGGATGGGTGGGCTCGAATCCGGGAGACGAGCGTCTCAGGAAGTCGAGCCGCGACTGGACGAAGATCTCGAGCCAGCCCCGCTCGCGCGCGACTTCGGGGACCTCTTGGTGAGGGTCGCCCACGCATTCGAATCCGAGACCCCACTCGTCCTGGGCGCGATCCGCCAGCCGCTGCGGTTCACTCGTGACGCCGTAGATCTCACCGCCCACGGCGCGAATTCCCTCGAGCACGCCGCTGCTTTCGTAGCTCCGCAACTCGGAGCGACAAGGCGGTCACCAGAAACCGCGATAGAAGAGAACGACCGTGAAGTCGTGTCGTTCGAGGGTGCGATCCAGCCACCCGCGACGCGGTCCCGGCGGCGGATCGAGTTCGGCCTGCAGGTTCTCGGTCGACCGGGCGGAATCGGACCCGTCGACCGCGGCCGCGTCTTCGACGAAGCCGATTTCGCGCCCGCTCCCCATATCCGAAACCCGAAACGAGCGTTGTTCGCAGCGATCGCCTCCGCACAACACGAGCCTCAGTTCGCGAGGGGAATCGTCTTCGAGCGCGTCGTCGGGATCGAGGATCCCGGTCACTTCGAAGGGAATCGCCTGGTCGCGGTTGAACCACGCAAGAGCGGCGTCGACGTCCGGTCGCAGTGCGGCGGGAATGACTTCGCTCACAGTCGGCATGTTGGGACCTCCGGGATCTCTGAATGAGTTTCGCAAATCAGAGGGGGTCGATCGAGCCGCCTGGACGCACGGAGACTTTCGGGATGGCCTCCGCCGTTTTGGAACTCATCCGATTCTATCAGCGCCTCGTCCGACTTCCGGCGCAGGGCACTAGGTGCCGGCATAGGGGAATCCCGAACTGAGCCTCAGGTACGGAGAGAGGGTCATCCGCAGCTTCCCGCACAACCACTCGATTCGGTTGGCACGCCGGGAGGGATCCGAACCCCCGACCGCGTGATATCCAAGAGCGCCGCGGTGGGCTCGGGCTATCAGGATTCCTCTCGCCTTTCGAGCCCAGCAGGGACCAGCACGCCCAGCTGGAGCCCTGACCGCTGTCGTTCTCGCCGAGTCGGAGAGCCAGCTGCTTGCGCTAGGTCAGGTTCCCCGGCGCGATGCGCGGGAGCGGTCGACGTCCATCTGGGGCTGGCGCGTGCTGGTGGTTCGATCTGCCCGGTACGGGCATCCTGAGGGCATTGCGCCGATTCGTCGCGAGCTGGCTCTCGAGGATGTCGGACGTCCAGCTGTACATGCTGTCAACCGGAAGCGCGCCGACGGGCTTCTGGCACATGATCTCACGTCGCGACCAGAGCAGGATCACGGGCTTGTTCTCCAACCGTGCCATGCGTAGCTCCGCCGCAACGGATACGGAACCCTCCGTATGGGCACCGCACACCACGACGATCTGCTCCGATTCGGCGATGTGCGCCTGGGTCGTCCTCGCCCATGTCTCCGGGTCTACGCGCGGTTCGGAGGTCCCGGAGACCTCGAAGATCGCGGTGCCGCCAGCGCTCGCGATCATCTTGTTGCAGAGGTCCTGATCGTGATCCATGTCGAATGCTACGAATACACGAATCGTCATCTGTTAGGCACCTCAGCCGACCGATCCCAGTTGAGATCGGTGCGTCGCGTTCGCTTCTGCGCAATCCAGGACAGCCTCCCAAAGCGCAACGTCACTAGCCATTCCGGTCTTGCGGCCACCATCAGCTCCGCGACCGCAGGAACGCCAGATACTTGAGGAGTTCTTCTTCCTCCTCGGCTGTCAGGTCGTCGATCGCGAAGGCGGCCAACCTCTGGCGCCGCTTCCCGCCGGGCTCCGCGGGCAGCAAGTAGCCGGCTTTCTCCATCAGGGCCTCGTAGGGCACGGCATAGGTCGCGGCGAGATGATGCAGCACGTTCGGTGACGGCTTCTTGATCTTCCCATTCTCGAGCTGGCTCAAGTACGCGTTCGAGACGGCCTTGTCCGTGGCCTCCTCGACCTGCCTCAGCGAGAGCCCCTTGGCCGTGCGCAGATCAGCCAGAACCCCAGCCAATTCACTGGGTTGTCCCTCGAACGGGGTCGATTGTCGCTTCTTTTTGATCCGCCGATTGTCGCTCGCCATCCAAGGCAAGCTAGTCCAGACTGCTCAATCGATCAAGCAAATTTAGTAATCGATTGACAAACTTAATTTGCAGAGTAGATTTAGCAGGCAACGATGAAGGCGGAACCGGCGAACCGGGAGGCCGCGATGCGAGGGGGCCGATGCAGGAAGCCCAGCGGAACGATTGGACTCGGACGCGGCTCCAGCCCCAGGAACGGCACGCACTCTTGGCGGCGCTGACTTCCGCCCAAGAGGCGCACCTGCTCGACCACGACTACGTCTGGGTCAAGGGAGTCGGCGTGCTCTGGAAAGCCACGGATGGTGTCCTACGGCGCGCCCGGTTCACACACGGGACGCACTTCAAGACGCGACACGGAGATTTCTATATCGACTCGACGGGCAGCGCGCGCCAGCTCGCCGGTCTTCGAGTCGCGTTGCCCCCGTCGAAGCAGCGGCGCTTGAAGCCTCTCGGCAACGGGGATGGATCGATGACCCCGACAAAGCTGTCCCTCGTTTCTGCAGATTCAGGTCCAGTCACCACCCCCTGAAAGGCCCGCGAAAGATGAGCCATGAAGTTCAAGACAGGCCGAACCCGAAGGTGATTCTTCCAACAGATCACGCGACGCTGCGCTTGCTGAACATGAGTGGGCCGTATCCGCTCGACGGCCGGGCCGTCGATGAAGTCCTGAGGCGTGTTTCGCCCGGCAACTTCGCGCTCGGATACATGGACGGCGACTCGTTCAGTGTGTTCTTCGTCGGGCGTTCCGACTCTGACGTCAGAGAGCGACTCCACGAGTGGGTCGGGATGCCGAGCCACGGAGAGAGGTTCACTTCCAACGCCAAGGCTCCGTGGGCGGTGCGGCGGCGGGGCCTCGTTCCTCTTGGTGTGCCGCTACCTGGCCGTGTCGGGAATGCCGATAGCCGGTATACGCACTTCGCCTACAGCTACGCGGATTCCGCCGCCATTGCCTTCAAGAGGGAGCTTCGGCAATTCGATGACTTCGGCGGCTGTCGGGTGCTCGACAATCGGACGGGGCCGGTTTCGGCGGCTGCATAGCATGTGGGCACATCTGCGCGAGTTCTTGCTGCGCCTTGGGCGACGCTCTCAGAAAAGCGCCGAGGAGCTGCGGGTCGACCGCGAGCGGGGGCGGTTCTGGGCCCAACTCCGCGAGGGAGAGCGCGAGGCGGAAGCCAGGTTGGGGCGGTGAGGCTCACGTTCCAGAAGGGTCCGTTCCGAATCTTCAGCACGGTCGAGAATCCATTGAAAGGGAACGCAACACATGAGCATCAAACTGCGATGGCGCGCTCCGCTCTTTCTGCATCTGGTCATTGTCTCGCTGGTTCTGGCGCCGTTGCAATCAAGCGGGGCATCGGGCGATGACACGTCGATAGCGCTGCCCCTCCACGCGCACGATAGTCGCTACGGGCCGGGGTGGCGTTGCAACTGGGGCTACCAAGAAAAACATCAGACATGCGTGGCCATCGAGGTGCCTCCGGATGCACACCTGGCTTCGATCGGGCACGGCTGGGAGTGCGACCGGGGTTACCTGCGGGCCAATGGGGAATGCGCACAGCTCGAAGTCCCCTTGCACGGATTCCTCAGTGGACGCGGCGGCCAGTGGGATTGCGATCGCGGATATCGAAAGGTCGGCGAATCGTGCTCGACGATTTCCTTGCCTGAGAACGCGTACCTCGCGGATATCGGCGCCTCCTGGGAATGCGAACGAAGGTTCCGAAAGAAGGGCGATTCGTGCGCGCTGCTCGAGATCCCACAGAACGGGCACTTGCGGTGGTCGGGCGACGCTTGGGAGTGCAACCGCGGTTTCGCTCGGAAGGACGGTTCGTGCGCCGCGGTCGAAGTTCCGGCGAACGGCCATCTGACCTCGGCGGGGCACGATTGGGATTGTGGTCGAGGCTTCCGTAAGAACGGGCCCTCGTGCGAGGCCTTTCGAGTGCCAGGAAACGCCCACGTCGACTACTCGGGGAACCATTGGGCTTGCGATCCGGGCTATCGGACGCGTGGAGCGGGTTGCGCAATTGCCAAGCGCTGAGTGAAGGGTGCGCACGTCCTTCGCGCGGACGGCAGAGCGCCGAGATCGGACCGGTTCACTTCGCGCGAGCTCGTCGAAGTGGCAGCTCAGGCACCTGGTTTGCCAGGTCGTGGCCGGCGCCCGCCGTCAAACGTGGGTGTTAGGTGAAGTAGACGCGAGACATCGACTCCGCCGTCGAATGCTTCACACCCTTCCCGTTCGAACAGCCGCGCGGGGCCCGTGACGGTGGCTTGCTCGTCGCGGATCCTCAACCAGGAGCCCTCGTACATGGCGAGTACGGGGCAATCGTTTTCTTCCAGGAATTCTTCGATGCGCGTGTCGCGAGTCTCACCCATATAGGTTGATAGAGGATCCGCGTCGACGTAGTGGAGGTTGATCTGAAAGGGTACGACTCCCAACGAGTCGAAGCGTGGGGGCCGGCAGATCGGCATGTCGTTCGTGGTTCGGATGCTCGGGCACGCCACATTGCTGCCCGCGGAGGCGCCGATATAGCGGGCTGTGCCAGCGCGTACTCGTTGGCTGAGGCCACCGATCACGTTCAAGCGATAGAGCGAGTCCAGGAGTCGAAATGTGTTACCCCCGCCCATCATCACGACCTCGGCCTCGAGGATCGCGCGGTCGGGAGCGGAGGCGCGGTGCGCCGAGGTGGCCGCGACTCCGAATGCACGCATCGCTGCGATGGCGCGGTCCGCGTAGTCGTCCCAGTCGGCCAAAGCAAAAGGAATGAACGTCACAGGCCGATCGGCCACCACCTCCGCGAAGGCCTGGGCGGCGTGGGAATACATCGTCTGCCCATAGTTCGTGGAATTCGACAGCAGCAAGAGTTCCATGGGTGTTGACGCCGTTTCGTGCTTGGTTGGCAGACACATGCCTAGCGATTCTGGGCCCCGAATGCTGTCACTTCGGGCCCGCCCCGTCACGTGTTCGCTTTCGGTGTGTTTCGCAGAGGAACACATTCCCGTGTTCCTGTCGATCGCGGCGTAGTCGTGCAGCGCTGGAGAACCGGAGGCTCGTTGGTGACAGGATGAGCGGCCTGTCGACATACTTGTTAAGCTGCGACTTCGATCCCGAACTTAGCGGGGACCCCTCGTTGACACTTGGCCAGCACTGGCCGGGCACATGCGGGTCGCCTCCTCTGAGCATCACCTCGAGGAGTGCCATGAGCACGCAAGTCACCGCTTCCGGTTCGCCAATACCCAACGCGCAGGATTCGGGCGCCATCGCTCGGAGTTCGAGTCGCACGACGGCCGTTGTCTACTGCGAAGGCAATTTCGCCGCCGTCGATGGCAAGACCGCCAACGGTCTGGTGCGTCATTCCGAGAAGTACGAAATCCTGTCCGTGATCGATAGCTCGAAGGCTGGGCTCGACGCAGGGCAGGCGCTCGACGATACGCCCAACGGGATCCCGATCTGCGCGAGCCTGGAAGAGGCGGTCGCGTGTGCGGAACGGGTGCCCGACTTTCTCATCTTTGGCATGGCACCTTCCACGGGTATGCTGTCTCTGGCTGAGCGGCGGATCATGCTCGACGGGATGGGCCGTGGGATGGGGCTGGTCAACGGCCTGCACGAGTTTCTCAACGACGATCCCGAGTTCGCGGCGGCGAGCGCGCGGCACCGGGTGACGATTCTCGATGTCCGGCGCCCGCGCGACAAGAAAGAACTGCGAATGTTCAGCGGCCGCATCTCGGCCGTCACGTGCCCGCGCATCGCCGTGCTTGGAACCGATGGCGCCATCGGCAAACGAACCACCGCGACGGTCCTCACCGCAGCGTTGAAGGCCCGCGGCATCAACGCAGTCCTGATCGGTACCGGGCAGACGGGCATCATTCAGGGCGCGCGCTACGGCGTAGCGCTGGACGCCATCCCGTCCCAGTTCTGCTCGGGCGAGTTGGAGTCGACTGTCGTCGACGCCTTCGAACGCGAGCGCCCTGACGTCATCATCATCGAAGGGCAAGGCGCGCTCAGCCACCCCGCATATCTGACGTCGACCTTCATCCTGCGCGGGGGCCAGCCCAATGGTGTCATTCTGCAGCACGCGCCATTCCGACGGACCTTGTGCGACTTCGATCAGATTCCGATGCCCACGCCCGAAAGTGAGATCAACCTGATTCAGACCTTCGCCGAGACGACGGTCATCGGTCTCACGATCAACCACGAGGGCATGACGGATGCTGAGGTCGGCACGGCAATCGTCGACTACCAACGCGAGCTGGGCATTCCAGCGACGGATGCGCTGACACGGTCTCCCGACTTGCTCGTCGAGATGGTCGTACGTGCTTTCCCTGAGGTCGAAAGGACCCTGGTCGCCGGCGCCGCGTGAGCGTCCCGAGGCTGGAGATCCGCCTCGACCGGATCCATCACAATGCCAAGACGCTCGTCGATCGGCTCGCGCCGCTGGGAATCGGCGTCATCGGCGTCACGAAGGCCGCCCTCGGTCTTCCCGAGATCGCGCGAGAACTGCTCAGCGCTGGTGTGACGCGCATCGGCGACGCTCGCATCGAGAACATCGAGAGGATGAAGCGGGCTCGACTTTCCTGCGAGTTCACCCTGATCCGGTCCCCGATGATCAGCCAAGCGGAGCGCGTGGTTGCCAACGCGGAGGTCAGCCACAACACCGAAATCGAGGTTGTCGAGCGACTTTCCGCCTGCGCGCAAACGCAGGGACGCACCCACGGCGTCCTGCTGATGGTCGAGCTTGGGGACCTGCGAGAGGGCATTCTGCCGGCCCAGCTGCCCGGGTTCGTCGACCAGATCCTTCGGCTACCCAACATCGCCTTCCGTGGCATCGGCACCAATCTGGCCTGCCAGAACGGAGTCTCACCCGATCAAGAGAACATGAATGCCTTGTCGTCGCTGGCCGACTCGTTGGAGGCGACCTTCGGACTCGAGGTGGAGACCGTGTCTGGCGGAAACTCCGCGAACCTGGGCTGGGCTCTCAGCACGACCGACGCGGGAAGAGTCAATGCGCTGCGGCTCGGCGAAGCGATCTTGCTCGGCCGTGATCCGCTGCATCGCAAAGCCATCGATGGTCTGTACACCGACGCGTTCACACTCGTGGCTGAGGTCATCGAATGCAAGCGCAAGCCGACCAAGCCGTGGGGAGAACTCGGCCAGGCTGCCTTCGGCCCTGTGAAAGCGCGCACCGATTGCGGACTCATCTCGCAAGCCATCCTGGCGCTTGGCCGACAAGACATTGACCCCGACGGGTTGGAAGCCCCCGATGGAATGGAGATCCTGGGCGCAAGCAGTGACCACCTGGTCCTCGATACCGGCCCAACCAGCCCTGCGATTGGCTCGGAAGTCATGTTCCTACTGAACTACAGCGCGCTCCTGCGAGCCATGACGTCGCCATTTGTGACACGAGTGGTGGCTACGCAAGGCGAGAGAGAGTCGCAGCTTCCCGCCTAGATCCCTGAAGGCCGCCGAAGTGAAGCGGCGAGTCTCTCGAAGTTGCGACACACTCTCGCCTGCGACACCCCTGGCCCCCCCAAAACTCGGCGCAGAGGGCCACCAAGCAGTGAACATCGGAATCATCATCGGTCGCATCGGCGACGTCGACGGCGTCGCGCTCGAAACCGAGAAGTGGATCCACGTTCTCGAGCGAATGGGACACAGGATCTTCATCCTGTCGGGCCGCTTCAGGGGGCACGGGGCCAACCCGGAGCGCGAGACGCAGCTCCCGATCCTGTCGTTCTTCTCACCCGAATGCGAGTGGGAGCAGAATCGAGCCTTCTTCTTTCCGCCGGACGATCCCGACGAGCTGCTGGTCACGCTGGACCACAACGCCCACCATGTCGCGACTGAGATCTTCGCCTGGGCGCTACAGAACAAGCTCGACGTGCTGGTCTCCGAGAACGCCTCGGCGCTCCCCTGTCATCTCTCCATGGGCCTTGGAATCAAGATGGCCGTAGAGAGAATGGACATTCCGATCATCACCCACGATCACGACTACGCCTGGGAGCGGGGGACGCGCTACGACTCGCCCTTTCCCGAGATCCAGAAGCTCGTCAGCGACACCTTTCCCCTGCGTGCGGAGCCGAAGGTCCGCCACGCGGTCATCAATACCGCAGCGAAGCTCCAGCTCCAGAGACGATTCGACATCGACGCCGAGGTCGTGCCGAACGTCATGGACTTCGACAAGCCCTTTGGCGTACCCGACGAGTACAACGACGACCTGCTGGAGCAGATCGGATTCGGTCATGGGGACATCGCGATCTTCCAGATCACGCGCATCGTCGAGCGCAAGGGGATCGAGGTGGCGATCGACCTCATCGATCGGCTCGACGATCCTCGGATCAAGCTGGTGATCACGGGCAGTGCCGCCGACGATGACCGCAAGGGCTACTACAAGCGGCTCGTCGATCGGGTCGCAGAGCTCGGGCTCGTGGACCGGGTCCACTTCGCCTACCAGCGGATGCTGAGCCACCGTGGTAGGACCCTCGATGGGCGCAAGATCTACTCGCTCTCGGACGCCTATGCGAGCGCCGTTGCGTGCACGTACTTCAGCACCTACGAGGGCTTCGGGAATGCCTTCGTCGAAGCCGTGCTCGCGAAACGCCCGCTCTTCGTCAACAACTACAAGCCCGTCTTCTGGCCCGATATCGGAAGCAAGGGCTTCGAGTGCGTCATGCTGGAGGACAACCAGCTGACGGATCGAGCAGTGGCCGAGATTGACGAGATCCTGCGCAAGCCCGAGATGCGCCGGGAGATTGGCGAGCACAACTTCGCGCTGGGTCGGGAGCACTTCTCCTATGATCTGCTGGAATCCAAGCTCGCGAAGCTGTTCACCTTCTGAGATCCGGTCGTTCCCGGCACGGTCGATACCGTGCGATCATCGAGACACCGGTGAGCCAGGGGCCACGGCTCGCCTTGGGGGACGCCCGTGGGGCAGGTGCGACACCCGCAGACCGAAATGATGCTCGCTGCGCTGCGCGACGAGAAGGTCGAGACGTGGTTCGACCTGGGCCTCTTCCTCGATCGCCTGCGCGAAGAGCGCCCCGTGCCTGCACGCGAGGCACCTGAGAAGCTCGAGGATTTCCAGCGCGAGATTGCGGCGGGCGTTGGTTTCCTGACGTTCGACTTCGGCGTCGACGGTGTGTCGGTGGAGATCGCCAAGTACGCGCTGGCCCTTCGCCGCCTGCTCCCTGACGTCCGAGTCCACTACATCGCGGGTCACTTCGCCGACCTCGCCGGCAACGTCATCGACGCCGACTCGAACTGGCACGAGATCGAGACGATTCGGACCTTCGAGTCCTGGTCAGGCTATCGGGATTTCTTCTCCCGAAAACTCGAGCGCGGCGGGCCGCTCTACAACGAGCTGATCGGCCGTTTGTGGAACGAGGCGCAAGCCACGTGTCGGGCACTCGGAGAGCTGGTCGAGGCCCACGACATCCGGCTGCTCTATCTCGTCAATACCAACTCCAATCCCGGGAACGTGGCGCTGGCCCTCGCGACGGTCCTGGTCTCGGAATTCCTCCAGATCCCTGTCATCAACAACTGCCACGACTTCTACTGGGAACGAGGGGCGAGCAAGATCCAGCGCGAGGTGGAGGAGACGCCGAAGGGGCCCCGGGATCACTTCTACACCAACGCCCACGTGGGCGAGATCTTCTCGCTCCTGGAGATGCTCTACCCGTGGGAGTCGCGAAGCTGGGTGGCGGCCTGCATCAACGCCGCGCAGCTGGACGCGCTGTGCACACGCTTCGGCTTCAGCCCTGCGAACCTGGCGGAGATCGGCACGGCGGTCGACACCGATCGCTTCGCGCGCCCCGAAAGGCGACGGGCCAGGGAGACCTGGAGCCAGGTCGCCGAGATCCTGCGTGACTCCCGCTCCAGGCTGCGGGCGCGAGCGGTGGCGGACGTCCTCGAGGGAGACGTTCTCGATCCCGAGAGTCGGCGCCCACTGCTCATCGCGGCCCGCACGCAGGCGAACGTGGACTTCGTCAGCGGGAATGTCGTGCTGCTCCAACCGACGCGCATCATTCCACGCAAGACGATCGAGCTCGACTTCAAGCTGATCGAGAAGCTCTTCGACGACGCCCCGTTCCGGGAGGCCTTCCGCAGCGACCCCCAGAAGAAACTGACGCTCCTCGTCACGGGTCCCGTCGCACTGGGCAACGAGGCGTACCTGGAGCGGATCGTCCGCAACTTCGAGAAGTTGGTGACGCGTCTAGACGCAGAGGTTCGGGACCGTGTCTATCTGGGGTTCCTCTTCAGCGAGTTCGATCGCCCCGAGTTTCGCGCGCAGCACGAGGAGCCCGTGGACATTCCGGACCTGTACGGCATCGCTTCGCTGGTGGTGTTGCCCAGCGAGACGGAGGGGCGCGGGCTGCCCATCATCGAGGCGGCGGCCTGCGGAGTGCCGATCTTCGCACGGCACTACGAGCCGGCGGAGGTGTTCTCCTCGGTGATCGGCCTGAACCACGCACAGGAGGATCGGCTCGACGTCATCGTCTTCAGCGGCTCTCGCATGAAGGATTCCACCATAGAGAAGGTCCGCGATCGACTGCTCTTCCCCGATCTACTGGAAGAGCGGGGGCGGCACAATCGACAGGTGGTCGAGCGTCGCTTCAGCATGAACGTCCTCGAGCGGGACCTCGGCACGATCCTGTCGAAGCTCCATCTGCAGCTCCAGCCCGCAGCCTCGCGGGCGAATCGTGCGCGCGCCGCACTCGCGAGCTTCGAGGAGCGGGTCCGGGTGCAGAACCCCGTCCTCGTGAAGCTGCTCGCGGCGGAGCATCGCGAATACCTCTCGGGTTTCGGCCGGATGGGCTTCATGCTGATGCTGAAGTCGCTCATCGACCCCAGCTACTTCCGCATCGAGGAACAGCGCCAGCGCGGCATGGCGTTCGAGTTCGCGAGGACGCTGATGCGGAGGTCGGCGAGGACGCGTGAGATCGATCTGGCCGCGGAGGCCGAGTTCTACGGCTGCGTCGAGAGTCTGTTCCTCGAGCGCGAAGGCGAGATGCCCATCCGGATCGATCACTCCCTCGCCTATCGCCACCGCAACCGCATCCGATATCCCTACCGGGAGCTGACCCCTCAGGAGCTGACGGGAGTCATCGTTTCGATCCACCACGACCTCTTTGGCTCCCCCGAGTGTGTGGAGGTCAGCGAGGAAATGTCCCCGCTGGTGGCGGACTGGGCAGGGATGGTCGCGCGTTGTTATGGCGGTGGACGCGCGGCCATCGACGACCGGGATTTTCTCAGAAGGAGACTCGAACAGAACGTCCCGATCGCCATCTTCCCCGGGAAGCTGACCGAGCATGAGCTCGAGGTGTTCGTGCTGCAAACGGTTCGCCTTCGGTTGGGCCTGGGAATCCACGACGAGATTCCGCGAGAGAAGGGGCGCGCGCTCGAGCGCCTGGCGCCCATCACCCTGATCGAGCGGGGCAGCCCCATGCCCGGTGATGTCAGCGCGGAATCGCTGGCGCGCTACCTGGCCGAGCGCGCCGCCAGTGACAAGGAGTTTCGGCTCCTCTCCGAGCGGGACCTCTGCCGCGTGGTGGCGAGTGAGCAGCGATCGGTCGGCATCGACTTCCGGCTGCTGGGCGGGCCGGCACTCGAGGTGCTCCGCACCATTCGCGAAGCCGGCGGATTCATCATTGGCCTGTGCGAGCAAGCCGCCGTGACGACGGACGGGGCGGACATCGAGCGCTTCCACATCGGGCGCGCGACGGACGCCACGACAGCGAACATGCTTGGCATCCCACTGGACTCGGGATACGTCCAGTGGGCGCCGGCCGGTCTGCGCCCGACGCTCGCCTACCCGACGCCCGTCCAGACGGCGAAGAGCCTGAGCGAGACGCTGCACGGCCCTCGCTTCGCCCGCCTTTGCAAGCGTTTCGGCGAGAAGAAGGTCCATGAAGCACTCCGCGAGGATGCGATCACGTGCGGCTCCAGCGTCGAGTCCGTGCTGGATCGACTCGCGAGCCGGGGCCGCGCGCGCCCGAAGAGCGTCGCGCACGAGGCCCTGAATGGCGTCTACGACGACGGTTGTCCGTGGTCGGGCGTCATCGCCAGCGTCCCGCGGTCGCTTCGCTACGAGATCCTCTCATCGAAACGCGGCAATCAGACCGTCCCCGATTTCGTGCGCAGATTCGATCGCTCGCCGCGGCGACGCGCGCGCATCGCCTGGAATGGCGGCTACATCCTGAATGCCGAGCTGGTGGGCAAGCTCGGCCTTGCCGAGTCCTACATCGGCTCGCCCCTGGGACTCATCATCGAGCGGGGGACCCTCGTTTGCCCGCCGCTCTTCGACAAGCCGGCCTTCCTGGTCGGCGAAGACCGCTCCCTGTCGATTCGCCGCGTGAGCTGCGCAGGCGGCGTCCGGATGCGAGCCGGGCGAAGCAGCGTCGAGCTGGGGCCCGAACGGCGAAACCTGGCCGACCCGGGTGACACCGCCTGCTTCTACGATCTGCTCTACGACGAGCTCACGCTACCCGGCGACGGGCGCTCGATCGTCAGGCTGGTGGGCCACCGCATCATGGAGATCGTCGAGACGAAGCCGGACCAACACCCGCCAGTGTTGCCCGTCGGGCTCGTCGTCTCCTTCCCGGCGGGAGGCGTGCCGCGCGGCTGGGAACCGGGGCGCGCGCTGGCGATCGACGTCTTGGGTCTGTCGGGGATCGCGAACGCCGTCGAGGCAGGTCCCCTGCTGCTCGACGACGGCGAGGTCGCCCTCGACATGGAGCGCGAGGGCTGGAAGACGCGCACCTCGATCCAGACCCAGGCCGCCCGCCTCGACTTCCTCGACATGCGCGGGCCGAAGATCGCCATCGGGCTCGACGAGCGAGGCGTCCTGGCGGTGCTCGCCGTCAACGGCCGCATTCGCGAATCAGTGGGCGCAACGCACGCCGACATGGCCGAGATTCTCGCGGCGCGCGGGATGCAGTCGGCCATGGGTTTCGATCCCGGCGGCAGCGCGTCGCTAGTCGTGGGCGGCGAGATCCTGAACATCTCGCCCTACAACCACGACTACGAACGCAACGTCCATTCCCTTCCACCGGAGCCGCGGGGCGTGGCCAACGCAGTCGTGGGCTACTGACGAACCGCCGAGCGAACCTCACCCCAGAAGCTTGTCAGGGCACGACTGCCTGCCTGGCGATTCGTTCTGCGCCGGCCAGGACGCGCAACAGGTTCTCGCCCAGCAGTTTTCGGAGGTCCTCATCGGTCCATCCGCGCCGGGCGAGCTCGACGGTGAGCTCAGGGATGCCCGAGACATCCCTCATGCCCTCCGGTAGGAAGAGCGTGCCATCGTAGTCCGACCCGAGACCGACGTGGTCCACGCCTGCCACCTGGGCGACGTGCTCGATGTGGTCCGCCAGCATCGCGACCGTCGTAGGGTTCCCGAGCCGGACTAGCCAGTTCCAGGCGAGTCGAAGGTTGCTCACCTTTCGCGCATCCAGGAAAATGCCCCCGAAGTTGATCATCACGACGCCTTCGTTCTTGGCGATTGCACGGAGCATGCTGTCAGTCAGGTTGCGGGGGTGCGGCGCCAGCGCCCGCGCCGCCGAATGTGAGGCGATAACGGGTGCACTGGTCACCTCCAACGCATCCCAGAACGCGGCATCAGACGCGTGAGAAACGTCGACCAGTACGCCGAGTCGGTTCAGCTCGTGAACCACCTCTTGGCCGAACTCGGTAAGACCGCCGTGTCGGCCCTCGTCTCCAGAGGAGTCCGCCCATTCGTGGCTGAAGCTCCAAGTCAGTGTCACGTATCGGATCCCCAAACTAGCATAGCGTCGTAGGAGGTCGAGGTCCGATCCGAACGCATGGCCGCCCTCGAGCCCGAGCAGGATGGCGATTCGACCATCCGCGACGATTCGACGCGTTTCGTCCGCACTCCTCGCGAGCGCGAGATCCTGTGGGTGGCGTCTGATCTGCTCGCGAACAGCATCGATCTGAGCGAGGGCCCGCTCCCGCGCGAGCTCCGGACGAGCTGGGTCGTAGTATTTTGGGGGAACCCAGATGGAGAAGAACGAAGCGTCCATCCCGCCTTGTCGCATTCGCGCAATATCGGTGTCCGTGCGCAGCCGTTCGGCAGTGGGTTTGCCGGGCAGCCACGGCGCGAAGAAGTACGTCCAGTAGCCCCGGTCGTGGTCTTCCGCCCCGTCCATTCCAAGATCGAATCCGAAGTCGAGGATCACGGTCGGTACGTCGTTATGCCCGTCGACTACGAGGGCGTCGCGGTGAACTTCGAGAGCGCGGTCGCGCAATGGGTCCGCCCGGACCGGCGCGCCAAGAGCAGAGAGCGAGAAGCCGCAGAGCGCGAGAATGGCGGGACCCAAGCGCATCTGGGAACGCTAGCCCAGTAGATGACGGAGGTGGCCAGCGGATGAGCATTCGAGCCGCGTTCTGAGTTGACGCCAGTGATTGGTGCCATTTCAAGCGTTTTCGGGGAGCCCGCGTGGGGCGGTTTCAAGCTCCGCGAGGCGCGCGCGGACCGTGTCGTCTCAGGCTCCGAGTGCCTTGCAGATGCTGGGCCCTAGGCCCGGTGCCGCGCAGAGAGATTCCCTCCGAGCCGCTTGTCGCTGCGGGGCTTGGCGGCTCGACTGCAACCGAGTTCGTCCGCACAGCTCGCTCGGAAATCTCACGCCAGACGAGGACGCAGCACAGGCGGCTTGACCGGAGAATCTCTCATTTCGAACGGTACGAAGATGGGTTCCAGGTCAAGCTACACGTCGGGTCCGCAGCTTCCGGCCTAACACATTGATTTCAAGGGCACGCCGGGAGGGATTCGAACCCCGTTCGCGCCATCGCGCCTCCGTTGGGGATGCGTCCCGATCGGATTCTCGGGTAACTGGCCGCGCGAGGAGCCGCCGCGTCGCTCAGACGGGGGCGGATCCGGGCCGTGGTGCTCGAGATTGCCGATCCGCGATCCGAATCATCAGCCGCCCGTCGTGTAGCGTGGATTGGGCGGTGAGATGTATTTCGCGGGGTCGAGGCCCCGCTCGCGCACCAGTTGGTCCAGCCCGAGCATGATCGAATTCGCGTCCAGCGTGCCGACGAAGTTGCCATCTTCGTCGAAGTTGACATTGGAACCGGAGACCACCATGAGGGTTTCTGTGAGCTCGGTGTTGTCGGCGGGCACGGAGAAGGTATGGACAGAGCTGCCCGGCTCGAACAGATAGCTTCCGGCCGTCTGCGGTTGATCCGGGTACTCGACGTAGTTCCATCGACCCGAGAGGGTCCACAAATGCACAGTGCCGGTGTGGTAGTGAGTCGGCAGGACGACGCCAGGATGGAAGATCACTCGAAGGACCCAGACACCGTTGTGCGGATCGAGGAACAGGGGCTGCAAGTCCACGCCGGGCATGACCCCATCGGCGTAGACCGGCAGTTCCTTGGTATCGAGGGTCAGTAGCTCTTTATGGTCGTGAATCAGGTCCGGCAGAGGCATGATGGTTCTCCCATGTTTCGCCGTGCGAGCGATAGTGTCACTCCGACGGCGATCGCGATCATTGGCCTATCAAGGGTTCAGTCAATCTTCCCACGGCGAGACGGGTGACGGGCGGTCAATCGGTCTCCAGAGGCAAGTCGTCCGCCACGCTGGGCGAGAGGGTTGCCAGATACTGGCTCACGGAGAGAATGTCCGCGTCACGCATGCTCCCCACGATCCCCCTCATCGTGCCCGTTGGGTCACCCCGGCTGCCGTCGCGATAGGCGTGGAGCTGACGCACCAGGTAGTCGCGCGCCTGGCCGGCCAACAGCGGTGTGGGTTCGGCGCTGCCGGGCATCTGCCCCCCTTGCAGCTCGCCGCCGTGGCAGGCCACGCAGACGGCCGCGAGCCGCTCGCCCGCGGCCAGGTCGATGTTCGCGGCGTCTGGCTCGGCGATCGGCGCGGGCGCTACCCCGCTGGGCCTGAGGGAGTTGCTGGCGTAGTAGTCGGCGATCAGCGCGCGCTGCTCGGGGGAGAGACTCATGGCCAGCGGTCCCATGTTGGGGTTCTGGCGGACGCCCGAGGCGAAGGCGTCCAGTTGCGCCTCGAGGTAGCCGGCTGGCAGGCCGGCGAGGCGCGGGTAGAAGTCGCTGTGCGTGTTGCCGTCGAAGCCGTGGCACAACTCGCAGGCCTGAATCAACTCGTAGGTCCGGACACCGATCCCCTGCGCCAGCGCTTCCCTCGCATCCAGCTCCCGGTTGAACTGCCACAGGCCCCAGAGCTGCGGGCCGAAGAGGACGGCGAGCCCGACGGCAAGCAGCAGCAAGACGAGGACGAGGGGGCGGACGGCGCCCCGCGACCGGGTTCCCTTGGTGGAGAACACTCAGACCGCTCCCGCGCTGGCGAGGCGGTGCAGCGCGAGCAGGGCCGCCTTGTGGCCCGAGCGGACCGCGCCGTCCATGTAGCCGTTCCAGATTTCCGCAGTTTCCGTCCCGGCCCAGAGCAGCGAGCCGACCGGTTCGGTGAGTGCGGGCATCAGCCCGCTGGTGAGCAGGCCCGGCGGCATCGGCGAGACGCACGTGATGCTGTAGGGATCCTGACCCCAATCGTGGGCGTGGAATTCCAAGGGCTCGAGATAGCGATCGTCGCCCCAGGTCTCGGCATACACCGACGCCACGAGGCGCATCGCCGCGTCGTGGTCGCTGGGCATCATGGCGGCGCGCATGAAGGCGTTGATCACCCCGAAACGCTCGTCCGGCGGCGAGTTGTCGAAGGACCAGATCAGGGGGCCGTCGACGCTAGCGATCTGGCCGTTGTAGCCGTCGTCGAACCAGAACGGGCTGTCGTACACCATGGCGGTCTTGGCCATGGGCCCGTGGGCCGGCCAGCGACGCTGCAGTTCGGCGCGCGCCTTCGGCAGTACCGGGCTGAATTCGATCCGCTGGCAAAGTGGGGGCGAGAGGGCGAGGATCACCTGCTTCGCGCGGTAGACGCCGGCGGGGGTATGCACCTCGGTCACCGGACCGTCCCAGCCGCTGATCCGCTGGACGGGAGTGGCAAGACGCACCCGGTCGGCGAGCGCCTCGGCGATCCGGATGCTGAGGAGCTGCGAACCGCCGACGAAGCGCGTCTCCTGCGCGCCGTCCTTCTGCCCATTGAGAGGGACGAAGCCCCCTGCGAAGTTGATCATCGACAGGTAGTAGAGCAGCGAGAGGTTGGTCATCGGCGTGCCATTGGTCAGGATCGAGGAGAACTGCCAGGTGAGGCGGTCGATCGGCGTCCCACCGTTCTTCTCCAGCCAGTCGGCAACCGACATCCTGTCCAGCTCCTCGGCCCGCGGTACCGTCCATGGCTTCTCCGAGGGCACCTCTTCGGCCAGCGCATCGAACTTTGCGACCAGGGACTCGTCGACATCGACGCCGCCATCCGCGTCGGCCTCGAAGTAGCCGTCGCCCATACGATTGACGGCCTTGCCGTCGTACCTCGATTTGAAGGTGTCGATGTGCAGCTGCCGGGCGAGATCGGCGATTGCGGTATGCCCTGGCCCGATCCACTGCCCGCCGGCCTCGCTGACATAGCCATCGCGCAGCTCGTGATTGAGCGTGCGGCCGCCGACGCGATCCTGCGCTTCCAGCACCACGAAGGAGTCGTTGCCCGCGATGGGCAGGTCGCGCGCCGCGGTGAGCCCGGCCAGTCCGCCGCCGATGATGATCACGTCGAGCACGCCTTCCAACGGCGGTAGCGCAGATCGCGGAGCGCTGGGTCGGCGATCCGAACCGCTTGCGCTGTCGGCGGTGAACAGTGCCAGCGAACCCGCGGCAGCAGCCCGCAGCAACTCACGGCGCGTCGGGCCTTGCGCACCACTCTGCGACGACATGGCAAAGCTCCTCGTTAGTTGTGGATCTCAACGACCGATTTCCCCGCGCCGCGCCGCTCCACGGTCTCGCTCGCCCGCTGCTGCTGCGGCGTGGTCCGAAGCGAAGTCAGCCGGTCGATCGCATTGCTCACAAACGGGAGTTTACTCCTTCGAGCGATCGATGAGTTCAACCAGCCCATATCGGACCCTATCAGCGTGATGCCTAGCGGCTGGAGCTCTCGATTGCCTGATGCGCATAGGCGCGGCTCGCAAGTACGCGAAATCCCTGGCACGTCGGGAGGGACTCGGCTCGCACCCTCAGGCCCGTGATTTCGGCCGGTCCACAGAGCCTCGCAGCGCCTCCGCTCGGACCAGGGACATGGTGTCGCGAAAGGCATGGCCCGGGCCCGCGGCCGTGCGAAGATGTTTCTCTATGCATGGGCTCGCCATCGGCCAGGTCGCCTTCAACCACCTCGGTGGAAGCCGCCTCTGGGAGTGGTACCGGGACGGCCTCGAGCTGCTCCCGAGCGGCACCACCTTGTTCGCCGGGTCGCCAGCCGCCAAGGTCAACGGCCTGCCGTTCCCTCTCTTCCCGGGTCACTGGCTGATGGACGGCCAGGACCTCTTCCAGCTCGAGTTCTTCCGCTTCCTACATCCGCGCCCGGCGCTGCGACGGCCCGACGAATCGCCCGCCGACCTGGGCTACCGCCGCGTGGGCTTCCACGTGCGGGACTTCGACCGTGCACTGTCCCGGCTGGGCGCGCTCGGCTCCCAGCCGGTGGGCCCGGTGCTAGGCGACGCCGGCGGGCGCCGCGCCTGCCTGCGCGACCCGGAAGGCAACTGGGTGGAGCTGATGGAGGCAGACCCACTCGCGGGGACCGCTCCGGAGAAAGCGCATCCGGCGGTGCCCGCGACGCTGCGCTCGGTGACCGTCTCCGTCGCCGACCTCGCTTCCGCAAGGGACGCTTGGGTCGAGGGCGTGGGGCTCGAGCCGGCCGCGTGCGGTCCGCTGCACCAGCCAGAGCACGAGGCGCTCTGGGGGTTGAAGGATGCCGCCTGTCAGCGTCTGGTCCTCGACGGTGGCGGCGTCCTCCTCGAGCTCGTGCAGTACGAGCGCCCCCAGGGCCGACCGCGGCCGGACGGCTACCGCATCTGCGACCAGGGGATCATGAACATCGCGCTGGTCGTGCGCGACCGGGAGACGTTCGATCGGACCTTCGCCCGCTGGGTCGAGCGCGGCCTGCAACCCACGACGCCTACGCCGCTGGAGGCCGGGATCTTCCGGGTCATGTACTTCGAGCTTCCGTCGGGTCAGAACGTGGAGCTGATCTACCCTCGACGCTGGGCCTTCCGGCTGACGGGCTTCGCCCCGGCGCGGCGCGCCCTGCGCCGCTTGCAGGAGGAATCGCGATGAAGATCTTCGTCACGGGAGCCCTTGGCTTCATCGGACGCGCCCTGCTCGAGCGCTACCGAGCGGCCGGTGCCGAGGTCGGCGGAGTCGATCGCGCAGCGGAGCCCGGTCTGGGCGTCGGCGCCGGCGACGTCACGGACCCGAGCGGATGGCAGGACCAGCTCCGCGGATGCGACCTGGTGTTCCACACGGCGGCCGTGGTTTCGAACGTGGCCTCGGAGGAGGCGTTCTGGAACGTCAACGTGCTCGGCACGCGTCGAGTCCTCGAGGCCTGCTCCTCGGCGGGCGTGGGCCGCTTCGTCCAGCTGTCGTCGGTCGCCGCCTACGGCTTCGATTTCCGGGACGGCGCCGACGAGACCTGGCCGCTGCGCACCAACGGCAACCACTACGTCGATACCAAGGTCGCGTCCGAGCAGGTCGTCCTGCAGGCCCACGCGGCGGGCGAGATCGCATGCAGCATCGTTCGCCCCGCTGACGTATACGGCCCGGGATCCCGCCCCTGGACAATCCTCCCGGTCGAGATGATCCGCTCCGGCCAGTTCGTCCTTCCCGCTCGCGGCCGCGGCGTGTTCAGCCCGGTCTACGTGGACAACCTGATCGACGGTCTCGAGGCTGTCGGGAGCCGCGAGGAGGCCGCCGGCCAGGTCTTCGTGCTAGGCGACGGCGTCGGCGTCACGACCGGCGAGTTCTTCGGCCACTACGCCCGCATGCTGGGCGTGGCGAAGCTCCGCAGCCTTCCGACCCCGCTGGCGGCCGACGCCGCTCGACTGGTCGGAGGTGTGCTCACCGCCCTCGGACGCGAGACCGAGGTGAGTCCCGAGACCATGCGGATGCTCTCGCGTCGAGGCACCTACTCGATCGAGAAGGCGCGCCGCGTGCTCGGCTACGAGCCCAAGATCGACCTCTCGGAAGGCATGCAGCGCACCGAGCGCTGGCTCGCCGACCGGGGAATGCTCACCAAGGAGCGCTAGACATGACCGACGAACTCTCGACCACGATCCTCAGCGGCGAAGGCCAGGATTACATCCCCCTCGCGATGCCCGAAGCCGAAGGCGTCTCCGTGAAGGTCCTGAAGGCCGATGAAGAGAACCGCCGGGTGGTGGCCCTGGTGAAGTTCGCGCCGGACTCGAAGATGCCCCGGCACACCCACCACTGCCGCGCGATCGCCTACACCATCTCGGGCGAGTGGGAGTACGACAACGGCCGGTTCTCGCCGGGCGCCGTGGCCTACGAGACGGTGGGCGAGAACCACCAGCCTTTCAGCACGCCAGGGACGGAGATGTTTCTGATCTTCGACGCCGACGGCGACCGCTGGCTCGACAACCACCTGAGCGACGGCACCACCATCCACCTGGGCATGCCCTTCTTCAAGGCCTTCGAGGGTATCTCGCGCGAGGATGCCGAGAAGCTCGACCTGACGAAGATCGTCGAGATCATCCCGGGGGGAGCGAAATAGCATGGCCGCGAAGTGCGCGTTCATCACTGGTGGCGGCAGCGGCATCGGACTGCGCCTGGCGCAGAAGCTCCTCGAGCGGGGGACGAGCCTCGCGATCTTCGATCTGGCGGTCCCGGGCGCGGTCCGCCAGGAGTTCGAGAAGCTCGCGGAGGGGAGGGGCGCGCGCTGCAGCTTCCACGAGGTGGACCTGCGCGACGCCCCGGGGATCGGCAGCGCGGTGGCGGACGCCGTCGCAGTGATCGGCGCGCCGGATCTGGCCATCAACTCGGCTGGCGTGCAGATCTCCAAGCCCTTCGAGGCCCTCACCGCGGACGAGTTCGAACGGGTCGTGGGCGTGAACCTGGTCGGGAGCCGGAACTTCGCCGCGGCGGTGCTCCCGCACATGGCGGCAGGGAGTCGACTTGCGCTGGTCGCATCCCTGGCCGGGATCGTCGCGAACTACGGCTATGCGGCCTACAACGCCTCGAAGTTCGGCGTCGTCGGCCTGGCCGGCGCCCTGCGCCTCGAGCAGGCACCGCGAGGGATCGGGGTCTCCGTGATCTGTCCGCCGGAGGTGGAGACGCCCATGGTGACGGCGGAGCGGGCGACGTCAGATCCAATCAGCCTGAAGCTGAAGGAGTTCTCGGGGACGCTGAGCGTCGAGGATGCTTGCTCCGAGATTCTCGCGGGCCTCGACGCGGAGCGGTGGATGATCGTCCCGGGCCGTCGCGCCCGGCTGACGAGGCGCCTCGCCCAGTTCTTCCCCGGATTGCTCAACGCTGTCAGCGACCGGATGATCCGCCAGGCCTTGAAGGCACGGACCTAGCAGGTTGCGGAAGAACCCCGGACCGAGCCCGGTGCGCAGATTTTCGGTCCAATCAAGGCGCGGAGCCGCCGCTGGGGCGAGCCCCAGCAAGGCTTCGCAACGCAGAGTGGGCCGGAAAGATGCGTGCCTGGCGACG
>JAJDAP010000117.1 GCA_029261795.1 Deltaproteobacteria bacterium
GCACCTTGAGGGTGACGTGGCAGGGAAACCGGGAAGCCAGTCCCGTTCGGTGGAGGTGCGGAATGCCGGACCCCGGCTGCGGCTTTCGCCCAGCACCGACCCGCTTCCCGCCCCACCCGGAGTGTCGCAGTTCGAGCTGTACTCCGGATGACTTACGCCGCATGGTGTTGATTATAGCGATAATAGACTAACAATCAACAACAATCGACATCGCATCCCCGAAACGTCGTTCGACTCGCCCCACGCCCGCCAGCACCCTCGACTCCGAACCGAACACCTAACATCTACGCCAACCACCCCTCAACAGCCCCTCCGGTGCCCAGCCCCGCTCGAAGGGGATCGACATCACGTCCTCGAGGCATCGTGCGACCCGCCCCACGCCCGCTCGCGCCCTCGATCCTCCCCGATCTAGTTGGCAGTGAGCGGCACCACCCCCCCAACAGCCCTCCGGTCCTAAACGCAACGCCGGGCTCCTCCACCCTTCAACCGGGAATCCGGGCAGGATCGCCCGTTCAGCGCTTCCCTGGGCTATTCCGCGCTAGAGCGCCTCGGCGCTGCGAAGCAGTCGGTAGTCACCGGCGTCGTCTACCTGCGCCTGCCAGCCCGGGTAGACGACCACCGTCGTGAAGGTGTCTTCGATGATGGCGGGTGCGGCGATGCGATCGCCGGGGCGCAGTGCCGGGCCCAGGTGGATCGCTGTTTCCTCGAAGCCACGTCCGAGGTTGGCGCGGCGAACCGAATTCGGGAGCGGATCGCGCTGGCCTGGCGCCTCGTCGGCGGCCGGGGCCGGAACCGCTGCCGCTCCCGACAACTCCAACCGCACGCCGGTCAGCTCCGGTTCCTCGGCGGCACGGCGGTGTCCGTACTCGCGCTCGTGGAGCTGGTGGAAGCGTTCGACGAGCGTCGGAACCAGCGCAGCGTCGACGAAGCTGGCGGCACTCGGCCCCTGGCTCGTCGCGGCCTCGACCGTCAGCGACCAGTTCTGGCCCGGGTAGCGGAGATTGGCCTGGTATCGTGCCGTGAGTTCGTTGCGCGCAAAACCGGCATCCTCGAGAAATCGTATGGCGCGCTGCTCGAGTTCATTCCAGAGTCGCGCCATCTCCTCCGGACGCGCCTGGGACGTCGGGCACAGATAGGCCCGCTCCTCGTCGATGGCGGTCCGCGCCGCGAGCGAGCCGAGGGCACTGAATGCGGGAGATGCCCTCGGTACCAGGACCCGGTCGATCCCGAGTTCCTGGGCCTGGATCGCCGCAAAGGCCGGCCCGTTGCCGCCGTAGGCCAGTAGTGCCAGTTCGCGTGGGTCGGTGCCGCGCTCGGCGGTTAGCCGACGAACCGCCTGCGTCATGTTGGCGTTGACCAGCCGCCAACAATCGAAGGCGGCCTGTTCGACGCTCTGGCCAAGCGGACCCGCCACGTATTTTTCGAAGGCGGCTTCGACGCCAACGGTGCTGAGTGGAATACGGCCTCCCGCGAGCCCGGAGCTTTCGGAGAGGATCCCGAGCACGAGGATTGCATCCGTCACGGTGGGGATCTCGCCGCCGCCTGCATAACAAACGGGCCCCGGGTTGGCACCGGCGCTCTCGGGTCCGACGACGAGCTGGCCGGCCTTGACCTGGCAGAGTGAGCCGCCGCCGGCACCAAGGGTCTCGACGCTGACCATGGGAAGCCCGACCACGTAGCGGTGATGCCAGTTCCAGCCGGGCTCTGCCGGTGCCTTTCCGCCGCGAACCACGGAGACGTCGTAGCTGGTCCCGCCCATGTCGATGCAGAGGAGATCCGGTTCACCCTTGGCCGCGCCGATCTGTGCTCCGCCGATCACGCCGCCGGCCGGTCCGGATGCGAGCACGCGGATCGGCGTCTCGCCGACGTAGTCGCGGGTCATGACGCCGCCATTCGATTGCAACACGCCCAACCGGCGTGTGTAGCCGGCTTCGGCGAGGCGCTCGACGAGACGATCGAGGTAGCGGTTTACGCGGGGGCCGACGTAGGCGTTCAGTACCGTCGTGCTGGTGCGCTCGAACTCGGGGGCCTTGGGCATCACGTGGTGCGAAACGGAGATCAGCACGTCGTCGCCGAGTTCCTCGCGCACAAGCGTTGCCAGCCGCGCTTCGTGGGCCGCATTCACGAAGGAGAACAAGGTGCAGACGGCGACGGCTTCGACTCCCTGCGCCCCCAGCTTGCGGATGGCGACGCGGGCGGCGGCTTCGTCGAGGGGGATGTGAACGCGCCCGTCGTGGAGGATTCGCTCGGGGACGGTCAGGCGTCGCCGACGCGGCACGATCGCGGCCGGCGCTTCGAGGCGGACGTCCCAGATATCCTCCTTGTAACCGCGCCGCAGTTCGAGCTCATCGCGAAATCCAGCCGTCGTCAGCAACCCGGTGCGGGCGCCGTTCATTTCGATGAGCGTGTTGTCGGCAATGGTCGTCCCGTGCACGATGGTTTCGAGCCCGCCGAGAAGGGTGCGAACGCTCGAGGCCTCGCGATCGGCCAGTTGTTCGATGCCTTGCATGACGGCGAGCGAGTGGTCGCCGGGCGTCGAAAGCGTCTTTTCGACGGTGAGGGTGCCGTCTCGAAGCAGGGCGAGGTCGGTGAAGGTCCCGCCGATATCGATGCCGAGACGCGTGCTCATTCGGACGCCGCGGCGCGTTGCGCTCGCAACTCGCGAGTCCCGGCTTCGTCGACTGCGAGCGTGCCGTCGTCCGCGCTGCCCGCCATGACCACGCCATAGCGCGCGAGGGCAGCTTCGATGCTGACATACTCATCGAGCACGTCCTCGAGGACCGCATTCGGATCCCGATCCAGTGCCGGCTCGAAGCCTGCGCCACCGCCGTATTGATAGGCGAGCACGGCACCGGAAGGCAGCGCGGTCTGCACGGCATTCTCTACCTCGTACTCATCGGCGGTCCCCACCAGGAACCGGTTGCCGTAGGGGCCCGCGTCGTCACCGCCGCGCAGTCCGCGCAGCGGGTGACGCTTCGAAACCATCCACGCCGCGGCGCTACTGGGTTCGAGAATCTGCTTGACGTTCCGGGTGCCGCATTGGCCGCGCCAGCGTCCGGCGCCACCGGTGTCGCGGGTCATCTCGCGCGAGAGGTTCAAGACCGGAAAACGCGCCTCCGCCTCTTCTGCGCCGGCGAGGATCAGATTGCCGAGACCACTGCACATGGCGCCCCAGCCATCGATGCCCTGGGTGGCCGAGGCATCCGAGGCGCGCACATCGACGCCCTGGTCCATCCACATCGCCCCCGTATCATCGAAGCCGATCACCGAGTTCGGCATGCCGAGTTTGTAGACCTGGGGCGAAGAGCGTTCAGGAAGGATCTTCGAGAGCGCGATGCAGATCGCTTCGCCCACTTCGACGGCGGGATGAAAGGCGCCGAGGGCGACCGGCTTTCCCGGCGGCGGCTGCAGGATCGAGCCCTCGGGAATGATCATCTCGACGGCGTTGAAGAGTCCCTCGTTCTTCGTGATCGTGGGATCGACCATCGAGGCGAGCTGGGCCATCGCATAACCGCGCGAGTTGGAGAAGGTGTTCCACACGCAGACGAGTTCCGGCCGCTCGTCGCTCCCGGTCATGTCGACCGTCAGTTGATCGCCCGCCACGCGACAGGCGACCTGTACGCGCACATCCGGGTTGCCCACGGTGTCGTGGTCGATGAACACCGTCGCCTCGTACACGCCGTCGGGCCACTCGGCGACTTCGCTCCGGAAGCGGCGCTCGGTCTCGGCGATGTTCCAGTTGATCGCGGCGCGCACCGTGTCGGCGCTGTAGCGCCCGCAGAGCTCGAGGATCCGCTCGGCCCCCAGCTCGACGGCCGAGATCATGGCGGCGAGATCGCCAGCGAACGATGGCATCCGGTTGTTGCGGACCAACAGTTCGATCATGTCGCGGCGGCGCTCACCGCGGTGGACCAGCTTCACGCACGGCACGATCAGGCCTTCGGCCTGGAGTTCGCGTGCGTCGACGGAGAAACCGCCCGGATCCTTGCCGCCGGTATCGCCCTGGTGCGCCTGCAGGGCCTGGATCGCCACGAGTTTGCCCAGCTCATCGAAGACCGGTGCAAAGACGTTGTAGTCGGGCAGGTGGCCGCCGCCGTGTTCTGGGTCGTTGCCGAGGAAGACGTCGCCGGGGCCCCAGTCGTCGGCTTCGAAGTGCTCGAGGCCATAGCGGACCGATAGTGGCGAGATGAAGAGCAGCTGCGGGATGCCGACCGAGAGCCCGGCCAAGCGGCCGTGAGCGTCCATGATCGAGCCGTTGCGTTCGTTCGACTGGTTGATGATGGCCGAGGAGGCGCAGCGCCCGAGGTGGGTGGCGACCTCGAAGCAGGTGGTCTCGAAGGCGCCGCGCAAGATGCTGGCCGTGACGGCGTCGATCTCGGCCCCGGTCGGTACCGGAGCACGCGGCGCAACGAGCCTGCGATTCACCTCGAACGTCATGGCTTCTCCCGGCCTCGGATCGAATCTGACGATCCGTCAATTCCGCTCTGCGAGGCTAGCTCGTCAGCGCCGGCGCGGAAGTGGCTCTCAGCCGGTGAGGGCGAGCGGCTCGAAACGATCGCCCAGGACCGCGGCCGGGTCCGGGGTGCCGAGCCACTGCTCGAGGACCGAAGCGTAGACCCGTCGGAAGTCGGTGGTGAAGATCAGGTCCTCCTGTTCGTCCAGCTCAGTCAGGCTGGGGGCCTCGCCGTGAAAGCCCGCCCGGGCCCGCTCGCCGATCCAGAACATCGGTGTGGCCGTGCCGTGGTCGGTGCCGCCGCTCTCGTTCTCATGGACGCGCCGGCCGAACTCCGTGAAGACCAGGGTCATCACGTCCGCGGCTCGGCCCTGGCGGTCGAGATCCTTCTGGAAGGCTTCCACGGCATCGCCGAGAGCGAGATGCAGATTGTTCTGGCGGTCGGATTGTGCGCTGTGGGTGTCCCAGCCCGGCGTCGCGAGGTAGTAGATCTGGGCCGGGAAGTCCGCTTCCAGCAGGGCGGCCACGTTCTTCAGCCCGCTTGCGAGCGGGGCGAAGGCGGGGCCGTAGTGCACGGGTGTCCGGTAGCCGGCCGTGGCGAGGCGGACCGCTTGGGAGGTGTCCCGCGCGGTGGCGGCGATGTGTCGCACGAAGCCCAGCATGTCCCGGCGCGATGCGCCGCTTTCCGAGAGTTTCGCGTAGATGTCCTCGGCGGCGGGGTTGCCACGTCGCAAGTATTTTCGCGGATCGCTGAAGACGATCGGCGCTTGCTCGAAGGAGCGAACCGCCTGGCTTTCCTGGGCCGCCATGTTGACGATGCTGGCTTCGCGGCCCTCGGGCCAGGCGGCATCTGCATAACGTCCTACCCAGCCGCGCGCCTCGGCGCGATGCGGCGCGGCGGTATGCCAGTAGCGCATCGAAGTGAAGTGGGAGCGATCCGGATTCGGATACCCGCATCCATGCACGATCGCCACGCGTTCCTGTTTCCATAGGTTGTGGAGGCCGAACAGTCGCGGGTGCAAGGCGAACCGGTCATCGAGCGCCAATGCCTCATCGGGCTCGAGCGCGATCTTCGGCCGTGCCTTCCGGTAGGCGTCGTCCGCGATCGGCGCGACGGTGTTGAGCCCGTCGCAACCGCCACTCAGTTCGACGACCACGAGAATCCGGGCGCGGTCGGGCGCCGAAGCGGCGGGCGCCGAATCGGCGGTCGCCGAAGCGGCGGGCGCCGCCCAGGCAGCGTCCCGCAGCAGGCTCGGCACGGCCAATCCGAGGCCCGCGCCGTAGAGTCCGGCCCGCAGCAGCGTGCGCCGTTCGGGGTCGTGGATCGAATTCTTGCGACTCATGAGAGTTGGTACTCCGGCAAGGAGAGGATCAGGTGGAGCAGTTCTCGCAGCGCCGACTCGGTGCCCGCTGCTTCCCAGTCGATCTCGTCGGAGCCGGTCTGCGCGACATAGTGGGCGGCGAGTGCACGCCTCGCTTCCTGGCCCGGGTCGATCGAGAGGAAACGGTCGATCAACCGATTGGTGACATCCGCCGCGTTCTCGGCTCCGGCAGCGCGCAAGTCGGCGGCCAGCGAGAACTTCGCCGGACCGGTCCAGGTGAAGAAATCGACGGCTCGGAGCGCGCGCTCGGCGCCCGTCCAGATGGCCCAGTTCGGCTCGAAGGGTCCCGACTCGTCGAGTCCGATTCGAGCGAAGCCGGTCTTCTGCTCCAGCGCGATCGGGGCCCCGACCTGGCCCTGGTCCGCGAGGGTCTTCATGCGTCGGTAGACAGCGGGGCTCGTTGCCAGCGTCACGATCAGTTCGTGGATGCCGGTCTCGAGTGGCGGGATCTCGGCAGGGAAGAGCAGGTGCCGCGCAAAGTTCTGGCGACCCATCAGCGTCGATGGATTGATCCAGGTCCGCCCCCCGCTCCAGCCCGCGACGTTGGGGGGTGCAAACAGGTTCTGGCCGAGATCCTCCGTGGTGGTGGAGAAGGTGGGCGTGCCGGGCATCGTCTCGACGCCTAGCTTGCGATAGGTCGAGATGACCAGCTCTATCGGGCCTTTGACATGCGCCCCGCGCGTTGCCTCACTGTAGAAATCGCGGGACAAGAAGATCCGTTCGAGCAGGGTGCCGGTGTCATAGCCGCTCGCGCGATAGTGCTGGGCGAGGCTTTCGATCAGCTCCGGCGCGGCGTCTTCGCGCACGAAGAAGCGGTAGAGCTTGCCGACCAGGAAGGGTGCGGCCGCGGGCTGCTCGAGCAGCGTCTCCACCACGGCCGTGCCGTCGAAGCGGCCGGTCTTGCCGAGCAGGGTCTTCTTGCCGCCGTCGTGGTCCCACCAGCTTTCCTTGAAGGTGTTGCCGTCGAGCCCCCAGCCGCTGAAGGCACGGGCCGCCTCGCGGATGTCGGCCTCGCTGTAGTGGCCGGCGCCGAGCGTGAAGAGTTCCATCACCTCGCGCGCGAAATTCTCGTTGGGATGGCCGCGCACGTTGCTCTCGCCATCGAGGTAGATCAGCATGGCCGGGCTCTGGGCGACGCCCAACAGAAGCTCCCGGAACGGGCCGTTGCCCTTCTCGCGGAACAGGGCCCACTGTTCGTGCATCTTCCGGTAGTCGCGCACCTTCTCGATCTCCGTCGCGAAGTGCCCGTGCCAGAAGAGCGCCAACTTCTCCTCGAGCGGCCGGTTGGTGCGCAGCATCCGTTCGCCCTCCCAGGTCGCGAGCCGACTGGTCTCGAAGGCGTTCGAGAAGATCAACGTGAAGAAACGGTCGAAGACGGGCTGCAGCCACGGCCCGCCGAAATCTCGTTCGACCTCGACGCCGAGACCCTCTCCGAGCAGTGCCGCGCGAATGATGATGCCGAGGAAATCGCCGTCCGAAGGCGGTCGGAACGCGTCGTCGGGGAAGATGCCTGAGTGCGGGAAGACGCGAAGCGGCCGGGCCTCGACCTGTTGCCATCGCACCAGCCGGGAGACCGCCTCCGAGGGCGGCAGCGCCGCGAGCGCGTCGATCTCCGCCCGGGTGCCACCGAAACCGGCGCGCTCGAGCAGGTGCGCGGCGTGTCCCCGATTCCAGGCCTGCGCCGAGATCGCGCTCAGGTCGCCGGCAGCCCCGGCGATGCCAGTGCCGGCGGCGCTGGGAAGCGGGAGCAGCAGCCACAGCGCCGCCGCCAGGATCGTGGCCGGTCGAAGAGTGGCGTGCCTCATGCGATCGCTCCTTGCCAGTCTCGTACGCAGGATACAATGGCCCCGTTCACAGGAGGAACCCATGAAAGCCGCAGTGCTCCGGGAAGTCGGAAAGCCCCTCGAAATCGAAGACGTCCAGATCGACAAGCCGGGCCCCCATGAGGTCTTGATCCAGACCTCGGCCGCCGGCGTCTGCCACAGCGATCTCCACTTCCAGAACGGGGCCTACTTCTATCCGATGCCCGCCGTGCTCGGGCACGAATCTGCCGGCGTGGTGGAGCAGGTCGGGGCCGAGGTGCGTTATGTGGCGCCAGGCGATCACGTCATCACCTGCCTTTCCGTCTTCTGTGGCCATTGCGAATATTGTCTCCGGGGTCGTCCTGCTTTGTGTCGGAAGGAGGGCCTTCGTAGGACACCCGACGAGACACAGCGGCTCTCCCAGAAGGGCGAGCCGATGAACCAGTTCCTCGATCTCTCGTCCTACGCGGAGCAGATGCTGGTCCATGAGAACGCGGTGGTGAAGATCACCAAGGACATGCCGCTCGATCGCGCGGCCCTGGTCGGCTGTGGCGTGACGACGGGCATCGGTGCCGTGCAGAACTCGGCCAAGGTTCCCGCCGGCTCCAGTGTTGCCGTGATCGGCTGCGGTGGCGTTGGGCTCTCGGCGATCCAGGGCGCCCGCCTCGCCGGTGCCGCCCGCATCATCGCCGTAGACATGGTCGAGTCGAAGCTCGAACTCGCGAAAGTCTTCGGTGCGACCGACAGCGTCAACGCTTCCGATGGCAACGCTGTGGCCAACGTGATGGAGATGACCGGTGGCGGCGTCGAGTTCGCCTTCGAGGCGATCGGCTTGAAGGCCACCTCCGAGCAGGCGTTCGCCATGCTGCGGCCAGGGGGCACGGCGACCATCATCGGCATGATCCCGCTCGGCCAGACCGTCGAGGTTCCCGGTGTCGATTTCCTGTCCGAGAAGCGTCTCCAGGGTTCGTTGATGGGCGGCGCCTCGTTCCGGGTCGAGATGCCTCGTTATGTGGATCTCTACCTGCAGGGCCGACTCAACCTGGACGATCTCGTCTCCAAGCGGATCCCCCTCGAGCAGGTGAACCAGGCCTTCGCGGACATGGAGAAGGGCGAGGTCGCTCGCAGCGTCATCCTGTTCGACTGAACGTTAGTCGGCATTCCGTTCGACGGGCTCGGGCAGGGCGTAGGCGACCACGAAGTCGCCGAGCTCGGTGCCGAGTGTCGAATGGCCTCCGGCCGCGATGACCAGGAACTGTCGGCCACCCGGCCTCAGGCGGTAGGTCATGGGTGTGGCCTGGCCGCCGGCCGGGAGCACGTCCTTCCAGAGTTCTTCACCGCTCGTGGTATCGAAGGCGCGCAGGTAGCCGTCCATGGCGGCGCCGATGAAGGTGAGGCCGCCGCCGGTCACGATGGGGCCGCCCATCCCCGGGATGCCCAGATGCAACCAGAAGGGCCAGGGCGCCTGCCCGCGGGTGGTTCCGAACGGCACCCGCCAGGCGACGTTGCCCCGGGCCAGATCGACAGCCACGAGTTCCGACCAGGGCGGCGGGCTGCACGGGATGCCGAGCGACGAGAGAAATACGGTCTGGAGCAGGGCATAGGGTGTTCCCTGCTGCGAAAACAGGATTTCGCGCGGTGGGTTGGGTGTCCATTGCTCTGAATCTTCTCGAGGGATGAGCCGGTGCACGGTCCCGAGCCGGGTCTGGGTCACCAGCAGCAGCCCGAGTTCGGGATCCCAGGCCGCGCTCCCCCAATTCGAACCGCCCGCGACACCCGGGTATTGAAGCGAGCCCTTCAGGCTCGGCGGCGTGAACGGGCCCTCGCTCCGCAGGGCGGCGAGCCGCTCCCGGCAGTCGGCGCGATCGAAGGGCGTCAGTCCCCAGACCTCGTCGGGACCGATGCCGCTCGGGTGTAGCGGAGGCGGACGGGTCGGGAACGGCTGCGTTGGCGCGCTGCGCTCCCCCGGCATATCGGATTGCGGGACCGGGCGTTCCTCCACCGGGAAGATCGGAACGCCGGTCTCGCGATCGAGCACGAACAGGTGGCCGACCTTGGTGGGTTGAACCAGCGCGGCCACGGTTCGGCCCTCGATTTCGAGATCGATGAGCGACGGCTGCGAGCCGACGTCGTAGTCCCAGAGATCGTGGTGAACGGTCTGGAAGCGCCAGACGACTTCGCCGGTACTGCCGCGCAGGGCGACGACGGCGCTGCCGTAGTAATCGATCTCGCCGCGGCCGCCGCGATAGAAGTCGTTGCTCGGGTTTCCCATCGGCACGAACACGAGATCGCGCTCGGAATCTGCAGCCGAGACGGACCAGGCGTTCGGGGTGCCGCGGTGGTAGCGCGGCCCGTCTTCGTCTGGGAGAAGCGCTGGCGTGCCCGGGGGCACCGGATCGAAGGCCCAGCGCAGCGCGCCGCTGCGTGCATCGTAGCCACGGACAACGCCGCCCGGTGCGTCGACGCGGCGGTTGTCCGAAACCGCGTGTCCGATCGTGACGACATCGCGAACCAGGGTCGGCAGCGAACTCACGCTGACTTCGCGGTGGCGGACGTCGCCGAGGCCGCCGGTGAGATCGACGGGCACGAAGTCTTCACAGGCTTTGCCAGAGGCCGCATCGATGGCGAGCAGGCGCGCATCCATCGTTGCGGTGAAGACCCGGCTGGCGCAGGCGGTGCCGGGTTCGGCATCCGGGTCGTCCCAGAGGGCGACGCCGCGACAGGTGCCACCGCCCAACGCCCGGGTGTCGACGCCCGGGTCGTAGACCCAACGTTCGGCCCCGCTCGCGGCATCGATGGCGAACACCCGGTCGAAGGGACTGCAGAAGATCAAGCGGTCGCGCCAAAGCACGGGCGTTGCCTGGAAGGAGGTCTTCAATTCGCCGGGTGCGAAATCTCCGGTGCGGTAGCTCCAGGCGCGTTCGAGCGCGTTCACGTTCCCGGGGTGGATGCCCGCGAGCGGCGACCAGCGCGTGCCGGCTGCGGCGCCGCCCCAGGTGGGCCAGCCTGCCGCCGGGCCCGACGCTTCCCGGGCCGGTTCGCTACAAGCGAAGACGGCCAACATCGAGACGAGGGCGATCGCCCGAAGGCTCACGGGCAAGCGGGGCCCCGGCAAGCGACATCGCCCGTGCTCTCGGGTTCTCGAGCTTCGGGGTCGAGCCGCAGCACGCGCGGTTGCCCGCCCTCGATCTGCCAGGCCGGCGAGTTCGAGTTCGAGGTCCAGACCCGTCCCTGCGCGTCGAAATCGAGCTCGCGGGTATAGGTGACCCGCGTTGGTAGCGGGTACACGGTAAAGCGTTCGGTCTCCGGGGCGAAGCGAATCAACGTGTCGCTGTTGGTGCCGCAGACCCAGACATGATCGGTTCGGTGATCGACGTGGAGTGCGTAGGGCGCCTCACCTTCCAGGGGGTCGGTGGGCAGCGGCCAGCTGCGGAAGGCTCCGCTCGCCGGATCGAATGCGGCCAACAAGCCGGCGGAAAAGCTCGGCACCCAGAGGATGCCCTTCGAATCGAAGCGGAGCCGGCGCGGTGCGGGGAAGGGCGTCTCGACCAGGGTGACTTCGAAGCTCTCGGGGTCGATCCGCCCGATCCGGTCCTCGTTCAACTGGCTGAACCAGACGCCGCCGTCCGGTGCGATATCGATGCCGTAGGGAACCGGCATGGTGAAGCCGCCGCCGCCCTCGCTCGCCACGCTGCGCAGGTCGAGCTGGCGATCGAGCCACAGCGTGAAGGGCAGGATTCGCAGCACCGCTTCCTGGGCAAGGGTGCGTGCGGGCAGGCGCACGTGTCGCTGTTCGCCGGTCTTCGGATCGAAGCGACCGACGTGGTTCGACGCGGCCATCGTGTACCAGAGGATTCCCTCGGCATCGAAGCGCAGGGTGTGTGGGTAGATGCCCGCCGCGATCTCGTGGATCTCGAAGCGCTCGGTCCCGGGGTCGAAGCGCGCTAGTTGGTTGCCGGTGGCCAGCGTGATCCAGACGCTGCCGTCCGGCGCGATCTGCAGCGAGTGCGGGCCGGTGCGTTCGTTGGAGGTCTGCGAAACCGGTTCCGTCGGGCCGCGGAACGCTCCTCCGATCGGCAGGCCGGAGGAGGGTACCGCCCAGGAATCCCGGATCGATCCGGTGCCCGGGCGCGGCGTCAGGCGGTAGAGCTGGTCCTGACTGGCGTCGACCGAATACAGGGCACCGCTCGGGTGCATCACGACATCGTGCTGCATCGAAGCGCGTCCGCCGAGGTCCCACTCATCGACGCGGGCGCGCAGGGTCTCGGGGCCCGGAACCGGCGAGAACGCCTCGGCATCCTCCCAGCCCTTCGTTAGTTCGGGCACCGCCGTGCGGCGCTCGTAGGCGCGGACGAATTGTTCCGGCAGCGGATCGCGGACTTCGGCCGGCAACACCGCGCCGCGCCTCCCCATCAACCCGATGATCTTGCGCCATTCATCGGCGCTGCGTTCGCGCCGAGTGAACAGGCTGCCTTGCTGGTGGCAGTAGGTGCACTCGCGCTTCAAGCGGTGGGCTAGGGCGGGCTCGTCGAGCTGCGCGATGACACGCGCGTACCAGTGGTGGGCGGGCAGTTGTTCGGCCACGGCGGCCGGGTCGGTGTGACGTTCGAGTGCGAGTTCGAGCGCACCATCCGTGGGTCCGCGATCCGGCCACCAGCCGTCGTGCCAACCGACGCGCCGGGCCGTGACGATGAATCGTTCGCCCGGGGCGACTGCAGCCGAAAAGCTGCCGTCGCCCTGGCTGAAGACCGAGATGCGGTGGGCGGGCGCCTCGTGTTCGAGCGTGACCTGTACGCCAGCCAGGGGCGCGCCAGCCGCATCGTGCACGGCCCCCTGCCAGGCCACGAGCACGCTGGGCTCGGCCGCGAGCGCCGCGCTCGGAAGCGCCACGGCGGCCAGGGCCAAGCCGACGAAACGAAGCCAGCGAGCGGGCATCCCATTCCTCCTGGCGAATCCTACCAGCCCATCACACGGGAGCCCGGGCCGCTGACCAAGTGGTATGTTCCGCCGCTTTTCCGCGTCCCCGGGAGCCTCCATGTCCGAGCCCAGATCCGAGCCGCCCGAAGCCCCGCCGGAAGAGGCTGGGGCGCGGCGCCCGTGGTGGAGCTACCTGGTGCCGTACTTCGGGAAGACGCCGGAGTTGACCCGCAGCCAGTGGCGCATCATGGGCCTGCTGGTGGTGGCGGAGCTCTTCGAGCACTATGACGTCGGGCTGCTCAGCATGGCGCTGGTCCAGATCCAGGCCGGTCTCGGCATCGCCGAAGAGGGCATCGGCGACCTGCTGGGCGTGGTTCGTCTCGGCGCCTTGCCGGCCATTGCCGTGGGCGTGTTGGCCGACCGCTGGGGCCGCCGCAAGTTGTTGATCGCCACGATCATCGGCTCGGCGATCTTCACCTTCCTGTCCGGAATCGCCCAGAACCCCGAGCAGTACCAGTTCTTCCAGTTCTTCGCGCGCATGTTCCTGTACGCCGAACCGTTGTTGGCTTCGGTGGTGATCGTGGAGGAGTTGAAGGCGCGCGATCGCGGTTTCGGCATCGGGATGTTGGGTGCGCTCGGCGCGCTCGGTCACGGGCTTGGTTATGCGGTCTTTGCCGGCATCGACTTCCTGCCGAACGGCTGGCGCGACCTCTATCTGCTCGGGACCGTGCCGCTGCTCGCGGTGGCCTGGCTGCGGCGCACGCTTCCCGAGACCCGTCGCTTCGAGCAGGTGGAAGCCGGCGGCCAGATCGTGCGTTGGTGGCATCCCGTCACCTCGTTGTTCCGCCAATACCCGGGCCGTCTCGCTGCGATCACGGCGGCCTATGCGCCCATCGAGTTCGTCGAGACGACGGCGGTGATGTTCTCGCCGAAGATCCTGCAAGAGCTCCACGGTTACGACCCCGGTGATGTGGCGAGCCTGGCCATCTTCGGTGGTGCTGTCGCGATCCTCGGGAACATCTATGCCGGCGCGCTCTCCGATCGGATCGGTCGGCGCGTGGTCATGACGATTCTGGTCGCCGGCCTCGGCGGCGGCTACTGGCTGCTCTACAACGGCTCCGGCTTCATCGTCCAGGCGGCCTGGATCACGGTCACGTTCTGCGCCATGGGGTTGGGCGTGTTGTTCAAGACCGTGGGTGCCGAACTGTTTCCGACTTCGCACCGCTCGGTGGCGACGATGGTGCGCGCGGCGCTGGGCATCGCGATGGGATCGGTGGGTCTCTTCCTCGAGAGTGATCTCTACATACGCCTCGGTTCTCACGTCGCCGCCATTTCGGCCATGTTGCCCGTGCTCCTGATCGCGCCCCTGGTCATCTGGCTGGTGGTGCCCGAAACGGCCAATCGGGAACTCGAGGAGATCGCGCCGGAACGTTGAGGCGCAGTTTCGTCGCAGCGGATCGGCAGCACTGAATGTGGCGCCCGGCTGGCACGTCTCTACCCTTGGCAACTGGGGGTGAGTTCGGTGGAGCGATCCATGCGGACGCGAGGGACAGGTCGGCTCGGCGCTGCAGCTGGCGATGACTCCAGCGCTGGGGCGCCTCGGGATCGCTATCTCGGCGCGCGACGCGGGATGGTCGAGCGGATCGCGCGCGGCGGCGTTCGCGATGAACGCGTCCTGCGCGCGCTCAATACCGTGCCGCGTCATCGCCTGCTGCCTGATGCCCTCGGCCACCGCGCCTACGAAATCGCCGCCCTGCCGATTGGCGAGGGCCAGACGATTTCCGCCCCCGACATCGTTGCCGCGATGACCGAGGCGCTCGAACTGACCGGCAGCGAAACCGTGCTGGAGATCGGAACCGGCTCCGCCTATCAAGCGGCCGTGCTCTCGCACCTCGCCGAGCGCGTGATCTCCGTCGAGGTGATTCCATCACTCGCGAGTCGCGCGCGGCGGGCGCTCGACGACCTGGGCGTTTCGAATGTGATCGTGCACCTCGGTGATGGCACCCGGGGACGCCCGAACGACGGCCCGTTCGATGCGATCGTGGTGACGGCCGGCGGGCCAGAAGTGCCGCAGCCGTTGCTCGATCAACTGGCGCCGGGGGGGCGTCTCGTCGGACCCTTCGGGCCGCGCGGCGAGCAGCTGCTGTGCCGCTTCCGCCGCCTCGAGAGCGGCGAGATCCAGCGCGAAGAACTAGGCGTCTGCCGCTTCGTCGATCTCGTCGGTGACCACGGTTGGGTTCCAGCATGAAGGTCCGGCGCTGGGCCGGTGGCGGTGTGGTCGCGATCTTGGTGCTCGTGCTCGGCTGCGCCGGTACACCCCGGGGCGCCTGGCACGAGGTGCAGCCGGGCGAGAACCTCTACCGCATCGCGCGTTTCTACGGTGTGGGCGTCGATGACATTCTCGATAGCAACCGCATCTCCGACGTCACCGAGATCCGGGTCGGCACCGAGCTGTGGATTCCGGGCACGCGCGCGAGCCGGGCGCCGCAGGGCCCGCTGGTTCCGCCGCCGGAAGTGCTGCGGGAGCTGGCCCGCAACAACGATGGCCTGGGAGGCAGTGCAAGCGGGGGCGAATTCGACTGGCCCGTCCAGGGTGGCAAGCTGACCTCGCGCTTCGGCCCTCGATGGGGCCGCATGCACGAGGGCATCGACATCGGCGCCCGGGCCGGCACGCCGATCCGCAGTGTGGGAGACGGAGAAGTGATCTACGCGAGCCGGCTCGGCGGCTACGGGAACGTCGTGATCGTGAAGCACGGTGCCGGCGTGGCGACCTTCTACGCCCACAACCGCCGGAACCGGGTGAAGAAGGGCGCGCGCGTACGCAAGGGCGACCTGATCGCCGAGGTCGGCGCCAGCGGAAACGCCACCGGCCCGCACCTCCACTTCGAGGTCCGCAAGCACGACCGCCCCCGGGACCCGCTACGCTACCTGCGCTGATCTTCTCGCAGACTCGAGCTGGAGCTAGAGCCTCGTATGGACGCTGAAGCCCTCAAGCAATACATCCGAGATGTCCCCGACTTCCCCAAGGATGGGATCCTTTTCCGCGATATCACCCCACTGCTCCTGGAACCGAAGGCGATGCACGGCGCGGCCGAGGCGCTCGCGAGCCCCTACCGCGATCTA
This sequence comes from Deltaproteobacteria bacterium, assembly GCA_029261795.1. Classification (GTDB taxonomy): domain Bacteria; phylum Myxococcota_A; class UBA9160; order UBA9160; family UBA6930; genus JAJDAP01. Next base: position 15,678 of record JAJDAP010000117.1, read on the forward strand.
GGCATCGAGCGCGTCCTCGGCATCGAATCCCGCGGCTTCCTGTTCGGCGCCCCGGTTGCCCAACAGCTCGGCGCCGGGCTCGTGCTCGTCCGCAAGGACGGCAAGCTCCCGTGGAACACCCATCGCGTCCGCTACGAACTCGAGTACGGCGTAGACACCGTCGAGATGCACGTGGACGCCGTCGAAGAGGGCCAACGCGTGCTCATCGTCGACGACCTGATCGCCACCGGCGGCACCGCCGCCGCGACCCTGGAACTCGCCCACAAGGCCGGCGCCGAGGTCGTGGCCTGCGCCTTCTTGATCGAGCTCGCCGCGCTCGGGGGCCGTCAGCAGCTGGACGTGCCCGTGCACGCGGTGCTCGAGTACTGAGAAACGAGCGCAACCGGGTTCGGAAGCTCCCCATCCACGGGTCGACCTGGGGTAGGCTGATCGGACGGAGGTCCTCGATGCGCCCGCTTCTGCGGTTGCCCAGCTGCTGGGCCCGTCTCATTTGCCTGCTCCTCCTGGCCCTGCCGGTTTCCCTCGCAGCCAGGCCCCTCGCAGCCGTGGACACGGACGGAGACGGAACGGACGATCACCAGGACAGCTGCGTGGCCGCGTTCAGCGTGTCCCAGGCCGATACCGACGGCGATCAGTACGGCAACATCTGCGATTGCGACTTCGACAACGATGCCAGTTGTGGCATCCAGGACTTCAATCTCTTCCTGCCCGATTTCAGCTCGAGCACCGACGCGGGTGCGGGCACGGACATGAACTCGGACGGATCCGTCGGCATTGCCGACTTCAACGAGTTCCTGAAGGGGTTCGTGGCCGGGACACCCGGGCCCTCCGGCTTCGTCCCCGATGGCGATGGCGACGGAATCTCTGTCGCCGGTGGCGACTGCAATGACGGCGACCCCAATCAGCACTTCGGCGCCAGTGTGGTCGATGATCCCACGACGGCGACCCCGTCGCCGGGCATCTGCTTCGCTGCTCGTGGGCCGGACGGAACCGACCCGCGGGACACCGATGGTTGCAGCGCGAGCGCCCTGACCGACGTCCTCGATGACCTCGGCTTCCCGTTGCCGCCGGATCCCCAGACGGTCAAGAATGACCCGCTGGCGTACTTCACGGGCGGGGCGTGTAGCGCACCCTTCGGGAACGGGGACGCGCTGAACGGAAACGCCTGTGAGCTCCATGACGCCTGTTATTCGGTCTGTGGCGAGGACCGGGCGCTTTGCGACATCGAGTTCTTCAATCGCCTCACGGAGACCTGCCACGCGACCTTCCTCCCCGGCAACGCGTGCTTGAACCCGTGCTTATTGCTCGCCGACACGTACGCCATCCATATTGCCCTCGCCGATGACGAGGGTTATCTCAAGGACCAGGACCTCCGTTGTACGTGTTGCCCGGACACGTCCGCGTGCGGCGACGGGACCTGTGACCTCACCATCGGCGAGGGCGCGGCCAACTGCACCAGCGACTGCGGTGCTGGCCCCTACGCGGACGGCAGCCGCTGCGTGACCGCTCGAGAATGCGCCTCGAACCACTGCAGCTTCCAGGGCGAATGCACGACGCTCGTGTGCATCAGCGCGAGCGATTGCGACAGCGGTCTCTGCAACCTCGGCACCTGTCTGAGCCGACCCCTCGAGAACACGGCGAACTGCACCAGCAACGCCGCCTGCGACAGCGGCGTCTGCAACTTCGGCTTCTGTATCGCCGGCGGGTTGCCGGCCGCGTCGCTCTGTACCACGGACGCGGCCTGTCGCAGTGGCGACTGCTTCGGCGGCATTTGCGAGGACGTCTGCGGCGACGGCTTCTGCGATGGCCTGGAAAAGTGCGGCGACGCGAACGCCGGTTTCGAGTGCAATGCGGATTGCAATACGTGCTCGAACGGCGCCATCTGCATCAACAACAGCGACTGCACCAGCGGCGTCTGCAACATCGGCTTCTGCATCAACGGGGGCCTGCCGGCCGCATCCCCATGCACCACGGACGCGGCCTGCCGCAGCGGCGACTGCTTCGGCGGCCTCTGCGAGGACATCTGCGGCGACGGTTTCTGCGACGGCCTGGAAAAATGCGGCGACGCGAACGCGGGCCTCGAGTGCAACGCCGACTGCGGGAAATGCTCGAACGGCGCCATCTGCATCAGCAACAACGACTGCACGAGCAGCGTCTGCAACTTCGGCATCTGCATCAACGGCAATCTCGGCAACGGCGCAGTCTGCTCGACGGACAGTGCCTGTTCGAGCGGGAACTGTCTCGCCGGCATCTGCGCCCCGGCTCAATTCTGCGGAGACCTCAGTTGCAACAACGGCGAGACCTGTTCGACCTGCGCGATCGACTGCGGCGTCTGCCCATTCTGCGGCGACTTCAGTTGCAACGGTGGCGAGACCTGCTCCAGCTGCTCCTTCGACTGCGGCGCCTGCTGCTCGGGCTCCGGAGCGGTCTGCGTCTTCAACGGCGACTGCTGCTCGAACGATTGCAACTTCGGGTTCCCGCCGCGCTGCGGGTGAAGACCGAGCACACAGCTTCCTCATAGCGAGACGCGCCGAGAGCGCAGGGGCTCGGTTCGGGTGTGACGGATCGGATCTGGTGGTTCAAGTTCCAGGGTTGGTCGTCCGGTTCACTGCCCTGGCCGACGCTCGACGCTATGCGGCAGTGCTCGAGCGCATCGGAGGGTTGAAGTTGGAGCGTGAACATCTGCGAGGCAGCCTGTTTCTGGCCATCGTCGTAGCCTCGGCGCTCCTGCAGGCGTGCGCGCCCTCGCTGGCAACCGTGCGCGAGCACTTCGACAGCTACGACGCCTTCTTGCTCCGTCTCGAGCGGCTGAGGGTTGCCCATCCAGACGTTGTTTCGTTCGAGCCGATCGGTACCAGCCACGAAGGACGTTCGATCGTCGCCGTCAGGGTCGCGGGGCCCCTGGTCGATCCTGCGTCAGCACCGGCGCTGCTCGCTCTCTTCGGCGAGCACGGAGACGAGCACGATTCGATCGACCTGGGATTGGGTCTGATCACGCATCTCGCAACGGGCTACGGGTCCGATCCAACGATCACCAGCCTGCTCGACCGGAAGGTCGTCTGGATGGTTCCGATGATGAACCCGGACGGGGCCGAGTTCGACCGCTCGGGAACGGTGGAACCGTTCAGCTGGCGGAAGAACCGCAGGCCGACCAGCGAAACGAGTTGGGGTGTGGATCTCAACCGCAACTGGGAGCCGCGCTGGGGCTGGAAGCCGGAGAGCGACGCAAACGACCCCGACAGTGGTTGGTTCGCCGGAGAGCGGCCGTTCTCGGAACGCGAGACGCAGGCGGTCCGCGACTTCCTGCTGGCACATCGGGAGGTCCGGATCTTTCTCGACTATCACACGGGGTTCGCTCCCTTCATGCAGGGCGGCGTGGGCTTCCCCATCCCCAAGGCCGAAGCGGATCTCCCCCCAACCCGCCGAGCAAGACTCGAAACGCTGGCGGCTGGTGTCGCCGCCGCGGTGACCAATCCCCGGGATGACCGACACGCATTCGTGGTTCCGGACAGTCCTGACGCGGCGAAGACGATCCGTCCTCTCGCTCCCTGGTGGGCGAGGCCCTTCATCCCCGAGAGCATTCCGCCCGCCCCTGGAACATCCGGGGAGTGGGTCTACGGCGAGCTTGGAACCGCCGTGATCGGATTCGAGATCTCCCGCGATTGGTCCTACTTCAGAGGGCTGCCCAGCTCACAGTCCGAGCTCGTCGAGAACCAGTCCAGGGGGCTGCTGTTCCTTCTCGAAGAGCTCTCTTCCGACACGTTCCACGAGCACTGAGCGCCGAATCGCACGACGCCTCGCATCGTCAGAGTCCCGCGCTGCCTCCGTTCCGAGTGACGAATCGCGCCCCGCCGCGTAAGTTTCCGGAACCGCTGACGCGCCCCCGTAGCTCAGTCGGATAGAGCATCGGTTTCCTAA
>JAJDAP010000118.1 GCA_029261795.1 Deltaproteobacteria bacterium
GTACGACCGCAGCCCCGACGTCTCCCTCGACCACGAATCTTCGCTGGACTCCGATATCGCCGACCTGAATGGCGACGGCAAGGCCGACATCGTCAGTGCCTACGGAAAACGCGTACTCGGGTGGGCCGACACGCGGGAACCGGAAGCCTACGGCAAGACCAAGCAGGCCCGTCGCCGCGAGGAAGAGCGCCGTAAACGCGCCGCGCTGCCGGCTCCATCGGGCGCCGAAACGCGCATCCGCATCCTGTTGTCGCGCTAGCGCCCGACAACGGGGCTCTCAGGCGATCGAGATCCCGCCGAGCTTGAGCACCTTGTCGAAGTGGACCTTCTCGACGGGAACCACCGAGAGCCGGCCCTGGCGCACGAGTTCCATCTTCTGGAGCTGCTTGTCGCTCTTCACGTCTGCCAACGTGACGGGTGTCTTCAACGGCTTCACGGGCTTCAGGTCGACGACGACCCAGCGATCATCGTCGATGGTCGGGTCCGGGTAGGACTCCTTTGCGACCTTGGCGACCCCCACGACTTCCTTGCCCTCGTTCGAGTGGTAGTAGAGGACCAGGTCGCCCTTCTTCATCGCCTGCAGGTTGTTGCGCGCGCTGTAGTTTCGTACGCCGTCCCAGTAGGTGGAGCCGTCCTTGACGAACTGGTCCCAGGAGTATTTGAAGGGTTCGCTCTTTACGAGCCAGTAGTTCTTGGGGGTCTTGCTGCGCGCGGCCATCTTGCCACCTCGGTTATGCTGGGGTGCCTTGAAGGACGGAAGAGGTAGCCATTTGACGGAAGTCGTGCGACAGAGTCGCCAGAACGTGCGAGAGAACCGCGAGATCGGGGCTACGACGATCTTGTTCGGCAAGGACGCGGGGAAGTATCCCGAGGGCAACAGCGTGTTGGTACGCGGCAGCGAGGCGTCGTTGATCATCGATCCATCGCTCGGCGTCGTGGCGCGGCAGGAAGCGCTACCGGATGTCGCGCACGTGGTACTTTCGCATTGTCACGAGGATCACCTGGCCGGCGCCTACCTGTTCCCCGAGGCTGAGGCCCACGTGCACGAGGAAGACCTGCCGGGCTGGCAGAGTTTCGATGGCTTCATGGGGATCTACGGTTTCGACGATCCCGCCATCGCCGCCGGCTGGGAGAAGGCGCTGCGCGGACAGTTCCACTATGCCGAGCGCGAGGATGCGCAGGGCTATGTGGATGGCGATACCTGGGAACTCGGCGGCGACGTGCGGGTGCAGGTAGTGCATACGCCCGGGCACACGCGCGGGCACTCGGCGCTGTTCATCGAGCCGGACGAAATCCTGTATCTCGGCGACATCGATCTCTCGAGCTTCGGACCCTACTACGGTGATGCCTGGTCGGACCTCGAGGATTTCGAGCGCAGCCTGCAGCGGGTTCGCCACATCGAGGCGAGGCACTACGCCACGTTCCATCACATCGGTGTGGTGGATCGGCCCACGTTCCTCGAACGGCTGGATCGTTATGAAGCCGTCATCGCCCGCCGCGAGGAACGCCTGATGGCGTATCTGGCCGAGGCGCCGCGCACCCTGGCCGAAGTGGCCGAGCACCGCTTCGTCTACCGCCCGGGAGACGCCGTCGCCTTCGCCGAGCCCGTGGAGCGGCGCAGCATGGGGCTGCACATCGAGCGCGCCGTGCGTCAAGGCCGCGTCCGCGAAATCGAACCCGGCAGGTTCTCGGCCGACGTGGTATAGCTTTCGACCTTGCGTTTCCGGAGGGTGGAAGCGCTCTTCGCTGGAGAGAATGATGCCCATCAAGGTCAAGGTCGATTGGGATTTGTGCGAGGCCAACGCGGTCTGCATGGACGTTGCCCCCGCGCTCTACAGGGTCGACGACGACGACAACTTCCACCACGTCGTGACGAGTAGTGAAGAGGACACCTCCGGCGAGGTGCCCGCGGATCTGGAGGCGAAGGCCCGGGAAGCCGTGAGGCTTTGCCCGCGCCAGGCGCTCTCGATCATCGAGTAGTTCGCTGCTCGCGCTGAAATAGAACGGGCCGGCCAATGGCCGGCCCGTTTCGTTTCGGGGATTCGGGCCGTTGCGCGATCAGTCGTCCTCGGCCTCGAGATCCAGGGCCGCCGAGTTCATGCAGTAGCGCAGACCCGTCGGCTGCGGCCCATCCGGGAACACATGGCCGAGGTGGCCCTCGCAGCTGGCACACACCACTTCGGTTCGGACCATTCCGTGGCCGGCATCGCTGCGCTCTTCGACGGCGCCCAGGTCGATCGGTTCCCAGAAGGAAGGCCAGCCCGAGCCGGAATCGTACTTCTCGTCGCTCCGGAAGAGCGGCGCGTTGCAACCGGCGCAGCGATAGACGCCGGGTGTCTTCTCGCCGTCGTACTTGCCGCTGAAGGCCGGCTCGGTGCCCGCCTTGCGCAGCACCGCGAACTGTTCAGGTGTCAGCTGCTCGGCCCACTCCTCCTCGCTCTTGTCTACCTTCGCCATCCCGTTCTCCTTCGTCTTGCTCGTGCTAGAGGCACTGTCGCAGCATCGAGAAGCCCATCGCCAGCAGGGCCATCACCACCCACATCCGGTTGCGGGCGGGGGTTTCGTCGGCTTCTTCGACCTCTTGCGCTGCGCCGCCGCCGCCGAGTTCACCGCCCGCGCTCCGCAAGGCTGCCAGCAGGCCCGAGCCGAGCGGAGCACCACAGTGGATGCATTGCTTCGTCTCCGGTGCAAAGCTGGTATCGCAGTGTTCGCAGCGGACGCTGTAGGGTTCGGGTTCGGCCACGTTGAACAGGGTACGGCGCAACCAGCGGGGCGCTACTCCGTCGGAATCACCAGCTCGGGCGGCATCGCGCCCTCGGTGAAGGCGTGGGTCTCGATTCGCACTGCGATCCGCCAGCCCGCCTCGGTGCGCACCAGCTCGTCGTTGTAGTAGGCCCCCACGGCGAAGTGGTGCCGGCTGCCGTCCTGGTTCGCGTAGAACATCGGGTTGTAGACGGCGGTGCGGGCCCTTGCGGAATCCCCGGCGAGTTCTACCTCGGTATTCCCGATCAGGTGGAGCGTCTCGGGGAACATCGCCAGCGCCTTCGCGAGCCAGGCTTTCACCTCGGGAAGTGCGCCGGCGATTCCGCCGGAAGCCACGTAGTCGAGCCGCGCATCCGGCGTGAAGACCTCCTCGAGCAACGACCAGTCCTTCTCGTCGATCGCCTTCGTGTAGCGGATCAACAGATCGTTGATCTCGATACGGTCGGAGATTTCTTGCAGGCTGAGCATCGTGGCGCGCCGAACGCTAGGCGCTGACGACGACCGACGAGCCGTGACCGAAGAGCCCCATGTTCGCGGTGACGCCGGCCTTCGCGTTCTCGACCTGGCGCCCGCGGGCTTCGCCGCGGATCTGCCAGACCAGCTCGCACACCTGGGCGATCGCTTGGGCCGGGATGGCCTCACCGAAGGCGCCGAGTCCACCGCTCGGGTTGACCGGGATACGGCCACCCAACGAGAGATCGCCTTCGCGCAACAGCTTCGCGGCCTCGCCGGGCTGGCACAGGCCGATCGCTTCGACCCAGTCGAGTTCGAGAGCCGACGAAAGATCGTAGACCTCGGCCATCGACATCTCTTCGGGACCGAGACCCGCCTGCTCGTAGGCGCGCAGCGCGATGCTGTCGCGGTACGAAACGCCGGGCTGGGCGACGGCGAAGGCCGAATCACCGGCGAAGTCCGGCATCTCGATGTTGGTGTTCGGGTATTGGGGAGTCACCGTCGAGACGCCCTTGATGCGCACGGGGTCGGTGGCGTGCTTGCGGGCGTACTCCATCGAGGTGAGCACGAGGGCGGCGCCGCCATCGCTGGTGGCACAGATCTGGAGCAGCCGCAGCGGGTCGCTCACCATCGGCGAAGCGAACACGTCGTCGATGTTGAACGCCTTCGGGTAGCGAGCGTTCGGGTTCTGGGCACCGCACTGGGAGTTCTTCACCTTTACGTTGGCGAAATCTTCGACGGTATCGCCGTAGAGTTCCATGCGTCGGCGCGCGTAGAGGCCGAAGTAGACCGGGTTGGTGGCGCCTAGCAAGCGGAAGCGCAACCAGTCCGGATCGTCCGTGCGGTTTCCCCCGGTCGGAGCGAAGAAACCCTTCGGCGTGGTGTCGGCACCGACCACCAGGGCCACGTCCGTCATCCCCGAGAGGATCTGCGCGCGGGCCATGCTGATGGCCTGGCAGCCGGAGGCGCAGGCGCCGTAGCTGGAGCCGACATGTGCGCCATTGAAGCCGAGCGCGCTCGCGATGGAGGCACCGGAGACAAAGCCCGGGTAGCCGTTGCGGATCGTCTCCCCGCCTGCGACGAAGCCGACGTCCTTCCAGTCGACGCCGGCATCGTTCAGCGCATCGCGGGCGGCCTTCACGCCGTACTCGACGAAGTTCCGTCCCCACTTCCCCCACGGATGCATCCCAGCGCCGAGTACCGCTACTTCATCCATCGCCATTTCTTGCTCCGTTCTTGCTCGATCCTGAGAGATCGTTCGGTCTCGATCCTGATCGTTCCCTCTGCACGCCCAGAGGCAACGCGCAGCGTTGCCGTGCGGGCAGCGCGGCTTCGCCGCGCGATAACCCGCCTAAACGGGGCGCCACTTCCAGACTACGTACTCGTTGTCGTCGTCCTCGAAGAGGGTGTCGACCACGAGCTCCATTTCCATGCCGGCTTCCAACTGTTCAACCGGAATGTGCGCGGGAACCTGCCCGAGCACGATCATCTTCTCGTCCGCCAGCTCCACCGCCGCCACCGCGAAGGGCTCGTACTCCTCCTTGGGCGAGACGAACGGGGCCGGGGGCTGATAGTTGTTGGTCGTGTAGGACCAGAGCTTGCCGCTGCGCGAGAGCTCCTTGTCCGAGAATTCGTCGTTCATGCACGCGGGGTTGCGGCAGAACGTGCGCTCGGGCGGGAAGAAGATCGAATGGCACGAGGTGCACTGGGTGCCGATCAGGGCCGGGTTCGGCCCATCCTTGAACCAGCCGTCGATGGCCGGGGTGCGGGTCTTGCTCATGGTTTGGGGGTCCTCACGAAGGTCCGTTTTTAACACAAACCGAGCGGCGGGCCCTACCATGCGCGGATGCTGAAGCGCGCGCGCTGCCTGGTATTCCTGGTGCTCACGGCGTGTGGCGAGGCGCCGGAAACCTCGGCGCCCCTGCGGATTCGGATCCTCGACGCCGCTAGCGGCCAGCCGATCGCGGCGCGCCTCGAACTGACGGGGCCGGATGGTGCGTTCGTCGTGCCCGAGACGGCGCTGCTGCTCACCCTCGAATGCGCCCTGGCGCCGCCTTCGGATTGGCCCGAATCGGTCGGAACCCGGGGCCTCGAGAACCCGCACACCGGCACGACCCAGTTCTACGTCGATGGCGAGATCGAGGTCGCCGTCCCGCCCGGGAGCTACGTGCTGCGGGCCGCCCGCGGAATCGAGTGGGTGCTCGCCGAATCGCGCATCGAGGTGGCCGCCGACGGTGGCGAGGTCGAACTGGCGTTGACGCGCTGGGCGAACGAGCCGGCGCGCGGCTGGTGGAGTTCGGACGATCACATCCACATCACGCGGCGCAGCGAGGCCGATGGCGAACGCATCTCGGCCTGGCTTCGCGCCGAGGATCTCCACGTTTCGAACCTGCTCCAGATGGGGACCCAGGCTCAGCACAGCGTGACGCCCCAGCCGGCCTTCGGCCCCAACGGCGTGGTTCGCCGCGGCGATCACTTGTTGGTGCCGGGCCAGGAACATCCGCGCACGCACTTCCTCGGCCACACGATCACGCTGGGTGCGCGGGAGCGAATCGACGAGCGGGCGACCTACATCGACTACCAGACGACCTGGAAACCCGCGCGCGAGGCCGGCGGCGTTTCGGGCTTCGCGCACTGGGCCGCCGGCGTTGCCAACGACGGGCTCGCCATCGACGGGCCGCGCGGTTGGATCTCGTTCATCGAGGTGCTCGGCTTCGATTACCCCTACTACCAACCCTGGTACGACATGCTGAACATGGGCATTCGCGTCACGCCGACGGCGGGCACCGATTTCCCGTGCGGACCCTGGAGCATTCCCGGGCGCGAGCGCTTCTACGCGCAGCTCGACGGCGATCTCTCGGTGGAGAGTTGGCTGCAAGCGATCCGGGAAGGCCGAACCTACGTCACGAACGGGCCGCTGCTCGAACTCGAGGTCGACGGCGTCGGCATCGGCGGCGACGTCTTGCTAGGCGACCCCCGCGAGGTGCGCGTGAAGGGCAGCGTGCGCTTCGATCCGGTGCGCGATCGGGTGGACGGCGCGACCCTGGTCGTAGGAGGAGAGCCGATCCCGCTCGTTGCTGCGCTCGAGTCGGAAGGTGTCTTCGCCTTCGATCAATCGATCCGGTTCGACCAGACGAGCTGGGTCGCGCTGCGGGTCCTCGGCGAGAAGCCGAACGATCGGCCGACGCCGCCGCTCGACCTGCCGGACTGGGTCCTCTGGCTCGGGGCCCGGATCGCGAACGGCGCCCAGGGCTTCGAGGAACGCGAGGCCTGGATCGCGGAGCGAACCCGGCCGGCGGCCGCCGCGCACAGCGCACCGATCTGGATCACCATCGCGGGAACCCCCGGCGTCGCCACCCAGGCTTCAGGACAGGCCCTCGCCCGGGACTATCTCGCTCGGCTCGACGCGCTCGAAGCCCGGCTGTCGGACGAGCAGATCGGTGACCAACCGATCTGGGATTGGGTGCCCTACAGCGATGGCGTCAGCGAGGAGCACCTGCGCGCGAACCGCCCGGCCCTGCGCGCCAGCATCGCCGAGGCCCGCGCGTTCTACGCGGGCATCGCCGAGGGAGCGCGAGCGAAGGCAGCTTCCGACCGGGCGCCCTAACCTCCCGCGTCATGGACGACCTCGCCCGCCTCGTTGCCCTCGAAGAGATTCGCGGGCTCGCGCAACGCTACGCGGTCTACCTCGACGCGCGCGATCTCGATGCCCTGGTGGCGCTCTACCCGGAAGACGTGCGCGCATCCGGCCGCCGCAGCGGACGCGCCGCACTCCGCGAAGACTTCGACGGCGCGCTGCGCACGATCGGCATCAGCTTCCTCCAGGTCGGCAACCACGTGATCGATTTCGTCGATGACGACCATGCGACCGGCATCGTCTACTGCCGAGCCGAGATCCAGGACGAGGGGCCGGACTCGACGCGCTGGATCATCCAGGCGATCCAGTACCACGACCGCTACGCCAAGAGCGCCGGGCACTGGTACTTCACGCGACGCCGACACCTGCTCGTCTACGGCGCCGATCTCGGCGAGAACCCGACCGGGCTCGCGCCCGCGAACTGGCCCGCCAACCAGACGGGAATGGGTACGGTGCCGCACGATCTCGAGACATGGAAACGTTTCTGGGGAATCGATCCCGCCTAGCGTCGCTCGTCCGGGTCGCCGCCGGCGGCCTCCATGAAGCACGGGATCTCGGCGGGGAGGGAGAGCCAGCGGTGGCGCCGCTTCTCGTAGACCGAGAGCATCGGCGCAGGAAAATCCGGATCGGCGAAGCAGCCTGCCGCGACGCCAATCTGCCCTGGCAGACCACCCTCGCTCATCTCCCAATACACTGTCGTGCCGCAGATCGGGCAGAAGTGGAAACGCACCTCGAAGCCGGCGTCGCCGCTGCGCAGGTAGAGCAGCTCGGGCCCGTCCCGGGTGACATCGGAATCCGGGAACCAGGCACCCAGGTTGTAGCTGGAACCGGTCTTCCGCTGACACCGTTCGCAGTGGCACATCACGACCAGGCTCGGTTCGCCCGCACATTCAAGCGATAGCGCTCCGCAGTGACAACGCGCCGTTCGCATCGCGACCCCTCTGATTGATTTCGCCCGCAGCGAAGGGTGCACCAGAATTGCTGATAACGTGAGCGGGTGTTGCGCGAACTCCAGCCGCTCCTGGCCGTTTTCTGTTGGTTGGCGTTCCTCGGAGTCTGGGCCGGGCTCGCCACGCAGATCCTCAAGATCGCGCGCCGCGGCGTCCAGCCTCCGCGCTTCCACCCGCTCCTGCAATCGCTGCACCTCGGGCGCTTCGCGGGCTGGGCCTGGACCGGAGCCGCCGCGGTTGCGGTGGATCCGATCACGGCCGGCCTGCTGATCTCGACGCGGCTTCCGGCCGTTGCCTTGGTGGCGATGACCTTTCTGCAACGCTCGACGCCGCGGCCGGCGACCGGGCGGGTCCTGACTACCGTATTCGCGTCGCTCGGCTTCGTTGTCGGGATCGGCTTCGCGGTCTTCAGAGCGGTCGATCGCTACCCGGCCTACACCGACGCGATCGAGAAGGGACTCTCGGCCTTCGTGCTCACCTGCTTCGCGGCCCAACTTCTGTGGGCGCTGCCGCGTCAGATCGTTTCCGCCCGGCGCCAACCGCTAGGCAACCTGCGTTGGTTCCAGATGGCGTTGGCCTCGAGCTACGGCACGACCTTCCTCTACGCCTTCGCGGTCCGCGCTGAGTGGATCCAGTGGATCATGATCGGCGTCTACGGCATCGCGTTCATCGAGCAGGCCTTGTTGGTCGTCTTCATCGAGCGCGGCATCCGCGCGAGGCGCGCGAGCGGCGAGATTCCGGTCACCCATTCACCGAGGTAGATCCGCCGATCGAGCTCGGTTGGGCCTCAGGCCCGCGGCTCCGATTCGTCCTTCTCTTCTTCCATCTCTTCGAGACGGAGATCGACGGCCGCGAGATCGCGGCTGGTGGTCGGAACGACGTCGCTCCTGAATTGGCTCGGCCGCAGCCAGCTTCGGGTCCGATATTCGAGGATCAAGCGGATCATTCGCAGGCCGAGGGCGAAGGCCACCCACTTGTTTCCGGTCACCGAGGAATGGCCGACGCGTTCGGTGTAGTTCACGGGGATCTGGATCATGCGCATCTTCATCAAGATGGTCAGCACCATGAACTCGGGGCCGAAGAACGAACCCGAGACGGTGAAGAACGGCTGCACCCGATGAAGCGCTTCGCGTCGGATACAGCGCATGGTGCAGCCGACGTCGGTGAGCGAGGTCGTGTTGAACAGGAACTCGACCAGCTTGGCGACGGCGTAGTTTCCCCACTTCAGGAAGAGCCCCATGTTGGCGCCCTCCCAGATCAATTCCTTGACGGTGCGGCTGCCGTAGACGACGTCGAAATCCATCGCGTAGGCCAACATCTTGAAGACATCGTGGCCGTGAAAGGTTCCATCCGGCTCGCTGACGATGACCAACTCTCCGCTGGTTTCCCGGAAACCGCGCTGCATGGCGGCGCCGTAGCCCTGCTCCGGTTCATGCACCTCGCGTGCGCTGGTGCCCGCAACTTCCTCGCTCGTTCCCGGCGCGGCGTTGTTGTTGATGACGACGATCTCGTCCACCACGCCGGTCGCTTCGAACTCCCGGATCGAGGCCCGGATCGAATCCTTCTCGTTGTAGGTCGGAAGAACGACCGAGACGGTTTTTCCCTGCCACATATCAGACACGCTCCGCGACGACGTACATCTGGGCAGCCAGAGGACGAATCGGTGAATTGAGGTAGGCGCGCACCAGCAGCGGCCATTTTGGCGCCCGGTTCTTCATCGAGAACGGCAACAGACCGGGAACCAGGCGGCGCACTTCGAAGCCTGCACGCTCGAGCCAGGGCCCGATGTTCTCGTCGTCGAAGACGGTCACGTGGGTCGGATCGTCGAAATAATGTTCGGCGCAGCGCTTGTGGTTGGGTTGGATCAACATCAGGCGGCCTCCCGGCCGCAGCGCCCGGTGGATCGCTTCGAGCAGTTCGTCGATCTCGTCGCCTTCGAGGTGTTCGAGGAAGTTGCTCGCGAAGACCAGATCGACGGAACCCGTCGGCAGCTCACCCACACGCTTGGCGTCCGCCTGCGTCCAGTCCACGTCGGGGCCCGCGAACTGCTTCATCTCGGGGTTGAGATCGAAGGCGATCTTCCGCTTGGCCGGGAACTGGTTCACGAAATCGCAATAGCCGGGGCCGAGTTCGACCAGGGTTTCCACCTGGCCGGCATCGGTCTTCGCATAACGAATGATCTCGCGCCACACCGCGCGGCGGCCGGCGAGGAACGGGTAGGCGCCGACGTAGGCATTCTCTTCGCTCATTGGAACCATTGCCTCCGGGTCTCCTCGACGCGTGCGGTCAGGTAGGGGAATCGGTCGCCGTAGTTGGTCTCGAGTAGCTCGCGGCCCTCGCGCAGATGTTGCGGGTCGGTGGCCGAGAAATTCAGGTAGTGGACGAAGTACTCGAAAGAAGCTTCGACCCAACGCTGCCGAGCTTCTTCGGGAACCCCGCCAGCAATCTCGAACAGGTTGCGCGACAGCAGGATCGACGTGAGCCGATCCGGGGCGAGTTCGAAGGCCTGGCGGTAGTGCGCCAACTGCGCCGGAGGGGGTGCCCCGCTGAGGGCGGCGGCCCGGCCACTCATCACGTGGAGGCGTGCCAGGTGTTGGCGCTCGGGCGCGCGGTAGCGCCCGGGCTCGCGGGCCATCGCAAGGTTCCGCGCATGTCCCCGCTCGAGTTGATGGAGGGCCTGTTGAATCCACACCTGCTGCTCTGCGGCGTTATCGCTGGCTTCGGCGCGGCGCAGATAGATCTTCGCCAACGCCTGGATCGAAAGGAGCGAAGGTTCGTCGCGATTCGCTTCGTAACTCCAGAGCGATTCGTCGTCTCGCCAGACTTCCTGCTGTTGCCAGCCGATCGTGACGGACGAGAGCAGGAAGCCCGCGACCAACAACACCAGCGCCGGCCTGAGCGCGGGCATTCGTCGGCCGAGCTCCTGCATTCCAACAGCGAGCAGGGCCAGCACGCCGGCCGTCGCGAGGTAGAAGTATCGGTCCGCGTGCCACAGGCCGACATAGAAGAGCCCCAGATACGGCGCCAACAAGGCCACGGCGAACAGTGCGTGGAAGGCCAGATCCCGGCGCCGCCACAACAGGAAAGCGAGGGCCGCGGTCAAGCCGATCGCGAGCCCGACGGACGCCAGCGTCTCGCCGGCACTGAGCGCGACTTCAACGTGAGGCCAGCGGTAGTAGACCGAGAGATCGTTCGGCCAGAACAGGTGCTGAAGGTACTTGCCCGCGATCAGCGGCAGGAACTGGATGACGTGGCCGAGATGTTCCGGATCGAGCGGCCCCGGCCCATGCTCACGGATCACGCCGTAGTCGGCGAGCACGCCGCGGTACCAGACGAACACGCCGCCCGTGACGAACGCGTGGGGCAGCAGCGCGGGGAGCCGCTTCAGGGCAGCGCGGAAGTTCCACGCCAGGTCAGGGGCTTGCCCACCCTCGAGATACGGCGTGAAGACCCGATGCAATGCCAGCACGAGAACGAACGCGACGGCACTGATCTTCGAACCCAGTGCCAGCGCGCAACAAGCGAAGCATAACAACCAGGCGACGCGCTTCCGTCCGACTCGCTGGCTGGTGAGTTCGACGCTCTGGGCCCAGAGGCCGACGACCATGAAGAGGGCGGCCAGCAGATCCTTGCGTCCCATGATCCAGGACACGGGCTCCACGTGGATCGGTGCCACGGCGAAGGCGAGTGCGGTCAGCCCTGCAGCGACGCGGCTTCGCGTCACGCGCGCCAGGAACAGGAACAACATCGCGACCACGAGCGAATGAAGGATGACGTTGCCGAGGTGGTATCCCTGCGCGTTCTCGAAGCCGAAGAAGTGCGCATCGAGGGCCCAGCTGACATCGCGGACCAGCAGCGGCTCCTCGCGCGGGAAGTAGTGGACGAAGATCTCGCCGAGGCTCGCCGAGAGGGAGCCCGCGTCGTAGAGGTTCGGATGCGCCAGCAAGATGGTCCGGTCGTCGAAATCGACGAAATCGAAACCGACCGTGCGGCCGAAGAAGGCCAGCGAAACGAGCACGAGACCGGACAGCACCCAGACGTCGGGTCCAGGGAGACGGGTCCAGAGCTTGGATGATTGCGGCTTGTTCACAGGACGAGCGGTTCCAACCACCGGTGCGAAGGCACCGGCCATCTCGGACAGATCGGCAGCTGGAACCGATTCCTGTAGGCAACTTCGCCCGGATCTCCGCCAGCCAGCGACCCAATCGGCGCTTCGGCCGATTGCCGGATCTGCGCCGCTCGACCGTGAACGCGTCCATCCCCCCACGGCAAGAACGCCCGGCGCCATCCGACGTCTGCCTGGCCCGGTGTTCTTCGGCAACCTGCTAGATCCGGCGCTCGTGCCCGGCCCAGTAGCGATCCCTCAAACGCCGGACATAGAGCTTGCCGGCGGCCGTCCGCGGCAACTCGGCCTCGAAATCGACGCTGCGCGGCACCTTGTAGCCAGCCAGGCGTTCGCGCGCGAAGGCCCGAAGCTCGGCTTCGAGTTCGGTCCCGGGCTCGAAGCCAGGCTGCAACTCGACGGCGGCCTTCACCTGCTCGCCCCACTCCTCGTCCGGGATCCCGAATACGCCGACGTCCGCGATCGCCGGGTGCTCGCCGAGCACGGCTTCGATCTCGGCGGGATAGATGTTCACGCCGCCGGAGATGATCATGTTGGAAGCCCGATCGGCCAGGTACACCCAACCCTCGGCGTCGACGGAACCGACGTCGCCTAACGTGTGGGTGAGCGGATCGATGAACGCCTCGGCCGTCTTCTCGGGATCGCCGTGGTACTCGAAGAAATCCTCGAGCTTGGCGTGACGCGCGTAGAGCGGGCCCTCTTCGCCGGGCGGGAGACGCTTGCCGGCTTCGTCGACCGCCAGGACTTCGTACTGCGGCAGCGCCTGTCCCACGCTCCCGGGATGTTCGAGCCATGCGGCACTATCGAGGAAGGTCGTAACGCCACCCTCGGTACCACCCCAATATTCGTAGAGAATCGGCCCCCACCATTCGATCATGCGCTCCTTCACCTGGCGCGAGATCGGGGCCGCGCCATGCAGCACGGTGTGCAGCGCGGGGGCTTCGAATGCGTTGCGTTCTTCCTCCGAGAGCCGCTTCAGCAGCCGCACGAACATGGTCGGAACGAGGTGGGTGTGGTGGATCTCGCTCTCTTGCAGGAGCCGCAGACATTCCCGCTCGTCCCAGTTCTCCATGATCCGGATCGGCGCGCCCACGGATTGGTCGTAGACCGCATACATCAGCGGCGCCGCGTGATAGAGCGGACCCGTGACGAGGTGCGCGCCGGAGCCATCGCACTCGATCGAGCGGGCGTAGGCCGCTTGTCCCTCGAAGGCCGCGGCCAGGGTGGGCGGGCGCCGCCGCTTCACGCCCTTGGGCCGACCGGTGGTGCCGCTCGTGTAGATCATGTTGGCGCCGGCGGGCCCGTCGAGGGGCATCGGCTGATCGGAAGCCGCGGCCAGCGCCTGTTCGAGCGGTCCGCCGGCCAGGACCACGTTGGGGCAGGCGCTCGAGCGCGCCGTCGCTTCCAAGCCTGCGTCCGTGAAGACGACCCGGGCAGCCGAGTTCTCGACCACGTAGGCCACTTCGTCCGGCGCCAGATGCCAGTTGATCGGCGTCATCCAGATGCCGGCCTCGATCCCGGCGAGGATGCCCTCGAAGGCCTCGCAGCGGTTGCTCATCAGCAGGGCAGCGTGGTCGTGCGGCGCCAACCCCAGGTCTTCGCGGATGAATCGCGCCCAGCGGGAGACCCGGTCGTGGAGCTCCGCCCAGCTGCGGCGCTGGCGGCCGTCATCGAGGGCCAGGCCGTTCGGGTTGGTTCTGGCGAGCTCGGCGAGCATCCGATTCCCTCGGGAAGCCCCGCGGGGACTTGTGATACGATACGTCTCGTTATTATATCCAGCCCGCGCTCGCGGGCCGGGCGTATTCTCTGGGGCCGCCGCGTTGGCGCCCCACGGCCTGGCTCTGCCGAGCCGAACCACGACCAAACGAGAGGGCCGATGGCTGACAAGCGAACCACCGAGGCCGAGGCCGTCGCCGAATTGCGGGACGGCATGACGATCGGGATCGGAGGCTGGGGCTCGCGCCGCAAGCCCATGTCGATCATCCGCGAGATCCTGCGCTCGCCGGTCAAGGATCTGACCGTGGTCAGCTACGGCGGACCCGACGCCGGCCTGCTCTGCAAGTACGGCAAGGTGAAGCGGCTGATCTACGGCTTCGTTTCGCTCGATTCGATTCCCCTCGAACCGCACTTCCGGAAGGAACGACAGGCCGGCGGCTTCGAAGCCCGCGAACTCGACGAGGGCATGCTGCAGTGGGGCCTCTACGCCGCCGCCCTTCGTCTGCCCTTCCTGCCGACGCGAGCCGGACTCGGAACCGACGTGATGCAGATCAACCCGGACCTGAAACTGGTGCAATCGCCCTATGAGGACGGCGAGGAACTCGTGGCGGTACCGGCACTCGAACTCGACGTGGCCTTCATCCACATGAACCGCGCCGATGTGAAAGGCAACGGCCAGTACCTGGGGCCTGATTGTTATTTCGACGATCTCTACTGCATGGCGGCGAAGCAGCGCTTCATGAGCTGCGAGAAGATCATCGAGACCTCCGGCTTCCTGAAGGAAGGCACGGTCCACACGCTGCGGATCAACCGAACCATGATCGACGGCGTGATCGAAGCGCCCGGCGGCGCGCACTTCACCGAGTGCCCGCCCGATTACGGTCGTGACGAAAAATTCCAGAGCGCCTACGCAGCGACGGCCAAGGACCCGAAAGCCTGGGAGAACTTCAAGGCCGATTACCTCGACGTAACCGAAGCCGACTATCAGCGGAAGGTGAACGAGCGATGAGCGATTCCACACGCGCCGAAGTCTGTGCGGTAGCCGTCGCCGAAGCGTTCCGTGGCGATGGCGAGATCCTGGTTTCCTGCTTCGGCACCACGCCGGCCGTGGGTGCGCGCCTGGCGCGCCTGACCTTCGAGCCGGACATCCTGATGACCGACGGCATCGCGTCTTTGCTCGGCAACGTCGACCCGGTGAGCGGCGACAAACCCGAGCCCGTGGTCGAGGGCTGGAGCCCGTTCCGCTCCATCTTCGACCTGCTCTGGAACGGCCGGCGCCACGTGATGATGTTCGCCAGCCAGATCGACCGCTACGGCAACCAGAACTTCGCCTGCATCGGCGAGCACGCGGCACCGAAGGCCCAGCTGCTCGGCATGCGCGGGGCGCCGGGCAATACGATCTCGCACAAGACGTCCTACTGGGTACCGAACCATGGACCCAACGTGTTCGTCGAGAAGGTCGATGTGGTTTCCGGCGTCGGCTATGACCGAGCCAAGGCTCTCGGCCCGGTAACCGCCCGCTTCCACGAGATTCCGCGCGTGATCTCGAACCTGGGTGTCTTCGACTTCGAGACCGAGGACAACCGGATGCGATTGCGCTCGGCCCATCCCGGCGTCAGCGTCGACGAGATCGTCGAGAAGACCGGCTTCGAGTTGGTGATCGAAGGCGACGTGCCGGCAACGGCAGAGCCGACGGACGAGCAGCGCGAGATCCTGCGCAGCATCGATCCGCTGGGACTCATGAACAAGGAGGTGCGCGTCTGACGCGCGCCGTTTTTTGGATGCCCCATGACCCGACATCCCCTCCATACGCGGCTCTGCGAGCTGCTCGAATGCCGCGCGCCCATCGTGCAGACCGGCATGGGCTGGGTCGCGACGCCTGAACTGACGGCCGCTGCGTGCAACGCGGGCGCCTTCGGGTTCCTGGCCGCAGCCGCGCTGCCGCTCGACGAAGTCGAGAAGCGCATCCATCAGACGAAGGCGCTGACGGAGAAACCCTTCGGCGTGAACTTCCTGATGGACGCGCCGGGCGCGGAAGAGATCGTGGCCATGGTGCTCGAGAACGGCGTGAAGGCGGCGGGTTACAACCGGGCGCCTTCTGCCGAGCTGATCGATCGGCTGAAGGCCGGCGGCGTGTTATGCGTCCCCACCTGTGGTGCACCGCGGCACGTCCGGAAGGCGGAACAGCTCGGCGCCGACATCGTCATCGTCCAGGGCGGCGAAGGGGGCGGCCACACCGGCACGATCCCGACCTCGCTTCAGGTCTCGGCTTGCGCCGACGCGGTCTCGATTCCGATCGTGGCGGCCGGTGGATTCAAGGATGGGCGCGGGCTGGTTGCCGCACTGGCCTGGGGCGCCGCCGGCATCGCGATGGGCACGCGCTTCCTGATGACGGCAGAGAGCCCCGTGCCCGCGGTCACGACCGATCGCTACCTCGGTGCAGCGCTTCCGGACATCGTCGTCACGGAGCAGATCGACGGTCTTCCCCAACGCGTGATCATGAACGAACTCGTCCGCGACCTCGAAGCGGCCGGGCCCGTGCGTCGTTGGTTCCTCGCAGCGCGCAACGCGCTCGCATTCCGCAAGCTCAGCGGCGCAACGATCCCCGAGCTGCTGCGCTCGGCGCTCAGCATGCAGAAGAACGAGAAACTGACCCGCGCGCAGGTTTTGCTGGCCGCGAACGCGCCGATGCTGGCGAAGCGCGCGATGAACGATGGCGACCCGGTCGGCGGCTATCTACCGAGCGGAACCGTTGCCGGCGTGATCGACGATCGCCCGACCTGCGCCGAGCTGGTTGCGCGAATCATGGACGAGGCCGAGGAGACGCTGAAGCGCCTCCAACTGAACCGCTAGGAGCCACCATGGCATTCCAGACCCGACTCGAAGACGGCATCGCCGAGATCGTGATTGCGCACCCGCCGGTGAACGCCTTCAAGGCGTCCGAGTGGAGCGAGATGGCCGATCATGTGCGCGCGTTCGGCGCTGACCCCGCCGCGAACGTCGTCGTCATCCGCGCGGAAGGACGCGGCTTCCAATGTGGTGTCGACGTGAAGGAACTCGCCGCCGACGGATCGCTCATCGTCCGGCACAACCGCGGTTGCTACGACCTGTTCGGTGCAATCTACGATTGCACGGTTCCCGTGATCAGCGCGGTCCATGGCTACTGCCTCGGCGGCGGCATCGGCATCTCCGGCGCCAGCGATTTCGTGATCGCGTCGGAAGATGCCAGCTTCGGCTTGCCCGAGATCGACCGCGGCGCACTCGGCGCCGCCACCCACGCCATGCGCATGTTCGGTACCCAGGAAGCGCGGCGCATGCTGCTCACCGGCGAGCCGATCACGGCAGCCGAGGCCTATCGGCTAGGCGGCGTTCTCGAAGTCGTCCCGGCCGAGAAGCTACGAGACGCGGCAATGGCGTTGGCGGGCAAGATCGCCAGCAAGAGCCGACGCGCCGTCGAACTCGCCAAGTGGTCGCTCAACGGCATCGAGCTGCTCGACCCGAAGGAAAGCTACCGCTACGAGCAGGGCTTCACGCTCGAGCTGTACTCGACCCCAGATTCCCAAGAAGCCCGCGACGCCTTCGTCGAAAAACGCGACGCCGACTTCAAGAAATAGGAGTGGGGACGGACTCCTCAAGTTTCAATGATGCAAGTTTCCCCACGGGGAAACTTGCATCATTGAAACTTGAGGAGTCCGTCCCCGGAGATGAGATGGACCTGACGTTTACGAGAGAACAGGATGGGTTTCGTGCGGAGGCGCGGGCGTGGCTCGGGGCGCATGTGCCCGGTGAGCCGTTGCGCAGTTTCGATACGGCCGAGGGGGCGAAGCAGCACCGGGAGTGGGAAGCCATCCTCAATGGCGGCGGCTGGGCGATGGTTCCCTGGCCCGTGGAGTACGGCGGCCGCGGCGCGAACCTGCTCGAATGGTTGATCTTCGAGGAGGAGTACTACCGCGCCGGTGCGCCGAAGCGCATCAACCAGAACGGCATCTTCCTGTTGGGCCCGACCATCATGGAGTACGGCACGCCGGAGCAGAAGGCGCGCTTCCTGCCGAAGATGGCCTCGAGCGAAGAGGTCTGGGTCCAGGGTTGGAGCGAGCCGAACGCGGGCAGCGACATGGCCAACATCCAGACCACGGCGATCCGCGATGGCGATCACTTCATCGTGAACGGGCAGAAGACCTGGGCCTCGCGCGGCGCGTTCGGCGATTGGTTATTCGGCATGTTCCGCACCGATCCCGAGAGCGAGCGCCACAAGGGGTTGACCTTCATTCTGGCGCCGCTCGATCTCCCGGGCATCACGGTGCGGCCGATCGAGCAGCTCGATGGGTTGCCCGGCTTCGCCGAAGTGTTCTTCGACGACGTGCGCGTCCCGGTGGAACATCAGCTAGGCGAAGAGGGACAAGGCTGGCAGGTCGCGATGTCGACGGCCGGCTTCGAACGTGGGCTGATGCTGCGCAGCCCCGCGCGTTTCCAGGACACCGCGCGCCGCCTGGTCGAACTCTACCGGGCGAACGCGGCCGACGTCGAAGACGCCATCCGCGACGAAGTCGCACGCTGCTGGATCGGCGCCGAGGCCTATACCCTCGAAACCTTCCGCACGGTTTCGCGGCTGCTGGCCGGCGGCAAGATCGGGGCCGAATCGAGCCTCAACAAGATCTTCTGGAGTGAGCTCGATCTCCGCATGCACGAGCTGGCACTCGAGATCCTCGGCGATCGCGGCGACCTGCTCCCGGGCGCCCCGGCCGCCGAAGGCGTCGGCAGCTGGCTCGATGGTTATCTCTTCGCGCTCTCCGGCCCGATCTACGCCGGGACCAACGAGATCCAACGCAACATCATTTCCGAACGCCTCCTGGGAATGCCGAGGTAGCCATGGATTTCCGATTCGACGAAGACCAGGAACTGCTCCAGACAACGGTTCGCGATTTCCTGGAAGGCGAGATCACGGCCGAGGTGGTGCGCGGGCTCTGGGAAACCAAGACCGCGCGCTCGCCCGAGCTCTGGAAGACCCTGGCCGAGATCGGCCTGCCCGGCATGCTCGTGCCCGAAGAGCACGGCGGCATGGGCATGGACGAGGTCGACTTCGTGCTGCTGCTGGAAGAGACCGGACGCGCCGGCCTGGCGGAACCGATCGTGGCAACCGCAGCGGTCGCCGCGCCGATGTTGCGCGGGGTCGGCGGCGACCTTGCCAAGCAGTGGCTGCCGAAGATCGCGACGGGTGATGCCATCGTCGCCGTCGGCCATCCCTCGCTGCCCTTCGTGGAGGACGCGCATGTCGCAGATCTGTTGCTATTGCCAGCGGGCGACGAGCTTCACGCAGTCCTGGCGGCGGACGTCGAAATCACGGAACAACCGACGAACGACCCCTCCCGACGCATTGCTTCGGTTTCGTTTGCCGCCGCAGAAGGCACGCGGATCGCGAGCGGTGCTGATGCAGCGCAGCTTTGGGAAACGGCATTCGACCGCGGCGCCCTGGCCTGCGCCGCTCAAGCCCTCGGCGCTTGCGACCGCATGCTCCAGATCGCCGTCGAATACACCAGCGAACGCAAGCAGTTCGGGAAGCCGATCGGCTCGTTCCAGGCGGTGAAGCACCATCTGGCGGCAGTTAAGGTGAAGCTCGAATACGCGCGACCGGTGGTTCAACGCGCCGCGCACTCCGTTGCCAGCGGCTCCGCCAAGCGCGGCCTGCACGTCTCGATGGCCAAGCTCGTCGCCTGCGAGGCTGCCGTGTTCGGTGCCAAGCAGACACTCCAGTGCCACGGCGCGATCGGCTACACCTGGGAGCAGGATCTTCACGTCTGGATGCGCCGAGCCTGGTCGCTCGACCGCTCCTGGGGCCGTAGCCCTGCCCATCTTGCCCGCGTTCGCGCGGCCATCCTCGAACCCGACGCCCGGCTCGGTGCCGGAACCACGTTCTCCAACGCCTAACATTCAAGGACACCCACCATGCGAGATGCCTACATCGTCGACGCCATCCGGACTCCGGTCGGGAAGCGTGGCGGCGGACTCAGCGCCGTCCACTCTGCAGATCTCGGCGCCCACGTCATCAAGGCGCTGATGACGCGCACCAGCGTCGATCCCGGCGCCGTCGAAGACGTGATCATGGGTTGCTGCGACACCCTGGGTTCCCAGGCCGGTGACATCGCGCGCACCTGTTGGCTCGCCGCGGGCCTGCCGCAGCACGTGCCCGGCGTAACGATCGACCGCCAATGCGGTTCGTCGCAACAGAGCGTCCACTTCGCCGCCCAGGGCGTGATGAGTGGCACCGCCGATCTGATCGTGGCTGGCGGCGTGCAGAACATGAGCGCCATTCCGATTTCTTCGGCCATGACGATGGCGGAGCCGCTCGGCTTCACGGATCCATTCTCGGGATCGACGGGCTGGGTCGAGCGCTACGGCGACCAGGAAGTCTCGCAGTTCCGCGGCGCGCAGATGATCGCGGACGATTGGGACATCTCGCGCGAAGACATGGAGGCCTTCGCGCTCGAAAGCCATGCGCGCGCGATTCGCGCCCAGGACGAGGGCCGCTTCCAGGACGAGATCGCGCCCTTCGGCGACATCAGCGCGGACGAAGGACCGCGGCGCGGATCGACGCCCGAGAAGCTCGCGTCGCTGCCGCTGCTCGAAGGTTCCACGAAGCTGACCGCCGCCATCGCCAGCCAGATCTCGGACGGCGCCAGCGCCATGTTGATCGCCAGCGAAGACGCGGTGAAACAACACGGGCTGACCCCGCGCGCGCGCATCCACCATATCTCGGTGCGCGCCGACGATCCCATCTACATGCTGACGGCCCCGATCCCGGCTACGAAGTGGGCGCTCGAGAAGACCGGCATGAAGAAGGAAGACATCGATCTGGTCGAGATCAACGAAGCCTTCGCTCCGGTGGTACTCGCCTGGCAGAAGGAAACGGACTGGGATCTCGAGAAGGTGAACGTGAACGGCGGCGCGATCGCGCTCGGTCACCCGATCGGGGCCACCGGCACGCGCTTGATGACGACGCTGCTGAACGAACTCGAGCGCAGCGGCGGACGCTACGGCCTGCAGACGATGTGCGAAGGCGGCGGCCAGGCCAACGTCACCATCATCGAGCGAGTCTAGAACCGGACAAGGGAGAAGCGGAATGGGAATCTGTGACGGACGGGTAGTGATCGTGACGGGCGCGGGCCGCGGCCTCGGGCGCGCGCACGCCCTCGAGTTCGCTCGCCAAGGCGCCAAGGTCGTGGTGAACGACATCGGCGTTTCACTCGATGGCTCGGGCGGCGAAGCGGGACCTGCCGACGAAGTCGTGCAACTGATCGAGGCCGGCGGCGGCGAGGCCGTCACGAACGGCGCCGACGTCACGAGCTTCGAGCAGACGAAAGCGTTGGTCGAAGAAACCGTCGAACGCTTCGGCGGGCTCGACGTCGTGGTGAACAACGCGGGCTTCGTGCGCGACCGGATGTTCGTTTCCTGCGCGGAGGACGAGTGGGATGCCATCATCCAGGTGCACCTGAAGGGCCACTTCTGTCTCGCGCGCCACGCTGCGGAGCATTGGCGCAACCGCTCGAAGGCCGGCGAAACCGTCGATGCGCGCATCATCAATACGAGCTCTGGTGCGGGATTGCGTGGCTCGATCGGCCAGAGTGCCTACTCGGCGGCCAAGGCCGGGATCGCCACACTCACCCTGATCCAGGCGGCCGAAATGGGACGCTACGGCGTGACGAGCAACGCCATCGCGCCCTCGGCGCGCACGCGCATGACCGAAGAGTTCTTCGCCGACACCATGGCCAAGCCCGAGGATGGCGGCTTCGACGTGATGGATCCTGCCAACGTCTCACCGCTCGTGGTGTGGTTGGGCTCCTCCGAATCGAGGGATGTCAGCGGCCAGTGCTTCGAACTTTCCGGCGGTGAGATCTGCGTGAACGACGGCTGGCGCATGGGCCCGAAGGTCGACAAGGGCGCGCGCTGGGAGCCCGACGAGATCGGTGCGGCGGTGCACGATCTGTTGTCGAAGGCCGTGCCCAACGAAAACGTGCACGGAACCTGAGGGGCGCGCCTTGGACTTCGCGTTCACCGAAGAACAGCTCGAACTGCGCGAGATGGCGCGAGCCTTCCTCGCCGAGCACTCCACCGGCGACCAGATCCGCGCGGCCATGGCGACGCCAGAGGGCTACGACGTCAAGGTCTGGGAACAGCTCGCCCAGGAACTCGGCTGGACGGCGGTCGCGATTCCCGAAGCCCACGGCGGCCTCGGCCTCACCAGCGTCGAGTTGGTCGCACTCGTCGAGGTCATGGGCGAAGCGCTGCTATGCGCGCCCTTCTTCTCGAGTGCTTGCCTGGCAGCGAACGCCATCCTCGAGACCGCGCGCGACGAGCAAAAGGGCGCTCTCCTTTCGGGCATCGCCGAGGGCACTACCCGCGCCGCGCTCGCCGTCACCGAACGAAACGGAAAGGTCGGGCCCGAGGGCGTCGAGGCGATCGCCGTTCGCGATGGCACCGGCTATCTGATCTCCGGCGCAAAGCATTTCGTCGTCGACGGTCACAGTGCGGACCTGATCGTGGTCGCGGCCCGGCGTAAAGGAAGCGACAGTGCTGATGGTATTTCACTGTTCGCGGTGCCTGCGGAGACCACCGGCGTGTCGCGCAAGGCGCTGCCCACGATGGACGCCACCCGCCGCCTCGCCGCGATCACCCTTCAGGAGGTCCGCATCGGCGAGGAAGCGCTCCTCGGCGAGGAAGGCAATGCCTGGGACGGTCTCGAACGGGCCCACCAGCTTTCCGCCGTCGCGTTGGCCGCCGAGCAGGTGGGCGGCGCCCAGCGCTGCCTCGACATGGCCGTCGCCTACTCCAAGGAACGCGAGCAGTACGGCCGACCGATCGGCTCGTTCCAGGCCTTGAAGCACAAGATGGCGGACATGATGATCGCGGTGGAAGCCGCGCGATCCGCGGTCTACTACGCCGCTTGCGCTGCGGCCGAGCGGACGGACAACCTGCGGGCCGTTTCCTCGATGGCAAAGGCCGTCGCCACCGAGGCGTATCTAAAGTGCGCGGGGGACGCCTTGCAGATCTTCGGCGGTGTTGGCTTCACCTTCGAGTACGATATCCACCTCTACTTCAAACGCGCGCGTTCGAGTGCATCGTTGCTAGGCGATCCCACCTATCATCGGGAACGCGTCGCCCAGGAGATCGGCTTGTGATCCCGATCGATTTCACCGGCAAGGTCGTCATCGTCACCGGCGGCGGTCGCGGCGTGGGGCTCGGCATCACCCAGCGCTTCCTCGACGCCGGCGCCGACGTGGTGATCTGCGGCCGCAACGAGCCCGAGACACTTCCGAGCTCCGACGGACGCAGCGCCGTATTCATCGCCTGCGACGTGCGCGTGACCGACCAGATCGACGCGCTGGTCGAGGCCACGATCGAACGTTTCGGTCGACTCGACGTGATGATCCCCAACGCCGGGGGTGCCCCCTACGCCGACGCAGACACGGCCTCACCCCGCTTCCACGAGAAGATCATCCATCTCAACCTGACAGCGCCCCTCCACTGCGCCCAGCGCGCCAACGCGGCGATGCAGCAGCAGGACGATGGCGGCGTCGTGCTCTTCATCGGCAGCGTGAGCGCCTACCGCCCGTCGCCCGGAACCGCGGCGTACGGCGGCGCAAAGGCCGGCCTGCTCTCGTTGACCGAGAGCCTGGCCGTCGAGTGGGCACCCAGGGTCCGCGTGGTGACCGTGGCAGCCGGGATGGTCAAAACGGAACAGGCCCATCTGCACTACGGGAGTGACGCGGGGATCGCGGCCGCCGAAAGCACCGTCCCCCTCGGACGCCTCGCCGAACCGGCAGACGTCGGAAACGCCTGCCTGTTCTTCGCCTCGCCACTGGCAAGCTATGCCAGCGGCGTAGAGATCCTGTTGCACGGGGGCGGCGAAGCGCCGGCATTTCTCGACGCAGTCAAGAACGCGGAGGCGAGTTCGGACTGACCTCGGGCCCCGGCGCGAACGAGAGCAGCAGCCGCATGACCGCCCGAACCAGCGTGGGCATGACGACGCGCGGTCCGATCTCCGCATAACGTTTCTGGTAGAGGTCTCGTTGTACGTCGAGCATCTCCCTCGAATAGATACGGCCCTGGCTCACGACGGCCACGATCGAATCGAGGTTCGCGAGATCTTCGCTGGGATCGCGCGCGAACAGCACCAGATCGGCGGGCGCGCCCGGCCTCAACGTTCCGAGCCCGGGGATTCGCATCGCCGCCGAGGAGGCCACCATCGAGACTTCGAGCGCCTGCTCCGGCGACAGACCGGCTGCAACGAGCAAGCGAAGCTCTTCATGAAGGGCAGCGCCAGGAACGATGCCCGGCGCACCGCTGTCCGTCCCGCTGTGCACGCGTACGCCCGCCGAGTGCATGCGGCGCGTGATCGACATCATCTTCGCGAACGCCGGATCGAGCCAATCGCGATCGTTCTCGGGCACGCGTCGGATCGCCGAGATGCCATCGACCGGGTGCCAGAGCCCATGCCGGTACCAGGGAGGGAGATGCTCGAGTTCGGGCCTGGCCGTGAACTTCTCCGCATCCCGCGCGAGCAACAACTGCGACTGCGCCGCGAGCGTGGGCGTCACGGCCATGTCCTGCCAGAGCGCCTCGCCGATGCGCTCGCTCACCTGCATGGCACTCATTGCGATGAACGCGCGCCACCAGAGCGGCGGCGGGGGTGGTAGCGAGCCGTCGACGGCCGGCGGAGGAACGCCACGCAGGTGTTGCGCGTCGTCGAGGCCTGCCGACGAGAAATCGACGCGGCGGGGCACGTGGCCAACCAGCGGGATCTCGGCGCGACTGGCGGCGGCGACCAGCGCCTTCAGGACCTCCGGCGACAGCTCGTCGTAGGCCTTCACGCAATCGAGCCCCTCGGCGACGATGCGCTCGACCGCGGCTTCCGCCTGCGCCGGGTCGGTCAGGACGATCGCGTCGTCCCAAAGACCTCCGGGACCGTCCACGAAGGGCCCGCAGCGCAGCACCCGGGGGCCGGCGAACGCCCCTGACCTAACACCATCGCGGGCGCGTTCGGAGGCGTTTCCACTGGTATCGCCGAGGTTGCGTACTGTAGTGACGCCATGAGCCAGGTAGAGGAACGCGTGAAGCGGTACTTCCTCCGTCAGCGCCAGATCGGGAAAGTGGACGTGGGTATCGACCAACCCGGGAAACGCGTAGGCGCCACGGAACGGATCCTCGCCCGGGATCGCCGGGGCGATTCCCGTGATCCGGTCGCCGCTGATCACCACACTCCGGTGCTCCTCGCGGCCCGCGCCCGGAACCACAAGGGTGACATCCTTCAGTAGGCCGCCGGGTTCGGGCTGCACCAATGGGGCCGGAAGCCGGGTCGAAACCGCCACCACCAGCCAGAACAGCGCGGGAACCCCGAGCAACACGATCGCGAGGATGAAGAACCAACGTCGCACGACCGGGGGTGTAACATCGCGGCCCTGCTACCGCGATGGCGGAACCCGGAGGTCTTCATGCGCTCGTCCCTTGCTCGGATCTGCTTGCCCCTCGTCGGCGCGGCACTGCTGTTCGCCTGCGGCGAAGCCGCCCCCCGCAACACCGAAGGCCCCGCGGCCGGAGGCGGGGATTCTGCCGACGCCAACGCCTCCCACACCCACGATCTGCGCAGCTTCGGGCGCGATCTCGATCACGCGGTCGAGATCGCACCGAACGTCTATCAGGCCCGCGGCACCGGCAACGCCCACGTCATCGCGACCCCGGCCGGCCGGGTCGTCTTCGATACTGGTCTACCGACCGAAGCCGACGAGCACCGCGAGAAGCTCGACGCCCTCGACGCCGGCCCGATCACCCATCTGATCTTGAGCCACGCCCACCAGGATCACTACGGCGGCTTCGAGAGCTTCCGCGACGAGGGCACCGAGGTGATCGCCCACAGCGAATTCCCGGAGACCCAGCGTTACCTCTACGAGCTGGTCCCCGCGCTCATGCGGCGCAACAAGTTCTTCTATCCCACGGACGTGCCGGACCTGCCGGATGGAATCCTCGGTGCGGCAGTGAAGGCGATCTATCCCGTCGTCGAGCCCGACCGGTTGGTCGCCGACCGTTACGAGTTCGAAGTCGGCGGGACGCGGTTCGTGGTGCTCGCTACCCCGGGTGCCGAAGGCGCCGACGCGCTTTCGCTATGGCTCCCGAAAGAGAAGATCCTCTTCGCCGGTGACACCTTCGGCCCGATCTTCCCGATGTTCCCGAACCTGACGACGATCCGCGGGGAGAAGTTCCGCTTCGCCGTGCCCTACATCGAAACGCTGGAGATGTTGATCGCCCTCGAGCCGGAGCTGGTGGTCCCGAGCCACTTCGCGCCGATCGCGGGAAAGGAAGAGATCAAGGCCGACCTGGTCCGCATGCGCGACGCCGTCCGCTACGTCCATGATGCCACCGTCGAGGGCATGAACGATGGCAAGGATGTCTACACCTTGATGTCCGAAATCAAGCTCCCACCCGGGCTCGAACTCTCCCAGGCCCACGGCACGGTTCCCTGGACCGTGCGCGGCATCTACGAGGCCTACGCCACCTGGTTCCATTTCGATGACACGACCCAGCTCTACGCAGTCCCTGCCCGGGAGGTCTGGGCCGATGTGTCCGAGTTGGCTGGCGCCCAGGCTCTCGCTGCACGCGCGGCCGAGTACACGGCAGCCGCTGAGCCGGAAAAGGCGCTTCACCTGGCCGCGATGGCCCTCGGCGGGGCCCCGGACAACCACGCCGCGCTGCAGGCCCGGATCGAGGCCTTGGAATTCCTGCTGGAACGAAGCGGCCACGTCAACCACCACGAGCAGACCTTCCTCGAGCGGAAGATCGAGCAGACGAGAGAAAGCCTCGGCGACTAGCTCGCCGGCGCGTGGTGTATGGTGAGCCGTCTCGCGCCGGAGGGCCCCATGCGTTCGTTCTTCTTCATCCTCGTGTCCACCGCTCTGCTGACCACGGGCTGCGGTGGCAGTGAGGGCACCGCCAGGGCCACAAGCCCGATCGTGACAGCCGGCGTCGAAGGCGACACCAAGCCGTGGACCGAACTGGGCGAGATCCAACCACCCGGTGAGTTTCGATTCGCGGTCGTGAGCGATCGCACCGGTGAACATCGGGACGGCGTGTTCGCGAGCGCAATGCCCAAGATCAATCTGGTCGCGCCCGACTTCGTCGTCAGCGTCGGCGACCTGATCGAAGGTTATTCGGAAGATACCGCGATCCTCACGCGCGAATGGGACGAGATGGAGGGCTTCATCGGTAGCCTCGACATGCCGTTCTTCTACGCCGCCGGCAACCACGACATGAGCAACGAGCTCATGGCGCTCGAATGGCAGAAGCGCTTCGGCCCTTCGTACTACAGCTTCGAGTACGAGAACGTGTTGTTCCTGATCCTGAACTCGGAGCTGTTCGGGATGGTCCACGACCCCGACTCGCCCGTCCCCGGTCCCTGGACCCAGGCCGACCAGCTGGCCTTCGCCGAGCGGGTGCTAGGCGGGAATATCGACGTCCGCCACACCTTCGTGATCATCCATCAACCGGTCTGGGATCTCCGACAGGGTCCCCATCCGGATTGGCTGAAAGTCGAAGCGATGCTAGGCGAGCGCGCCTACACCGTCTTCGCAGGCCACACCCACGACTACACCACCCATATCCGCAACGATCGCCAGTACATCACGCTGGCCACCACCGGCGGCGGTAGCAGGATGCGCGGCATCCCGTTCGGTGAGTTCGACCACGTCGCCCACGTCACCATGACCGAGGATGGCCCGGTCGTCGCGAACCTCATGTTGGATGGCATCCACGATTCGTTGGTGCGAACGGAAGACGTCCGGAGCACGGTCCGAAAACTCGAAACGACGATCTCGAGCGATGCGCTCCTGGGTACCGGAGACCTCTTCCGCGACGGCGTCGCACGCTTCACGCTTAGCAACAGCGGAACGGCACCGATTCGGGTGAGTGGCCGGTTCGAAGCCGGACGCGATATCGAGCCGCTCATCGCCGAGGTCGCGCGCACGGTCCCGGCCGGCGGCATTGCCCGGGTCGAAGTGCCGTACCACGCTCCGGAACGGCCCGTCCCGTACGATCGCATTGCCCCGGCCCGGGCCCATTGGACGCTCCAGAGCGAAGAAGCGGGTGCGCCGGTCGAGATCGAAGCCGTTTCGATCGTTCATCCGGAGCGACGCTTCGCGGTCAACGCGGCGCCGAGCCCGATCGCCGTGGACGGCGACCTCGCGGATTGGAGCGCCTTGCCCTTCGTGGTCGCGGAGCCGGGCGAGCTCAGCGGCCACGGCCCGTATCGCGGCGCAGAGGATGCTTCGTTCCGCTTCGGAATCGCCCACGACGAGGCCAACCTCTACATCGCGGTCGACGTGACCGACGATTCGGTGGTCGCCGGAACCGACCTCTCTGCTCGCGAGCAGGACAGCGTGAACTTCAGTCTCGATGCCAGGCCCGACCCGGAGCGATCCGAGAACACCGGGTTCTACCAGGCAATCGCGAACGGCTCCTTCGGCAAGATCGTCACGGCCAGTGTCACCCTCGAAGAGCCGCGACCGGATCCCATCATGGCGCTCTTCGGCGCCAGTGCGCCCGAGGGGCTGGTCCATGCTTCGAAGCGGACCGACCGCGGCTACACGGTGGAGTTCTCCGTTCCGGTCGCGGCCCTCGATGCCGCTCGGGGAGCGGACTGGGACGCGCTCCGGGTGAACGTCGGGCTCGCGGACTTCGATGCGGGCGAGCCCGACCACACCACGATCTGGTGGCGCGCAAATCGTTTCGGCGGCAAAGCTCCGGAAGGGTCGGGAGTCTTCCAACGACGTTAGGCGAACGACTTCGTACGGTCGCAAGGCGAACGCCCTGAGCCCTTCTTCCGATTTCAAGCCGCCCAGCATCGGTGGCGTGATCGCTACACTGTCGGGTGCCGTCGCGATAGAGTTCTTCCATCGCCAATTGTTCGCGATCGCGATGCCCGATCTCAAGCGCGACCTCGGGCTGTCGGATTCGGAGATCGGCGGCCTGCTGCTCGGCTTCGCGATTGCGTATTCCCCGATGGCCCTGATCCTCGGTCGGCTCGCAGACCGAACCAATCGCGCCAATCTCTACGCGCTGGCGATCGCTGCCTGGAGCGCGGCCACCGCAGCCGGTGCCGCGAGCGCCGGCTATGCGTCGCTATTGCTGAGTCGCGCCGGCGTCGGTGCGGGACAGGCCGGAGCAGGCGCCGCCAACGCACCCCTGGTCGCCGACTACGTCGAACCCTCGAAGCGCGGCACCGCCATGGGCGTCGTCGCGATCGGGGGCACCCTGGGCAGCATGGTGGGCCTGGCCGCCGGTGGCTATTGGATCGGCTCGCTCGGTTGGCGGATGACCTTCGTCATCGGGGGTGCGGTTGGAATCGTCTTCGCCCTGGCCTTCCGATTCGTCGTTCGTGAACCCCCGCGCGGCTGGTCGGAGGGCGCCATCCACGATTCGGAGGCTGCCCGGCCTTCGCTCGGCGAGGTGGTCAGGACGATCCGAAGCTTCCGCACCCTGCCGCAGCTCGCGATCGCCGCGATCCTGTCGAGCATGGCGCTCATGACGACCGCCCAGTGGGGCCCGAGCTTCTTCGAACGTGTCCACGAACTCGCGCCGGTGGACGTCGGCCTGGTGATGGCTGCCGTCGCCCTGCTCGGAACGCTCGGCCCGGTGGCCGGAGGCATCATCACCGACCGGCTCTGGATCACGAGCCCACGTCGGGCCCTCCAGTTCTCGGCATGGACCACGCTACTGGCATTTCCGACCGCGGCGGCGGCCATCCAGAGCTCGAACCTGTGGTTCGCCGTCGCCGGCTTCTCGGCCTCGATCATCCTGGGCCTCGCCTACTCCGCCCAGATCTCGATGGTCCCCCAGGCCCTGGCCCCGCTCCGGATGCGCTCGCTCACGGCCGCGGTCATGGCGGCCACGCTCACCGGGGTCGGTTTCGGGGTCGGGCCGTGGCTCACAGGCGTGCTCTCGGACCTCGCCGGCGGTGCTGCGCAGGGCTTGCGCCTCGCCCTCACGGCTACGACGGTCCTCTACGCATGGGCCGCCGTTCACTTCTGGATGGCCTCGCGAACGCTCGAAGAAGAGCTGTCACGAGCAGGACAGCGATAGCCACTCATCGTTACACTTCGCTGCCGTTGGGGGTGAGCTGGCCGTGACGAATGCGCTGGTAGAAACTGCTGCAGGCTGGGTCCGCGGGGCCCGGGAAGGCACTGGTTGTGTCTTTCGAGGGATCCCGTACGCGGCTGCCCCCGTGGGGACCCGCCGTTTTCTTCCGCCGATAGCGCCGGAACCCTGGGCTGGCGAGCACGACGCCACCCACGCTGGGCCTTCCGCGCCCCAACTCTCGGTGCCGGCTTTTTCCTGGATCAACGCCGCGGCCGGACGCCTCGACGAGGATTGTTTGTCGCTGAACGTCTGGACCCCGGCCACCGATGGCGTGAAGCGCCCGGTCATGGTCTGGATTCACGGCGGCGGCTTCCTGGTCGGTTCCGGATCGACCCCGGTCTACGACGGCGCAGATCTCGCCGAGCGCGGCGATGTGGTCGTCGTGACGGTCAACTACCGGCTCGGCGCGATTGGCTTCTCCCACCTCTCGACGGTGTTTCCCGAGGAGCTGCCGCACAGCTCGAACCTCGGCCTGCGCGACCAGATCGCGGCGCTCGAATGGGTCCGGGACCACATCGATCGCTTCGGCGGCGACCCGGGCAACGTGACCGTCTTCGGGCAATCTGCCGGCGGCATGAGTGTGGGCGCTTTGTTGGGCGTCCCCCGGGCTCGTCCACTCTTCCACCGGGCCATCTGCATGAGCGGGGCCGCCGACCACGTCTTGAGCGGCGCCGAAGCCCATGTGGTGGCCGAGAAGCTCCTGCACGAACTCGGCGGCCCATCGCCCAACCCGGTCATCCTCGGACGGATTCCCCTGGAGCAGATCCTGGCGGCCCAGAATCGCACCATGGCCTCGCTGGCGGATTTGCGTTCGCTGATGGTGTTCTTGCCCTGCGTCGACCGCGACCTGATTCCCGAGCAACCGATCGATCAGATCCGAGATGGTGCGGCCGCACACATTCCGATCCTGACCGGGGCGACCCTCGAAGAGTGGAAGCTATTCGGCCTGCTCGACGGCGGCATGGCTCCGTTCGACCAGGAGCGCCTGGTGGCGCGCTTCTCCGAGGTCTTGCCCGACCTTCCCTACGCGCCCTCGGCACCGACCGCGGCCAAGCGTTTCCGAGAAGCCCTCGGCGAGCGCAGCGCCGCGCACCGGGAGAAGTGGACCTGGCATGCCTTCCAGACCTCCCGAGTCTTCCACTACCCGTCGAGCCGCCTGGCCGAAGCCCAACACGAAGGTGGCGGCAGCGCGCATAGCTACCTGATGACCTGGCGCGCTCCGCTAGCGCGGCGAGCACTGGGTTCCTGCCACGCCATCGACATTCCGTTCGTGTTCGGAAACACCGGCCATCCCTTGGCGCGACCGCTGACCGGACTCCGTCGCGAAGCCGGGCGCCTCTCGCGCCGCATGCAGCACTCCTGGATCGAGTTCGCCCGCAACGGAATGCCGGGCCATGAGAAGCTGCCCGAATGGCCCAGCTACGATCCTGCCGATCGCCTGACCATGGTCTTCGGCCGACGCAGCAAACTCAGTGAAGCTCCGCTCGAAGCCGAACGGGCCCTGATCGCTCGCTGGGCCAACGCCTAGCATTCACTGGAAGCCACGATCAGGGTTCGAGAACGACCTTGATGGTGCCGGCACTCCGGTCCGCAGCCGTGCCGAATGCGTCGGCAGCCGCTTCGAGCGGGAAGCGATGGGTAATGAGGACGTCGGGGATCTCGGGATTCGCCGCGAGAACGGACGTCGCCACTTCGATGTCCCGAACCGCACCGGCGCGACCATACAAGGAGGCGGGAACCAGATCGACTTCCTTCATGGATGCCGCAATGCCGGGCAGCATGACCGGCGTCCAGTAGCTCCCCATGATGGAGACGCGTCCACCCGGCTTCGACCACTGCACCGCCTCGGCCAGGGCACTTTCGGAGCCGGCCGCTTCGACGACCAGATCGTATTGACCCTCCGCCTCCACCGCGCCGAGACGCTCACCTGCTTCTCGCTGAGAATCGTGACGAGCGACCAGGGCGACTTTGCCTCCGCCGGCCCGCACCGCGGCCACGGCGCAGAGTCCGATGTTGCCGCCGCCGACGACGGCAACCCGTTCGCCGCCGTTGAAACCTGCACGGCGGAGTCCGTGTACGGCCACCGCGATGGGTTCGACCAGA
Source organism: Deltaproteobacteria bacterium (assembly GCA_029261795.1). Taxonomy (GTDB): domain Bacteria; phylum Myxococcota_A; class UBA9160; order UBA9160; family UBA6930; genus JAJDAP01. The sequence goes on from JAJDAP010000118.1 coordinate 31,925, forward strand.
CACGCATCGCGGGGATCGAGGCCCGCGGGTAGCGGCACGACCGCTTGCTTCGGAATGATCAACTCGTCCGCCATCCCGCCATCACGGGCGATGCCATGGATCATCGCTGCGCCCGAAATACAAAGGTTGTAGTCGCCGCGCTCGCAGAACTCACAGTGCTGACACGGCGAGAGCGGCTCCACCGCGACCGGGGTTCCATCCTCGGTGATACCGGCAACTTCGTGTCCGAGGGTAATGCCCTCGATGCTTCCGAGCAGGTGCAGGTCCGAGCCACAGATTCCGGCAGAGACCACGCGTACCCGAACGCCCTCTCCGCTAGGCGACGGCACCTCGACCACCTTGACTTGTCCAGCTTCGGTTCGGACTGCACGCATGCGAGGAGGCTACTGCCGCATGCGCCCGTTCGCATCCGAGTACCGACTGCTTGCGGTAGCATGGTGGCCGCCACCGAGGAGCAAGATGGAACTGTTCGATCTGAAGGGTCGGGTGGCGATCGAGATCAAGGGCGCCGCCGTCTATCTGGCGAGTGATGCCTCATCGTTCGTCACCGGCACGGTGCTCGCCGTGCACGGCGGGGTCTCCTAGCCCGGACGCGCATTCCCGGTAGACCGGTGGTGGACTTCGGCGTTCCCGTTTCCGGCCAGAGGGCTTTGGAAGGGGTGGTGCGCCCTCACTCCCAGGCCGCTCGGGGCAGGCTCGAAGCATGCAGCGGGCGTGGAGTGGCTCGAACGATGTCTCGGGGAAGGAATGTCGGTTCCTCTCGAGTGGAGCTGGGTCCCGGAGGGCTTTTGAGGGGGTGGTTCGCGGGGATGTTAGGTATTCGGGTCAGGGCCGAGGGCGCGAGCGGGCGTGGGGGCGGGTCGAACGATGTTTCGGAGATGTGATGTCGATCTCTCTTTCTTGATAGGCTAAGATCGCTATATTCAATTCCATGCGGCGTAAGTCATCCGGAATTCAGCTCGAACTGCGACACTCCGGGTGGGGCGGGAAGCGGCCCGGCGCCGGCCGAAAGCCGCAGGCGGGGTCCGGTATTCCGCACCTCCGCCGAACCGGCCTCGCTTCCCGGTTTCCCTGCCACGTCACCTTGAAGGTGCGCGATGGCGTGCCGTCGCTTCGAACCGTCAAGCTCGTACGAGAGCTCGAACGATCCTGGGCGAAGGCCTGTGATCGCGGGGACTTCCGGCTCGCGCACTACTCGATCCAGGCGAACCACGTCCATCTCCTGGTGGAGGCAGAGGACGCGGACGCCCTTGGGCGCGGGATGAAGTCGCTGGGCGCGCGCCTCGCGCGCGCGGTGAATCGCGGGTTCGCGCGCTCTGGACCGGTCCTGAGGGACCGGTATCACCATGTGGTGTTGAAGACACCGACCCAGGTGCGGAACGCACTGCGGTACGTGCTGATGAACGCCAGACGGCACATGAAGCGCCCGTCCAGCAGCGTGCGCATCGATCCCGCCTCCTCGGGGCGGTGGTTCGGGGGCTGGAAGCGCTCCGCGCGCGATCTCGTGATCGCGGCAAGGGGAAGACCGGGAACGCGGGCTGTCGCATTCACCCACACCTGGCTCCTCAACGAAGGCTGGAGGAGAGCCGGTCCGCTCCTGGACCCCGCTGCCGCTCCGGGCTGAACCGTCCTCACCGCCCCGACCGGCATTCTCACGTCCTGGCACCGCTAGTCCGCACGTCCTCGATCCCAGAAGAGCAACCTGCGAGTCCTCCTCAGAGAGTCGAGAGCCAGCCCCCCTCAAGACCCTCCGCCGCCACGCGAATTCTGGAGAGCAGAAGAGTCTCTCTGGCCTGAGCGAGCGGCGCGGAACCAACCCCCCGCTCTCGCTCAGCCGGACCCCTGCGGCTTCAGTCCCGGGCCGGTCCCGCCGATCCGACAGAAGTGCTGTTCTACGAATACGCCTTCTTATTCGTCTTTTTACCGTGCGTCTTGCTGGTCTATTACGCGTTGCCGAAGCGCGCCCAGAACGGCTGGTTGTTCGTCTCGAGTTGCGGATTCTACGCGGCCTCGAGCCTGAGCTTCCTGCCGCTCCTGCTGACCTCGATCGCGGTCGATTACTTCGCGGGTAGCCGACTCGCCCGCGCCAGGGAAGGCGCACAGCGCAAGCTCTGGTTGGTTCTCTCTCTGCTGGTCAACCTCGGCATCCTGGCCTGGTTCAAGTACGCGGGCTTCCTTTCCTCGAGCTTGCGTGCACTGTTCGAAAGCGATGGCATCCCGCTGATCGAGGCGGTCCTTCCGATCGGAATCTCCTTCTACACCTTCCAGTCGATGAGCTACACGATCGACTTGTACCGCGGGCGCACCCGCCCGGTCGATTCGTTCCTCGACTTCGCAGCCTTCGTCACGATGTTCCCCCAGCTGATCGCCGGACCCATCGTGCGCTTCTCGCACCTGAACGAACAGCTTCGCAGCCGTACGCACGAGTTGGACCGGTTTGCGAGTGGCCTCTTCACTTTCATCCTGGGTCTCGCCAAGAAACTCCTGGTGGCCGACACGTTGGCCGCGCTGGCGGCGCCCCTCTTCTTGCAGGGCCAACCCGGCTTCGTCGATGCGTGGATCGGAATGATCCTGTTCGCCGGCCAGATCTATTTCGACTTCTCCGGCTATTCGGACATGGCGATCGGTCTCGGGCGACTATTCGGCTTCGAGCTTCCCAAGAACTTCGATGCGCCCTACAAGGCGACATCCTTCTCCGATTTCTGGCGGCGCTGGCACATCACGCTCTCGAGCTGGCTCCGCGACTACCTCTACATCCCGCTTGGCGGGAATCGCCGCGGCAACGTCCGCACGTTCTTGAACCTCGCGATCACGATGTTGCTAGGCGGCCTCTGGCATGGCGCGAGCTGGAATTTCGTACTCTGGGGCGGGCTTCACGGTGTGCTGCTGGCCGCGGAGCGTGCGCTGCGTAGCTGGCTACCGACGCCCCCGATCCTGGTGCGCCGCGCAATCGTTTTCATCGCCGTGGTCCTGGTCTGGACGCCGTTCAAGCTCGAAGCCTTCCCGCAGACCCTGGCCTGGTGGAGCGCCATGGCCGGACTCGAAGGAATCGGGCAGGCCACGCTCACACAGGGGATGGGTGTCCTCGTCTTCCTCGGGCTCGCCTGGCTCCCGCCGCTCTTGAGGCCCGATTCGCGGCGCTTTCGTTTGCCTGAGCTGGCGGCCGTGGCCTCGCTCTTCGTGGTCGCACTGATCGTCGGCTACGGGCGCCTCGACCCTTCTCCCTTCTTGTACTTCCGGTTCTAGCGGGTGCGCTCTTTGAACCAATCCCGACGCCTGGTCATCGTGATCGCACTGCTCTGGGTGTTCCTGGGCGGCTTTTCGCTGCTTCGCTTCTCGATGCCCGGGTTCCGCCCCTGGGAACGCATCTACGATGTCGAGGCGCGACACTTCGCGCCGGGTCGTCAGATCGAGATGAACGAGATCGGGGATCTCGGCTACAAGACCTGGAACCGCGGACTACAGGCCCAACGAGAAACACGCTTCTCCACGGATCGCTGGGGCTACCGAAACCCGAGCGACATCGTGGCACCCGAGGTCGTCGTCATCGGCGACTCCTACGTGGCGGGCTCCGGCCTGTCCGACGAAGAGACCGTTTCCGTTCGACTCGCCGAGCGGCTCGGCGCGCCTGTCTACAACTTCGCGGGCGAAGTGCTGAACGCGCCCGCGCTCTTCATGCGCGATCCGCGCTTCGTAGCGCAGCGACCCGGGGTCGTGATCTGGGCGCCGGTCGCGCGCGGTATCTCGGCCCAACCGTTGTTCTTCAAGGAGAGCGAGCCGAGACCCCGATCGCTCGGAGAATGGCTCTCGGATTCGAGCCAAGTGATCAGCGCGGCCGTCGAGCGGGTCAACCGGGACAACGGCCTGGTGCGCGAGGCGCGCTTCGCCGTGCAGGGTCTCGTCGGGAGGTGGCGCGAGACGCCGCGGGTCCGCCAGCTCGCGAACGGAGACACGGTGCTCGCGCTGAGCCTCTGGGAGCAGAATCTGTTGGCCACACCGGAACAACGCAACGTGGCCCACTGCATCGAGATGGTCACGACCTTTTCGCAGATCCTGGAGCGGGTCGGTGTACGGTTCGTGTTCAGTCCGGTTCCCGAATCGGGCACGATCTATCCGGAGATCTTCGACGCCGCGGAGCGCAGCAGGTTGCCGCGCGATGCGTTCCTCGATCAGTTGATCGCGGGCGTCCGAGCACGTGGCGTCGAGGTCGTCGACCTGAAGGAGGTCTATCTCCGCTCGCCGACGCCCTACCTGTACCTCCCCGATGATTCGCACTGGAACGCGCGCGCCGCCGATCTCGCGGCGGCGGCCTGGGCCCGAAATCTTCGCGTCGTGCCGGCGGCGCAGTCCGAACGGCCCTGATTCGCAGTCCGACCCCGGGCTCGTGAGCCCGAACTCACCTGCTCACTTCGGGTCGCGACTTACCTGGACGATCCGCTCGGCCGGCACGCCAAGTTCGCGAAGCAGATAACTGCAGAACCCCGGCGCGAAGTCCTGCTCTTCGAGCGCGCGCTCCATGCACAGCAACCACGCATCCCGTTCCTTCGGGCCGACACGAAGGTGCGCGTGCGCGCTGGGTAGTTTGATCGGCCCATACTTCTCGGAATAGAGCTTCGGCCCGTTCAGCCAGCCGCACAGGAAACGCGAGAGCTTGTCTCGCGATTCCGTGAGATCCCGCGGATGCATCCGGCGAATCAACGCGGCCTCGGGCAGCTCCTCCATCTGGCGATAGAAGGCATCCACGAGCCGCGTGATGCCCTCGCGCTCGCCGGCGGCAAGATAGGAGGCATCCTCCACACCATAGGTGGGTTGGGATTGCGCGGGGGCTCGTTGGCTCAAGTCGCTGGGGCTCCATCTGTCATGACTTCCCGCGGCGCATTGCGCGGATCGAGAACATAACGGAGCCGGGCTTCGATATTGGCCCCCAGGCTTCACGACACTGCTCGGGGACGCACCGGGCTCGCCGAAACCGATCGGTGACGTCGGGAGTACTGTCAATCGACCCATTGATTGGACCCATGACCCATGAAGATCCATGCCCTCGCGATTGCCGTTTCCATGCTGATTTCACTGGGCCCAGGCTGCGCCTCCGCAGAAAAGGCTCCCGACCCGTGCCAGCAGGGCGAGAGCTACGACGCGAAAATTTGCGCGGAAAAACTGGCCAACGACGCCGAGCGGGCAGAGCGGCAGAAGCGCCGACGCGAACGAACCCGTTTCCCCAGCGGCAACAGCGGGCGCCGCCCCAGTTCCTACTAGTCCGCCGTGATCGAGCGCAGCAACCTGCCGGTTCAGGTCGCAGGCCTCTTGCTGGTCGGCATCGCCCTGGCAGTCGGCTTCGGTCACGTCGGAGCCTATGCGGCGATCCCTGCGGCGGCACTTTGGTGGTTTGCGGGCCACCAGGAGTTGCGCGCGGGACCGCGCGGCCAGCTCACCTGGATGTTCGGTGTCGCGCTCGCGCTCCACGTTGGCGTCGCGTCATCGGGCTTCCAGAGCAACGACCTCCATCGGTATCTTTGGGAAGGCACGGTCCAGCTCCACGGGTTCAGCCCGTACGCGACGGCACCCGACGCGGCCGTGCTCACCCCGCTACGAGACGCCCGGTTCAACCTCGTTGCGTTCCCGGAACTCCCCTCCATCTATCCGCCACTGGCACAGCTGACTTTCCTGTCGGCCGCAGCAGCCGGATGGACGGAGACCGGGTACCGAAACGGCATCATCCTCGCGAGCCTCGCGCTCACCGGATTGATCGCCCTATGGCTGCGCGCGACGGGCCGACCGGTCGACCGGGTGCTCTTCTATGCGTGGAGCCCGGTGGCCGTCCTCGCTGCCGTGGGAGGGCACATCGACGTCCTGATGGCAGCCGCGCTGGTCGGCTTCGTGTGGGCGTGGGAATCGGGTCGCTTCCGGCTTGCTGGCGCCATGCTAGGCGTGGGGGTTCTCGCGAAGACGATGGCCCTCCTGCTGATTCCCTGGGCCCTCTGGCGTCGTCCGCGCGTGATCTTGGCGATCACAGTTCCGATCGTGGCGCTCGGCTATGCGCCGTACCTGAAGGCTGGGAACGTACTCGGCTCGCTACTGACCTTCGCAGGCGATTTCCGCTTCAACGCCACGGCCTACGAAGCCCTGCTGCCGCTCCTGGGCTCGGCAACGGGCCTCTTTGCCGCGACCTTGCTGGGCTTCTGGGTGGTGTGGTGCATGCTGCGCGTGGAATCGCCGGCAGATATGGTCGTGCGTGTCCTCGGCGGCCTGCTGCTGCTCGCTCCGGTCGTCCACTATTGGTATGCGACCTGGCTTCTCGCCGTCCTGCCCGGTGTCCGAAGCGCCAGGCTTCGTGTCTTCGTGCTGGCCTGGGTGGCTTCGCTGGCGGCGCTGGTTCCCCTCTACCTGGCGATTGCCAACGGAACGCCGCAGCCCTCGGCGATGCCGTTGATCGCGATCGAGCTGGGGCTCCCGCTCGTCGCGCTTGCCGCCTACACGCTGCGCGAAGCCGCTTCGCGCAAGAGCCATGGAGAGGATTCGCCGTGCGCCACGATCGCATCATCGTTGCCGTGATTCCGGCGCTCAACGAGGAACGCGCGCTAGGCGGCGTCCTCGCTCGCATGCCCGCCTGGATCGACGCGGTCATCGTCGCCGACAACGGCTCGACGGATGCGACCACCGCGATCGCGCGGGAGCTCGGGGCCTGTGTGGTGCGAGAAGACGAGCGCGGCTACGGCGCAGCCTGCCAGGCCGGCATCGCCGTGCTGAGCGGACGGATGCGCAGGGACGACGTCGTGGTATTCCTGGACGCCGACGGCAGTGACGATCCCGGCGAGATGGCCAGCGTCGTCGATCCCGTACTGGTGGGAGCAGCAGATCTCGTGGTCGGCGCACGGCTCGGGCGCGAAGGGATGCCAGCGCACCAGAGGCTCGGAACCCGCCTGATCGTCGCGTTGCTGCGTGCCGGTTTTGCGCGAGCCGTGACCGACCTCGGACCCTATCGCGCGATCCGGTGGAACACGTTGCTCGAACTCGGCATGCGTGATCGCGGCTTCGCCTGGACCGCAGAGATGCAGGCGCGCGCGTTCCGAAGGGACCTCCGTGTCTGCGAGGTGCCGGTCTCCTGGCGGCCCGGAGACGGCGTTTCGACCATCTCGGGCACCCTGCGTGGCTCATTGCGTGCGGGGCGCGATCTCTCGCTCGCCGTCCTACACCACGCGGTCGCGATGCGATGGGAGCGGCTGACTCGACGGCCCCTGCGGACTTCGGACCAGAAGACTCTCACACCCCTCCGGCCTCCCGTGGGGCGGAGTGACGTTTCGGTTGCCGGCGCATCGAACCGTCAACGCAAAGGAGCTAAACGATGTCATTTCCCCTCCCGTACCAGATCGCAAGATTCGCGCTGATCGCCCTCACGGCGGTTCTTCTTTCCAGCCCTGCCTCGAGCCAGGAGGTGCATCCGGACCACGCCGGATACAACACCCACGTCGTCGGAATCTCGCCGAATGGCCTGCTTCCAACCGTCAAGCAGATCACACCCGAGGACGCGTTCGGCTGGCTCAACTACTCGGCGAGCAACGCTTCGATCAGTTTCGAGCAGGACATCGTGGCGCACATGACCTGCCGCGAGCCGAGCCCCTTCCAGCTGCGTGGCGACCGCTTGACGGCCCCCCAGGTTCCGAGCGGTGGTTATGCGACCTTGTGCAGCCTCGCGCCCGGTGAATACGACTACCAGGTCGAACTCGCGGGCAGCAAGAAGACACTGCTCGGAAAGATCGTGGTGGTTCCAGCCAGCTAGCTGCTGGCCATGAACCGCTAGCTGGGGTGAGACGCGAGGAAGCGTAGAGCGATGGCAGCGTGCAGCGCGGTGCCGTAGGCCATCCCCTCTTCGTCGAGCATCATGCGGTTGGAATGGCAGGGTGCTGGATCCTGGACTCCCGGTGGGCGGACGCCCAGGAAGAACATCGCGCCCGGCTTCTCGTTCAGGACATAGGAGAAATCCTCCGCCCCCATGACCGGCGCCGGGAACTCGAAGACACCTCGGTCCCCTAGCAACTCGGTCGCGACGCCGCGGGCGAATGATTCGAAGTCTGCATCGTTCGACGTCACCGGGTAGCCCACCTGCAGGTCGACGTCGGACGTGAGACCGTGCGCCCTGGCCACACCATCTATGATGCGGTGGAGCCCCTGATGTGCCTTCTCGCGCGATCGCTCGGAGAGCGAACGAATCGTCCCCGCCAGCTTGGCTCGCTCCGGAATCACGTTGGAGGTCGTACCCGCGTGGATCGATGCCACGGTCAGTACCACTGGATCCGTTGCGGGAATCTCGCGGGTGACGAAGCTCTGGAGGGCCTGGACGATCTCGCACGCTGCCGGAATCGGATCCAGGCAGTCGTGGGGCATCGAGGCATGGCCGCCCTTCCCGACGATGCTTGCTTCGAAGAAATCGGCTGACGCGAGCAGCGGCCCCGGGCGGGTGCCGATCTTGCCGCTCGGAAGCAGCGGCGTGATGTGGAGCGCGAAAGCCGAATCGAAGGCGGGCATTCCCTCTTCGAGCATGATCTTGGCGCCGCCGTAGCCTTCCTCACCGGGTTGGAACATGAAGAGCACGTTCCCGGTGAGTTCCTGCTGTCGTTCGCAGAGAAGCCTGGCCGCACCGGCGAGCATGGCGACGTGGCTGTCATGTCCGCAGGCGTGCATGGCGCCTTCGCGCTTCGACCGGAAGGGAAGGTCCGTGTCCTCGGGCATCGGTAATGCGTCCATGTCGCCGCGCAGCAACACGGTCGGGCCCGGCCGGGCACCGACGAGACGGGCGACGACGCCGCTGGTGCGCTGGTGACATTCGATCTCGAGCGGCAAGCCATCGAGCGCAGCGAGGATCTTGGCGCGGGTCTCGGGAAGCTCGAGCCCCAGCTCGGGTTCCTGATGGATGCGACGGCGAAGCTCGACAACCTCGGGTTGCAGGTCGCGGGCGGCGGCGAGAATGGGTTCGAGTTCTGACATGGCCGGATCATCGCACAGCGCGCCGTGCCTCTGGCGGCCGAGCATTCGATGCCGCAGCCTCCCGTCCGTGGAAGCCCTGGCCCAGCGCATCGACGCACTCGCCCGATCGAAGCCCGATGGCATCGCGTTCGTCTGTGAAACCGCCTCGCTCAGCTGGCGAGATTATGCGTCGCAGTCGGATCGGTTCGCCGCGCACCTGATCGGGTTGGGTCTCGCTCCCGGTGATCGGGTCGCCGTCATGTTGCCTGACGGCCCCGGCGTGCACGTGGCCTTCGTCGGCTGCGAAAAGGCCGGCCTGGTGGTGATGGGCATCGGACCGCGCGCGGGCACCGACGAGATCCGGCATCTGATCTCGCGCTCCGGCGCCAGCGCGCTGGTCACCCGCGCGGGGTGGCGCGGAGAAGACTTGGGGGCACTGTTCCGATCGCTCGCCAAGACCACGCCTTCCCTCCGCGAACACGTGCAGGTGGAAGCCCAGCTCGAGATCGGAGACGCTTGTTATGCCGGCGCAGCCGCACCCGATCTCGGAGCTCTCTCCGAGCGGGCCCTCGGCGTCGACGATCTGTTCCTGCTGAACTCGACCTCGGGGACCACGGGCCTGCCGAAATGCGTGACGCACCACCAGGGCCGTTGGTTCAATTTCCACGATCTCGCGGTCGAGAGTGGGGAGATGACACGGGACGATGTGTTCCTCTCGGCCCTGCCTGCCCCGTTCGGCTTCGGGCTGTGGACGGCTCACTTCACGCCGGCCACACTCGGCGCCCCCTGCATCGTGATGGAACGCTTCACGCCGGAGAACATGACTGCCGCGATCGAGCGACACCGGGTAACGGTGCTCGCCGCGGTCTCGACCCAGTTCATCATGATGCTGAACTCGCCGACGCTCGAGAAGCACGATCTCTCTTCCCTACGAGCGCTCTACACCGGCGGCGAAGCGGTGCCCTACGAACGCGCGGCCGAGTTCGAGGAGCGCACGGGCGCTTCCGTGCTCCAGTTCTACGGATCGAACGAGACCGGAGCGCTGTCGCGCACGACCACGACCGACACGCGAGAAAAGCGCCTCCGAACTGCCGGCCGGCTGATCGATTCGATGAATGTCCGGCTGTTCGACGACAACTTGAACGACGTCACGGAGAGCGGCGAAGGTCAGCCGGGCTGCAAGGGCCCGCTGGCGAGCCACGGCTACTGGGACGACGCCGAAGCCAACGCCAGACTGTTTACCGACGCCGGTTGGATCCTGACTGGCGATATCTGCCGGGTAGACGCCGAGGGCTACCTCTCGGTGGTCGGGCGGACGGCGGACTTCATCATTCGGGGCGGCAAGAATATCAGCGGACCTGCTGTCGAAGGCGTCGTCGGCGGTCATCCCTCCGTCGCACTCGCCGCTGCCGTTGCGATGCCGGATCCGGTCTTCGGCGAACGCGTCTGCGTCTACGTCGAGCTACGCGCGGGAGCCACCCTTTCCCTGGAAATGCTGGTCGCGCATCTCGAGGCGCAGGGCGTTACCCGTGAGTGGTTTCCGGAACGGCTCGTCGTGCTCGACGAGCTGCCACGAGCGTCGGGAGGCAAGGTGGCAAAGGGCGCCCTGCGAGAAGACATCGCGCGGCGGCTGGCCCAGGAATCCGGCTGACGCCTAGCCTTTCTCGATGAACGCTTCGCCGAAGCGCATCATCGCATCGCGCTTCTGGTCGAGGGTCGAGGTGGGCCCGAGCGTGTACATGAACGGGTAGACGCTGGTCGAGGTCATGCCGAGTTCGGCCTCGAGCCGCGCGAACAAGTCCGCGTCGGGAGGGACGGCCAGCGGTACCAACGCGTCGAAGTCATCGGCGTCGGTTCCGTATTCCTTCCGGTAACCCTGGAGCTTCCCCAGGAACTCCTCGGCCTGTTCCACGCTGTTGCCAGTGCCGAACCAGCCCTGGCCCGTGCGGGCGGCTCGCCGCAGGGCGACTTCGGAGATCCCGCCGAAGTAGATCGGCACGGGCTCGGCCGGCGCGGGACTCATCTGCATCGGTGGCAGGTCGAAGACTTCGCCGTGGTATTCGACCATCTCGCCAGTCCAGAGCGCGCGCATCACTTCGACCATCTCGTCCATGCGCTTTCCGCGGCCCTTCCAGGGCACGCCTAGCACGTCGAATTCCTCGCGAATCCAGCCGGCGCCAGCACCCAGGATCGCGCGACCGTCGCTATGCAAGGCGAGCGTGCCGAGAGTCTTCGCCAACTCGATCGGATGGCGTAGCGGCAGGATGAAGACCATGGGTGCGAAGCGAAGCGTCGTCGTCACCTGGGCCATCGCCGCAATCGTGGTCCACGGGTCCGGGAATGGCGTCGTCCCGTCGAAACCGGGCTTGCCGTCTTCGGAGTACGGATATTTGGACTCGAGCTTGCCGGGGAAGAACAAGTGATCGGCGAGCAAGACGCCGTGGAAGCCGGCCTCTTCAGCCGCCTGTGCGACCGGGATCAACTGATCCGGCTCCGAGAACGAAACGACCTGCCAGAACTTCATGCGATCTCCTGTACCAGCGACTCGAACGAAACCACCCGAACACTACGGCACGAAGCGGCTGATGGTGTCCACGACGCAGGCCGGTCGGTCGCCACCTTCGATCTCGATGGTGATTCGAACCGTGACCTGCACTGCCTTGTTCTTCACTTCTTCCACAGCAACGATCTCGCCCACACCGCGAATCCGTGAGCCGACAGGGACCGGCGCCGGGAAGCGCGTCTTGTCGGTGCCGTAGTTGACTCCCATCGAGACGTTCCGCACCTCGAGCAACTCGGGCAGGAAGAGATTGGCGAGCGAGAGGGTCAGGTAGCCGTGGGCGATGGTCGTGCCGAACGGGCCGTCCTTCGCCTTCTCGGGGTCGACGTGGATCCACTGGTGATCACCGGTGGCCTCGGCGAACTGATTCACCCGCCCCTGGGTGACTTCCAACCAGGCGCTCTCGCCCAGGTGCTTCCCGTTGGCTTCGAGCAGGGCTGCCGGATTCTCGAATATCGTGGGCATGATGGCCCTCCTTGGCTGCGGAACTGGCGGATGCTAGGCGCGTTGGCTGGAGACCGAGAGCACCTCGCCGGTCATGTACGACGAATAGTCGCTGGCCAGGAACATCATCGCATTGGCCACTTCGAAAGGTTCCGCAGCTCGCCCGAAGGCTTCCTTCGCCACGAGCTCCTCGATCAAGCCGTCCGGCGTGACCTTGGACAGGAACTCGTGCACGGCAATGCTGGGCGCGACGGCGTTGACCCGGACGCCGGACTCTGCGGCCTCCATCGCCACACAACGCGTAAACGCCATGACGCCAGCCTTGGCGGCGGCGTAGTGGCTCTGCCCTTCCTGCGCACGCCAGCCGAGCACCGATGCGTTGTTGACGATCGCGCCGCTGCCTCGCTCGCACATGTGAGGCAGGAAGGCCCGGGTCATGCGCATGGTGCCGGTCAGCGTGACGTCGAGGACGACGTTCCATTGGTCGTCGGTCATTTCCGCGAGCCGCGCATAACCGCCGAGTCCGGCGTTGTTCACGAGCACGTCCACGTGGCCGAGCGCTTCGATCGAAGCGTCTCGCAACGCATCGACCTGGGCCTGGATCGTCACGTTGCAGAGCGCGGTCGCCGGGCGCTGGCCGGTCTCCTTCTCGAGCCGCTCCGCCGCTTCACCCAGACGCCTTTCGTGAAGGTCGCTGATCAGCACGCTGGCGCCCTCTTCGATGGCGCGGCGCGCGGCCCACCAGCCGATGCCGGTTCCGGCGGCGGCCGTCACCACGACCGTCTTGCCGGCCAGCAGGTTCCGGCCCTCGGTGTAGGCGGGTACTTCCTTGCTCATGATTCTCCCGCGGCCAGCCAGGCCGCGCCTAACCCCGCGGTTCGCGCGGAAGCCCGAGCGCGCGCTCGGAAATGATGTTGCGCTGAATCTGGTTGGACCCGCCGTAGAGGGTCTCGGAGCGCGTGAACAGGAACAATCGCTGCAACCGGGTCAGGTCGTAGGGGAAATCGTCGGCAACCTCGCCTTCGAGGCCCAGTACGTCCATCGCCAACTCGCCGAGATCCCGATGCCAACTGGCCCAATAGATCTTGTTCGTCATGCCCGCGCGATCGAGGCTCGGATCGGCGGAAAGCGTCCGCAGCGCACCGGCCCGCTGGATCTCGAGACCGATCCAGGCGTCGGCGAGCCGTTGGCGGATGATCGGGTCGTCCGCCTTTCCGTTGCACTTGGCGATCGCGATGATCTCGTCGAGTTCGTTCCGGAACGACATCTGCTGGCCCAGCGTCGAAGCGCCGCGCTCGAAGGCGAGCGTGCCCTGCGCCACCTTCCAGCCATTCCCGACATCGCCGACCACGTTTTCCTTCGCGGTCCGCGCGCCGTCGTAGAAGACCTCGAAGAATTCGGCGTCGCCGGTGATCTGATCGATCGGACGGATCGTTATGCCTTCCTGATCCATCGGGACCAACAAATAGGAGAGGCCGGGGTGGAGCTTCGTTTCCGGGTCCGTGCGCGCGATGACGAAGCACCAGTCCGCCCATTCGGCCCAGCTGGTCCACACCTTCTGCCCGTCGATCACCCACTCGTCGCCTTCGAGGCGGGCTCGGGTCTGGACGTTGGCGAGATCGCTGCCGGCGTTGGGCTCGGAATAGCCCTGGCACCAATACTCCTCGCCGCGAACCACGCCGGGTAGGAATCGTTGCTTCTGGGCATCCGACCCGAAGGCGATGACGGTGGGCCCGAAGAGGGTGACGCCCATGTGGTTGGCGCGGCCCGGGCCACCGGCGCGGGCGTACTCCTCGAAGAAGATCACCTGTTGGGAGAGGCTGAGCCCGCGGCCGCCGTGTTCGACGGGCCAGCCGGCACAGGCCCAGCCCGCTTCGCCGAGCTTGCGCTCCCAGGCCTTCCGCTCGTCGATCAGCGCGGCATCGTCGCCCGGCCCCCCGCGGCCACGAACCAGCGCGAATTCGCCGGAGAGGGCCTGGTTCAGCCAATCGGCGACTTCCTGGCGGAAGGCCTCGTCTTCTGCGGAGAACCCGATCTTCACTTCGGTCGCCTTCCCTCCCGGTGCAGGACCCCGCAGCCGGATGGGCGTCGGGGTGCGGGATTCGAGCGGTTTATATTACGATACGGTGCGTTTCGGAACAACTGGAGGTCTTCGTGGCCGAGCTTTCCGCCGACCCTTCCGCCGAAGAGTGGGAGCAGACAACGATCCCGCGCATGGTGCGTCGCGCGGCGCAGCGCTGGCCCGAGCAGAACGCGCTCGAGGATGACACCCGTACCCTCACCTTCTCCGGGCTGGCCGCCGCCGCCGAGCAGGCCGCGCGCGGTTTCATCGCAGCGGGCATCGTGCGCGGCGATCGCGTCGGCATCTGGGCGCCGAACATTTGGGAATGGGTGATCGCGGCCATCGCGGTGCAGTCCGTCGGCGCCAGCGTTGCGGCGCTGAACTTCCGCTACAAGGCTGGCGAAGCCGCCGCCGTGCTGCGGCGGGTCGAGGCACGTCTGCTGGTGACGCTCGGAGAGTGGGAGGGTGAGACGCCAGCCGAGGACATCGCGAGCGAGGAAGTGCCCTCGCTCGAAGGGATCATCGTCCTACGAGGCGACGCGAGTGCCGGCAGACCATGGCGTGAATTCCTCGAAGCCGGCGCCGCCATCTCGGCGGACGACGCGCGCGCAAGGGCCGACGAGGTTTCTCCCAGCGACATCGCCGATCTGATCTTCACCTCGGGCACGACGGGCCAACCGAAGGCCGTGATGTGTTCCCACGGCCAGAACCTGCGGACCTTCGACGCCTGGAGTCGCGGCGTGACGTTGACCGCGGGCGATCGCATGATCGTCATTCCGCCGTTCTCGCACTCCTTCGGCAGCAAGGCCGGTTGGCTCGCCTGCTTCATCCGCGGCGCCACGGTCCTGCCCCATCGCGACGCGACACCGGCGGCCCTGCTCCAACGCATCCAGAGTGATCGCGTATCGGTCTGGCCCGGCGCGCCTAGCATGTACCAGGCGGTGCTCGCCCACCCGGGTTGGCAGGATTTCGATGTCTCGAGCCTTCGTGTTGCCATTACCGGCGGTGCCGCGGTGCCGGTGGAATTGGTGCATCAGCTGCGCCGAGAAGTCGGCTTCGAGGTGCTGCTGACCGCCTACGGTCTGACCGAGACCACGGGCTGCGTTTCGATGAGCCTGCCCGACGACGACCCTGAGACGATTGCCACCGCGTCGGGTCGCGCCATGCCCGGTGTCGAGGTGAAGTGCGTCGACCCGGACGGCAAGGAAGTCCCGCGCGGTGAGCCCGGCGAGATCGTGGTGCGCGGCTACAACCTGATGCAGGGCTACTGGGGGGATCCGGAGCAGACCGCGGCGGCCATCGACGCGGCGGGCTGGCTTCACACGGGCGACATCGGCGTCATGGACGAGCGCGGCTACCTCCGCATCACGGACCGGATCAAGGACATGTTCATCATGAACGGGTTCAACGTGTATCCGGCCGAGGTCGAGAACCAGATGTTCGCGCACGAGGCGATCGCCCAGGTGGCCGTGATCGGCGTACCGAACGAGCGGGTCGGCGAGGCGGGCATGGCGTTCGTGGTTCCGGTGGCCGAGGCGAGCATCGACCCGGAGGCGCTTCGTGCCTGGTGCAAGGAGAAGATGGCCGGATACAAAGTGCCGCGCCACGTGCGCGTCGTGGACGAGCTTCCCCTGAACGCGACCGGGAAGGTCGACAAGCTGCGGTTGCGCGAGATCGCGGCGGGAAGTTAGGCGTGGCGTCCGGGCCGACGCTCGAAACAGCGCGTCTGATCCTGCGGCCCTGGCGAGAGAGCGATCTCGAGCCCTTCAGCGCGTTGAACGCGGACCCGGTCGTGATGAAGCACTTCGTCTCCACACAGACGCGCGCCGAAAGCGACACCACCGCGGCGAGGATCAAGCGCCACTTCGACGAGCACGGTTACGGTTTGTGGGCCGTGGAGGTTCGGAGCGGAGCTCCATTCATCGGATTCGTGGGTCTGATGGTCCCGCAGTTCGAGGCACCCTTCGCGCCCTGCGTAGAAATCGGCTGGCGACTGGCCCTCGAAGCACATGGCAACGGCTATGCCACCGAAGCAGCATGGGAGGCACTGACGTTCGGTTTCGAGCAAGTCGAACTGGCCGAGATCCTCTCCTTCACGACCTTGGAGAACCAGCCCTCGCGACGCGTCATGGAGAAGCTCGGCATGACCCATGATCCGGCCGACGATTTCGATCATCCCAGCGTGCCGGTCGGTTCTCCGATTCGCCGACACGTCCTCTACCGGCTCGGGCGTGAGCAATGGCGCTCGTGAAGGATCTCAACAGCTTCAACCACCTCTGGCCGCTCATCGATGCGCGCGCCGAGGCCACACCGGATGCGCTGTTCGCCATCGACGAGGCCCTGCGAACGCTCACGTTCGTCGAGTACCGAGATGCCGCCTTGCGCTGCGCTGCAGGCCTCGTCGAACTCGGTATCGAGGCCGAGACCGTCGTCTCCTGGCAACTGCCGACCACGCTCGAGGCATTGACCCTGGTCGGCGGCCTGGCGCGCCTCGGCGCCATCCAGAATCCGATCCTGCCGATCCTGCGCGAACGCGAGGTCGGCTTCATCGTCGCCCAGACCCGCGCGCGTCTGTTGTTCGTTCCTCGGATTTTCCGTGGCTTCGATTTCGAGGCGATGGCGAACGGAATCGCCGCCCGACAAGGCGGCCTCGAGATCCACGTGCTCGAGGACGGACTACCGGACGCCGCACCCGGGAAGCTGCCCCCGGAACCTGGAATCCGATCCAACGACGAATCACCAGTGCGTTGGATCCTGTATAGCTCGGGAACCACCGCCGACCCGAAGGGCGTGCGACACGCGGATCCTTCCGTCGCCGGACCCGGGCGCGCGATGAATGCCTGCTTCCAGGCGGCCGCCTCGGACCGCCACGCCTTCGTGTTTCCGCTGACCCACATCGGAGGCATCAACTGGCTCTTCTCGGGCTTGATGGCCGGCTTCGCTCACGTTTGCTTCGAGGCGTTCCGACCCGAGGTCACGATCCCGTTCATGCGCGAACAGGGCGTTACCCTCGCCGGCGCTGGCACCGCGTTCCACCAGGCCTACCTGACCGCCCAGGAGGCTACCGCGGAGCCGGTGCTGCCACTGGTGCGCTGCTTCCCGGGTGGGGGCGCGCCGAAACCGCCCCAACTCTTCCACGCTTTGAAGGCGGCCACCGGCGCACCGATCATCTCCGGCTACGGGCTGACCGAACATCCCATCGCGGTCATGAACGCGATGGGCGATCCGGAGCATCAGCTCGCGCATACCGAGGGACGGGCCACGCAAGGTACGGAGATCCGGATCATGCGGCCGGATGGCTCCGGCGCCGGACCCGGCCAGGAAGGTGAGGTGCGACTACGCGGACCCCACTTGTTCCGTGGCTATGTCGACGAGGCGTTGAATGCAGACGCCTTCGACCGGGAGGGTTTTCTCCGCACCGGCGACCTCGGCTCCCTCGACGAAGGCGGCTGGCTCACGATCACGGGCCGACTCAAGGACGTGATCATCCGCAAGGGCGAGAACGTCTCGGCCAAGGAAGTCGAGGACCGTCTCTACGAACATCCGGACGTGAACGATGTCGCCGTGATCGGATTGCCCGACGCCGAGCGTGGGGAACTGGTCTGCGCCGTCGTGGTGGCGCCGAGACCACTCGCCTTCGAGGCGATGGTCGACTGGCTGAAGGACCGCGGCTTGATGCTCCAGAAGATTCCGGAACGTCTCGAACACGTCGAAGAGATCCCGCGCAATCCCGCGGGCAAGGTGTTGAAGCGCGACCTCCAGGAGCGATACGGCCGGGCCGGGTAGCATACGCCGATGCGGCCGCGGGATATCCGAAGCAGCGATGACATCACGATTCTCGGCAGCGAACTGCTCGGAATCGATCCGGCGGCGACAGCCGGTTGCGTCCAGACGATGGCGACCTGGCTCGACCCCGATGCCCGCCGCGTGGCGCTCCGCATCAGCGCGGCGACGCCACGAAGCGAGACGGATTTCTTCCTGCTCAACCTCGCGCGGGCGCGCGCCGAGGCGATCGTGACCACCGGCAACATCCTGCGTGAAGAGACCGAAGTAACGCACACGCTCCAGGGCCCGGGATCACTGCCCGAAGCCTTGGCGGACTGGCGCCGAAATGTGTTGGGCCTGCGGGAGCCGCCCTGGTTGCTCGTCCTCTCATCTGGCCGAGCGCTCGAGCCCGACCACCCGACCTTTCGCGCGCCGGTGCGCCCGGTCCTCTTCGTTCCCGAGGAGGCCGCCGCCGCACTTGCCGAGCGCTTCGAGGGCACCGCCCAGGTGGAGGGCGCCGCCCGCACCGGCGCTCGGGAAGCGGTCGCCTGGCTCCGAGCGAACGGCGCAGCCAACGTCACCGTCGAGGCCGGCCCCACGGCTTCCGCTCCTCTCTACGACGAGCCCTGTCTCGTCGACGAGATCTGGCGCTCGACCTATCAAGAGCACGAGCTGCTCCAGGACGTGATCGGGCCGGCGCTGCTGCCGGATGCCGCGGTCGAGTCGCGGCTCCCGGTGCTGACCGGTGGCGCCACGATCATCGAGCCCAGCGGTCCGTGGTTCTTCGAGCGACGCGCGGCGCGTTCGTCAGGTTGACGGCTATCGATCGTCTCCCTCTGCCAACAGCCGCTGGACGCGATCGAGTTTTCCTTCCATCGTGAGCGGTTGGTCGCGGCGGTCGTCGATCTTCAAGACGGTTCCCACCCGATCCGCGCCCATGGCAAAGACGGCCTCTTCCATCTCGAGCACCAGGTCGAAGATACGGCGCAGGTCGCCCTCTACGGTGGTGAACATCGGACCGACTTCCCAGCGCACGTCGTCTTGTCCCTTCAGCACACGCAACGCTTCGGCGACGTAGGCGCCGACGCTGGCACCTACGCCACTCGGTGAAATGCTGACCGCAACCATGGCCATGATGTCCCCCTTTCGCTCAACGCAGGAGCAGTGAAGAATCTCCGAAGGGTCGCACGCTCGTGTCGTCGCGCACCCGTGCCGCCAGGGCCTCGACGGTCTCGGCCAGGATCGGGTGGACCAGGCCGGGTGCGATGCACGCGAGTGGACGAAGCACGAAGCCTCGTTGGGTCATCCGCGGATGCGGAACGACGAGCCCAGCCTGCTCGATCACCTCCACCCCGAATAGCAGCAGGTCGAGATCCAGGCAGCGTGGACCATCGCGCTCGCCGCGCGCCCGCCCGGCAGCGCGTTCGATCTCCAGGAGTCGCGCGAGCAGCTCTGGCGCGCTGCCCGACCAGTCGACGGCAAGCACGGCATTGAGATAGTCGCCCTGCTGCGGGCCGCCCACGGGATCCGTTTCGAAGATCGGCGACACTGCGACCAGCAGCCCCGCCTCCGAAGCGCGGAGCCCCTGGACGCCGGCGCAGAGCTGCGCCACCCGGTCGCCCAGGTTCGAACCAATGCCGACGAAGGCGCGGGTCAAACGACCGGAATCTGGCGGAAGATGGCGAACGGGTTCACCCGACGAGTATGGGCCAAGGCACGGGTCGATACCTAGACTCCCTTGCCGTGTCCTCCCTGAAGCCCGAAGCGACGCTTCCTCCCGAACTCTGTACGGATGTGCCTGGACCGCGGTCGCAGGCGCTTGCGAAACGCCTCGCCCGGGTCGAGAGTCGCAACGTCACCGCGCTGGCTCCGATCGCCCCGATCTTCTGGGAACGCGCCCAGGGCGCGAACGTCTGGGACGCCGATGGGAATCGATACGTCGACCTCACGGGTGCCTTCGGCGTCGCCAACGTGGGGCACGCACATCCGCGTGTCGTTTCCGCCATCGCCGAGCAGAGCGCGACCCTGCTGCACGCGATGGGCGATGTGCACCCGCCCACCGTGAAGGTCCTGCTACTCGAACGCCTCACCGAACTCTTCCCGGGCGGTGGCCCCGCCCGCGCGGTGCTGGGCTCCTCTGGGGCCGACGCCGTCGAGATCGCCTTGAAGACGGCCATGATCGCCACGGGCCGCGCCGGGATCGTGGCCTTCGAAGGCGGGTATCACGGCCTCGGGCTCGGCGCTCTCGATCTCACCTGGCGCGACGACTTCAAGGCGCCGTTTCGAGCACGACTCCCCGCTGCCACCGCGTTTGCACGCTATGCGGACATCGATGACGTCGTTCGCGCCGCGCGTGATTGCCCCGTACCCGTTGGCGCCGTAATCGTCGAACCGATCCAGGGTCGCGGCGGAGAGCGGGTTCCACGGGAGGGCTTCCTTCGTGCGCTACGTCAGCGTTGCGACGACGAAGGCTGGCTGCTCATCATCGACGAGGTCTACACCGGATTCGGTCGGACCGGGCGGACCTTCGCCTGCGAGCACGAAGACGTGGTGCCCGACCTGCTAGTCGTCGGGAAGGGACTCTCGTCCGGCATGCCGATTTCGGCCTGCCTCGGCCGGGCGGAAGTCATGGACGCCTGGCCCCACTCGGAAGGCGAAGCGATCCACACGCAGACCTTTCTCGGGCACCCCGCCGGCTGCGCAGCCGCGCTGGCATCGATCCAGATCCTCGAGGACGAAGGGCTTTCCGCGCGAGCCGCCGAGATCGGGGGCGCTGCCCTCGCGTGGCTAGGCGAACGCTGCGACGGGAAGACTTCGATTCGCAGCGTGCGAGGTCGCGGTTTGATGATCGGGATCGAATGCGATTCCGGCGAAAGCTCTGGAGCCGCATGCCGAGAAGCGCTCCGCCGAGGCATCATCGCGCTTCCGTCGGGCGAGCAGGGTCGCGTGCTCTCGATCACGCCGCCGCTCACGATCGAGCGCGACATCCTGATGGCCGCGCTCGAGACGCTGACCGCATGCCTCCCGTGACGCGGGCCGAGATCGAGGCCGAACTCCTGCACTGGATGCGCGAGCAGCCGGACCACGAGGACGAACAGCGCTTCGAACGTCTCGCGCTCGCGCTTTTCGCCTGGCAGTTCACCCATTGCGATCCCTACCGGCGCTTTTGCGAGGGCCGCGGGGCGACCCCGCCTGGCATCTCTCGATGGCAGGAGATCCCGACCGTTCCGACGGGTGCCTTCAAGGAACTTCCGCTCCGCTGTTTCGATCTGGCGGACGAAATCAAGGTCTTCCGCACCAGCGGCACCAGCAACACCGCCGCCGGTCGCGGCGAACTCCACCTGGACACACTCGCGCTCTACGAGGCCTCACTCACGGCGAGCTTCGAGCGCGGCCTGCTGCCGGACCTCGCTCCTGGCGAACGGATTCCCATCTGGATCCTGGCGCCCTCGGCACGGGAAGCAGCGGACTCCTCGCTCTCGCACATGTTCGAGGTGATGAATCGGCGGCGTGGAAACGAGGCTGGCGGTTTCTTCGTCCGCGACGGAACGCTGGCTGTCGCTTCACTGCTCGAAGCAGCGCAGAAGATCGACCAGCCCGTATTGTTATGCGGGACGGCCTTTGCATTCGTTCACTGGCTCGACGATCTGGCGGGCCGTGGCATCCGGCTGGGGCTTCCGGCCGGGACGAGGGTCATGGAGACCGGTGGCTTCAAGGGAAGGGCCCGTGAACGTGGCCGCGAGGAACTGTATGCCGAGCTGGAATTCCGCCTCGGGATCCCACGGCAACGCATGATCAATCAGTACGGCATGACGGAACTCGGCAGTCAGTTCTACGACGCGAGCCTCGACGAGCCCGGCGCGCTCCACAAGCGCGTACCGCCCTGGGTGCGGGTCCGCATCGTCGACCCGACGACCGGCGAGGAGAAGACCGTTGGCGAGCGCGGCATGATCGAGATCGTCGATCTTGCGAATACCGGGAGCGTGGCGGCCATCGCCACCGCCGACCTTGGCCACAGGGTTGAAGTCGGCCATAGGGTGCAAGATGGCGCCGGGTTCGTGGTCGAGGGGAGGGATGCCGGAGCCGAAGAACGTGGCTGCTCCATTGCCGCCGACGAGATGCTCGGTTCCGATGCCTGACCTCGAAGACGGACACGAGAAGCTCGAGGCTGCCGGCGACCAGCTGCGCGCGCTTCCGCTCGACGCCCGAGCGGAGCGGGTCGAAGCGATCCTGGCGGAGCTCGACCGCGCGAATTCTCCGCTTCGCACGCAACTGGATGCGGGACTTCCGGAGACAACGGGTTTCGGCGGCGAGAATCTTGGGCGAGGTCTCGCGCTGGCCTTCGGTCGCTGGCGAGAGGAGGGAGTGGGTCCACTGCTTCGGAGCGAACTCGGCGGCGCCGTCGACCCCGAGAGATGTCCGCGTACCACGGCCGTGATTGCTGCCGGCGCGATCCCGATGCCCACGATCGAGGCGATGCTCATGCCGCTGTTGCTGGGATCGACGGTCCGAATCCGGCCGGCGCAGCGAGACCCGATCACGGCCGGACTGCTTCGGGCCGGCATCTCTGCCCTCGATCCATTGTTAGGCGCGTGCCTCGAGGTCGTGGAGTTCGAGCGAGGAGACACCCGCGCACTCACGCGCTTTCTCGCGGCGGATGCCGTCGTCGCCTCGGGAAGCGACGCCAGCATCGCCACGATCCGGCAGCGGCTGCCGCCGGGCACACGGTTCGCGGGTTACGGCCATCGCCTCTCCGTCGCCGTGGTCGGGGCTGCGCCGTCACCCGAGACCCTGGCGGGGCTCGCCCTCGACCTCACGCTCTGGGATCAGCTCGGCTGCCTTTCGCCGGTTGCCGTCTTCGCGTTGAGTCACGCGGATGACTGGGCCGACGGCCTCGCGATGGCGCTGGCCAACCAGGCAGACGTGCCCCGCGGCGAGGTTCCGCTGGAGGCGGCGGCCGCCCTGCGCCACGAACGCTCGGCCGCCGAAATTCGCCAGGCTGCGGGGGAACCCGTTCGGGTCCTGGCCGGAGAGGATTGGACCGTGGTGCGCGAGGCTGACGCCGCCTGGCGGCCCTGCCCCTTGTACCGCTTCATCCGGGTTGTGCCGGTTTCCGACGCCGCGCATCTCGCCACGGCACTCATCCCCGTGCGCGAGCATCTCTCGAGCGTCGGATTCGCTCCCGGTTTCGAGGAAATGACGGCCAGGCTCGCGCCGCGTCGGGCGAGGCTCGGAACCATGCAGACCCCCGGCCTCGATTGGAATCATGACGGGATTGGCACGCTCCGACCGCTACTGACCGACATCCCCGCGGGGCTCGAATCGGGACGGTAGCGGTACGGTATTTACTGGACCGATTCGGTCCCCTATCTTTGGGCCGTTCGTTTCCTCCTCCCCTCCTCCCGGCTGTTCCAGCTCGCCTGATCGGCCCGAGGTTTCGCGTGCTCCGAATCAGCAAGCTCACCGACTACGGGATCGTGCTGCTCGCGCGGTTCGCCCAGGAACCCGCGGGCACGACGCTGAACGCTCGTGAGATGGCGGAGACCACGGCGCTCCCGATGCCGGTCGTCAGCAAGATGCTCAAGACGCTGGCCGGCGCCGAACTCCTGCGCAGCCAACGTGGCTCGAAGGGCGGCTACAGCCTGCTACGCGATCCCGCCGACGTGACCGTGGCCGAACTCCTCGAGGCCCTGGAAGGTGGTGTCGCGCTGATGGATTGCACCGCCGGCCCCGGCCATTGCGATCAGGAAGAGCGCTGCACGGTGCGCGAACCCTGGCAGCGCATCAACAGCACTGTGCTCGCCGCACTGGCCAACGTGACACTGGCAGAACTCGTAAAGCCGGGTTCCGCGCCGCTGATCGGAATCGAAAGCGCTTCCAGCGCCGCGGCGCAGCGAGCGGAATAACAAGATGACCCAGAGCACCCAGACCGAAATCGAACTCCTCGCCGAGAAAGAGTACGAGTACGGGTTCGTCACCGACGTCGAGCAGGAGCGAATCCCGAAGGGACTCTCCGAGGAAACCGTTCGCCTCATCTCCGCCAAGAAGGAAGAGCCGGAATGGTTGCTCGAATGGCGCTTGAAGGCCTACCGCCGCTTCCTGCAGATGCTCGCGGAAGAGAATGAGCCGACCTGGGCGAACGTCACGTTCCCGAAGATCGACTACCAGGACATGTACTACTACGCGGCGCCGAAACCCCGTGATGAGCTCGAGAGCCTCGACGATGTCGATCCCGAGATCCGCGCCACCTACGACAAGCTCGGCATCCCGCTCGCCGAACAGGAGCGGCTCGCAGGCGTGAAGATCGCGGTTGACGCGGTGTTCGACAGCGTCTCGGTCGCCACCACCTACAAGGCCGAACTCGAAAAGCAGGGCATCATCTTCGGCTCCTTCTCCGAAGCCGTGAAGCAACATCCGGAGCTGATTCGCAAGTACCTGGGCTCGGTGGTGCCTTACTCGGACAACTTCTACGCGGCGCTCAACTCGGCCGTCTTCTCCGATGGCAGCTTTGCCTACGTACCCAAGGGCGTGCGCTGCCCGATGGAGCTCTCGACCTACTTCCGGATCAACGCCCAGGAAACCGGGCAGTTCGAGCGCACGCTCATCATCGCGGAGGAAGGCGCCTACGTGTCCTACCTCGAGGGGTGCACAGCACCGATGCGCGACGAGAACCAGCTCCACGCGGCGGTGGTGGAACTCGTCGCCCTCGATGACGCCGAGATCAAGTACTCGACGGTCCAGAACTGGTACCCGGGCGACAAGGACGGCAAGGGCGGCATCTACAACTTCGTCACCAAGCGCGGCGCTTGCCGTGGGCGCCGTTCGAAGATCAGCTGGACCCAGGTCGAAACCGGTTCCGCAATCACCTGGAAATACCCGAGCTGCATCCTCCAGGGCGATGATTCCGTGGGCGAGTTCTACAGCGTGGCATTGACCAACAACATGCAGCAGGCCGACACCGGCACGAAGATGATCCACATCGGCAAGAACACGAAGTCGACGATCATCTCGAAGGGCATCAGCGCCGGACGCGGGCAACAGAGTTACCGCGGGCTGGTGCGTATCGGACCGAAGGCCCATGGTGCACGGAACTACAGCCAGTGCGATTCACTGTTGCTAGGCGACCAATGCGGCGCGCATACCTTCCCTTACCTGGAGGTAAAGAACGCGAGCTCGACCGTCGAGCACGAAGCGACCACCTCGAAGATCGGCGAGGACCAGCTCTTCTACTGCATGCAGCGCGGCCTGTCGGAAGAGGATGCGATCTCGATGATCGTGAACGGCTTCTGCCGCGAAGTCCTGCGAGAACTCCCGATGGAGTTCGCGGTGGAAGCACAGAAATTGCTCGGTATAAGTCTCGAAGGAGCGGTGGGTTAGCACGATGGGCGACACACTTCTAGAAATCCAGAACCTGCATGCGCGCGCCGGCGATGCCCAGATCCTGAACGGGATCGATCTCACGATTCGGCCCGGTGAAGTCCACGCGATCATGGGGCCGAACGGGTCCGGCAAGAGCACGCTCGCCGGCGTCCTCGCCGGGCGACCCGGCTACACGGTGACGGACGGTGCAGTCCGCTACGAAGAGAAGAATCTGCTCGAACTCGAAGCCGAGGAGCGTGCACGTGAGGGCATCTTCCTCGCGTTCCAGTACCCGGTCGAGATCCCCGGGGTCACGAACAACTACTTCCTGAAGGCCTCGGTCAACGCGATCCGCGAGCACCGAGGCGAGGAATCCCTCGACGCCATCGATTTCCTCTCCCTCGCCAAGGAGAAGATGGCCATCGTCGAGATGCCGAAGGATCTGATGGGGCGCTCGGTGAATGAGGGCTTCTCGGGCGGCGAGAAGAAGCGCAACGAAGTGCTGCAGATGTTGCTGCTCGAACCGAAGCTGGCGATCCTGGACGAGACCGATTCGGGTCTCGACATCGATGCCCTGCGCGTGGTCGCGAACGGGGTGAATGCGCTGCGCGACGAGAACCGCTCGATGCTCGTCATCACGCATTACCAGCGCTTGCTCGACTACATCGTCCCCGACCACGTGCACGTCCTCGCCGAGGGTCGGATCCAGCGCTCGGGCGGCAAGGAACTCGCCCACGAACTGGAAGAGAAGGGCTACAGCTGGCTCGAGGAGGGCGCTTCGGCGTGACGTCCCTGGATGCCACCAACGAGCGGTTGCGCGCGCTGTGCGACGCGGCCGAGATCAGCGGAGCACGTGACGAAGCTCCGCTCGGAGCGCTGCGGAGCGCCGGGCGAGAGGCATTCCGGACCACTGGCCTGCCGCACACGAAGCTCGAGGAGTGGCGTTACACCCATCTCGCGCCACTATCGAATCTCACGCTCGAACTACCCATCGCGGAAGCCCCCGTGGACCGGGCACTGGTCGAGGCGCTGGCGACGCCGGTCTTCGCCTGCGGACTCGCGGTGTTCGCCAACGGTCGTCCGCGCAACGAGTTGTTCGGCTTGCCTACCGGCGATGTCGAGCTGCTGCCCCTTTCAGCGGGCAGTCCCGTCCTGGGCTCGCTCGTCGACGTGAAGCTGCATCCCTTCGCGGCGCTCAATGCCGCGCTTCTCGACGATGGTGTGATCGTGCGAATCCCCGCCGGCGCCCAGGTCGAACATCCGATCCATCTGGTGTTCGTTTCTTCATCGCCGCAAGCCTCGTTGATCTCGAGCCCCCGGGTCGTGATCGAAGCTGGCGCTGGAAGTCACGCGATCGTCGTGCAAGACCATGTCTCGGTGGCCGGCGGTCGCCCACATGTCACGAACGCGGTGACCGAGGTGCGGGTCGGCGAGAATGCCCACCTCGAACTCGCCGTGCTTCAACGCGAGGACGACAGCGACATCCACATCGCGAACCTCGCGGTCCATCTGGAGCGCGACTCGAGATTCGCCTCTCATGTAGTGACGCTAGGCGGGCGCCTGATCCGCAATGACCTGACTGCTGTACTCGCCGGCGCTGGCGCCGATTGCACGATGCATGGCCTCTACGTCGGAACCGGCGAGCGGCTGATCGACAACCACACACTGGTCGACCACGCGGTCCCCAACGGAACCAGTCGAGAACTCTACAAGGGTATCCTGGCCGACGATTCCCGCGGCGTCTTCCGGGGCCGCGTCGTGGTCCGACCCGACGCCCAGAAGACCGACGCCAGCCAACAGAACCCGAACCTGCTGCTCTCCGACGGCACCGAGATCGACACCAAACCGCAGCTCGAGATCTACGCCGACGACGTGAAATGCAGCCACGGTTCGGCGATCGGTCGAATCGACGAAGAGGCACTCTTCTACTTGCGCGCCCGAGGAATCGGTGCACGCGAGGCGCGTGCCCTGCTGACCCGCGGCTTCGCTGCCGAGATCCTGGCCGCGCTCCCGGGACAACCGCTGGGTGAAGCATTGACCGCCGACTTCGTCGCACGCTTCGCGACCGGTGCTGAACAATGAGCCTCGACCCGGGACTCGTTCGCAAGGATTTCCCGATCCTCCAGAGGACGATGCGGGGCAAGCCGCTCGTCTATCTCGACACCGCCGCCAGTGCACAGAAACCCCAGGCCGTGATCGACGCGATCTCGCACTTCTACGCGAACGACTACGCCAACATCCATCGCGGCGTCTACGAACTTTCGGCGACGGCCACGCGCCTGCACGAGCAAGCCCGCGACAAGGTGCGCGCCTTCGTCGGTGCTGCCGAAGCCCGCGAGATCATCTTCGTGCGCAACGCCACCGAGGCGATCAACCTCGCGGCCTGGTCTTATGGCCGCTCCAACGTCAGTGAGGGTGATGAGGTCATCGTCAGCGCCCTCGAGCACCACGCCGATCTCGTGCCCTGGCAACAGCTTTGCCTCGAGAAGGGCGCGCAGCTGAAGGTGATCCCCGTCGATGACGATGGCGCCCTCGATCTCGACGCCTACGAAGCACTGCTCTCCGAGCGCACCAAGCTGGTCGCCTGCGCACAGGTCAGCAACGCGATCGGGACGCACGTCCCGGTGCGCGACATCATCCGGCTCGCCCACGACCGCGGTGTGCCGGTGCTTCTCGACGCTGCCCAGTCGGTGCCGCGCTTCGAAGTGGACGTCCAGGAACTCGACTGCGACTTCCTGGCGTTCTCCGGACACAAGCTCTACGGCCCGACCGGGATCGGCGTCCTCTACGTGCGCGGCGAGATCCTCGACCAGATGCTGCCCTACCAGACCGGTGGCGGGATGATCGAACAGGTGACATTCGAAGAGACGACCTTCGCGCGCGCCCCGGAACGCTTCGAAGCCGGCACGCCGGACATCGCCGGCGCCATCGGTCTCGGCGCCGCCATCGATTATCTCAGCGAACTCGGCATGGCCAACGTCGAGGCGCACGAGGCCGACCTGCTGCACTACGGCACCGCGCTCCTCGAGGAGATCCCGGAGGTCCGGATCATCGGGACGGCGAAGGAAAAGACGGGCGTCGTCTCGTTCGTCGTCGATGGCGTTCACCCCCACGACGTCGGCACCATTCTCGATGGTGAGGGCGTCGCGATTCGAGCCGGGCATCATTGTGCCCAACCGCTGATGAACCGCTTCCAGGTTCCCGCTACGGCACGCGCTTCGCTAGGCGTCTACAACGATCGTTCGGATCTCGACCGGCTCGCCGACGCGATCCGAATGTGCCTGGAGCTTTTCGCCTGATGTCGGAACTTCGAGAGCTCTATCAGACGACGATCCTCGACCACAACAAGCAGCCGCGGAACTTTCGCGCGGTGGACGCGAAGACCCACGAAGCGGACGGGCACAACCCGCTCTGCGGCGATCAAGTAACGATCGAACTCTCGCTGTCGGACGATGGCATCGTGTCCGACGTGGGCTTCCAGGGCTCCGGCTGCGCGATCTCCACGGCCTCGGCTTCGATGATGACCGAAGCCATCAAGGGCAAGCCCGTGGCTGAGATAGACGCCCTCTTCGGGCGCTTTCGGGAACTCGTGACCAGCGATCCGACCCAGGAACCCGACGTCGATGGCGTTGGCAAGCTGATGGTCTTCGCCGGCGTCCGTGAATTCCCGATGCGCGTCAAGTGCGCCACGCTCGCGTGGCACACCCTGCACGCCGCCATGAACGGCGACGAAACCGCCAAGACCGAGTAGGAAGTCCCCATGAGTGAAGGCCAAGAGCAGCACGCGCGCACACCGGAACAGGTCAAGGCGAGCGTGATCGAGATCCTGAAGACGGTCTACGACCCCGAGATTCCGATCGACATCTATGAGCTCGGACTGATCTACGACATCGACGTCGCCGAGGACTGCAACGTCGCGATCCGCATGACACTGACGTCACCCATGTGTCCGGTTGCCGAGACCTTGCCTCCCGAGGTCGAGATGAAGGCGCGCGGAGTTGCCGGCGTGGCGGATGTCTCCCTCGACCTGGTCTGGGAGCCGCCGTGGAGCCCCGCGATGATGACCGATGCCGCGCGGCTCGAGCTGGGCATGGACTAGCCCGGGCTAGCATGCGGAGGCTCGGCGGGTTGCTGCTGCTCGGCACGGCCGTCGCCGCACTCCTCGCTATCGGTCTCATGACCCTCGTCGAACGTCTCATCTTTCAGCCTGGACCGCGTCCTTCGCGACCGGTGGACGAGTTCGGCGCCGAGGATGTCTTCATCGAGACCGAGGACCAGGTTCGCATCCACGGCTATTGGCTGGGCGCCCCACCGGCGGCCGATGGCGCCGGCCCTGATCGCGCCATCTTGTTCCTGCACGGAAACGCTGGAGACGCCTCTCGGCGCCTCGCCAATGCGGCGAGTCTCCGCGAACTCGGCAACAACGACACACGCGCTGTCGGCGGCGAAAGCTACTGGCAGGCTTGGCGTGAGTTCCTGGCGCGGGTGGCACCGCTAACTTCGAGCTCATGAACGACGAAGCGGTGCGCGAGGTCCTCCTGAAGCGATTCGCTGACGGCGGCCACGAAGGCGTCTCGGACCAGGTCGCTCGCGAGGAGCCGCTCGAGATCCGCGTCAACGGCGTCTCGCTTGCCGTCGTGATGAGAACACCCGGCCACGATCTCGATCTGGTGCGTGGGTTCTTGCTCACCGAAGGCATCGTCGAGAATCCAGGGCAGATCGAATCCCTCCACCATGCTTCGGAAGTTTCGGACCCGACCGCTCTGGACAACGTGGTCCGCGTGACGCTGCGCAAGGACGTGAGCGTCGACCTCGAGCGTTTGAGACGCAACTTGTTCGCGAGTTCGAGCTGTGGGGTTTGCGGCAAGGCAACGCTCGAGAACGCGCTGGCGGTATCGGGGCCCCTGCACGACGGCACGCACTTCCCGGCGGGCGGGCTCTACGCGCTCCCCGAGCGGCTGCGAAGCGACCAACCCGTCTTCGACGCCACTGGCGGCTTGCACGCAGCTGGCCTGTTCTCGCCAGACGGCCGGCTGCTGACACTGGGTGGGGCCGTTGCGGTAAGAGAGGACGTCGGCCGCCACAACGCCGTCGACAAGGTGATCGGCATGGCGGCCGAAGCTTCGCGGCTGCCTCTCTCTGGCGTCGGGCTCGTCGTATCCGGGCGCGCGTCGTTCGAGATCGTGCAGAAGGCGTTGGCCGCACGGATTCCGTTGGTCGCCGCGGTCTCGGCGCCATCATCGCTGGCCATCGAACTGGCCGGCGACGCCGGTATCGCCCTGGTCGGTTTCTTGCGCGGCCGCCGCCTGAACGTCTATGGCGCAACCGAGCGCGTCGCCTAGCAAGGTCGCCTGCCGGAGCTCAGAGCAGGCCGGACACCCAGCTCCGCATGGTGCGCAGCCACCGCGTGAGAATCGAACGCAGTCGCTCGAGCAACGGAAGCCGCGCTTCGAGCGATTCGATCGCCTCATCGTACAGGCCGACTACCGTGGCCGTCTCTTCCTCGTCGGCGAACACCCCGCGTCGCAGAATCTCTCGTCGATTCCAATCCATCTCCAGCACCAACCCCCGCGCCACGACCGGATCGAAGCGCCGCGCACCCGCGACCTCGATCTCGACGGCGGATGAGTGGGCCAGGAGGGGTCCGCCGAACTCGGTCGGTAGCGCCCCGAGCGGAACCCGGACTGCCATCCAAGCGCTCCCTGCGACCGCGACGCGTTCGTCGATGTGGGCCTCCCAATGGCCGGCGACCGCCTCGGGCTCCCGCCGCGCGATCACGCGGCCGTCGCGTAGCAGCTCGAGCGCTTCGAAGCGGACCCGGCTCAGCGCTTCTGCCTGGACCCGCACCGTTCCGGCTGCGGCGAGCGCGACACTCTGCCCCGGACCGGCACCATCGACCCGAAGATCGAGAAGGGGCCCCGTGGTGACCGTCGAACGGCCGGCGCGGAGTGCAGCAAGGAAACTCGCGCGCGTCGCAGACCCATTTCCGTCGACGCGCACCCGACTGAGGGAACGAACCCACCAATCGGTTCCGGACGATAACGGGACGTCCAGCCCGATATCGAGATACCGGTAGACGCTCCCCTCGAGGCCGAGCGGCGAACCGCCGTCCCAGACGTTCTGGACGTCGACGAAACCGCCCAACCACGACGGGATGTCCTCGAAGCCCACATCGTTGTGCGCCCACAGCACGGTGCCGCCGAGTGTCCGAGCACGCGCCATGACTCCGCGTAATGGCACCCCATCCGTCGCCGCCGCCGCCAGCACGCGACCGAGACTGACGGGCTCGATCGTCTCGGGGATCTCCAGCAGCAATGCGTGGCCGTAGCCGTTCAGGTTGGGTGGAAAATTGTGGCGATGTTCCTGCCCCCAACCGAACCGGGTCTGTTCTGTATCGAGCGCGTGCGTCGTCCGGACATCGAGAAGGTTGCTCGCATAGCGATGGTCGGCGCCCGTGCGGGTGAGATGGCTCACCCAGACGAAATCGAGGCCATCGGTCGCGCCGACCACCTGTAGATAATCCTTGGCTCGCTCGAGCGATACGTCGCCGAGATGAAGATGCGTGTTCCCCTCGAGCCAACGTGTCTGCTGCTGCAGATGCACCAGCGGGAGCACCAGTTCGACAGGCTCGCTGCCGGCCGAAATCTCTACCACGGCCTCGGCCAGTTCAGTATCGATGCCCCGGAACGCCTCGACGCGGTACCTCCCAGCGCGCACCGTCAGGAGTCGGGCTTCGGCCTGGGCATGCCAGCCATTCGGTCGGCTGTAGAGTTCGCTGAGTTCGATCGGGCTCGCGGTCTCCAGAGAGGTGATGCGAACGTTGGCGGCCGATGGAGTCCCGGAAGCATCCACGGGACGAAGGATCAGACGACCGAGCGTCTCGGGGGCGGCTTCCCCTGCCGGGGGGCCGGCCACCGCGAACCTCACGGGGACGGTGTCCGGTCGCGTCGCCTCATGGGCGGCGGCAGGCCCGGCGCCCAACGCGGCGGCGCCCAGTAGCACGAGCAGGGCCCTCAACTCACGGGCCCCACGCCAGCACCGCGATCCAGCCCAACGTGAAGGCGGAGCTGGCAGCCAACAGACTCAGCCCGAGCCGCTTCTTGCGCTTCAGTTTCCACCACAAGATCACGCCCGTGATCGCGTAGAGGATCATGGCCACGCCGACGAGATCGACGACGACGGCGAACAGGAAGTAGGCGGGTCCGCCACTGGCACCGTGGACACGGTGGAGCGTCGTCAAGGAGGGGCCGAAGCTTGCCGGGCGGATTTCGAGCCTGACCTCGGGACGTCCCGGTGACCAGGCGACTCGCGTGCGCTGGGAGGCCGATGCAAAACGCGCCACCCAGCCCGGCGCCTGGGCCCGGATCTCCACCAACCGCCCGGGAAGGTCGAGCGCGTCGCGGATGGCGAACGCTGCCCGGCGCGCCGCTCCCTCATCCTCCAGAGCCGCGCTCGCTGAGAGTTCGGCGACGTTGTGGGTCTCGTTCACGGTCGGCGTCTGCGGGAAGAACAGGCGCCCGTACTCGATGAACCAACCGCTGACTGCGTACATCAAGACAGCCAGGGCGAGCGCCAGTGCCAACTGTCCGTGGATCCAACGAATCGTCTTGTACATGGCTACCAGACCGCCACTGCGAGCGCGGCGAAGACAGCGCTCCCGCCACCTAACAACGACCACCCGATCCAATCGCCCCGCGAGGAATAGAGATAGATTCCGGTCGCGACGGCAAATATCATGACCCAGACCGAGAGTTCCGAGTAGAGCCCCCAGGCCACGGAGAGGGGTGCGCCATTCATCCTTCGCAACCCGTGGAGCCCGCGAAGCACATCGACCACACCCCGGTGGGTTTCCTCGATCCGCGCGCTCGATTGCTGGGCGGACCAGGAGACGCGGTAGCTGCGCCCAGGGCGATTCACCACGAAACTCAGCCGGCTTGCTTCGTCTCGAGCGACTGATTTGGCCGGAATGAAGCCCCACAGACCCAGGGCTCGTTGCACCTCGTCCGCCTGCTCGGCATCCGTTGCCGACGAGTTGCCGGTTGCCGAGGCTTCCCATTCGCTCGTCCAGGGTGTGGTGACCCAGTCGTGGTTGAACGAGATTGCCGATACCCCGTAGACCACCAGGTAGGGTGCGCATAACAGGCCCAGATACAGATGCAGGTCAAGCAGACGCCGTTTCACGGATCCCCCTCGAATCGGATTACGTGCCGCAGTCTTGCGTACTGACCTGATCGGAGCCAATGAGCCGGCTCCCGGGCGAGGGACACGCACTCGGGGCCCGCGGGCGCTCAAGGATGCCGGCTACGAGACCGATGAGAACTCTTGATGCCCTCCCTCCCCGGATTTCAGGCTCGCGTCTTCCGCGCGCTCGCATTGATCCCCTGGATCCTCCTGGTTTCGCTCGCCGGCCATGCTGGCCCCCTCACGCCGGGTGGCCTCCATTTCGACGAGAACCACCGCAATGAGACCCACACGGGTGAGGTACTCGGCAACATCACGCTCAACGGCTCGGACCTGCGACGCACCGACTTCACCGGGACCAGTTTCATCGGGGGGTTCTTCGATATCTCGATCTTCACGCTGGCTCCCACCGATCTGCGGCAAGCCATACTCAATGGTACGACGCTCGACGGAGCGAGCTTCAACGGGGCGCGGGTTCAACGCGCCACGTTCCTGGGGGCCCGCGCCGTCGGAACGATCTGGACCAATGCCGACCTCCGGCGCACGAACTTCACCGGCGCCACGCTCGATCTTTCGAACTTCACCGGCGCGAACCTCAACAACGCCAACCTCTCCAACACCGTTCTCTTCGGCGCCAATCTATCGGGTGCGCTCAACCTGGCTGGCGCCAATCTGACGGGCGCACAGTACAGCGCGGCAACGCAGCTACCGGTCGGATTCAATGCGGGTGCCGCCGGGATGATTCTCGTCGACGAGCCGAGCCATGCGCTGCTCCTGCTCACGGGGCTCGGTGGTTTGCTCCTGTTCGGGCGCCAGCGGCGGAGGTGCGAGCGCCGCTAGCAGCGCAGCCTGTCCCCACGACCGGTAGACTTCCGGGATGTCCGATGACAAGGCGGCGGGTGGCATCGAGGCGATCGTACAGACGGCCAGGCATGCCCGTCGCGCAGGACTTGCGCGCGCGTTGCCAGCGCTCAGGATCGTCAACCAGGTCGGCGGCTTCGATTGCCCCGGCTGTGCCTGGCCAGAGGGATCGGACCGCGGCGCCATCGAGTTTTGCGAGAATGGCGCCAAGGCCGTCAGCCACGAGACCACCACCAAGCGAATCGAGCGCGAATTCTTCCTGTCGTCACCGGTTGCGGCCCTGCGCCAACAGAGCCACCGCTGGCTCGAAGCGCAGGGCCGGATCGGCGAGCCGGTCATCCTGCGTCCGGGCTCGGCGCACTTCGAGCCGATCTCGTGGGGCGACGCGTTCGGCCGCATTGGCGAGACCTTGCGAGGGCTCGCTTCCCCGGACCGCGCCGTTTTCTACACCTCCGGCCGGACCAGCAACGAAGCCGCGTTCCTGTGGCAACTGTTCGCCCGGGAATTCGGCACGAACAACCTTCCGGATTGTTCGAACATGTGCCACGAATCGAGCGGCACCGGGCTGACCGAGATGATCGGAATCGGAAAGGGAACGGTCGGGCTCGACGATTTCGAGCTCGCCGATCTGATTCTGGTGATCGGCCAGAACCCCGGCAGCAATCATCCTCGCATGCTCACGACGCTCCAGGAAGCGGCGCGGCGGGGCTGCAAGATCGTGAGCATCAATCCACTTCGCGAGCGCGGGCTGGTGCGCTTCAAACATCCCCAAGAATTCTCGGGAATCATCGGGAACGGAACCGAACTCGCGAACCAGTTCGTGAGGGTCAAGGTCGGTGGTGATATCGCGCTGCTGAAGGGAATCATGAAGCAGCTCCTGGCCCTCGAGGAGGCGCGACCCGGTGAAATCCTCGACCGCGAGTTCATTGAAGCCCACTGCTCCGGCTTCGATGCGTTTGCGAACGATCTCGACGAAATCGACGACGCCGCGCTCGAGCACGATTCCGGAATCTCCCGCGATGAGATGCGCGCCCTCGCCGAGCTCTACGCCCGCTCGAACCGCGTCATCGCATGTTGGGCGATGGGCCTGACGCAACACCGCTTCGGTGTCGAGAACGTGCAAGAGGTCATGAACCTCTTGCTGCTTCGCGGGAACCTCGGGAAGCCCGGTGCAGGGCCTTGCCCGGTGCGCGGACATAGCAACGTGCAGGGCGATCGAACCATGGGCATCTGGGAGAGAGCGCCGGAACGATTCCTTGCGGCGTTGGAGAACGAGTTCGGGTTCCCGGTGCCGCGCAAGGCAGGCTTCAACACGATCGAAGCGATGCACGCCCTCCATCGGGGCGAGGCGGACGTCTTCCTCGGAATGGGCGGGAACTTCGCGGTCGCGACGCCCGATACGCCCTACGTCGAAGCCGGGCTCAACCGCTGCCGATTGACCGTTCACGTCGCGACCAAATTGAATCGCACCCACCTGCTCACCGGTCGCGAGTCGCTCATCTTGCCGTGCCTCGGCAGGACCGAGCGCGATGTCCAACGCAGCGGTCCCCAGTTCGTCACCGTTGAAAACTCGATGTCATGCGTCCATCGCTCCCAGGGCCGCCTCGAGCCGGCTTCGCCCCAGCTGCGTAGTGAGCCGAGCATCATCGCCGGTATCGCACGGGCGACGCTTCGTGAGAAGACGAACACACCGTGGGAGAACCTCGTTGCGAACTACGACCAGCTGCGCGATCGCATCGAAGCCATAGTGCCCGGCTTCGAGGATTTCAACGAACGCGTCGCCAACCCGGGCGGGTTCGTGCTGCCTCGTCCGCCGGCCGAGCGCCGCTTCGAGACTTTCGACGGGAAGGCGCGCTTCATGCGCCCCCGATTGCCCACGATCGATGTTCCCGAAGGCCGCCTGTTGATGATGACCGTGCGAAGCCACGACCAGTACAACACGACGATCTATTCCGATGACGACCGATATCGCGGAATCCACGGCAACCGCCGTGTGATTCTGCTCCATCGCGAAGACATGCAGCAGCTCGGGATCGTTGCGGATCAGCCACTTCGGATCACCAGTCACTTCGGGCGCGGAGATGCGGAACAGACCCGTCGGGTGGATGGCTTCCGGGCCCGGAGCTACGACGTCCCGCGCGGTTGCGCGGTCACCTACTTCCCGGAAGCGAACGCGTTGGTCCCGGCCGACCAGTTCGCAGACAAGAGCTTCACGCCTGCGTACAAGTCGATCGTGATCTCCTTGGCGCCCTCCGACAACCCAGGGGCAGAATCACCCCGAGCCTGAGACACGTGCTCGCGTTCTCCAAACGGGGCTCGCGCCGCGGGCCTGCGTGATAGGTTTTACCGGCGCCCGATGATGGCGCTCGCCTTCTCGAGAGAACGGAGAACAAATGAGTCTGGCAGGTGAGTTCAAGAACTTCGCGATGCGCGGCAACGTGGTCGACATGGCAGTAGGCATCGTCATCGGAGGTGCGTTCGGGAAGATCGTGACATCGTTCGTCAACGACGTCCTGATGCCCCCGATTGGACTGATCCTCGGCGGTGTCGATTTCACCAGTCTTTCGGCAACCCTCGTCGAAGCCCAGGGAGACGCAGCCGCCGTTACCCTGAACTACGGCAACTTCATCCAGACCGTGATGGATTTCACGATCGTGGCGTTTGCCATCTTCATGGTGATCAGGGCGATGAACAGCATGAAGAAGGAGGAGGAGGCGGCGCCCCCGGCCGCGCCGCCCAAGGACATCCAGCTCCTGACCGAGATCCGCGACTCCCTCGCGAACCGTTAGGGCGACGTAGCGCGGGGTGGGCCAGCTCGATCGACCCACCCCGCGAGCGACGCGCCCTTGATTCAGGCCGCTCCGTTGGATGGGACCGCATGCAGGTGCACGTCCGTCTGCGGGAACGGGATCGAGACGCCTTCTGCATCGAAGGCGAGTTTGATCTTCTCGGTCACGTCGGCGTAGACACCCCAGTAGTCGCCGGTGGCACACCACGGGCGGACCGCGAAGTTCACACTCGAGTCCGCGAGTTCCAACACCAGAATCACCGGCTCCGGTTCCGAGAGCACCCGCTGATCTTCGTCGAGAATCCCCTGGATGATTCGGCGAGCCTTGGCGATATCGTCGGCGTATCCGATCCCGATCGACAGATCGACGCGTCGGGTCGCGTTGGCCGAGTAGTTGGTGATGCTTCCGCCGGTCACGGCCGAGTTCCCGACGATGACGCGCTTGTTGTCCGGCGTCTTCAAGATCGTCGTGAAGATCTGGACTTCTTCGACCGTGCCGCTCACGCCGCCGGCCTCGACGAAATCTCCGACTCCGAAGGGCCTGAACACGATCACGAGCACGCCCGAAGCGAAGTTCGAGAGCGAGTCCTGGAAAGCGAGACCGATCGCCAGCCCCGCCGCCGCGATCACGGCCGCGAACGAGGTCGTGTTGACGCCGAGCCGCTCGAGCATGGCGATCAGGACCATCACCATCAGCGCCATCTGCGAGATATTGGCCGCGAACCGGACCAGGGTCTCATCGATGCCAGCACGGGTGAGCGCCCGCCTCAGGAACGCGGTCAGGATCTTGGCTGCGAAATAGCCGATCACCAGGATGGCCAGGGCTCCGAGCACACTGGGGCCATACTCGACCAGGGTCTTCTGCAGCTGCTCGATCAGGGCTTCGATCGTGTCCATCGGTCGACTCTCCTCGCTTGGGTCCCCTCGGAACCGCGTTGTGGCCGCGAGCCTAGCGGCGCGGGCGCTGCCCGGTAGCCTCGGTCGGCTATCGAGTCGAGGAGGCAGCATGGCATCCGCTTCGCGCACCGTGATCTACGCGGCACTCGCTGGAAACACCGCGATTGCGGTGGGGAAGTTCGTCGTCGCGAGCATTACCGGAAGCGCTGCCATGTTCTCCGAGGGCGTGCACTCGCTCGTCGATACCGGCAATCAGGCGCTCTTGTTGCTGGGCCTGCACCGAGCGCGACGACCCGCCGACGATGCCTTCCCCTTCGGCCACGGGAAGGAGGTCTACTTTTGGAGCTTCGTCGTTGCGATGTCGATCTTCGGACTCGGCGCAGGCGTGTCCATCTACGAAGGTGTCGTACACCTCCGGCACCCGACGCCGATTACCAGCGTGGGTTGGAGCTACGCGATCCTCGCCTTTGCCATGGTCGTAGAGGGCGCTGCCTGGACCCTCGCCTACCGCGAGTTCAACCAGGTTCGAGGCGAGCGGAACTTGTTCGAGGCGATCCGCTACGGCAAGGATCCAACGATCTACGTGGTGGCGAGAGCGCGGACCCCGAAGTGATCGAGGGAATTCGGGCCATCGCTTCCGAAGAAATCGGCGTCGTGCGCGTGGACGAGGTGTTGACGATGCACATGGGGCCGGAGTTCGTGCTGGTCAATCTCTCGATCGACTTCGAGGACCGGCTCGACGCCGGTGCCATCGAACGCACCGTGCGCGCCATCGATCTGGGAATCAAGCAGCGCTATCCGAACGTGAAGCGGGTCTTTGCCGAAGCCGAAGCACCGGCGGGAGAACTCGGCGAGCAGACCGGGAACGTCAGCGTGGAGTAGCGCAGTGCTCGCGCATGAAGCTGGCAACTTCTCTGGCGAGCGCGATGCGCCGACTGGAGAACGAATGATCGGCATCGAGAACCGTGGTCGCGAGTGCGGCGACCGGACGCGGACGCGACCGCAATGCCTGACCGAGGGGTTCGTAGAGCGCGGCCAACGGAACCACTTCGTCGCGGGAACCGGAGACCAACAGCAACGGCTTCTGTGAGAGCCCGTCGAGATGGGACATCACATCGAGACGTTCGGGTTCCTGGCCCAATTCGGCGAGCAGAGTGGCGCCGGAAGCCCCGACGATCCTTCCTTCGAGCCAGTCGTCGAGAACTTCCGCCGTTGCAGCGAGCGTTCCCGCGTCCGGCGCTTCTGCTCGTCCCCCGAGGTTGGCCGCCGCTAGCGCCGCGATGCAGCCCACCGCCTCGTTCTCGGCGCCGGCGATGAGGGCGGCGAAACCTCCCATGCTATGTCCGACGAGACTGATCGCGCTCGGCTCGACCCGGTGCTCGGCGGCCCAGGCCGGGTCTCGCACCTGCTCGACGACCGCATGAACATCCGCGAGGACGTTCGCGAACGAAAATGCTCCGCCGCTTCCCCAGGCGCCGCGATAGTGGAAGAACACGACGTTGAAACCGGCGCGACGAAGCGCCTGGGCCAGGTCCAGATTGCGTTCGTTTCCCGGGAACCCGTGCAACAGGATCGCGGTCGGATGCGGGCCGGCGCCGGCCGCTTCATAGGCGATCGCGTTGAGTCGCTCGCCACCACTGCTGAAGCCTCCTTCCCAGAGGCGCGCCGGGTGGCCCAGGTCGATCGCAGGGTCGCTGAACAAGGGATCCGAAGTGGGCGTCCCCGCACACGCGAGTGCGCTCAGCAGCAACAGGCTCGTTAGGCGCATCACTC
This sequence comes from Deltaproteobacteria bacterium, assembly GCA_029261795.1. Taxonomy (GTDB): domain Bacteria; phylum Myxococcota_A; class UBA9160; order UBA9160; family UBA6930; genus JAJDAP01. The sequence goes on from JAJDAP010000118.1 coordinate 71,576, forward strand.
CGCCATCGCCAGATGGGCCTCGTCGGGAATCGCCGGGAAGTCGGGATGGTCGGCCGCGTGGCGGAAATCGTGATGCCAGAGGATTCGCTCCCCGCGTACCAGGAAGACTCCCGGGAGCCGCCAGATGTCGCCGTTCAAGTCCCCGTTCTCGTGTCCCTTCCGTCTGGCCCGACGCTTCGCGTTCCAGACCCCGGGCCCCAACATCTGCAGGAAGCTTCCTCGATTCACACCGAACGCCTCATAGAAGACGAGCGCCTCGTCGGCGATGGCGCGCGCTTCCGGCCAGTAGTGGCGCAGAAAGGCTCGGCCCTCGCGCCGTGAGCCCTGGAAGAAGAACAGGACGCTCGGGTAGTCGGGGTTGCCGGCAACGGCCTTGCGGAGGTCCGAAACAGTCTCCCGACAGAACGTGCAGCCAAAATGGCGCAGGAAGACCAACAGCTGCGGCCGGCCGTCGAACTGATCGCGCAGCTGACCCGGAACGAGGTTTACGCCTTTCACCATGTGATCCAGGACGTTTTCGGGAATGATCTCCATGCTCTCTCGGTGGGCGCAGGTCCAGCATACCCCCATTCGGTGTCTGTCGTCCGTGGTATGTTGCGCCGGTGTCGGACGATTCGCTCCTCGTAACCGGTGCCAACGGCCATCTCGGCCAGGCCCTGCTCGCTGCGCTGGCTTCTGCGGGCTTCGCCGCCCGCGCCGTGGTTCGCTCTGAACGCGCTGCCGAGCAGCTCCGAAGCCTGCCAAACATCGGCCAGCCGGAGATCCGGATCCTCGACTACCGGGACGAAGCCGCGCTCGCCAAAGCCGGCGAAGGCTGCTCGAGCTTCGTCCACCTGGTCGGGATCCTGAAGGAGACCGCCAACGCCCGCTACGTCGACGCCCATGAGCGAACCGCCGAGAGTCTGCTGCGAGCCGGCGAGAAGGCCGGCGCGGTGAGGATCGTGAGTCTCAGCATCCTGGGCGCGGCTCCGGGTTCGGCCAATGCATGTCTGGCTTCCAAGGGCCGCGCTGATGCGAGCCTGCTCGGCGGGTCGGTTCCCGCGACGGTGCTGCGGTTGCCGATGGTCCTCGGCCCGGGCGAGATTGCGGCGGCAGCGCTGCGCGGAAAGGCGCTGGCGCCATTCGCCTTGCTGACCGGCGGGGGCCGTTCGATGGAACAACCGATCGATACACGCGACGTCATCGCCGCCATCCGCGCCGCCGCTGCGGACCACGGCAGCGAGAGCCATGCCCTCGACCTCGCCGGCCCGGAAGCACTGCCTCACCGCAGCCTGGTGGAGCGTGTGGCTTCCATACTGGGGAGCGATGGCCCGCGCGTGGTTCCGATTCCGCGAGCGCTCGTGGAGGGCTTCGCGCGTATCGCCGAACGGTACTCCGACGACCCGCCGCTCACGCGAGCGATGCTAGGCGTCCTCGAACACGACGACGACATCGACCCGACGCCGGCGGCCCGGATCCTGGGCCTCGAGCTCACGGCGCTCGACGACACCCTACGTGCCACCTTCATTCGGGAGAATGCATGACCGCCGCCGCCACACCTGAGACCCCGACGCAGCCAACGCACAAGAGGCCGCTCTGGCAGAAGCTCATCCCCTGGCTCATCACGCTCGCGTGCTTCGCTTGGATGTATCGGAAGATGGCGGCACGCGCCGGCGACGAAAGTGTCGTCAGTTACGTCGGTGCAATCTTCGAGTCGGTCGAGTGGACCACCTGGCTCGCGTGGATGGTGCCCTACTCGGTCTTCTACCTCGTGATCGACACGCTCATCTTGTGGCGAGCCGTCAACTGGTTCAACGCGAAGATTCCGTACCTGGGCTTGCTGCCGATCCGCGCCAGCTCGTACATCATCTCGCTGCTGAACGAACAGGTCGGCAAGGGTGCGATCGCGGTCTACCTGAATCGCACCCGGGGCGTTCCCGGCTGGCAGGTCGGCTCGAGCATGGTCTTCATCATGTTCTGCGAAGCCTTCTACCTGATCGGCTGGGGCTTCATCGGCTGGACCTTTGCGAAGGACGTCCTGCCCGATGAACTCGACGCGATCCGCTGGGCCGTCGTCGTCGCCATGTTGGTACTCGGTGCCGTGCTGTTCTTCTTTCGCAGCGAACGCTTCGCGAGCGTCGAGCTTCGCGACCGCCATCTCTTCCATGCGTTCCGCCAGGCCAACATCGGCCACTACCTGACGATCGTGCTGCTCCGCTCACCGGCCCTGATCAGTGCCGTCTGGGTGTACTCGCAATGCGCCGCCCTGTTCGGCGTGGAGATTCCGCTGCTCGACATGCTTGGCTTCTTGCCGTTGATCTTCTGCGCAACGCTGGTTCCCGGTCCGTTCCGGGCGGTCGCGATCTCACTCTGGGCGGTACTCTTCCCCGACCAGGACCCCGCGAAGATGTTCGCCTTCGGCTTCGTCCAGCACAATTTCTTCCTGGTCTTCAACGCCGGCATCGGCCTGCTCTTCGTCCGCAAGGCCAATCGCGACCTGCTCGGCGACGAGGTTCCGGAGGTCGGGGGCTGACCGCTGGAGAATCTCTGGGCGGACCACCTCGCAACGACTTCCCGTCCACCACGAAGGTTGGCATGTGATACTGCATGTCCTCCCTCGCCTTGGGGATGTACTTGCGCACGAGTTTCCGCAGCGTGTCGATGGCGGTCCGGCGATCCTCGGGCAGGGCGTCCAGGTAGGAGGCGACGGTCGTGGGTTTCGCGGCGATGCCTCGAGCCTAACACGGCGCTTCCGGCCGCTCGCATTTGCATGCCCTTTCGCGCTGTGCCCGGCACTCACGAACAGCCCGGAGGAGCTGCACATGAATCTCGGAGCCCGGGCGAGCCAAGGCCGCACCTGTAACGCTTGTAGAGCCCGACTCGGCGCCTCCACCCTGCGTTGCCCCTGGTGCGGGGCCGCCCTCGCCGCCGGTACCGCCGGCCCGGCACCCCTTCACCCTGGCAACCCGACCGATCCGACTCAGGACTTGCGGAACTGGGACGTGAATCGATCGGTGATCGAGACCCCGGTCGACAAGAGCAGCAGCCAGGACAGGACCAGGGTCCATGCTGCCGGCGGCCAGCCGAGCGAGAGCCCATCGCGAACGACCGGGATTCCGACCCACACGAAGTAGGCGATCCCGTTCCAGCGGCCCAGTGCACTGGCGCGGAGTGAACGGCCCGCTGCGACCCGGGAATCCAACGTGTACTGGACGAAGGCCAGCAACACCGCCGGCGCCAGCCACACCGTGCCCTCGCCGATCCATGCGAAGGCTGCGAGAGCGGAAGCCACGAAGATGGCATCCGTCGCATGGTCGAGAACGCCGCCGAGTGCGCTCGCTTCGCCGTAGTGGCGCGCGACGGGACCGTCGATCAGGTCGGTGGCGACGGCCAGCCAGAAGAGGCCGAAGGCGGCCGTCGTCTGGCCCGTAAGGATCGCGCTGGCCATGAACGGGACGATCAGGAGCCGAAGCCCCGTGAGCGCGTTTGCCCGGGTCCGCCAACGGCGCTGTGCAGAGGTGGCCTCCATCACCCGGCAGAATACCGAACTCGGGCCGGGCCCTTGCATGGTGCGCTCGTTCGACGATCTCTAACCTCCCGATCCTTCGGAGGAAGCGATGCGGATTCGGATCATGTTCGGCGCTCTGGCCCTGGCGGCCCTGGCGCTCGGTTGCGGGGAAGGCGACGGCGACGAACGCGGCGCACTCATCAAACGCGGTGGCGCCGTCTACGATGCCAACTGCAGCGCGTGCCACGCCCGCGAACCGCACGAGCCCGGTCCGGTCGGGCCGGCCATCGCCGGCTCAGCGTTCGAACTGCTCGAAGCCAAGGTCCTGCGCAATGAATACCCGCCGGGCTATACACCCAAACGCGACACCCTGGTGATGATCCCGCTGGCGCACCTCGAAACGGAACTTCCAGCGATCCATGCCTTCCTCGAAAACGCGGACCGTTAGGCGAGCTGGAGCTCAGGAGCCGTCTCCGGACACTCGCGGCAGACGATGAACGGCACGACGAGGCGCCCAGACGCGGGCAGGCTGGTCAATCCCGGGCGTTCCCGGAGCCGTCCCCATAGCCCCGCCTGCGAATCGCCTGGAAGCGTGTGATCAGGCGCCGGGCCACCCGTTCGGTCAACGGCAATCGGCTCCTCTTCACGCGTTCGCCTTCCCGCCAGACCTCGCGGACATCTCCGGCGACCCGATGCTCCTCGTTCTCTGGCAGCAGGACACGAAACGGCGCGTTCGGATCCATGACCGCTCGCACGTCCGAGATGCGTACGGGAATCGCCGCGCGGTAGCGCCCGATGATCGCGCGCAATCGCGGGTTTTCATCCGAAGCGCCCGGCGTGAGTTCGCGGACGGCAAGTCGCGGCGTGCCGACCTCGCTCACCAGGTCCAGGACAGCGCCGAGCCTGTCGGGTCGGTCGTCCTCCTCCAGCCCGCCCTGGAGCCACAGGCATCGGTAGGAACGGCAGATCCGTGGGCGGTCCTGATAGATGCCACAGCCGCCCGCCTCGGAGACCAGATGCGTGCAGGCGAGGCCGCCCAGCTTCCGCAGTGCGTCGACGCGCAGCACCGTGCAGCAGAGCGTGCATTCGCCGCAGCTGCGTTCCACCGCCACGTCGGGCAATGCGTCTCGGGGACGCAACACGGGCCGGAACTCACGCTCTTCCACCGAAATCGACCCCACAAAAGAACCGGGGCCAGGAGGCAAGTGCCTCCCGACCCCGGGAACCGATAAGCCCTGGCGCCTAGCTATTGACCAGGACGCCGACCACGTAGAGAACCACCAGCAAACCGAGGCCGGCGTGGATCGTGCCGGAAACCGAGGCCAGGTACTTCTGCCGGGTGCCGGTACCGATCACGGCGTTCAGCTCGACGGCCAGGATCAGCCCCAACGCGACGATCCAGTAGATCATGTCGTTGGAGCCTTCGTTGAATCCGATCAGGTGTCGCGCCGACCCCATGAAGAAGAGCATGGGGATGGAGAACAACGTGTTCGTGCGCGAAGCGCGGCCGGCGAGTGCGCCCTTCTCCGGGGTTCCAGGGACAGGGTCCTTGCCTTCGGCCACGTTGAGCGCGCTCTGGATGGCGTAGTCGCGCTGGGCCGGCCAGATGATGAACCAAACGTTGTACCACATGATGGTTCCCATCACGCCGCCGGTCAGGATGCGCGTCATCAGGCCGTCGCTGAGCGACATGCCGTCCATCCCGATGTACATCAGGATCAGCAGCCAGCCCGTGCCGAAGGTGAACATGGCGCCCCAGCGGAACCACCAGAGGGCGTTCGGGACGAGGCCGCGCGTCATCGCGCTCTTGGCTTCGCCGCCGAGCTCGGTCGCGAAGAACGGTGTCTGGATGAAGTTGAAATACCAGAGCACGCCGATCCAGCAGACACCCGCCAGGAAGTGCAAGAACCGGATGAGAAACTCCCAGCCGTAACCCGTGGTGATCAGATCCATCGAGACTCCTTCGCGAACGCGGACTTTGATGAGACGAGCACCCTCGCGAGTGCGGGCCCATTCTAGGCACGTTCCCCACGGGTTCGAAAGGGCTTCTTCGAAGTGGGATCAGGCCCACTTCTCCGCGCGCGTGGCGATGCGGCCCCAACCGAGGCGATCGCAGAGCGCTGGGAAGCGTTCCCGATCGGCGCCGGACCAGGCCACATCCTCGAGCGAGGCCTCGATGCCCGGGACCGCGCGCACCACGGTTGCGAGCTCGCGGATCTTCAGGGCCTGTTCCCGGTGTTCGGCCATATTGGCGGCAAGCCGCTTGGCGCCGCGGATCTCGACGCCGGCCCAGGCTTCGGGATCGTCGGGAATTCCCTCGAGCGATCCGAAGGCGCCGAGCGCGATGGCCGCACTCTTCTTTCCGTAGCCCGGGACACCGGGTAGATCGTCCACGGCGTCGCCCACCAGGGCGAGGTAGTCGGGAATCTGCGCGGGATCGACGCCGAACTTCTCGCGCACCCCGTCCGCATCCATATGGGTTTCGCGTTGCAGATCGTAGAGCGTGACCCTGCCGTCTTCGGTCACCAGCTGGGCCAGATCCTTGTCCGAAGTAATCACGCGGACCCGGGCGCCCTGCTCGAGCAACTGATCGACCAGGGTGCCGATCACATCGTCTGCCTCGAAACCGGATTGTTCGAAGGCGCCCAGACCGAGCCCCCAGGAGGCGTCCTTGGCGAGATCGAACTGGGGTGCGAGATCCGGCGGCACCTCATCGCCGCGCGAGGATTTGTAGGCCGGGAAGACCTCGTTGCGGAAGCTCGTCATCGCATAATCGAAACAGCACGCAGCGTGCTCGGGTTTCTCGTCGTTCAGGTAGCGCAGCAGGGTATTGGCAAAGCCGTAGGCCGCACCGGTGTGCGTTCCGTCCGGCGCGGCCATCTCCGGCAACGTCACCCAGGCGCGAAAGATGTAGACATGCGAATCGAAGAGATGCACCAGCGGTTCGGCCATGGGCGCAGGCTAGCGCGGTCAGTCTCCGACGGTTCCCGTCTCGACCCACTTCGCGAGGCGTTCGATCTGCTCCCTCAACAGGGTATTCACCGGCTCCGCGAGTTCCTCGACCTGGCCACCGCCCGCCACCTTGTAGCTGAGCTCGATCAGCGTCCCACCGGCTTCGAGCGACTTGACGGTGAAGGTGAAGACGGCGGCGACCGGCAGGCTTCGCAGCGGCCCCAGGCCGCCCACGGCCTGGAGGATTCCTGCTTCGCGAGAAACCAATACGACCTCGAGCTTTCGCACGCTGCCGCCGTCGTTGAGCGCTTCGCAGATGCAGCCACCTGCCCATGCTTCGAGCGTCACATTCTCTGGTTCGCCGGAGAGTGTTCCGCTCGGGTGCCACCAGTTCCCAGTGTCCTCGAGCAGCGCGCTCCAGACGTCTTCGGATTCCTTGCTCACCGTGGCCTCGAGGCGGACGTCGAACGCCTGGGGCGACAACATCGTGACCTCCGAATGCGCGACCGTGCCGATGAGGGAGCCAAGGATGAAGAGGGCGAGAAGACGCGGTGAACCGATGTGCATCACCCCATGTTGCCGCGCGACACCGCCCGGTGTCCACCGTTCAGTCGGGAGATCGATCCTCCGCGGAGGCAGATTCCCCTCAGTGCGAGCGGCGCAGGCGTGGCAGAGCCAGGAACAGGGCAAACGCAAGAAGCGGCGAAACCTGGGGTTCGGGCACGAACCGGGTGAGCTGGAACGTCGCGCTGCACCCCGACGGCACCCCGACCTGGTCGACGCCGCAAGGCGACGTGGTGAGCCAGCGGTCCGTGCGACTTCTTTCGAAATCCAGATGCACATCGAACGTCGCGAAGAGCGTGATCCGGTCGCCCGGAGAGTATGGCGTCAGCGCACCCACCGGCGCTGCCGTGCCATCCCCCAACAGGAGGCTCTGGAAGTGCTCGACCACCAGCCCGTTGGAGGCGCTCAGGCCCATGTGCGTGACTCCCCCTCCAGGGGTGCTCGGGACGACGAACGATGCGAAGAACCCGAACCGCAGGTCGAACGCGGCGTCTGTGACGAACGAAATCTTCGTGTCGTCGACGAGATTCCGGAAGCCGACGCTCCACTCATTGCCGTTGATTTCGGAGAACAGTTCCCCCATCAGCTCGATCCTCCCACCGACGCCGATCGAGAACGTCGGATCGTTCGGAACGATCACGGAGCCATTCTCGAAGAAGATGCCCGTGACCTGGAACTCGCTCGATCGGTCCTGCTCGAGCACCGAGTAGCCGACCCCGGCCGAATCCCAACCGGACGGGATCAGGCTTGCAGCCTGGGCGCTTCCGACAGACACGAACGCCAATAGCGCGACCAACAACGCAACCATGTGCATCATCAAATCCTCCAGCTTGTGTGGAGGTACGTGGCGCGGGCGGTCGTTTATGGCGCCCGTGGGCTTGGCTCGCCGTCGCCAGCCGCACGGCAGGCATCTGGTGCCGCTTAACGACGTTCCTCGAGAACGTTCTCGGTCACGGCGTCGGCCACCCGGTCTACCGGCAGCTCCCGCTTCTGGGCCCCACGGCGCCGGAAGACTTCGACCTTGCCATCCTTCAGACCCTTCGGGCCGACGGTAATCCGGTAGGGGATGCCGATGAGTTCGGCGTCCTTGAATTTGACGCCGGGGCTGACGTCGCGGTCGTCGATCAACACGTCGATACCGGCACCCTGGAGGGTTTCGTAGATCCGCTCACCGACCTCGTGACACTCGACATCCTTCGGCTTGACGACCGTCACCACGACCTCGAAGGGCGCCACGTTCATCGGCCAGATCATGCCGTTCTCGTCGTGGTGCGTCTCGACGATGGCGGCCACGGCGCGGCCGACGCCGATGCCGTAGGAGCCCATGATGACCGGACGCTTCTTGCCGTTCTCGTCGAGCACCTCGGCGCCGAGGGCTTCGCTGTACTTCGTGCCGAGCTTGAAGATGTGACCCACCTCGACGGTCTTCTTCAACTCGAGGGCGTGCTCGCAAGCAGGACACGCTTCGCCGGACTTCACCTCACGAAGATCTGCCCACTGGGTGATGTTGATGTCGCGCCCGACATCGACACCGCGAAGGTGGTGCTCGTCTAGGTTCGCGCCCGTGGTCATGTCAGTGCGAGATTCCAGGGCCGGATCAGCCAGGATCCTCACGTCGGCGGAGACACCGACCGCTCCCAGGCTGCCGGCGCCGGCACCCAACAATGAGCGAATCTCGTCGTCGCCGGCCGGGCGTGCCGCTGTCGCACCACTTGCGTCGAGCAGTTTCTGTTCGACCAGATCGTGATCGCCTCGCAGCAGGACCAGGGCCGGTTCTTCGTCGAGCACGTAGACCAACGTCTTGATCTGACGATCGGCCGGGGCGCCGCCTTCGAACCCGGCAAGATCCGCGATGGTGCGAACGCCCGGCGTCGGGAACTGCTCGGGGCTTGCGGCGCCGGCTTCGTCCGTGGCCTCGGGCAAGGCCGAGGTCGCCTTCTCGATGTTGGCCGCATAACCACACATCCCACAGTTCGCGACCCAGTCTTCGCCGGCCTCGGTCGGCACCATGAATTCGACGGATTCGCTACCGCCCATGGCCCCCGAAGACGCCTCCACCGCGATCGTATCGAGTCCACAGCGCTCGAAGATCCGACGATAGGCGTCGAAGTGGTTCTGGAACTGGAGATCGAGGCCCTCCTCGTTCAGATCGAAGGAGTACGAATCCTTCATCACGAACTCGCGCACGCGGAGCAGCCCGGACTTGGGACGTTCTTCGTCACGAAACTTGGTCTGGAACTGGAACCAGAGCTGGGGCAGTTCCTTGTAGCTGCGCAGCTCGCGCGCCAGCCAGGTGAAGATCTCCTCGTGCGTCAGCCCGAGAATGAGGTCGGCACCGTGGCGGTCTTGCAGCCGGAAGCTCTCGGCGATGGCGCCGCGACCGGATTTCTCCCAGATCTCCGACGGATGCATGCAGGGGAGTTGGAATTCCTGGGCGCCGATCTTCTCGAGTTCCGCGCGGATGGTCGCCTCGACCTTGCGCGCCACGCGGAAGCCCAGCGGGAGCAGCGAGTAGATTCCGGACGAAAGCTGCCGCGCATAACCCGCGCGAACCAACAGTTTGTGGCTGGCCGCCTCGGCGTCCGCCGGATCGTCGCGTAGTGTGGGTATGAAGGCCTGGGTCCATCGCATGGCCGCGGAACGTCCCCGATTCAGGGCTAGCTGTCGATGGGCGTACCGCTGCTGCGAGCGAAGCGATCGAAGGCCTCCGTGAGCTGCAGGGTGATGGGGCCCGGCTCACCCTTCCCGATCGGCTCGCCGTCGAGCGAACGCACCGGCACGACCTTGGCGCCGCTGCCGGTGAGAAACGCTTCGGAGGCCGCGAACAGATCGAAACGTCCGAGGGTTCGCTCGGCATTCGGGATGCCGGCGGCTTCGGCCAACTCGAGCACCGTCCGTCGGGTGATCCCTTCGAGGGCGCCATCGGTGGCCGGCGGCGTCATGAGCACGCCCTCCCGGACGACGAACAGATTGGCCACGCTGGCCTCCGCGACGTTGCCGGCCTGGTTGAGCAACAACGCGTCGTCGGCTCCCTGGCGCCTGGCTTCGAGCTTGGCGAGCGCATTGTTCATGTAGTTGAGGCTCTTCACGCGCGGGTCGAGGACATCCGCCGGCGGCCGGCGCCAGCTGGAGGTCACCAGCGAGAGCCCCGATTGCATCTTCTCCGGCGGGTAGATGCGCGCGCGGTCGGCGATGCACACGATGCGCGCAACCGGACAGGTCGTCGGATCCACGCCGAGCCCACCGTCGCCACGCGAAACCACCAGGCGAAGATAGGCGTCGTCCTCGCCGGTCTCCTGCAGGTGTGCCCTGGCGGTCTCGATTGCGACCTGCCGCAAGCTCTCGACACCACCTGGAATCGTGATGCCCACGGCCCGCGCGGCAGCGGCGATTCGCGCCATGTGGTCATCGAGCCGGAAGAGCCGCCGGGAGTAGATGCGCATGCCTTCGAAAACGCCGTCGCCATACAGGAACCCGTGGTCGATCACGGGAATGCGCGCCGCTGCGCCATCCATCACCTCGCCGTCGAGCCAGACCTTCATGCACTCCTCCTCTCGCTGGCGCTTGCCGGATCGGGCCGCGCCAGCCGTGCTTCGATTCTTGCTGCGGCCGCGATTGCGACGGCAGCGACGGCATCGAACCCGAGCGCGGCCATGCGCGGGCTCGGGGCGGCAACTGCGAGGGCTGCCAGGAACCGGCCATCTCGCGGTGCCAGCACGGGTGCGGCGACCACCGAGAGCCCATCGATCCACTCGTCGCGATTCACCGCGTAGCCGGAGCGCCGGGCTTGCTCGAGTTCGTTCGCCAACGAGGCTTGGTCGGTCCGCGTCTGGCGTGTGAAGGCCCGGCGCTCGGCGGGCGTTGCGAGTTCGCGCGCATGGGCCAGCGCGAGTTTCCCGACGGCCGTTGCGTGGAGTGGCACGATCGAGCCGAGCTGCGGAGCCGCTCGCAGGAAGCCGTCGCCCTCGGCCTTGTCCAGCACCATCATCGAAGCGCCGCGCAGGCCGGTCAGGAAGACGGTCTCGCCGAGCCGAGCGGCCTCTTCTTCGAGGATCGGCCGGGCGATGGCCACCACCGGATCGCGCTCCAGCACCGCGAGCCCGAGTGCGATGAGGCCGGCGCCAGGTGCGTACTGGCCCTGGCTGTCCTGCTCCACCAGGCCCCGACGCGTCAGCGTGCGGAGTAGCCGGTGCGCGCTCGCCTTGGGGACTCCGAGTTCGCGGGCCAGCTGGCTGACGCCCACGGCCGTCGGGGATTCGTGCAGGTGGAAGAGCAGATCGAGCGCTTTGTCGACCGAACTGGCGGCTTCCATCTTGTTTCCCATCCCGACTTGATCGAATCGGTCCGATATATGGACCAGTGATCTGATTAATGGAACAATGATAAGGCGCTTCGATCGAAGGGCAAGCTTGGCGCCCCCTGCTTTCGCGGTTGGAGGCCCTCGGCTAGGATCCTCCTCGCTGCCTGACTTGACGTCCGCTCCCCTCCTGGCACGACCCGGGCAGCTTCCGGGACCCACCCGCCCCCCGCGGAGCGCATCTAGTTGGCCGATTTCGAGCGCATCGAGACCAGTTCGGACCTCGAGGCGTTGGCCAAGGACCTGCTGCGCCAGAAAGTGGTCGCCGTCGATACCGAGGCGGACAGCTTCTATCACTATTTCGACAAGACCTGCCTGGTACAGGTCGCCACGCGCAAGCAGATCTTCTTGATCGACCCGCTCGCGATGGGCGGTGTCGAATCGCTACTCCCGCTCGGGCCGCTCTTCGCGTCGCCGGATGTGCGCAAGATCTTCCACGCCGCCGAGTACGACATCTTCGTGCTGAAGCGCGACTGCGGTTTCCAGTTCGCAAACCTGTTCGACACGATGGTCTCGGCCCAGTTGCTCGGGTACCCGTCGATCGGGCTCGCCGGGATTGCCGAACGCCACCTCGGCTTGAAGCTTCCCAAGGACGAACAACGTTCGGACTGGTCGGTGCGACCGCTTCGCGACGCCCAGGCCGCCTACGCCGCCGCCGACGTCGCCCACCTGATCCTGCTCACCGAGAAGATGGAGAAGGAACTCAAGAAGCAGAAGCGGCTCGAGTGGGCACAGGAGGAGTTCGAGACGCTGACCCGGCGGGAGTGGCCCGAGCGAGAGTTCGACAAGCTCGGCTACCTGCGGATCAAGGGCGCACGGACGCTCGACCCTGTGAGCCTCGCGGTGCTGCGCGAGCTGTTCCTGGTGCGCGACAAGCGCGCGAGAGAGATCGATCGCCCTGCCTTCAAGGTGCTCGCGAACCGGGCGATCCTGGAGATCGCCGAACGGCAGCCGACTGGCGAAGCCCAACTCGCCGCGATCAAGGGCGTTACCGACCTGATCGTGCGACGCCTCGGTCGTGGGATCCTCGACGGCGTCGCCCGCGGCACGAAGAAGCGACACGGGCCGATCCCGAAGAAGCTGGCGGGCAACGGGCCGCCGCGTCGCCGAATGGATCGCGCCGCCGAGCGCCGGATGACCACCCTCAAGAAATGGCGCGCCGAGTGCGCCAAGAAACACGACCTCGATCCGGGCGTGCTGTGCCCCAACGCCACACTCGAAGCGATCGCCTGCGACGTGCCGGCGAACGCGGCCGAGATGGCAACCATCGCGGGTGTGAAGGGCTGGTTCGCGCGCGAGTTCGGTGACGAAGTCGCGGGGCTGTTCACGACCTAACATCGAGCGTTCCGGGAGTGTCCGGAACCGCCCGGTCGTGACCTGGCTAACGTCGGCCGACCGTTGCCCGGGGCCCCAGAAAAGGAAAGGCCCCCCGGAACATCCGGGGGGCCTCAAATCAACCTGGGGATCGGGGTCCATCAGAGACAGGCGGTTGCCGTTCTGGGGTTTTCGCCTTTTTGTGTCCCTGGTTTCTCTCTATCGCAGGATCCGAAGGTGAGCGCGCCCGATGCCACCGCTCGAATCCCAGCCAGGTTGGCTCCACAGACTTCTGGTAGTTCACATCCCGTGCCAACCGCGCGACGGACCGGGAAATGACCCGTAAGTAATTGGAATCTCTAGTATTTTCACCTGTTCCGGGGCCATGGCAAGCCGCTCGGGAAGCTGCAGCCTGAAGTTGCGCGACTGGGCGCCAACGTGTCGGAAGCAGCCCATGACTGGGCGGCTCCCCAGAAAACGCAGTGAATTCTCGCGTTTGCGGCGATCTGCCACATGGGAGTGCAGTGCCGCCTCATGAGGCACCCTGAATCACAGGGTGCAGCAAGTAGCCGGCAGCAATACTTGACCCACACCCCTGAATCATGTGTGATGGCGCACGCGACCGGCAGTCAGCGTGCCGCTTTCTGCATCGAACTTGCCGGTCGGAGGAGAAATGATGCGCGCCCGCCCTGGGATCCCGTGGATCCCGCTCGCCCTGCTGGTTTCCTTGTTATTGGCCTTCCCTGGCTTCGCCCAGGACGCGGCCGACGAGGACGAGGAAGAACTGCTCGGGATCGACGAGATCGTGGTAACCGCCGAGCGCCGTTCCACTTCGATCCAGGACGTCGCAGCGACCGTCAACGCGTTCTCGCTCGAAGACCTAACGAAGCAGAACATCCAGGACATCTACGACCTCCAGCTCGAAGTGCCCTCACTGGTCGCGACGGGCGGCCTTCCGGCGATTACGCTGCGCGGTATCGGCCAGGACACCGAGGTCCTGGGACCCGGCATCGACCCGGGCTTCCAGCTCCACATCAACGACATCTACATCTCGCAGGTCGCGGTCGCACTGCTCGATTTCCACGACCTGGAGCGCATCGAAGTCCTGCCGGGCCCGCAGGGCACGACCTCCGGTCGGAACTCCACGGGTGGCTCGATCAACTTCCACCACGCGCGGCCCGACCTCGAGAACCACATCGTCTCCGGCGACTTCGAGTTCGGCAGCTACAGCAAGATCCGCGCACGGGGCGTCGTCAATATCCCCCTGATCGACGACAAGCTCGGCATCCGCTTCGCCTGGCTGCAGGAGTGGCCGGGCAAGCCGATCAAGGTGAGTGGCAGCAACGGTCACGACCAGCAACTGCGCTCCTCGGGTATCGGTGCCGGCACCGCCCTCCGAACCATCTTGCGCTGGCGGCCGACCGAGGACATCACCACGGACTTCATCCTGGCCTGGTCGCGGGACACGAATCCGGGTTCGACTTCCACGTTCGAGGGCGCACCTACGCCCTTTCCCGCCGGCGCGAGTCCGATCTTCTCCAGCCTTCGAAACCTGAACAACGCGACGCAGAATTCGAACTCGAATAACATCCACCAGGACTTCAACAACGACCAGCGCGTCGAATCGGTCTTCGGCCAGTGGATCACGACGTTCGAGCTACCGAGCGATCTGACCCTGAAACTCAATGCCAACTATCAGTACTTCGACTTCGGGATTACGGGCGACAACGATGGCACCGACGTGCCGGTCACCATCCTGAACCTGCAGGCCACGAGCATCACATGGTCGGGGGAGGCCACGATCTCGTCGAACTGGGACGGTCCACTCAACTTCGTATTCGGCAGCAACTGGCAGAGCGTCGAGGACAAGACTCGAGTCGTCGCCCCGAACTTCCAGGACGGCGCAGACCTGGCCAATTTTCAGCTCTTCGACACCTTCAACCTCCTCTCCGCCAACACAGCCAATACGACGCGCATCTGCGGCGGACCCTGCATCGGCCTGCCGACCCAGAGCGGCTACGAGGACAACTTCAACATCCATGGTGATACCGAGACCGAGGCGTTCGGCGTCTTCCTCGATGGCACATACAACATCACGGAAGAACTCTCCGTCACGGCCGGCGTTCGATACAGCTACACCCACCGCGATTTCGACGACTCGAAGACCCGGGCCGACCTCTTCCTCGAGCCCTTCGACGTCTTTACCGACAACTCGATCTGCGCATTACTCCTTGGCGCTGCGGCCGCCGCGTTGTTCCCCACAGGACCCGCGTGTTTCGGCCTCATCGCTGGCATTGCGTTGACACCGGCAGCGGTTGGCCTCGGCGGCGTGCCGGCCACCGCGGCAAACACGGCTTTCCTCGCTCCGGTCCAGGGCAACTTCGACCCCACGGCACCGAGCTTGGGCACGGTTCCGTTCGACCGCGAGGAAAGCTACGACTCGATCGACGGCCGGCTGCGCCTCGAATGGCGCCCCGCCGACGGCCAGCTCTTCTACGCTGGCGTCTCCCAGGGCGAACGACACGGCGGCTTCCAATTCGTCGGCGAGCCGTTCAAGTCCGAGAAGATCCACGCCTACGAGATCGGCGCCAAGAACACGCTGATGGACGGCCTGATGTTCCTGAATACGGCGATCTTCTACTACGACTTCAAGAATCGCTTCATCCAGCAGACCGAGAACAACATCCCCTCGATCCTGAACGCGCCCGCGGTCAAGGTCTTCGGCGTCGAGTTCCAGTGGATCTGGGTGATCACCGAAGCCCTCCGGGTGAATGCCAACGTGGGGTACCTCCACTCCGAGTTCAGCTCGGAATTCAAGACCCAGGACAACACGCTGAGCGTCGGGAATCCCGACGGATTCTGCGCCTTCAAGCTGGTCGGCGATCAGCACGGCACCGGCCCGACCTGCGACGGCGGGCTGGTGCAGGACATCAAGGGGAACACGCTACCGCGCTCACCGGAATGGACGGTGAGCTTCGGGATCGAGTACGGCTGGGAGCTCACAGCAGGCACGCTGACGACGCGGTTGGACTTCAGCTGGCGCGACGAGATGAACTTCCGCTGGTTCGAGAACGAGCTCGACGAAGCCGACAGCTTCACCCGCACCGACCTGCGCGTTCGCTGGGACCCGAACGGCGACCGCTGGTGGGCAGAGGTCTTCGTCCAGAACCTCGAGGATGACGATGACATCCGGAACCAGCTCAGTGGCACCACCAACGGGCGGACCTACAACCACTCCGCTCCCCGGACCCTGGGGCTCCGCATCGGCTACAAGTTCGAGAACTCCGACCTGCCTTGGATCAACTGACGCGGGCAGCATCGCCTGACACCAACGCCGTCGCCCGCTGGGCGGCGGCGTTCGTCGTTTCGGCCCTCGCCGGTTGCGCCACCGCTCCTTCAACGATCGCGACTCGCGCAGCCGTCGAAATCCCACGCGCAGACGCCACCGAGGTGCCGTGCGCCTGGTTCGGCGACGAGCGCGACGGGGTGCTCTGGTTCGGCGTCTCCGGCTTCTGGTCCGCTCAACGTCAGGCCGGTGGCGACCCCCGCGCTGATCTTGCGATTTCTTCTCCGCGTTGGCTCGGCCGCTACGAGCTCGAAAGCGGTTCGACCCACTTCGAGACGCAGCCCGGCGGGCCGGTTCCGAGCGGGGTCTGGGATGTCCTCGCCCACCCGAACGGCCGCGTCTACTTCACCAGCTACTTCGACCGGGCGGGAATCTTCGAGGCTCCGGGCCGGTGGCAAGCGCTTGGCCCGGGAACCGTGGGCCTCAACGAACTCGCACTCGGTCCCTCGGGCCGGATCCTGGCGACCCGCTACGGCGCGAGCGATACGAAGCCGGGGAGCGTGGTGGTCCTCGGAGAGGACGGGCGGATCCAGGCGGAACTGCCTCTCGAAGATCCGCCAGGGTTTCGGGCCGCCGCCAAGAGCGTGGCCTGGGATCCGGTTCGCGGCGAAATCTGGGTGAACACCGATCTGCTGCCGGAAGCAGCAGGTGGCCGGATAGCGCACGATACGCGCATCCTCGGCCCCGGTGGAGAGGAGCGGTTGCGCTGGCAGCTCCCCGAAATCCAGTTCATGGTGTTCGGAGCCGACGGAACCGGCTACTTCGCCGAACGCGATGGCGAGCGACTGCGTTTGAGGATCCGTCCGCCGGAAGCGGCCGGCTCGCCCCTCGGAACCGGACGTTGGATCGAACTCGATGCGGCGTTCCCGGCCGACCTCGATTTCGTCCAGGAAATTCGAGTGGCCGATGACGGTCGTGCGATCGTGACGCGCTGGAGCGGAAGGGTGCACATCGTTTCCCGGGAAGGGAGCGTGCGCGATATCGAACTGCCCCGGAGCGATGGCGATCTCTTCTACACCGGCACGCTGGTCGGCGAGCGTGTCTGCGCCACGGTTTGCCGAACCCGGCCCGAACCTGCTCCAGAAGCCTGGGTTCGTTGCGCCGAACTCCCAGACTGAGCGCTATCCTGCCGCGCGTGTTTGCGGAACGACGTCGGCAGTTTCTCGAAAGGATGGGCCCGGGTGGTGTGGCGATCCTGTGCGGTGCCGGGCTGGCGACGCGCTCGAACGACACCGAGTTCCGATTCCGGCAGGACAGTGATTTCCACTATCTGACCGGGTTCGATCACCCGAATGCGGTCGCGGTGTTTCGAACCGACGGCGGCCCGACCTTCACGCTCTTCGTCGAGCCCCGCGATCCGGCGATGGAGACCTGGAACGGCTATCGACCTGGCACCGAAGGCGCCGTGGCGGAATATGGAGCCGACGAAGCGCACGGCCGTGAGGAACTTCACTCCTCCCTACCGGAGCTGCTGAAGCGCTCCGACCGGTTGTTCCATGTGATCGGGCGCAACACGGAACTCGACGCGCGCATCATCGAGAACCTCGAACTGATGCGGCGCAGCTCCCGGGCCGGAGCGATACCGCCAGAAGAGATCGTCGACCCGAGACGTGCACTCCACGAGATGCGGTTGTTCAAGACGCCGGAGGAGCTCGCGATCCTTCGGCGCGGCGCAGCGATCACCCACGAGGCCCATCATGAGGCCGCCAAGCTCGCGCACGGTGGCAATCATGAATTCGAAGTCGAAGCGGTCCTCGATTACACGTTCCGACGGCGCGGTTCCTCGGGGCCCGCCTACGGAAGCATCGTCGGCGGGGGAGCGAATGCCACGGTCCTGCACTATGTGCAGAACAACCAGCCCCTGAAGAATGACGAACTCCTGCTGATCGATGCCGGTTGCGAGCTCGAAGGTTATGCGTCGGACGTGACACGCACGTATCCGATCGGCGGCACTTTCAGCCCCGCGCAACGTGCTGTCTACGAGATCGTGCTCGAGGCTCAGCTCGCTTCGATCGAGGCCTGCAAGTTCGGTGCGACCCTGCCCGAGGTCCACAACGCCTCGGTCCGTGTCCTTACCCGGGGCATGATCGATCTCGGGCTCCTCGACATCGGCCTCGAAGAAGCGATCGAGAAGGAGAACTACCGGCGCTACTACATGCACGGAACGTCCCACTGGATCGGACTCGACGTCCACGATGCCGGGACCTACACCGAGGACGGCCAACCGCGCCAGCTCGCCGAGGGCATGTTGTTTTCCGTAGAGCCCGGGCTCTACATCACGGCCGATGACGAAAACGCGAAACCGGAACTCCGCGGCATCGGCGTCCGCATCGAAGACGACGTGGTCATCACCGCAGATGGCTACGAGAACCTGACCGAATCCATCCCGAAGGAACCCGGTGCTGTCGAAGCCTGGGTTCGCGAGGGACAATCCGAGGAATAGGAGCGCCCGTGGCGGACATCGAGTCCCTGCTCAAGGAAAAGCGTGTCTTCAAGCCGAGCCCCGAGTTCGCCAGACAGGCGAACTGGAACAAGAAGACGGTCCGCGAGCACCGCAAGGCCGGCGAGAAGCCCGAGCGCTTCTGGGCCAGGATGGCGAAGGAGAACCTCAGCTGGTTCACGCCCTTCACCAAGGCGCTCGATTGGAAGCCGCCGTTCGCCAAGTGGTTCGTCGGCGGCAAGCTCAACGTCTCCTACAACTGCGTCGATCGCCATGCGGAGAGCTGGCGCAAGAACAAGGCCGCCATCATCTGGGAAGGTGAGCCCGGGGACACGCGGACCATCACCTATGGCGAATTGCACCGTGAGGTCCAGAAGTTCGCGAACGTCTTGAAGGGGCTCGGCGTGAAGAAGGGCGACCGGGTCGCTCTCTACATGCCGATGGTTCCCGAGCTGGCGATCGCCATGCTCGCATGCACGCGCATCGGCGCGCCGCACTCGATCGTATTCGGCGGCTTCTCGGCGGATTCGCTCCGTGACCGCATCAACGATGCCGGCGCCAAGGTCGTCGTTACTGCGGACGGTGGCTATCGCCGTGGCGTTCCCTTCGCTTTGAAGCCCATGGTCGACGAAGCCTGCCAGGCCACGCCTAGCATCGCTGCCACCGTCACGGTGAAGCGCACCGGCGAGCCGACTGAAATGAAGGCGGGACGGGATGTCTGGTGGCACGACGAGATGGGCAAGGCGAGCGCGAAATGCGCCCCCGCCAGACTCGATGCCGAGCACCCGCTCTTCATTCTCTACACGAGCGGCACCACCGGCAAGCCGAAGGGCATCCTTCACACCACCGGCGGCTACCTTACCCACGTCACCACAACGGCCAGGGCGATCTTCGACCTGAAGGACGAAGATGTCTATTGGTGCACGGCCGACATCGGCTGGATCACCGGCCACTCCTACGTGGTGTACGGCATCCTCGCGAATGGTGCGACGACGGTGATGTACGAGGGCACACCGACCTACCCCGGGCCGGATCGGTTCTGGGACATCATCGAACGCTGGGGTGTGACGATCTTCTACACCGCACCAACGGCAATCCGAACCTTCATTCGGCTCGGCGACGAACACCCCAAGGGCCACGATCTCTCGTCGCTTCGGTTGTTAGGCAGCGTCGGTGAGCCGATCAACCCGGAAGCCTGGATCTGGTACAACAAGATCATCGGCAATCGGAAGTGTCCGATCGTCGATACCTGGTGGCAGACCGAGACCGGCGGAATCATGATCACACCGCTGCCGGCGGCCGTGGACACGAAGCCGGGCTCGGCGACGAAGACCTTCCCGGGCATTCACGCAGCGATCCTCGATGAGGAGGGCAGCGAAGTGAAACCGCCGGACGGTGGCTTCCTCGCCATCACCAGGCCCTGGCCGGGGATGCTCCGAGGCATCTGGGGTGACAAGCAACGCTACAAGGAGACCTACTGGTCCAAGTGGAAGGACACCTACTTCCCGGGCGACGGCGCACACCGTGACAAGGACGGTTACTTCTGGATCATGGGGCGGATCGACGACGTGATGAATGTCTCCGGCCACCGGATCGGCACGATGGAGGTGGAGAGCGCGCTGGTCTCGCACCCCGACGTCGCCGAAGCGGCCGTCGTCGGGCGTCCCGACGAGATTACCGGTACGGCCATCGTCGCATTCGTCACGCCGCGCGGCGGCGTCGACGCAGGCGAGACGCTCGGCAAGGCACTGCTCGCCCACGTCACCAAGGAGATCGGTGCGATCGCCAAGCCCAAGGACATTCGCTTCACCGACGTCCTGCCGAAGACGCGATCAGGCAAGATCATGCGGCGGTTGCTACGAGACATCGCCGAAGGGAAGGAGTCCGTCGGCGATACGACGACCCTCGAAGATTACAGCGTGGTGGCGAAGCTTCGCGGCGAGGAGGAGTAGGCGACCGACCCGCGTGAGCGGCACGTACCGTGGCCGAGGCGGCGCGCCTGGCCTGGGTACGCATTCTGAGCGAAGTCCACCGTATCGGAGCTAGGCTACTTCCCGTCCGGTAATCCCCGCCACTGAGGTCTCCTGCGGGGGGCGGCGGTCGGATGGCGTTGCAAGCGTAGCGATCTTGAGGTGTTGGTCGGATGAGCAAGTGCGATCAAGGCGCAGCTGCGGCGCGCAGACGCAAGTATCCATCGATCGATGGGGCGGGAGCCCTCAGGTGAACTCGCGCACGAGCAGATGGCGGGCCATGGCGATGAGGTTGAAGCTCGTCACGCTCGACCAGACGTAGGCTCTGAACGAATGGGTCCCACGCCAGGTGCAGCGTCCCATCTGGAACGCGCGCTTGAGGGTTGAGATCACACCCTCGATACCGGAGCGGAAGTCGCGCAGCCGTCGGAAGACCCAGGCGCTGCGCACCATCTCGTGGATCTCGAGTCCGCTCTTCTTGTTGAAGGCCATGTCTTGGACTCCGAGTGCTTTCGCCGTTGCCACGTTGTTCTTCGAGGCGAAGCCACCATCCATCGCAACCTGTCGCGGCGCCTTGCTGAACAGATCGATGTGTCGCTCGATCGTGCGCTCGACCAGGCTCGAGTCGGTGGGGTTGCCCTGCTCGATGACGCAGTCGAGGATGAGCGACGACTTCCCGCCCGTCAGGCAGACCTTGTGGCCGTAGTAGGTCGTTCGGTTGTCCTTCACAAGGATGTCGGTGTGGGGCTCGAAGATCGACACGATCTTCTGGTTCGCGGGAACACGTTCGCCTTCGAGGACGCGACGGCGACTCTGATCGATCACACGCTCGACAAGGGGGAGTACGGCCAACAGTTCCGTGCGAAGCGGCTCCAGCTTCTCTACGTGCGCCACCTTCTCGGCGACGTTCCGGGCCGCCGCGCAGACCTCTTCCGTGGCTCGGATCATCACGCGATAGCTCGCGGGAAGGTCGATCGCACGGCGATGGAACTTGATCGCGTAGGCCCGTCGCTTCACGACGCGACGACGATCGGGGAACGCCTTGCGCAGCGAGGGACGCTGCTTCGCCATCCGCAGCAGGATCCGGGTCATCACGCGAACGCCGTCCCAGAGCAGTGCCGAGTCGGCCGGCTCGTGAATGTTCGACTCGACGACGGTCGTATCGGTGCGGACGGTCTCGCCCCGTTCGATCCCTTCGCTTCTCGCGAAGCCGATCAGCACGCGGTGGATCGCCTCCCAGGTCTCGGGGCGCATCCGCTTGACATTGTCCTGGAGGGTCTGGAAGCGCGGCCACTCGTCCAGCCCCAGTCCCACGAAGCTGCGGAAGGCGGCCGAGTCTTGCAGGTGGAACTCGAGCTCGCGGTAGCTCAGCCCATGGATCTGCTTGAGCAGGGCGATGCGCAGGACCTGGTCGCCGCTCAGCCCGCGACGCCCGGTATCGGTGCGCCGTTCTCCGACCAGATCTCGGTGAACGAACTCTCCCAGCTGCGGATGGGCATCGAGGATCCTGGCGATCATCTGCAGCTCTCGGGTATGCTGATGCGGACCCCACGTGGGCGTGAGGGAGAGCTGGTTTTCTCGGAACTGGCGCATCGCTTCACCCCCCGGTTTGCGATTTTCTGTGTAAGTTCGGGCGTTTGGCAACACCTAACATACACCATCCGCAACTCAATCGGGAGGCGCGAATGCGCCAATTCCTTTTCTACTCAACCACTTACGACTTTCCGGACGGGAAGTAGGCTAGCGGCAGGAGGTTTTCCATGTCCGCAGGCACCATTCGGTCGATCCATCGCTATCCCGTCAAGAGCTTGCTCGGGGAGTCTCTCGACCGCGCGATGCTAGGCGCGGGCGGCATTCCCGGCGATCGCGCCTGGGCCACCCGCGACGAGGTGCGCGGCGGAATCCGCGGCGCCAAGAAGATCCCGGCCCTGATGGATTGCGCAGCACGCTACCTGGAGGAGCCCGGCGACGGGCCTGCACCGGCAGCCGAGATCACGCCGAGGGAAGGCACGGCATTCCTGACCAGCGATCCCGAGGCCAGCCAGCTTCTGACCAAGGCGATCGGCCACGAGGTCAGCCTCTGGCCGCTGCTTCCCGCGGACCAGTTGGAGCACTACAAGCGGGGCGCGCCGGACAACCCGGATTTCATGGAGGAGCTGCGCGAGATGTTCGCGCGAGAGCCGGACGAGCCGCTCCCGGACCTCGGCGCCTTCCCGCCCGAATTGATGGAGTACGAATCTCCCCCGGGCACCTACTTCGATGCCTATCCACTGCTCCTGCTCTCCGAAAACTCGTTGCGGGCGATGGCCGCAGCCGACAACGAATCGATCTTCGATGCCCGTCGTTTCCGCCCCAACCTTCTCCTCGATTGCGGGAGCGAGGCCGGCTTCCCCGAGCATAATTGGGCCGGCCGGCGCGGCCGTGTCGGCGGCGCGGTGCTCCAGTTCGAGCTGGTCTGCCCACGCTGCGTGGTGACCACCCACGGCTTCTACGACCTCCCCAAGGACCCGACGATCATGCGCGCGCTGGTCCGCGAGACCGGTGGCAACCTGGGGCTCTACGCCTCAGTGGTGCAGCCTGGCGCCGTTTTCAGCGGCGACGAGCTCGTATTGGAGTAGCTCGGGCCAACTCACTGACGTTTGTCTGTGAACTTGCCTATGATCGCCGGCCTGCCCGACCCCGCCAATCGCCCCGAGGATCCACCATGTCCGAGCTCGGCTACCCCGCCTTCGACGCTGACAACCACTACTACGAGGCGCCCGACGCCTTCACCCGGCACGTGCCGGTCAAGATGCAGCCGCGCTGCGTCCAGTGGGTGGAGATGGACGGCCGGAAGCATCATCTGGTGGGCGGCAAGATCGCCCACGCCGTGAAGAACCCCACCTGGAACCCGATCGCGATGCCCGGCGCCATGTACGAGTACTTCCGCGGCAACCCGGACAACAAAGATCCGTTCGAGATGATGAGGAAGCGGGAACCCCTCCCGGACTACTACCTGGATCCGGACGCGCGCCTGAAGAAGATGGACGAGCAGGATCTCGAGGCGATGTGGCTCTTCCCCACGTTAGGCGTCCTCTATGAAGAGCTGCTGAAGAACGATACCGAGGCGGTGCTTGCCACCTTCCGTGCCTTCAACCGTTGGCTCGACGAAGACTGGGGCGTGGCGTACAAGAACCGGATCTTCGGGGCGCCCTACATCACGTTGGCCGATGTCGACTGGGCCTGTGAGGAAGTGGAGTGGGCGCTCGAGCTCGGTGCGCGGGTTCTCGTGATGCGCCCGTCCGCGGCCTGGAACGAACAAGGGGCACTCTCTCCGACGAACGCAAAGTTCGATCCCTTCTGGGCCCGCGTCAACGAGGCCGGAATCACGGTCGTCGTGCATGCCGGCGATTCGGGTTACACGTCGAATGGCTACGCCACCGACGGTTTCAGCGCCGATATCGGCAAGAGCGCGGGCGACTACGGGCCCAGCGTGAAGGGCTTCGGCATCGAGCGCGCAGCCTACGACTGGCTGATCACGATGGCCTACGGCCGCATGTTCGAGCGTTTCCCGAACCTGCGCATAGCATCCGTGGAGAATGGCTCCGAGTACCTGGGCGACCTGTTCCGAAAGCTCGGCCAGGCCAAGGGCAGGATGCGCGGCTACTTCAAGGAAGATCCGGGCGACCTGTTCCGCGAGCACGTCTGGATCAACCCTTTCTGGGAAGACGACGTGAACGAGGTCGTCCACCACATGGGGCCGGACCGCGTGATCTTCGGTAGCGACTGGCCGCACATCGAGGGGATGCCGGAGCCGCTCGACTACCTGAAGGACGTGGCCCAGTTCGATGACGAGGCAAAGCAGAAGATCATGCGGGACAACACGCGCGGGCTGAACGAGCTGCGGCCCGCCTAGGGTTGGGGGGCATGCGGTGCAACGCGGTGGGGATCTCTTCTCTGGTCGCGGCTGCCTCTCTGCCCCGCGGCGGTCGGCCAGGGCCCTGCGGCTCATGGCTCGCTTGGGGCGTTGTAGCGTTCAGTCACGTTGCCTTGTTTGGGAAGGCTGGGATGTCTGGGGCGTTTTCTGCTGCGCTTTACTTCGCCTTCGGGCCCTGGTCGACCGCCGCTGCTGGGTGGCTGGGGCGCGTGGATGGGCCGGAGACGCGTTTTCGCTTGGATTAAAAAGTGGGGTTGACTTTGGGCTATTCGATCGAATAAGATCTGTTTATTCGATCGAACAAAGCGAGATGCTCTCTTGGCTCAGCCTTCCCAGACCGCTCCGCCCGAGGACGGATCGACGCGCGAGCGGATGCTCGATGCGGCGTTGTCGGCGTTTGCGGAACTCGGCTACGACGGTGCTTCGACGCGGGAGATCGCTTCGCGAGCCGGCGTGAATCAGGGGCTGATTCCGTACTACTTCGGCAGCAAGGAAGCGCTTTGGCGCGAAGCGGTGAACCGGGCTTTCTCGGAGATTCGTGAGGGCGTCGGGCTCGCGCTGCAATCCATCGAGAGCGGTGAGCCGAATATCGACCGGGCTGCCTTCGCCGCGATGATTCGAGATCTCGTCCGCTTCGCCGCCAGCAATCCCGAATTCCATCGGCTGATGACCGACGAGGGAAAGCGCGATGGACCCCGGATGCACTGGATCGTCGACAACCACGTGCGGCCGATCTACGAAGCGATCGAAACGTTGGCCGCTCGCGCTGGCGAGGCCAGTCCCCTCGCGGTGAGACTCGATCCGCTGATCCTGCACTACCTGCTGGTCGGCGCTTCGACGCACTTGTTCCACCAGGCACCGGAGTGTCTGCGCCTGACCGGCCGCGATCCGGCCGACCCCGACATCATTGCGGCTCACACGGAGGCACTGATTGCGCTCTTCGTGGGCCCCGAACCGAACCAAGGAGAATCCCGATGAAGCTCGCAACCTTTACGCATGGTGGCGCGACACGCGTCGGTGTCGTGGACGGGGAGGAGGTCGTCGATCTGTCGTCGGCCGCGGGAAACCTGCCGACGGAGATGATCGCGTTCCTCGAGGCCGGAGCTGCCGCGCTCGAGGGTGCGCGAGCGGCCGTGGCAGCCGGTGGCTCGCGGCTGGCACTCGCCGACGTGAAGCTCGAATCCCCGATCCTGCGACCGCCCAAGATCCTGGCCATCGGCGTGAACTACGGCGACCACATCGCCGAAGCCAAGGAAGGCGGGATGACGATTCCCGAGTTCCCGGTGGTCTTCAACAAGCAGTCGACCTCGGCCCACCCGCCTTTCGAGGCGTTTCACAAGCCGAAGGTTTCCGATGCGCTCGACTATGAAGCCGAGCTCGGCGTGGTGATCGGAAAGAACTGCCGACACGTACCCAAGGACCGTGCCCACGAGGTCATCGCCGGCTACACGGTCGTCAACGACGTATCGGTGCGCGATTGGCAGCTGCGCACCCCGACCTTCACGATGGGAAAATCCTTCGACACGCATTGCCCGATGGGCCCGTGGATCATGACACCGGACGAATTCGGCGACCCGCATACCCATGACATCAAGACCTGGGTCAACGGCGAGCTGCGCCAGAGTTCGAACACGAAGCACCTGGTTTTCGATTGCTTCGATCTGATCGAGCACCTCTCGACGGCCTTCACGCTCGAAGTGGGCGATGTGATCCCGACCGGTACACCCGGTGGTGTCGGCATCGCGATGCGGCCGCCCCAGCTGCTGAAGGATGGTGATACGGTGAAGATCTCGATCGACGGCCTCGGAGAGATCGAGAACGCCGTGGTGAACGAGCCCGCCAGCACCGCGCGGATGGGCTAGGCGTACCCAGATGGCGGACTTCGATATCGCAATCGTCGGCTTCGGTCCCGTTGGCGCAATGGGTGCATTCCTGCTGGCCGACGCCGGCCTTCGCGTCGTCGTGGTGGAACGCGAGCGGGAGGTCGTCGAACTGCCGCGCGCGGTCAACCTCGACGGCGAGATCGTGCGCGCGTTCCAACGCATTGGATTCGGCGAGGAAATCGCCGCAACCCGGCAGCAGCCGCGCCCGGTCGACGAAGTAGCGTTCACCAACTCGAAGCGGGAGCCGTACTTCAAGGCCGAGCTGCCCCGGGTCGGCCACAACGGCTACCGGGACCTGGGCTTCTTCGACCAACCCGAATTCGAGGCAAGGCTCCGCGAGCTGATCAGCGAGCAGGGAAAGGTGGAACTTCGCCTCGGGCACGAAGTGACCTCGGTCGTGAACCGGCCCGAAGACGTCGTCGTCGAAACGCGCGACCTCGCCAGCGGTAAAGAGGCCTCGCTCACGGCCGCCTATCTGATCGGCTGTGACGGCGCGTCCAGTTTCGTCCGCGATGCGATGAAGATCGAATGGAATGGCCTCGGTTACGACCAGGATTGGCTGGTCGTCGACATCGTGATCAACGACCAGGCGGATCTGACCACGCTGACGATGCAGGTGTGCGACCCCGCACGCCTGACCACCTACGTGTGTGTAAAGGACCCGAACCGGCGCTGGGAGTTCCAACTTCAGCCGGGAGAGACACGCGAGGAGATGCTGCGCCCGGAGAAGATCCGCGAACTTCTCGACGTCTGGCTACCGCCCGAGCACTACACGCTCCGCCGGGCCGCGGTCTACCAGTTCCACGCCGCCACCGCCGAACGTTGGCGCGAGGGGCGTGTGTTCCTGGCTGGCGACGCGGCACACCAGACGCCGCCCTTTCTCGGCCAGGGCCTGAACGCCGGCATGCGCGACGTGGTGAATCTGGGCTGGAAGCTTCCCCTCGTGCTCGACGGTACCTGCGGAGACGCACTGCTCGACAGCTACGCTGCCGAGCGCGACCCCCACGCACACGATCTCGTCGATTGGGCTGTCGCCATCGGAAAGTTGATGGAAGCTCTGGCTGCCCAGGAGGCCGGACTCCCGCCGGCTGATCCTGGCGGCGTCGACGAAAGCTCGGGATACGGCCAGGGCCGTGCCGCGCCCCCGCTCCACGCCGGCGTGATTACAACCGAACAGCAAACCGACGAAAGCTCCACCGGTTACCTGCTGCGGCAGCCGACCGTGCGAACCCCCGATGGCACTGAATGCCGTCTCGATGAATTGCTGGGCCGCGGCTTCGCTGTCGTCGCCCGGAACGATGCCGCGCTCGACCTGTCCCCGGCGAGCCGCGGCTTTCTCGCTCGAATCGGTGCC
The DNA here is from genome assembly GCA_029261795.1 of Deltaproteobacteria bacterium. Lineage (GTDB taxonomy): Bacteria > Myxococcota_A > UBA9160 > UBA9160 > UBA6930 > JAJDAP01. The sequence continues at coordinate 99,159 of JAJDAP010000118.1, forward strand.
CGCGTCATCTCGCTTCGTGGCATCGAACTCGTCGAAGGTGAAATGGACCGACTCTTCGATTCCCACGGCGCCGCCATCGTAAGACCGGATCGCTACGTGTTCGGCGTGACCGACGACGCATTCAGCCTCGACCGCCTGGTCGCCTCGCTCGAAGAGAAGCTCGCGATCCGCGATCGATCCCTCAACTAACACGCGCCTCTCCCGAAGGAAAACCCATGGCATTGCATCGACTACTCGGAATGGAGGTCGGCGTTCCGGAACCCGCCGTCCTCGACCAGTTCTATCGCGAGATCGGTTTCGAAGGCGGCGACGGCTCCTGGGGCAGCTCGGACCTCCCTGGCCAGATCCGCATTTCCGAAGCCCCTTACCGTCAGCTCCGCGAGATGCGGGTGGCGTGCGAGGACGAAGCGGATCTCGCGGCGACCGCGGTGCGGCTCGATGGCATCGGCATCAAATATCAGTCTGGAGAGGGACGCCTTCGCATCACCGACCCCGTGAACAAGTGGAACATCGTGGTCGAGCCGGCGCCCGCACACGACCTGCCCCCCAAGCCTGAGCGTCTGCTCAACAAGCCGGGCCAGCGAAACCGCGTCAACGAACGCGCCGAGGTGATCGTGGAGCCCTCGCCGCGGCCGCCGCGCAGGCTCGGTCACCTCGTTTGTGGAACCACGGATATCCCCAGATCCATGGAGCTCTACCTCGCACTTGGCTTCCGCATTTCCGACTCGGTCGCCGGAATCGCGAACTTCATGCGCTGCTCACGGGACCACCACAACTTCCTGCTGACACCGGGCCCGGTTCCCTATCTGAACCACTACGCCCTCGAGTACGACGATTTCGATTCCGTCATGCGTGCGGCCTCGGTCTACCTTCGCAACCACGAGGATGTGCACGTCGATGGCCCCGGGCGGCACCAGATCGGCGGCAACGTCTTCTGGTACCTGAAGGACCCGAGTGGAACCTTCTTCGAGCACTTCACGGACATGGACGTGATCGAAGACGACGATGCCTGGGAGATCCGCTCCGACTGGGGTGCGGATTCATGGTCGGTCTATGGAAGCGATCACCAGTCCGAACTCTTCTTCAAACCCGGCGACATGCAAGAAGTGATCGCCGGCTGGAACAAGGCACAAGCATGACGCTCTCGCTCTACCACAACGCCATTTCGACCTGTTCGCAGAAGGTCCGCCTCGTGCTCGCGCAGAAAGGCATCGCGTTCGAGTCGCAAGAGGTCGACCTGATCGGGGGTGGCCAACACCACGCCGAGTACGTGAAGCTCAACCCGAACCACGTCGTGCCGACGATCGTACACGAGGGCAACGTGCTGATCGAGTCGACGCTGATCAACGAATACCTGGATGATGCGTTCCCGAACCCGCCGATGCGGGCCGCCGACCCGGTCGTCCGCCACGCTGGCCGCATGATCACCAAGCTGCTCGACCAGAAGGTGCATCCGGCGACGGGCGTCGTCACCTTCGCGATCGGCCCGCGGAGCATGTTGCTCCAGCAACCCGAAGAGATCCGCGAGGCCAACATCAACGCGATTCCAGACCCGGCCCGCCGCGCGACACGCCGCAGCGTGATCGAGAATGGCGTGAAGGCGCCTGAATTCGCCGGCGCACTGAGGGCGATGCTAGGCCTGCTCGACGAGGCGGAGGCCTCGCTCGCTTCGGCGGCCTGGCTCGGCGGCGAGCGCTTCGGAATCGCGGACGCCGCGGTGCTGCCCTACGTGCTGCGCCTCGATCACCTGGCCATCACGCCCGCGATCGAGGCCAGGCCCAAGCTCGCCGATTGGTATGGCCGGGTGCAGGCGCTGCCCGCCTATGAGCCGGCCGTCACCCAGTGGCTCGCGCCGCCAATCGTCGAGATGTTCCGCAACAACGGCCAAGCCGTCTGGGCCGACGTCGAGCCGATCACCAACGATAGCTGAGAAGGCCTGAGCGGGGACGGACTCCTCAAGTTTCAAGTTTGCAAGTTTTTCAAACTTGCAGACTTGAAACTTGAGGAGTCCGTCCCCGCTCAGCCGCTGACTTTGCGGGCGCCGTCCCAGTACTTTTCGCGGAGGCGAAACTTCTGGAGTTTGCCTGTGGCCGTGCGGGGGAGTTCCGGGACGAACTCGATCGAGGTCGGGCACTTGAAGTGCGCCATGTGTTCGCGGCAGAAGGCGATCAGTTCTTCTTCGCTCGCCGTGTGCCCTTCACGCAATAGGACCAGGGCCTTCGGTGTCTCGCCCCACTTTTCGTGCGGCACGCCGATGACGGCGCATTCGAGGACGCCGGGATGCTGGTAGAGCGCGTCCTCGATCTCGGGTGAGCTGATGTTCTCGCCGCCAGAGATGATCACGTCCTTCTTTCGATCGACGATGTGGATGCTCTCGGTCTCGTCCCACACTCCAAGGTCACCGGTGTGAAAGAAACCATCGTAGATGGCGTCATCGGTCTGGTCGGGCTGCTCCCAGTAACCCTTGAAAACGACGTTGGAGCGGGCACAAACTTCGCCGACGGCAGTGCCGTTCTTCGGGACCGGGTTGCCTTCGTCGTCCAATACCTGGAGTTCGACACCGAGCCCGGCAACGCCGGCCCGCGAGCGCCGGGCGTAGTCGCCGTCTTCCCAGTTCGCATCCGGTTGGGAGATCGTCAGCAGCGGCGCTGTCTCGGTCAAGCCGTAGATCTGCAGGAAGTCCCAGCCGAGTTCCTTTTCGAGGCGCTCGATGAAGGCGGCCGGTGGCGGCGCACCCGCGACCGTGAAGCGCGGCTTCGTCGTGATCGTGTGCTTCGCCTTGTCCTCGTAGTCGAGGATCGTCCGCAGGACTGCGGGCGCCATGCACGCGAAGGTCACCCCTTCGTCCTCGATCAGCTGGTACATCTTCTCGCCCTCGACGGCGCGCAACACCACATGTGTGCCGCCCATGCCGGTGAGTGCGTAGACCCCGCCCCAGCCGTTGCAATGGAACATCGGCAAGGTCCAGAGTTCGACATCGTCATGCCGGATGCCGAGGTGCGCGATCATGTTGTAGGCGTTCACATAACAATTGCGGTGCGTGAGCATCACGCCCTTGGGGCGCGCGGTGGTTCCCGAGGTGTAGTTGATCGAGACGAGATCGTTCTCGTCGACCGGGGTCGGCGGCTCGGGCGGCGGCTGGGACGAGGCGCTGGCGATACCCGCTTCCCAGTCGACCCAGCCAGCCGGCGGCGCCCCGCTATCCTGGGCCACGACCCAATGCTCGACCTTGGGAAGCTGACCGCGGATCTCGTCCACGACGCCCGTGTACTCGCCATCCACCAGGATCGCCTTCACGCCGGCGTGATCGATGATGTACTGGTGATCCGCAGCGACCAGCCGGAAGTTCAGCGGGACCAGGATCGCGCCGATCTGGCTGGTTCCATAGAAACTCTCGAGAAAGAAGTGGGAGTTCGGACTCAGGATGCAGACCCGATCGCCCTGACGGATGCCGAGCGACAACAACCAGTTCGAGAGCTTGTTGGCGCGCGCCTTCAACTCGCCGTAGGTAAGGCGTTTGTCGCCATCCACAACAGCCAGCTTGTCCGCATAGATGCGTGCGGAGCGGTCGAGGAAATCGTTGACGAGAAGGGGAACCTGCATGGCGTCTCCAGTGCGTTGGTCGGCGATCGCTTGGTAGAGCAAGCTACCAGAATCGGCTCCGACGAAAGCTGCCGAGCCGCCCTGGTTCGTCTGCTGGACCGTGAAGACCGCAGTGAAATCTTCCGGGCCGGCGAGGGTAACCCGTCCCGGACTTTGGTTGAAGCGGGCGACACACGAATGCGGGGCCGAGGACACCTTGCCCTCGGCCCCGCAGAGCATCGGGTCACCAACGGCCGTGGCCATGGTCCCCCGAAGCTCCCGCCCATCCTGGCCCTACTCGTAGGTGATGCCCTTCTCCGCAGCCTGATGCTTGATCGTTGCGAAGACCTCTGAATCGAAGCCATCCGCGCGGCCCTCGGCTTCGAGCTTCTTCTGCTCGACCGTCACGTAGTCGTCGCGCTTCGCTGAGAGCTTGCCGATCCGTTCCTGGATTCGCGCGCGCTCGCTGCGGTTCTTCTCGACGTAGGCGCTGCGAGCCTCGGGTGCCATCGCCTGCATCTCGGCGGGAAGCTCCTCCTCGGCGACATCCTCGAGTCGGAGGCCCTCGGCCGTGGCTTCGACCAGATCGAGCAACCCCGATACCACGCGCCCGCCGGCCTTCCGCATGTAGGAAAGTCGGTCGGCAGCAATGGCGGCCGGCGCTTCGCGGGCAGCGGAGACCTTCGAATCCATCTCGCTCTTGGCCGCCGCATCGCCGTAGCCGATCACGGTGCGCGCGAGCTGCTCGTTCAACGTGGAGAGTTCATCGTCCATGGGCGTGGCGATGGCCACCATGCCGCCATCCTGGGCGATGGCCGCATACTGGCCGCCGCCCAGCTTCGCGATCTGCTGCCAGACCCGCCTCGTCTCGTCCCACGCGCCACACTGCACGGTGTTGACCGAGATCCCCTGCTGGCGTGCGCGACGCACGCTCGCATCCACGGACACATCGCCATAATCCGTGTGCGGCGGCGCATCGCCCACCAGGAAGACCACTCGGTAGACATCGTCGCGGCTGCTCCACGACATCTGGCTGATCGCTTCGTCGAGGGCCTGGTTCACGGATTCCGGTCCGTCGCCACCGCCGCCGGCGCGGAAGCTCCGCAACCGGGCGTAGATGGAATCGATGTCCGCGGTCAGGTCGTAGCGGCGCGTCACGTATTCATCGCCGCGATCGCGGTAGCCGATCAGGCCCATGCGCACGCTGCTCTTCTGGCCGTTGGCCGCCAGGCCATTCGCAATGGACCAGATCTTGGCCTTCGCGCCCTCGATCAAGCCGGACATCGAGCCGGTGGTATCGAGCACGAACACGACCTCGATCCGGGCATCGCTCCGGGCGATCGGTTCGACCGGGAGTGTCGGCAGGGGCGCCGGCGGTTGCTCGATGCGGCTCTCGGCCCAGGCGCGCGCAACGACCAGGGTGACGAGCGCCAGCAGGGCCACTGCCAGGATCTGTTGGCCGCGGGATCGCGCACCAAACGCGGTGGGCGATTTCTGCGGGTTCGGGTGAGGAAGTTCGGGATCGGTCATCGGTGTCTCCGGTTGTTTTCTCGTAGGACCCCGAAGCTAGGCGGATGGAACGGCGCTTACCGTAAATGGCCCGTAAAACGCGTGGGTCGTTCGGAAAAGTCGAATGGGTACCGGCACTTCGCTGCGGCGATGCCCGCGGATCGGGCGGCGTCTCCGCGGCGCTCGTGTTACCCGGGCTTGCGTTGTGCGGCAGTTTCATGCGAAGGTCCGCGCCAGCCTGATCCGCTCGCGACCCCCGCCCCTTTTCGGGAGCGGGGATTTCGGCGTTGGCAAAGGGTGTGATTCGCTATTCGCGCGCATGGGGAGTGACGAGATGGATCCGGTTCCGGCCTTCGGCCTCGACTTCGGAACCACCAACAGCGCCATCGCGCGGGTGGGCCCGAGCGGCGTGCCCGAACTCGCGAGCTATCTGAGCCCGGACGGCCAGGTGCCGACCTTCCGTTCGCTCCTGTACTTCGATCGCGAGGACGAACTCGCCCCAGTCGAGATCCACTCGGGCCCCGGCGCGCTGATCCACTACTTGGAGCGCGAAGAACATGGCGGGCGCCTGGTGCAATCGCTCAAGTCCTTCCTCGCCACTCGCCTCTTCTCGGGCACCGCGATCTACGGCCGCATGTGGCGGCTCGAACAACTGATCGGTCAGCTCGTCGGCGATCTCCGCGAGCAGGCTGAACGCGATTTCGGGCAGCCCGTGCACCGCGCCGTGGTCGGAAGGCCCGTGCACTTCGTCGGCGCAACGGACCAGGCCGCCGACCAGCTCGCCGAAACCCGGCTGCGCGCATCGCTCACGAACGCGGGCTTCCGAGAGGTCGAATTCGAGTACGAGCCCGTCGGCGCCGCCTATCACTACGAACGCGAGCTCGACCACGACGAACTCATCCTGATCGCCGATTTCGGCGGGGGTACCAGCGATTTCTCCCTGCTTCGCGTGGGGCCCTCCTATTCCGGAAGATCTGGCGGAGACACGAACCCGCAGGCGCGCACCGATTCCATCCTGGGCCACGATGGCGTCGGGGTCGCCGGTGACGCTTTCGATGGCAAGATCATCCGCCACCGCGTCACCCCGTTGCTAGGCCGCGGCAGCCAGTTCGAATCGATCTACGGTCGGATCCTTCCGGTGCCGGCGTGGATCTACCAACACCTCGAACGCTGGCACCACGTCTCGTTCCTGAAGTCGAGGAGTACCCTTCGGCTGATCCTGGATTTGCGCCGCGAAGCGCTCGAACCGGAAAAACTCGACGCCTTGCTCAAAGTCGTCGAGAACGACCTCGGTTTCTCCCTCTACCGTGCGACAGAGGCAACCAAGCGAGCACTGTCGGTGGACAAGGAAGCGCGCTTTCATCTCTTGCACGATGAGATCGAGATCGATGAACAGGTGACGCGGGCGGACTTCGAAGCCTGGATCGGCGACGAACTCGACCAGGTTCGCGCCTGCGTCGAGCGACTCCTCGACGCCACCGGAATAGCATCGGAAAAGATCGACCGCGTGTTCCTGACGGGCGGTTCATCGTTCGTTCCGGCGGTGCGGCAGATCTTCGCCGAGCGTTTCGGTGCCGAGAAGCTACGAACCGGCGAGGAACTCACTTCCGTGGCCAATGGCCTGGCGCTGCGAGCGGCCAGCGGTGGCTAGCCCGGACTAGAGCACATCTCTGAAACCCGGGCCGAGCCAGCTACTCGACGTCAGGAAAGGCGCGTTCGAGCCGCTGCCAGTGGCTCTCGGGGAAGAAGTGGACGGTCGACGCGTTGCCCTGGGAATCTTCCGCGATGACGGCGTCGATTCCGCCGTCCAACAGTGCCTGGCTTCGTACCTGAAGGCCGATCGCGCGCAGTACCGCGTACTCTTCGTCGACCGACACGACGACGAATGCGGTCTCGGGTGTGGTTCCGTCTCCGCTATCGAGTACGCCCTCGATCAGGGCCGTGTACCAGGCGGTCTGTACCTGAGATCGCTCCAGCTGCTGCGTTTCTTCGAGCGCGAGTGCGGCGAGGTAGCGAACATCGATGTCGATGGGGCAGGACTCGAGCCAGACTTCGGCGCGTGAACGTACCTCCGCCCAATCTCCCTCATTCGCTGCATCGTAGAGTTGCCTCAAGGGACGACCCAACTCGCATCGCTCGCTGAAATCGTCCCGCTCAGCGTATGCAAGACGCAGGGCGGCAACTTCGTCCCACGACGGAACATTGGTGCCGAGCGATGACCCTGCGGATCGAGGTGAATCCTGCCAGGAGGTGCCCGCGGTGCCACATCCGAGACCGGCGAGCAGAAGGACTGGGAGCAGCGTGTATCCGCGCAACCTGGGAATCATCTCTCGGAAAGCTATCACGACCGCCAGCCGAACTGAATGCCTCCGGGCCGCAGCGCCATCCTTTGCGTCGAACTTCTCAGGTCTGGTAGCCGGACGCCCAGACCCGAAAATCGAATTGCTCCAGGCCATCCCCATCCACTGACGAGCCAGCGCGAACCGCCCCGATCTTTTCCGCAGCCCGTTGCGAACGAAGGTTCGTCGGACTGATGAACATCACGATGCTGTCCAGGTACTGGAACGCGTGCTCGATCATCAACCGCTTCATCTCACCGTTGTAGCGCCCGCCCCAGTGCGTTTCCTCGTAGCGCGTGCGCGCCGGATGTTGTGCCCAGATCAAGGGATCGGAGCCAACCTCGTACAGGAAGTCGAAATCGTCGGGGCGAAGCGGCCTGAGTTCGACGAGTTCACTCGTCAGAAAAGGTTGGCGATCGAAGGACATCGGGTCGGTCCTCTGGGAGAAGGCGAGGATCTCGAGGCCACCTCTAGAAGCGTATCCAACCGTCGGGGCCGCGGGCGACGAGGATCACCTCTCCCAGCTCGGGCCGAGAGCGACCGAGTTCCTCGAGGCCGAGTCGTTGCAGCACCCGCCGGATCACTCCCTTGTGGAGAACCAGAGCTGCCGCCGGGCCCGCGTTCGCAAGCACCCGATCCGTGGCCGCGGCGATGCGCGCCTGGAAGGAAGCCGCCGCCTCGCCATCCGGGTAGTCGAAACCGGTCGCTGGATCCCCGCTCCGCCACTGCGCGAACAGCGCTGGATCCCGGGCCTCGATCTCCTCGGCGGTCAGGCCCTCCCAGCGCCCGAAGTCCACCTCCGCAAAGCCCTCTTCGATCCGCGCCCAGCGCCCCCCGCTGGCGATCCGTGCTCCGCGCCACGAGCGCCGAAGCGGGCTCGCGACCCAGTGGGCGATGCGCTGGTGGCGGAGCTGCGCGTGGACGCATTGCATCTGGAGACGGCCGTGGGCCGAGAGCGGGGTGTCGGTTGCGCCGTGGTAGCGAATGCTGGATTCGCCGTCGGTTTCGCCGTGGCGGATGAGGTAGAGGCGGCGGGCCTTGGGCATGGATCGAAGCATCGAAAAGGGGTCGGCCGGCGTCAATCAAGGGGTGGAAATGCGCTTGTCCCAGCGATCACAAGCGAAGTGGAACGGAACGGATAAGTTGGGACGCGGGGTCTGGGCGGGCCCGTTGCAAGAAGGGGTGGGGAATCGTGACTGGACGCGCATGGGCGGTCGTACTGCTCGGGATCGTTTTGATCGTCACTGGAGGCGCAGTCTTCGTTCGATGTGAAGCGAGCCCGCCGCTGGTCTCGCTTGCAGAAACGGCGGACGAACTCGTGATTGGCGCTGAGGGAATCGCGTTCGACGTGGTCGGAGAGGACGAGGACTCTGGCATCAAGAGCCTGGAGGTCCGGCTGCGGCACGCGAACGGCGAAGCCGTGCTCGGACGCGTGGATCCTCCCGGCAACCCGATGGTCGGGGGGCTTTCGAGCGAGAGCACGGCCACCGTGAGCGTGCGGATCGACCCGAAGGCACTCGGGCTCGCCGAAGGCGACGCCATCCTGGTGGCCGACGCAACGGACTGGTCCTGGGCGAACCTGCTCGGCGGAAACGCGACCACCCTCGAGGTGCCGGTCTCGATCGATCAGACCGCGCCGCGGGTCTCCGTGAACTCGGGCCTGACCTATGTGCGCCGCGGCGGTGCCGGGCTGGTTCGCTACCGGCTCGACGAAGAAGTCGCCCTGCACGGCGTGGCGGTCGGCGAGGCGCTGTTTCGGGGCTACCCGGTGCCGGGAGGCGCAGCCGGCGAGTACGTGGCCATCTTCGGGATTCCACGGGATGCCGCCGACCAGGCGCCGATCCGCGTATTTGCCGCCGACGCGGCCGGCAATCGCGCAGACGTGGGCTGGCCGGTGCGCGTGCTCGAACGGAAGTTCGATCACATCGACATCCGCCTCTCGCAAAACTTCATGGGGAACAAGGTTCCCTCGCTGGCCAGCGAACTCGGCATCGAGGGCGAGGGCGTCCCGCTCTTCCAGGCGATCAACCACGACGAGCGCGCGCGCAATGAAGACACGATCCGCGGCATCGTCGCGGCCTCCGGCGACGAACGGTTCTTCGAGGGCGCCTTCGTCCAGATGAAGAATTCTGCGGTGACGAGCCAGTTCGCGGAGCACCGGACCTACCTCGTTGGCGGCAACAAGGTCTCCGAGGCCATCCACTACGGCTACGATCTCGCCTCCGTCTCCGGCGCGCCGATCGAAGCGGGCAATGCCGGCGTCGTGCTGCACGCGGCACCGCTCGGGATCTACGGCAACTGCGTGATCCTCGATCATGGCCTCGGCCTGACATCGCTCTACGCCCACCTGAGCCAGATCGACGTGAAGCCCGGGGACCGCGTCGCCCGTGGCCACGCCCTCGGCCGCTCCGGTGCCACCGGCCTCGCCGGCGGCGATCATCTGCACTTCGGGATCATGGCGGGTGCCAGCTACGTCGACCCCAAGGAGTGGTGGGACGAGAAGTGGGTGCGCGAGCACGTGAACCCCGCGCTGCCATGAGTGCCAGCCGCGGCCTGCCGCTGAAGGCCGATCTCGAGGGGCGGCTGATCCGGCGCTACAAGCGCTTCCTCGCCGATATCGAAACGGCCGATGGCCGCACGCTCACGGTCCACTGCCCGGACCCTGGCGGCATGCGCGGCCTGACTAAGGAAGGCGCCGCAGTGCGCTGCTCCACCTCGGACAACCCGAAGCGGAAGCTCGCCCACACACTCGAGATGATCCGCGTCGGCCGTACCTGGGTGGGCGTGAATACCGGCCGCGCGAACGCGCTCGCCAAGCTTGCCCTCGAATGCGACCTGGTCCCAGGTTTCGAAGGATACACCGAAGTGCGTTGCGAGGTCGTCGCTGAGCCCGGCAGCCGCTTGGACTTTCGGCTGGGTGGCCACGCGAGCGCCCAGGATACCTGGCTCGAGGTGAAGAGCGTGACCATGGCCGAGGGCACGAGAGGCCTGTTTCCCGACGGTGTCACCGAACGCGGGCGCAAGCACGTCGACCTGCTCCACCGGCTCGTGAAGGACGGCAAACGCGCAGCACTCCTCTACGTGGTGCAGCGCGCGGATTGCGAGAGCGTCGCGCCAGCCGACGAGATCGACCCGGCCTACGGCGAAGCCCTTCGTCGCGCAGCGAACGGCGGTGTCGAAGTGCTGGCCTTGCGCACACGCGTCTCGCCCACGCGCATCGGCGTCGAGGGCGCGCTACCCGTCCTGCTATGAGTCTGCGGAGCGCGCTTCTCGACTGGTACCTGGAGAACAGGCGCGACCTCCCCTGGCGGCGCACCCGCGACCCGTACGCGATCTGGATCTCCGAAACGATGCTCCAGCAGACCCGGGTGGACACGGTCATCCCGTACTACGAGCGTTTCCTCGAGCGCTTCCCGACGGTGGAGGCGCTCGCCGATGCGGAGCCCGACGATTTGATGCAGCAGTGGGCCGGGCTCGGCTACTACTCGCGGGCGCGCAACCTGCACGCCGCGGCCAAGACGGTGGCATCCGAGCACGGGGGCGAACTGCCCGATGACATCGAGACGCTCCGCACCCTGAAGGGCATCGGCCGCTACACCGCCGGTGCTGTGGCCTCGATCGCGTTCGACAGGCCCGCCGCCATCCTCGATGGAAACGTCATGCGCGTACTCACGCGCGTACTCGAGGTTCACGAGGACATCCGGAAGCCCGCGACCCAGAACCGGCTCTGGGAAGAAGCGGCGCAGCTCGTCCAGGGCCCGCGGCCCGGCGACCTGAACCAGGCCCTGATGGAACTGGGCGCCCTCATCTGCACGACGAAATCTCCGACCTGTCTGCTCTGTCCCATCCGCGAACATTGCAAGGGTCGGAGCAATGGCGACCCCGAGCGGCTCCCGATCAAGAGCAAGGCCGTGAAGGCCAAGAAGGTAGCGGCCGCATGCGCCTACCTGGAGCGTGATGGAAAAGTCCTGGCGACACGTCGGCCGCCCACAGGTTTGTTAGGCGGCCTCTGGGAACTGCCCGGCGTCGACCTCGACGCCCAGGAGGCCCCGGAGGAGGGACTTTCGCGCGGGCTCGGCGAGCGCGTCGGCCTGACCGCCAAGAATCTGGCGCCGATGGGGAAGGTGAAGCACGTCTTCACCCATCGGGTGCTCACCCTCCACGTCTTCCGCGGAGAAGCGGCTACCGGCCGCGTGCGACGCGAGGGCTACGATGCCCACCGCTGGTGCCGAAGCGCAGCCCTCGACGCCCTGCCCTTTTCGACCGTGGCGCAGAAAGCGTTGACGATGGCTCGCGGTGAGAACCCGTGAGCACGCCGGCTTTCGAGCTCCGAAAGCGCGGCCATGCCATGGAAGGCCGTGCCGCTGATGCCGATCGCGTCCACCTCGAACGCCTGCGCCGCGGCGTGCCCGAGCCGCTCTGGGAGATCGATCTCCACGGCTTCAGCGCCGCCGATGCCCGCGTCGACCTGCGCGAAGCACTGCTCGAAGCCTGGCAGGAAGGCGTGCGCTGCGGATTGATCATCCACGGCCGCGGCCATGGCTCTGAAGCCGGCGCGGTGCTCCGGGAAGGTCTGGCCGAATGGATCACGGCGCCGCCGGTGGGCGCCAAGGTGCTGGCCTTTACCCCGGCACGCCCCAAGGATGGCGGGGATGGCGCCACCTACGTGCTACTGCGCCGAAACCGCTAGCGGCGTCGCCCCAAGGACGGGAATGCCTATCTTCTGCGCCTGATGGCTTCCCAGCTCGGCACACTCTTTCGCATCTCCACCTTTGGAGAGTCCCACGGCGGGGCGGTCGGCGTCGTCGTCGATGGCTGCCCGCCGCGCCTGGCGCTCTCGGCCGAGGAAATCCAGTTCGATCTCGATCGCCGCAAGCCCGGCCAGAGCCAGCTGACCACGCCGCGCCAGGAAGAGGACTGCGTCGAGATCCTTTCCGGTTTGTTCGAGGGCGAGACCCTGGGCACCTCGATCGGTCTCGTCGTCCGCAACAAGGATGCGCGCCCATCCTCCTACGAAGACATGCAGGACGTCTTCCGGCCCTCCCACGCGGACTACACCACCGAGGCCAAGTACGGCATCCGCAACTGGCAAGGCGGCGGCCGCGCCAGCGCTCGTGAAACGATCGGTCGAGTCGCAGCCGGCGCCATCGCGCGCAAGATCCTGCGTGAGGTCGCCGGCATCGAAGTGCTCGCCTGGGTATCCCGGGTTCACGACATCGACGCCGAGGTCGATCGCGACAGCGTCACCCTCGAGCAGGTCGAAGCCCAGCATACGCGCTGTCCGGACGTCAGCGCCTCCAAACGCATGGAGCACGCGATCACGGCCGCCCGCGATCGTGGCGATTCGTTAGGTGGTGTGGTCGACTGCGTCGCACGCAACGTTCCGGCTGGCCTCGGCGAGCCGGTCTTCGACAAACTCGAAGCCGATCTGGCGCGCGGCTTGATGTCCCTGCCCGCCACCAAGGGTTTCGAAATCGGTAGCGGCTTCGGCGGCACCCGCATGACCGGCCTGGAACACAACGATCCCTTTGTCCCCGGTGACGACGGCCGCCCGCACACGACCAGCAATCATTCCGGCGGCATCCAGGGTGGCATCTCCAACGGCGAGCGCATCGATCTGCGCATCGCCTTCAAGCCCACGGCCACGATCCGCTCGCCCCAGAACACGGTCAACCGCGCCGGCGAAGCCGTCGTACTCGAAGCCAAAGGCCGCCACGATCCTTGCGTCCTGCCGCGCGCCGTCCCCATGGTCGAAGCCATGGTCTGCCTGACCCTCGTCGATCATTGGCTGCGCCAGCGGGCCGTCGACGTTCTCTAGAGCGCGTCTCAGAAACGCGGACCGAGCCAGGTGTGCGCGTTTGGCGACGGGAGGGTTTTTGAGACGCGCTCTAGCTGGGCATCGTTCCGCTGGCGGCGTGCTGAAGCTCCAGCGTGAGCGGCAGTCGGAAACGAAGACGGAACGTCGTCAGGCCGCCGCCGTAGAGCGTCCGGACCGGGCCGAGTTCGAGATCCGGATACGACCGCCCGGCCTTGCTCGCCGCTTCGTGGAGCGCGTGGATCTCGGCGACAGTATCCACCCATAGGCCCAGATGTTCGTAGCCCGAGGTCTGCATCGGCGCTTCCGCACTTCGGAGCGTGATGTACTGCGCACTCGAGGGAGCCCGGATCAAGATCCGCTCGCCTGGCTTCGCGAAGGACGGATCCTCGCTCCAACCGAAGACGTCCTCGTAGAACCCGAGGAGCTCGCGCGTCGGTCCGGGCTCGAACATGTCGCGCGAGATCGTCAGCGCGACGTGGCTGAAACGCGGGTCCATGCACGGCTCCAGATTCGACTCGTCCGAATGGTGTCGAATCTGCCCCGACCGAGCGACCCCGCCGGGATTCTCTCTCGACGTTCAGGGATACTCCGGCAGACGCGCGCTACGCCTACGCCGATCCGGAACGGAGAGCCCATGCCCATCCCCACCCTCAGCATTGCCCACGTCAACCTGAACTGTCGTGATCTCACCAGCAGCCGCAGGTTCTTCGAGGCGTTGGGCCTGAGTCCGGCGATCCGGACGGATCCGGCGGCCCAGGACTGCCGCGCCTTCGGCTTCGAGGGCGATGGCCGCTGGGACGCGTGGATGATGCAAGATGGGCGCGACGGCGGGACGTCGCTCGATCTGCTCGAGTGGAAGGAGCCCGCTCCGATCGGCGTGCCGCCCACGCCCGGAACGCGACCGGGGTTGGAACGTCTTGGCCTGACATCGTCTGAACTCGAAGCCGCGCGAAAGGCCGTGCTCGCCCATGGCGGGCGAGCCTCCGAGATCCACAAGCTCGAACTCGCTCCGAACCGGAGCCGGACAGGTTTTGGCGCGACGAGCCCGGATGGCCAGGCCCTGATCATCCTCGCGGCCGATGGCAACCGGCTCGCGCATGTCGGCATCGGCTGCAGCGATCTGGATCGCTCCGAGGCGTTCTATGCGCGCGTGTTCGGGATGGATCGGGTCGCCGCCATCGCGCCGGAAGCGCTGCCCGGTAGCGTGTTCCAGCCCGATCTGGAGGACGCGCCGAAAACCGTTCGCTTCGAGGCGCGCACACTCATGCCTGCGAGCGCGCAAGCCGAGCCCGGCGGGCCGCATCCGTTCCACGTGCTGCTCACCCAGTGGCGGGCACCGGCCCCGAGTGGGCGCGGGCTCGCGGAGCCGAACCACCTGGGCTTGTTCCGCATGGCGTTCCTGGTGGAGGACATCGATGCGTGCCACGCACAGCTTGCCGAACTCGAGGTACCCGAACTGTCTCCGGTCGTGAGCCTCGAGCTGGGGCCTTCGTGCCCGGCACCATCCTGCCGTGCGCTCTTCTTCCGCGATCCCGATGGGACATGTCTCGAGTTGATCGGCGCGCCCCGGCAATAGCTGTGAAAACGCCGTATTCTCGGGCGCCAATCGACGAGGGGCGCCCGCTTGAAGTTCGGAGTCATCACACTCGGCGACAATCGACCGGATCCGCTGACCGGTCGCCTGCGCAGCGCCGTCGAACACCACCGCGAAATCCTGGAGCTGGCCGACAAAGCCGAAGCCCTGGGCTTCGATTCGTTCCATGTCGGCGAACACCACGGCTGCGACTACATCACGTCGACGCCAGCGGTCGTGCTCGGCGCCGTCGCCGCGCGCACCGAACGTATCACCTTGAGCACGGCCACGGCGCTGCTCCCGGTACAGGAGCCGATCCGCTTTGCCGAGGACTACGCCACCGTCGATGTCCTCTCGAACGGACGCGCCGAGGTCATCGTCTCGCGCGGCATCCTGGCTCGGACCTACAACGACTTCGGCTTCGAATACGCGAAATCCCGCGAGATCTTCAAGGAGCGCATCGAGCTCGTGCTGCGGCTGTGGCGCGAGGAGGACGTTCATTGGGAGGGCGAGTTCCGAAAGCCGATCGACGGCTTCACGATGCAGCCACGCCCCGTCCAGGAACCCAACATCCCGCTCTGGATCGGCGGTGGCTTCTCCGAGGAATCCATCCTGCTGGCGGCGGAGCTGGGCCTGCCCTTGATGCTGCCGAGCGTGATCATGCCGCCCACCCACTTCGCGCAGATGGTCGAAACCTACCGGGAGCGCTTCCAGGATCGGGGCTTCGGAGGGCCGCTCGTCGGCGCACTCTCCCACTTTCACTGCGCCCGGGATCTCGAAACGGTTCGCGAACGTTATGCGCCGCGCCACCTCGAATACATGAACTGGGTCGGACAGACCCTGCTTCCCTGGGCGTTGCAACCGGTCATGCCGCCGGGCTCGGAGCTGCCGACGCTTCCCGATGCGGACTTCGATGTCGCGATCGCTACCGGGCCCGCTGTCGCCGGTTCCCCGCAGCAAGTGCTCGACCGCCTCTCCGAGTTCAAGGAGGCCTGCGGGCTCGATCGCCAACTCTTCCACGTGGACGACGGCGCGCTGCCCCAAGAGCATCTGTTCGAATCCCTCGAGCTGCTGGCAACCGAGGTGCTGCCCAAGCTCGGCTAGGCCCGAGTTCTGGGCCGGGAGGAAGCCATGCGCGCCCTGCTCGCCGAGAACAGCGTCGTCCGCCTGGTGGCCACACGGCTGCTGGCGACGATCCATCCGCGCGCCTTCCTCGGGCCAACCTCGGCCATCCAACTGCGCGAGATTCCCGAGCCCGTGCTTCCGGCCGAGGATTGGGCCATCGCGCGCACCCGGCTATGCGGCCTCTGCGGTAGCGACTACAAGCAGGTCTTCATGAACGGCTCGATCGACAACCCGATGACCGGCTACATCTCATGGCCGCAGGTTCTCGGGCACGAGGTCGTTGGCGTCCTCGAGCATGTCGGGCGGGCCGTCGACGAGCGACGAATCGGCGAGCGGGTGCTGCTGAACCCGTGGCTCTCCTGCGCAACGCGAGGCCTCCCACCCTGCGAATGGTGTGCGCAAGGCGCGCTCGCCCAATGCACGAACTTCGGAAAGGGTGCGATAGCGCCGGGCATCCACACGGGGAACAGCTCGACCGCGACAGGTGGCTTCGCGCCCCGGGTACCCGCCCACGAATCCCAGTGGATCCCGATCCCCGACGGGGTCAGCGACGAGGCCGCCGTGCTCGCGGATCCGTTCGCGGTCTCGCTTCACGCCATCTTGCGCAACCCGCCCAGCGAGGATGGCACCGTCCTCGTCTATGGCTGTGGCACGTTGGGCCTGCTCGCGATGGAGATCCTTCGCGCCCTCTACCCCGGCGTTCGCGTGCTCGCAGTCGCTCGCTTCCCCCATCAGGCGAAACTCGCCGAGCGGTTCGGCGCCGAGCGCGTGCTGTCCCATCGCCCCACCCGCGAGATCATCGCGTGCATCGGAACCTTCTGCGACGCGGAAGAAGTGCAACCCTGGAGAGGCCTACCGGTGCTGAACGGGGGTGTCGATGTCATCTACGACACGGTCTCGTCGGCCGAGACCTTCGAGGTCGGGGTTCGGAGCGTGCGCTCGCGGGGAACCATCGTGGCCCTCGGTGTCGAACCTCCGAAGCGCTTCGAATGGACGCCGCTCTACTTCAAGGAGATCGCCATCGTCGGCTCGAACGGTTTCGGTGTCGAGGAACTGGAGGGCCGCCGTCAACACGCGATGGCCTGGTACCTCGAGTGGGCGGCGAGCGGGCGCGTCGATGCAACTCCGATCCTGACCCATCGCTTCGCCCTCGAGGATTATCGCGACGCGTTCATGACTTGCTATGCGCAAGGCGAGCATGAGGCAGTCAAGGTGCTGTTCGATCGCTTCGAGCGTTGACGTGGACGTCGGCCCCTCCGATCAGGACGCTCCCGATCGCGGCCCGGTGGCGAGTTCGTCGCGGTAGGCGAAGAGCGCGGGCGTACCGCCGGTGTGCCAGAACAGCAGGGGGCCAATCCCCGGCCTGGCGGCGGATTCGTCGAGCAGCGCGGCGACCGCTTTTCCGGTGTAGACCGGGTCGATCAACAGGCCCTCGCGCTGCGCCAGCTGGCGAATCGCGTCGAGTGATGCCGGGCTCGGAATTCCGTAACCCGCGCCGAGATACGCGTCGGTGAGCGTGACGTTGTCGGGCGAGTCGGCAGGGAGATCGAGTAGCGCGCGGGTTTCGCCAGCCAGACGCAGGAAGTCGCCACGCAGCGACGCTGCAGAACCCGCGACGCAGACGCCAGTGAGTGGCTGCTCGCGGCCAGCCAATTCGAAACCACATGCCAGGCCGGCCAGCGTCCCGGCTGTCGAGGCTGCAACGTAGATGCGTTCGAACGAAGGGGCTCCGGCTTCGATCTGGCTACACAGCTCGAGGGCCGCGAGCGCGTAGCCGAGTGCCCCGGTCGGAGTCGATCCGCCCGGCGGATGGACGACAGCCTTCGCGCCCCGCTCTTCCGCCGCTGCCAGGCGAACCTGCACTTCTCGAGCCGCCGCTGCTTCGTCCTCGACCACGAAGACGTGGGCGCCGAACAATCGATCCAACAACAGGTTCCCGCCCTCGTCGTAGTCGTCTCCCTCGCGCGGAACCACGCGAGGCAGAACCAGCTCACAGCGCATTCCGACGCGGGCCGCAGCAGCGGCAGTTTGCCTGGCGTGGTTCGACTGGACGCCACCTAACGTGATGACCGTGTCGGCGCCCTCGGCCAATGCCTCGCCTAGCAGGAATTCGAGCTTGCGTGTCTTGTTGCCGCCGAAGCCGAGTCCGGTGCAATCATCGCGCTTGACCCAGATCTCGGGCCCACCTACATCGGCCGTCAAACGCGCGAGCGGCTCGAGCGGCGTCGGCAGATGCGCGAGCAGGACGCGCGGGAACCTGGCGAATCGATCCATGGCGCCCATTCTACGGCAGTAAGACGAAGCCGGTCCTACGGAAGTAGGACGAAGCCGGTCCCGAATGCTGCGATGGCGGCCAGCACCGAGAACAAGCCGAGCAGCGCGTGTAGCTCGGGGTCGCGAACGCGCCCCAGCTCGAGGCACCTGCCGAGCACGGCGGTGGCCGTGAACGTTGCGAGCGCGACGGAACTCACGATTCCATGCGCGCTCCCGAACGCATCCCAGCCACGCAGGAAGACGGCCGAGGCGAGCCCCGCGGCGAAGCCCAACCAGAGCAGCAGGATCGTCGGCTTGGCGAGTTTCAGATGCGCGCGGTAATCGGCAGGGTTCTTGCGGACGCCGCGGCGGCGGGCGTTGCGCAGCCGCATTCCCGCGCGCAGCGTCATCACCGAGAGTGCGATGCTGGTGAGCATCCAGAGCGGATGCACGTGTGCCAGGTAGAAGGAAAGAGAGTCGTACCCAGTCGCGTCGTCCACGCGAGCGCTACTCGACCTTGTGGATCGCGTCCTCGGGGAGCTTCGCGAGCAGAGCATCGAGGGAATCTTGCAGGTAACCCGCGTCGCGCGATTCCAGGGTCAGGAGTACGTGGAACGCCTCTTCGCCGATCTTGGGATACGAACCCAACATCAATTCGGGAAACGCATGGAGCAGATCATTCAGGAGATGGGCGATCTCGCTCTCGCGACGCCGCACGAAGACACTCTTCAACAACACCGGCACGCCGTGGAAGCGATCGCGGATCGATTCGAACTTCTTGCGCAGCAGCTCCGGAATGCCGGGGAAGACATGCACGTTTTCCACGATCACCACCGGGAACCAGAGATCGCCCGCGTCTACTAGCTGCGCGTCGTCGGGGATCATCGCCATCTTGAGCGCGCTCTCGTTCGGCGCGCCGCCGGACGCGCGTTCGAGCCGGTTCGCGATCGTCTCGCTGCGGGTGACCTTGCGACCGAATGCCTGGGCCACGCTCTCCATCGTCATGTCATCGTGGGTCGGGCCGATGCCCCCGGACGTGAAGACGAAATCGTAAGCGTCGCTCATCGTACGCACTTCCTGCGCAATCAGGTCGACCTCGTCGGCAATCGTGAGGATCCGCTCGACGTCGACGCCGAGCGTGCGTAGCTCTCGACAGAGATACGGGGAGTTGGTGTCGGTCACCTTCCCCGAAAGGATCTCGTTGCCGATGATGAGGATCCCGGCGGACGGCATGTCGCGAGCTTATCCCAGCGCCCGACCCCTCGCCGGGGTGCTCGCGAGCCGGCAGATCCCATGGCCTACACTGTGGCGCGTGATACATCGCGTACAGTTCCAACGCCGAATCGCTGGCGAGATCGAGACGCTTTCCACCGAGGTTCCCGATGGGACCACGCTCTGGGACGCGGCCCGCGCGCTCGATCTTCCGGTTGCGACTTCCTGCCAGGGGGCGTCGCTCTGCGGCCGCTGTGGTCTCGAACCGCTCGCCGGCGGCCGCGCACTCAGCGCCGAATCCAAAGCCGAGCTGGCGGCGAAGCAGCGCAGCCGGATCGACCCCGCGCTGCGGCTCTCGTGCCAGGCCCGTGTCCACGGCGACGTGCTGGCCACCGCACGTTATTGGTGAAGACGTGCGCGCCATCGTCCTGGTCGATCACGGTAGCCGCGCGAGCGAGGCCAACGCGCAGCTCGAACAGGCGGCCGAGCAGCTGAGAACCCGGCTGCCAGCGCATCATGTCGTGGCCGCGCACATGGAACTCGCGCCACCCGACCTGCCGAGCGCGATCGAAGCCTGTGTCCGAGCCGGCGCCAGTGAGATCGTCGTGGCCCCCTGGTTCCTGGCGCCGGGACGTCACGGCGCGAGCGACATTCCGCGCATGGTCGAAGAGGCGCGCCTGGGCCATCCCGAAGTGAAGCTGTCGCTTGCGAGCCCGCTCGGCGTCCACCCCGGCTTGATCGAAGCCGTCATCGACCGGATCAACGAAAGTGAAGATCCGAGCCGTACTGGATGAGCCCGAGCCTTCTCGCCACCGCGCGAGAGGCCGCGTTTTCCCATGAGGTGCTGTAGAGCGGCTCGACACCACGGCTTCGGATCTCGCGGGCCCAGGCTGCAACCACTTCGCCCGCGAAACCGTGCCCGCGCCATGCCGGGCTCGTTTCGACGCCGACCTCGCACGCCGCTCCGGGTACCGTGGCGCAGAAGGCCAGCGCGACGGGGCGGTCTTCGCGCATCACGGCAAACATCGGCGCGCGATCGGCGACGGGTTCGTCGAAGCCGGGCATGGCCTCGACGATCCGCTCGCGGTCTTCGGGCTTCATCAGGCGCGCCGCTTCTCCCCCTTCCAGCACGCTCGGAAATCGGAAGGCGGGGCCGGCGAACTCGAACGCGACGTTCTCGAACTCCTCGATGCGTGCGCGCATCGCGGCGAACCGTTCCGGCTTCGCTTCGAGATCCGACACGACGCCTTCCGCCGCTGCGAAACGGAACAGATCGCGCTGCAACGAATCCGGGAGTCCTGCCCGGACGCGCCACAGATTCCCGAGCCGTGTGCGGCCAAAGAACAGGAACGGCGCCGGCGCCCGATCGCCGGGCGGCCCGTTGTAGTGGGTGATCCGACCGGTGTCATCGTGACGATAGAGCGTGCCGATCTGGAGCGTCAGCCAGTCGAGTTCGGAACGTTCGCCTCCGGACGGATCGCCTCCGGACTGGGCGGGTTCGGAACGCAACCGGCTCACGTTTCCGACGGAAACTTGCGCTCGTGAACACTCCAGCTGGCGCGCGCTGCGAGACTTCCGCTCACCGTGAAGATACCGACACAGAAGAGCAGGATCGAAGCGAAGCGCCATGTCGCGAAGTCTGCCGGGAGTGCGGCTTCCTGGACGCTCATGACGACGAACGACATCAACGCCCCGAGCGGAAGCCCGCGCAGGAAGAGGCCGTTGCGCAGCAGGAACGCGCGCTTCCCCTTGGCTCGGATGGCAGCCCACTCCTCCGCTTCGTAGTTGCGCACAACGCGAAGATGGCGACCCCGTCGCGGGGTGTCATCCTGCGCCATGCCCTGGCGACTCCCCGCCTTCTGGTTTCTCTACATGGCGGGCCTGGGGCTGGTCTATCCGTTCCAGGCCGTCTGGTTCCAGGAGAGTGCCGGCTTGAGCGGCGCCGAGCTCGGCATGGTGCTGGCGCTGCGGCCGGTCATGGCGCTCCTGGGGCAGCCGATCTGGGGCCGCCTGGCCGACCGCACCGGCGCTCGGGCCCAGATACTCGCTGGGGTCCTGCTATGCGCGGCCATCGCCTACTCGGTGCTGCCCTGGATGAACAGCGTGGTCACGATCGCGCTGGTTTTCGGCTGCGCGTCGTTCTTCGGGACGTCGATCATGCCGCTCGGCACATCGGTCAGCATGGCCGCCCTCGGAGAGCGCGCCAGCGAACGCTTCGGTGGCGTCCGCGTCTGGGGCACGGTCGGCTACCTGATCTTCCTCTTCTCGTTCCCGCGGCTGCTCGAGCTCTGGCGCGAGCGCGAGGGGCTGCTCGACGCGGCCGGGGAACCGGGCCTCGGCCCCGGTCTGTTCGTCGGCCTGGCGATCGTGAGCGTGCTGGCGGCGGCGGCGGTGGGCGGCGTCCGAATCCAGGGAAGTGCTGCCGCGCGAAGCCGGGCCGGCGATGTCCGGTTGCTGCTCCGGCATCGCCCGTACCGGAGAATCCTGCTGTTCGGCTTCCTGGCCCAGGCGATGCTGGCCGGGCCGATCCAGTTCTTCTCGATCCTGGTCGGAGAACGCGGCGGCACCCTCACGGATGTGTCGGACCTGTGGGTGCCCATGCTCCTGGTCGAGATCGTGCTGGTCTTCCTGTCGAGTCAGGCGACGCGGCGCTTCGGAGCGAAGGCCCTCATCGCGGTGGGTATCGGAGCGGACGGCCTTCGCTGGTTGCTGACGCTGCTCGCCCCGAGCCTCTTCTGGATGATCTGGCCGCAACTCCTTCACGGCGTCGTCATCGCCGGCCTGATCATCGGCTCCGCCCATTATGTGGAGCAGGTGGTCCCGGATCGGTTGCGATCGACCGGACAAGCGGGCTTCGCGATGGTCGGGATCAGCTGTGCGACCGCGTTCTCAAATCTGGGAACCGGGTTCCTGGCCGATGCCTA
The DNA here is from genome assembly GCA_029261795.1 of Deltaproteobacteria bacterium. Taxonomy (GTDB): domain Bacteria; phylum Myxococcota_A; class UBA9160; order UBA9160; family UBA6930; genus JAJDAP01. Next base: position 121,494 of record JAJDAP010000118.1, read on the forward strand.
TGGGATCGAAGCCCCATTCCTGGTGGGCGGCACGGGCGCGGTGCTTCTGGCGATCGTCGCGATCTGGGGCCTCCCCAAGCCGCAACGGATGGCAGAAGCCGCCTGAAGGCCTGAGAAATGTGTCGATTCGACTGAACCAATTTGACGATTTTGGTCGAATTCGTACAATTATAGATCTCATGACTCAGCCGGCCCCCCACTCTTCGCCGGCCCGGATCGATCGAGGCGAGCGCACGCGAATGCGCCTGCTCGACGCCGCGGGCCATTGCATTGCCGCCGCCGGTTTCTCGAAGACCACGGTCGAGGACATCGCCAGCCACGCGGGCGTCTCGAAAGGCATCGTCTATCACCACTTCGATGGGAAGGACGGCCTCCTCGAAGCGCTGATCACCAAGCTCACGACGGACTGGATCGAAGTGAGCGGCCTCGATGTCTGGATCGAGCGGACTGAATCCCTGGAAGACGCGATCGCGGGAATGCTGCGCGGCTCGCTCGAGTACGCGCGCACCCATCCGTTGGTGCAGGCGCTCTTCCAGCTCGACCCGATCGTGGCACGCGGGCTCGGCTCGACGGAATCGATCAAGCGCATCACGGACGAGGCGCACGACCGGGTGGTCGCCGCCATCAGCAGTGGCATCGACCGCGGCGAACTGCGCGGGGATCTCGATGCCGGGCTCGTGGCGGATGTCGTGCGCATGATCGACATGGCCTTGATCGACCATCTGTTGACCCCGGAATGGATCGACGTTTCCGATGAGCGCTTCGTGGATACCTGCATCGAGGTGCTGTTTCGCGGAATCGGCGGGGGGCGTGCGGACGCGGGATGCGACGAAGCTGGAGATGAACGATGAAGCGGCGGCCGATGATCCTGATATTGGCGTTGGCCCTGGCCAGCGCTTGCGGGGGTGGCTCGAGCGAGAGCGAACTTCCCGACGTCGCAGCGGGCGCTGAGGCCAGCCCCGACGACAACGCTCCGGAGCAGATCCAGATCGAGCGCGTCCGGAGTCTGGCGCTGCGGGCGCGCATCGCGTCCTCGGGCACCATCGAAGCGCGACGCCTCACCGAGGTTGCTGCCGAGGTGATGGGCCGCATCGTGCGCGTCCACGTTGACGTTGGCGACGATGTCGACGCTGGCGCCCCACTCTTCCAAATCGATCCAGGCCCGTATCGGATGATCGTGGCCGAGGCGAACGCGGCCCTCGAGCTCGCCCGCGCCGAGAGCGCCAACGCCGATTCAGAGGCCGAGCGCCTGCGCTTGCTGGTGGCGAACGCGGTCGCTTCGAAGCAACGCTACGACCAACTGCGCACCGTCGCCGAGGTCTCCCACGCTCGGGTTGCGGCTGCCCAGGCGCGGCTCGACCGCGCGCGCCTCGATCTGGCGCGCACCGAAGTCCGCGCGCCCTACGATGCCAGCGTCGTCGCTCGCCACGCCCACGAGGGCGCCATGGCCGGTGCCGGACCGATCCTGGCGATTCAAGAGCGGGGGGCGCTCGAAGCCATCCTGGACATCCCCGAAGCAACTCCGGTCGCAGTCCGCGTGGGCGACCCCGTCAGGTTGTACATCGAAGGCCTGGCCGAACCGATCCTGGCACAGGTGGACCGCGTGGCCGCTCGTGTCGATCCGCAGACGCGAACCTACGAAATCCGCGCCGATATCGTGACTGAAGGTTCGCTGGTAAAGGCGGGCTCCTACGCGCGCGCCGAGATCGAGCCTTCCCGCCCGAAGCCGCAGCCTGTCGTGAGCGCGAGCTCGGTGTTGAACCGCGACGGTCGGCAATACGTGCTGCGCGTCGTCGATGGCGTGGTCGAGCACGTGTCGGTGCGCGTCGGAATCCGCATCGATGACCATGCCGAGATACTCGCCGGCGTTTCCCCGGGCGAGTGGGTCGTTACCGGCGACGCCGTGGTGCGACTAGCGGATGGCGCGCGGATCGAGCGGCGCCAGGCAGAAGCCGTCTCGACGGCGGCGACCCAGCCGCCGGAGGAGCCCGGCACATGAAGATCGCCGACGTTTCGATCGACCGACCCGTCTTCGCCGGGATGGTCGTGGTCTCGCTCGTGGTCCTCGGCCTGGTGTCGCTCTCGAGAACCGAACTGCGCCTCGAGCCGGAGATCGATTTCCCCTACGCGTTCGTCGTCACCGAACTTCGTGGGGCATCGCCGGAAACCGTCGAGCGCGAAGTCACGGACATCCTCGAAGAGGCGCTGAACCCGATCGAGGGCATCAAGAGCCTGTCCTCGACTTCGTCCCAGGGCCTGTCACGGGTCTTCATCGAATTCGGGATCGAGTACGACGTCGACGTGAAGGCCCAGGAAGTGCGCGACAAGGTCGCCCTGGCGCGGCCGGAGCTTCCACTCGATGTCGAAGCTCCAGTCGTCCAGAAGTTCGATTTCGATTCGATCGGATTCATGACGATCGTGTTGGGCGGAAACCTCGGGCCCAAGGAAATGGCGGACTTCGCCGAGCATGAAGTCAAGGAGCGGCTCGAGCGAATCCCCGGCGTTGGCGGTGTCGCCATCGAAGGCGCCCGCGAACGCGAGGTGCGGATCTGGCTCGATCCCTTGCGACTGACCGGTTATGGCCTCTCGATCGACGATGTCGCCGGGACGCTCCGGATCGAGAACGCCGAGTTCGCGAGCGGACGGCTGGAAGGCGCCGAGCAGGAGTGGTCGGTCACGACCCAGGGCAAGGCGAAGACGGTCGGCGAATTCGGCGAGATGATCGTGGCCCAACGGGAAGGCCGTGTGATCCGGCTCAACGATGTCGCCGTCGTGGAAGACGGCCTGGCTGAGCGGAAGACCGTGGCACGGCTGAATGGCAAGCCCGGCGTCGCCCTCGAGATCGTGCAGCAGAGTGGCAGCGACCTGGTCGCGGCGACCCGACTGATCCGCAAGGAACTGATCGCCATTGAAGCCCTGGCACCGCCCGGCATCGAAATGACGATTGCCAGGGATTACGCCCGCATCATCGAAGACCAGGTCTCGACCGTTCTCTTCGACATGGTGTTGGCGGCATGTCTCGTCTTCGTGGTGGTGCTGATCTTCCTGCGCAACTACCGCTCGACCCTGATCGCGTCGCTCGCCATTCCCACCAGCGTCATCTCGACCTTCACGTTCCTCTACTGGCTCGACATCTCGCTGAACAACATGACCTTGATGGCACTCTCCCTCGCCGTCGGACTCGTCATCGACGATGCCATCGTCGTGCTCGAGGGTATCTTCCGGAAAGTCGAGCAGGGCCACGACAGCGTCGAAGCCGCCCGGCTCGGTTCGAGCGAGGTCGGCCTGGCGGTACTCTCGACGACGGCCGCTGTCTGCGCCGTGTTCGTTCCGATCCGTTTCATGACGAGCACGATGGGCCGCTACTTCTACGAGTTCGGTGTGACGGTGACGGCCGCCGTCGGCGTTTCGATGATCGTGGCCTTCACGCTCACGCCGATGCTCGCGAGCAAGTACTTGCGGCAGACGCCGAAGGAAGGCGCCTTCTTCGAATTCTGCGAGCGAGCTCTTCGCTGGCTGGAGAGCCACTACGCGGGGCTGCTCGAAGCTTCCCTACGCCGGCGCCGCATCACAGTGGTCGTCACCCTGGCCGTGGTATTCGGCGGTTGCTGGGTGCAGACGACCCTGCCCGTCGACTACTTCACCCAGGACGATCTCAGTGAAGCGCGCGTCTCGATCGACCTGCCGGTAGGGACGCCACTCGCGATCACGGATCGCGTGATGCGTTCGATCGAAGAGGCGGTGAGCGAGCACGAATACGTGCGCGGCGTCTTCGCCTCGGCTGGCAGTGTCCAACAACACGAACCCAACGAAGCCAAGATCGACGTCCTGCTGATTCCCAAGGACCAGCGTGCGCGACCGATCGACGACACCTTCGCCGAGCTGCGTGTCATCGCCGAGCAGGCGGCCTCGGAAGTCGAGAACCTCTCGGTCGGCCACCCGAGTTATGCGAGTTCGTCCGGCGACGAGATGGTCGATCTCGAATACGACCTGCGCGGCCCGAACCTGGAGCAGCTCGCCACGTTCGCATCACAACTGACGGCGCGCATGCGCGCGCATCCGGGCTTCACGGACGTCAGCACTTCCCACGAAACCGGTCGACCGCAGATCACCCTCGACGTCGACCGTGGACGCGCCGCCGAACTCGGCATCTCGGCGACCTCGCTGGGGCGCACGCTTCGCACGTTGTTGGCGGGCGAGAAGGTCGGCTCCTTCGAAGACATGGGCCACCGCTACGATGTCCGCGTCCAGGTACTCCCCGAATACCGCGACGACCCCTCCAAGCTCGACCTGATCCGGGTGCGCTCGATTCGCGGCGAGCTGGTGCCCATCACGAACGCGGCGCACATCCGCAGTGAGGATGGACCTGTCGAGATCCGCCGTAGCCAGCGCTCCCGCGTGATCGAGGTTCGCGCGAACACCCAGGGCGAGCTCTCCCTCGAACAAGCTGAACAAGCGGTCGAAGCCTGGGGGCGGGAACTTGGCATCACCGCACCGAACGCCCTGGTTCCCGGCGGCCAATCCGAATCCCGGGCGGAAGCCGCCGCCGATATCGGACTTGCACTCGGCCTCGGCATGCTCGCGATCTACATCATCCTGGCTTCGCTCTTCAATTCCCTTACACAGCCGCTCACGATCATGATCTCGGCGCCGCTCTCGTTTCTCGGCGGCTTCCTCGCGCTGAAACTCGCCGGCCAGAGCCTCGACATCATGAGCAACATGGGGCTGCTCGTGTTGATGGGCCTGGTCATGAAGAACGGCATCCTGCTAGTTGACTACATCACACAGCTCCGCAACCAGGGGGTTCCGCGAGACGAAGCGATCGTTCGCGCGGGCCCGGTGCGGATGCGGCCGGTCCTGATGACCTCGGGCGCCTTGATCTTCGGGCTCATGCCGATGGCGCTCTCGAACGCCACCGGAGCGGAGTTTCGCGCCCCCATGGCGTGGATCGTGATCGGTGGCCTCGCTACCTCGACGGCCCTGACCCTGGTGGTGGTGCCGGTGATGTACACCCTGGTGGACGGCGCCACCGAGGGCGTCAAGAGCCTGGTGCGAAGGATGCTGGGACGCGCGAAGCCCGCGGCGCCTCACGCCGAACCAGCAAAGCCCTGATTCCTGGAGGTCTGATGGAGAAGCTGGTCTATATCGTCTGGAAGCAGGAAGCCGACAGCGCCGAGGAGTTCAAGCGGCGACTCCTCGATGAAACCGCCATTGCGCTTCGCAAGGTTCCCGTCGAAAAGATCCGGGTCAGTGTGACCGACGACGCGGTCGCGGCCGGTACACCGATCGGGACGATGGATCCGCCCAAGAGCGGCATGGTCAGTTTCTGGATGGAGCAGAGCCAGGATTGCGCCGTCGCCGAGGCCGTGCTGGCGCCGGCCTGTGCTCGGATCGAGGGCTATCTGGTCGTCGAGTCGCGACCAATCCTGAATACCGAGCAGGTGACACCGCGGGGCGAACGCACGCCCGGCTTCTCACAGGTCACCTGCGTGCGCAAGCGCGCCGACATCTCCCACGAGGAGTACCTCCGCATCTGGTACGGCGAGCACCGCGCCTGTGCCAACGAAACCCAGAGCACCTTTGGCTATGTGCGAAACGAGATCGTGCGGCCGCTGACTCCGAACGCGCCAGGTTGGACGGCCATCGTCGAGGAGAATTTTCCGATCGCTGCGCTGACCGATCCTGCTTCCTTCTACGACGCCGCCGGAAACCCGGAGAAGCTGAAGGCCAACCAGACACGCATGATGGAGACCTGCCAGAAGTTCCTCGACCTCTCGGCCATCGAAGCCCATCACTGCAGCGAGTACGACCTCTAGTGGCGATCGCCCGCGACCCGCTGGCGAAGCTGCGAAAGATCATCGCCAAGTGGCCGGAGACCGACGAGCGGCTCTCGCACGGGTCCCCCACGTTCTGGGGTGGCAAGAAGACCTTCGCGAACTTCCACGCCGACCATCACGGCGACGGCCGCGTTGCCATCTGGCTGAAGGCGCCGCTCGGCATGCAAGACGAGCTGGTAGACGCAGATCCCGAGATCTTCTTCGTCCCACCCTTTGTAGGCCCGAGCGGCTGGGTCGGCATCCGCGTCGACCGCGACATCGACTGGAAGATGATCGAAGCCCTCCTCGAACAAGCCTACCGACTAGTCGCCCCAAAACGCGCCCTCAAACAACTCTGAGCGGGGACGGACTCCTCAAGTTTCAAGTTTTCATGTTTGAAAGTTTTTCAAACTTTCAAACATGAAAACGTGAAACTTGAGGAGTCCGTCCCCGCTCAGTGTTGGGTGAGGGCGCGGTTTGGGGCGACTAGTCGGTAGGGTTGTTCGGGGAGGGCGT
>JAJDAP010000119.1 GCA_029261795.1 Deltaproteobacteria bacterium
TGGACTACACCAGCGAGTGTCGCCGGCTAAGCACTATCCGCAAGAGGCCGCTTCGCCCCAAGGCCCACGAAAACGGTCCCGAATCCTAGGATTCGAGGCCGTTTTCATTTGCGCGCAAGGTCGCGCAACAGGAACTAGCTAGCGACCGCGTCTCGGGGGGCGACTGGATGGAGGCAGAACGCCGGGGCGCTGGGCGGCGAGGTGGTTCCGGGGAATGGCTCGCTTGGGGTGTCACGCTTGCTTGCGGCGTGTTGGAGCTTGTTCGTTCGAGTTCGCTCGTGGTGTTTCCTGCTCCGCTCTATTTCCCCTCCACCACCCCGCCGCCCAGCGCCCCGGGAAGGTGCCGTGCGTACCGCGGATCACGAAGTCTCGAAGGTCGTTCGCACCCACTCCCCTTCTTCGACGGGCGTCGTACCACCTCTCACTCCCGTGCCGCCACGAGCGCCCGAGGGAGGGAGCGGCGCAGGGGAAATCAAGCGCAGTCGAATCCCGCCCCAACGTGAATGCGATCTCCCGTACGCCGCCCCAGGCAATCAGCGGGTAACCCCCGTGACCGAGCCATTCCCCGGAGCCGCTCCCTCCCTCGGGTGCGATGTCACAAGAGAGCTCGATCCGCCCAAGCGCCGCTAGAGCAGCTCTTCGGCCAGAATCTCCAAAGCCTCGGGCTGGGGCGTGCCGATGTTCATGCCGTTCACGAGGCCGGCCGCGCGGGCGTCCTTCCAGGCGCCGAGGCGATCGCGGATGCGATCTGCCGGGCCAACCAGGTGGACGGCGTCGACGAGTTCATCCGGCACGGCGGCGGTGGCTTCCATCTTCTTGCCGTCGAGGAAGAGATCCTGGATCTGGACGGCGGCTTCCTCGTAGCCGAGACGTTTGGCGAGATCGTTGTAGAAGTTCTTGTCGCGTGCGCCCATGCCGCCGATGTAGAGCGCCATGTTGGCCTTGATGGGCATCCTGGCCTTCTCGATGTCGTCGCTCACGATCACGGTGACGCCGGGAAGGATCGTGAAATCCTTCATGCTCTTGCCGCCGCCGGCCTTCGCGAAGCCTTCTTCCAGGTAGGAGAGGTAGGTTTCTCCGACCTTCTCCGGGTCGAGCATCATCGGGAAGACGCCGTCGGCGACCTCGGCCGAAGTGCGCAGACCATTCGGGCTGATCGAGGCGGTGTAGATCGGGATCTCGGGGTTGCCGTGGAGGATGCTCTTCAGCGGTTTGCCCAATCCCGTCGTTCCTGGCCCGGTGTTGGGGATGGTGTAGTGCTCGCCCTCGTAGGTGAGCGGCGCTTCGCGCGCCCAGATCTTTCGGATGATCTCGATGTACTCCTTGGTACGCAGCAGCGGCTTTCCGTAGGGCACGCCGTGCCAGCCTTCGACCACCTGCGGCCCTGACGGCCCGAGGCCGAGGATGAAGCGACCCTCGGAGAGGTGGTCGAGGGTCATCGCCGTCATCGCGGTCATGGCCGGCGTGCGCGCGGGCATCTGCATGATCGCGGTGCCGGCCTTGATCTTCGTGGTGTTGGCGAGCACCCAGGTGGCTGTGGTGACGGCATCGTTGCCGTAGGCCTCGGCGGTCCAGGCGCAATCGAAGCCCAGTTCCTCGGCGCGTTTGACCAGGTCGAGATTGACCTTGGCCTTCGGGCCGAAAGAGATTGCGCCGATTCCGAGTTTCATGGAGATCCTTCCGTTCGTGGCTAGGCAACGATAGGGCTTCGCTGGCTCCGCGTATTGTGTCATAGTGAGTGTCAGTTCACGAATCCAATCACGAATCACAGATCGCCAACCGTCAAAAGCGAAAGGGAATCGCATGCCCCTCCCCTGGATCTGGTTCGCGGCACTGGGCCTCTACGCCGCATTCACGTTCTGGTATGTGAACACGAAGGGCGCGCTCAGCGCCGACGAGGTCGATGCCTTTCTCGAGAAGTTCCGCGCGATCAAAGGCATGACGCCGGAAACGCTGAAGGCGGGGCGCGAGTTCCTCGAGTCCGACGATGGCGGCGAGTTCGTGATGGTCAACCTGTTGCAGATGGCGCCAAGCCCGGTAGCACCGCCCGATGGTGGCGAGCCACAGCCGTCCAGCGAAGTCATGGGTCGCTACACCGCGCATTTCATGCCTGCGCTGTTTCGCCGCGCCGGCCATCCGATCTTCATGGGAGTGACGGCGGCCAGCTATCTCGACCAATGGAATGTGGCGCCAGACCCTGGCTGGACGGCGACGGGGTTGGTCCGGTATCGAAGCCGCCGCGACATGGCGGAGTTGACCGTCGATCCCGCTTTCGACGACGCACACGAGTACAAGATCGCCGCGCTCGCCAGCACCGCGGCATTTCCCGTCACGCCGATGCTCCGCGTCTTCAGCCCGCGAATCGGCGTCGGGCTCGTCGTAGCCCTGATGGCCGCATTCGTACACATCGCCGTGTTGAGCTTCGGAAGCTAGGCGACGATGGCGAGGCTCGTAGTTACAACGGGCCTGGTGCCCATTCTGCTGCCGGCGCCTCGGTCTTGTGACCGATCGAATCTTCGATCGACCGCGGTAGACTTCTCGCTCCAGAAAAGGAGCAGCGCACATGGTCGAGGTCCACGGATTCGTGAAGCCCGGGTTCGAGCCGGTTCGGGATGCTTTCGTTTCGAACTTCGAGAAGGGGCTCGAGAGCGGCGCGAGTGCCGCCGTGACCAAGGACGGCGAGTTCGTCGTCGATATCTGGGCGGGCGAGGCGGATCCGACCGGCCGAGCGTGGGAAGAAGACACGATCGTGAACGTGTACTCGACGACGAAGACGATGGCCGCGATCTCGGTGCTCGTTCTCGCGGATCGGGGCCTTGTCAACCTCTCCGCTCCGGTGGCCAAGTACTGGCCCGAATTCGCAGCGAACGGGAAGGAGGGCGTCACCGTCTCCCACGTGATGAGCCACAGTGCCGGGCTTTCGGGCTTCGAGCCGCCCCTCGAATCCGTCGAGTTCCTCTACGACTGGGATGCGGTCTGTGCGCGACTAGCAGCCCAGGCGCCCTGGTGGGAGCCGGGAACGGCGTCGGGGTATCACGCTGTGACCCAGGGGTATCTGCAAGGTGAGATCGTTCGCCGCATCACGGGCAAGAGCATCGGAACGTTCTTCCGCGAGGAGATCGCTGAGCCGTTGGGGGCCGATTTCCATATCGGACTCGATGCCAAACACGACGCAAGGGTCGGCGAACTGGTCCCTCCGAAGTTCGGGTTGGGGGGTGGTGCTTCGCCGGCCGCGCCCGGCTCGATTGCAGCCCGCACGTTCGGGGGTGCGCCGATGACCGCCAAGGAGCCGCGCACCCGTGAGTGGCGCGGCGCAGAGATTCCGGCCGCCGGCGGTACTGGCAACGCCCGCTCGGTCTCGCGTGTCCATTCGGCGCTCGCTTGTGGCGGCAGCGTCGATGGCGTGAGGTTGATGTCCGAGGCCGGCGTCGAACGCGCCCGGCAGGAACAGATCCGCGGCACCGACCTCGTGATGGGCGCGCCGCTCGTCTTCGGCAACGGCTTCGGCCTGAACGACGCCTCGTTCCCGATCTCGCCCAACCCCCGCGCCTTCTTCTGGGGCGGTTGGGGCGGCTCGCTCGCAATCATCGATCTCGATGCGCGCGCAACCATCAGCTACGTGATGAACCGCATGGAATCCGACCTGATGGGCGACCAACGCGGCGGCGGCATCGCTGCCGCCGCCTACGCCGCCCTTTAGGAGCGGGGACGGACTCCTCAAAGTTTCAACTATGCAAGTTTCCCCACAGGTAAACTTGCATAGTTGAAGCTTTGAGGAGTCCGTCCCCGCTCAGGGGATGCCGCGGATCTGCTTCTGGAGCTTCTTCGGGAGTCCGTCGACGACGAGTTCGAAGGAGTCGTGGATGAGGCCCTGGAGGAAGGCTTCATCGAGCGAGCCGTCGAGGTCGACGGTGTTCCAGTGCAGCTTGTTCATGTGGTAGCCGGGGACGATCGCGGCGTGCGCCTTGCGTAGCTTCTTCGCATCGTCGGGGTCGCACTTCAGGTTCATGCGGGGCGGCTCGAGCTTCGGCGAGATCGAGGCGAACATCTTTCCGGCAACCTTGTAGACGAAGTTGTCGGGATGGAACGGCGTCTCCTCCGTCGTCGCCGGGAATCGCATCAGGAACTTCCGCAGCCTTGCCGGGCTCGGTTTCGCCATCAGAAGACGGTGTAGCCGCCATCGACGGTGAGCGAATCGCCGGTGTGGAAGGTCAGGCTCGGGTCGCACAGGTAGGCACCGACGGCCTCGAACTCGTCGGGTTCCGCCCAGCGGCGAACCGGTGTCCGGCTCGTGGTGGCGTTGCGGAACTTGTCATTCTCGTAGCCGACGCTCGCCATCTCGGTAATGGTCCAGCCGGGCAGGATCGCGTTCGCGCGGATCTTGTATCGCGCGAGTTCGACGGCGAGTGCTCGCGTCAGGCCTAGCAAAGCCGTCTTCGATGCCGCATAGGCGTGGTTGCGCTGCGCACCGTGGATGGCCGAGGTCGAGGAGACCGCCACCAGGGCGCCGCCGTCACCTTGTTCGATGATCTGCCGCGTGACTTCACGGAAGGTGAGAAAGACGCCGTCCAGGCTGACGGCTGTGACCGAGCGCCACTTCTCCAGCGTGACATCGACCAGTGGCGTGGTGTAGCCCGGCGCACCGGCGGAGGCGACACAGGAATCCATCCGACCGAGCGCGGCAACGGTTCCCGCGCAGGCCGCCTTGATCTGCTCTTCGTCGGCAACATCACAGACGAACCCGGCTGCTCGCACACCATGTGCTCGGAGCCGCTCGCAGGCCTCGTCGTTCCGATCGGCGCGCCGGCTCCATACCGAGATGTCTGCTCCAGCCTTCGCGCAGCCTTCTGCCATGCCGAGGCCAATGCCCGAGTTTCCGCCGGTGACGACGACGACGCGTCCGCTGAGATCGTGATTCATGGATGGCAGGGTGGCACGGCGGCTGCGACCATCGCCACTCTTCTGTGCCCCCAATCGATGATTCGACGGAGAACCCCATGGAATACACGCGACTCGGCGAAACCGGCGTCCAGATCTCGAAGATCTGTCTCGGCTGCATGTCCTACGGCTCGGCGGAGTGGCGGCCCTGGGTTCTCGACGAGGCCGCGGCGAAGCCCTTCTTCCAGAAAGCCGTCGAGTCGGGCATCAACTTTTTCGACACGGCCAACATGTACTCACTCGGCAAGAGCGAGGAAGTCACCGGCAAGTGGTTGCGAGAGTTCGCAAACCTCGACGAGTGCGTAATCGCCACGAAGCTCTTCTTTCCGTTCAGTGGCAAGCCGAATGCCGGAGGCCTCTCGCGCAAAGCGGTGCAGCAAGCATGCGAGGCTTCACTGAAGCGCCTCGGCGTCGACACGATCGATCTCTACCAGATCCACCGACTCGACAACGCGACGCCCATCGAGGAGACGCTCTCGGCGCTCGATGATCTCGTGCGGCAGGGCAAGGTCCGCTACATCGGCGCGAGTTCGATGTACGCCTGGGAGTTCCTGCACGCTTTGCGCGCGTCCGATGCGAACGGCTGGGCGCGCTTCGTCACGATGCAGAACCACTACAACCTGATCTATCGCGAAGAGGAGCGCGAGATGCTGCCGCTCTGCGAGAGCGAAGGCGTCAGCTCGATTCCCTGGTCGCCGTTGGCCCGCGGCATGTTGGCGGGAACGCGCAAGAAGCTAGGTGATGATTCGACCGTGCGAAGCGAAACCGATGGGCTCGACCAGATCCTCTACAACGACCCGAGTGATTGGGATGTGGTCGAAGCCGTCAAGAAGGTGGCCGAGGCGCGCGGAGCGAAACCGGCGCAGGTGGCACTGGCCTGGTTGCTCTCGCGCCCGGCGGTGGCGGCCCCGATCATCGGCGCGACGAAGGAGTATCAACTCGACGACGCGATCGAGGCGGTCGACATCGTGCTGGAGCAAGCGGAAATCGAAGTGCTGGAAGCGCCGTATCAGCCGCACGGCGTGAAGGGGATGGGCCCGTCACAGCCGCGTGGCTGGCGACGCTAGCCCGGGCTAGGTCGTTCGAACTTCCAGGCGGATGCTGGTTCCGGTGCGCCTAACCGACGCGCTTGAAGCCGATGCTGCCGCCGCCGTCGAGGATCAGCGTCTGGCCGGTCACCCAACCGCTGGCAGAATCGTCGCAGAAGTAGAGGGCCGCTTTGGCGACGTCATCGGGCTCGCCGAGCCGGTTCAGCGGGTAGGCCTTCGCCACTTCGCCACCGCGTTCTCCCTCCCATAGCACCCGGGCGAAGTCGGTCTTGATGAGTCCGGGCGCCAGGGCGTTGACGCGGGTCTTCGGGCCGAGTTCGGCAGCGAGTTGTTTGGTCATATGGATCAACGCGGCCTTGGTGACGTCGTAGACCCCCAGTATCGGGCTGGTATGGAAGCCGCCCACGCTCGAGATGTTGAGGATCGAGCCGCCGGTCTCCTTCATGCCGGCCTGCCAGACCCCCTGGGTCCAGAACATCGGTGCCGTCATGTTGATCTCGAGGGTCTTGTCCCATCGCGCCCGATCGACGTCGATCATGGGCCCCGCGTAGGGGTTGGTGGCGGCGTTGTTGACCAGGATGTCGATGGCGCCGAGCCGATCGGATGTCGCCCCGATCACGCGCTCCATGTCTTCCTGCTTGCCGATGTGACCGGGCTCGAAATCGACGGTGCCGCCGATCTCCTTCGCCGCTTCTTCGCAAGATTCCGCCTTGCGCGAAGTGATCATCACCTTCGCACCTTCACGGGCAAAGAGTTTGGCGATCCCCTTGCCGATTCCGCGCGACCCGCCAGTAACGAGTGCGACCTTGCCTTCGAGCCGATTGCCCATGTTCTCTCTCCTTCGGGGACGGACTCCTCAAGTTTCAACTATGCAAGTTTACCCACAGGGAAACTTGCATAGTTGAAACTTGAGGAGTCCGTCCCCGCTCTGGGGTGCCTAGTTTCCGATGGGGCCGAGGGTGTGGTTCGCGAGGTGGCGGCGCTGGTGGACGCCGTCGCCGAAGAGGGCCTGGTTGTGCATGCTGCGTTTGAAATAGAGATGGACGTCGCATTCCCAGGTGAAGCCGATGCCACCGTGGAGCTGAATGGAACGGTCCGAGACGAATCGGCCCGCGTCCGAGGCCGCACTCTTGGCCATGCGTGCAAACTTTTCGGCCTCAGGATCGCCGGCGTCGATGCAACACGCTGCGTGATACACGAGCGAGCGCGCTCGGTCGATCTCGATCATCGCGTTCGAGAGCGGGTGCTTGACGGCCTGGAAGAAGCCGATCGGTCGATCGAACTGCTTGCGCGTCTTGGCGTACTCGACCGTCGTCTGGAGTTGCCATTCACCGGTGCCGCAGAGATCGGCCGAAACGGTCGTCAGGATCGCGGGCCACGCGCAGCGCAGCGTCTCGGCTCCCGCCGTCGAAATCACGTCCTCGGCCGCGACCGAAACCTCGTGGAAGGCGACGGTCGCCTGATCGCGAGTCAGGTCATGGATGTGGTCCTGCCGGATCTCTACTCCCTGGGCGTCCGAACGAACGGCGCAGAGGAGAACCTCCTGCCCGCGCTTCGCGCTCACGAGGAAGATCTCCGCCTTGAAGGCATCCTGGACGAAGTAGGTGGTACCCGTGAGCGTGACCGCATCGTTGCCAGCCGCCGCGACGTCGGTTCGCTCGGCTTCCCAGGCTCCGGTCGAATCCGTGATGGCGAGCGTTGCCGTCGTGCCGTCGGCAACGCGACCCAGCCAGGTGATGGCCTCATCGCTCCCGGCTTCCCGCAATACGTAGGTGGCGTTCAGCGTCGCCACCAGCGGCGAGGGCAGGCAGTGCTTGCCGACCTCTTCGACCAGCGCTGCGATTCCGACCATCTTCACGCCGACGCCGCCGGCTTCCTCGGGGACCGCGAGGCCGGTCCAACCGAGTTCGACGCATTGCTTCCACAGCGCTTGGTCCCAACCCGGCAACTGTCCCGATTCGTAGGTCGTCGCGGGATCGGCAGCGACGAGCTGGCGCAGTTTCTCGATCGGCATCTCGTCGTCGAGCAGCTTCCCCGCGAGGTCACGCAGCATCTCTTCGTCGGAACCGAAACCGTAGTCCTTGGGCATGCTTTCACTCATGACGGCCTCACTTCGATTTCGGCAGGCCGAGCACGCGCTCGCCCAGAATGTTGCGTTGGATCTCGTTGGTGCCTGCCGCAATCGTGTGTCCATACGAGTTCATGTATGCGAGGGGCCAATGGCCCTGGTCCGGGGCCGCTTCGTCGAGCTTGTAGAGCGTCGACCGCGCGCCCGCGATCTCGACACCGAGCCGCGCGTTCTCCTGGGCGAACTCGCTCGAAGTCACCTTCTGCTGGAGCGGCAACCGCATCGGGTGTTCGCAGAGCCCGGGTACGCGAGCCCGGCGCGCGTTCTGCTTGAGACCCTCCGCGACGATCGCCCGCTGCACGATGGCGTCGCGTGTCAACGGGTCGTCGGAGGCGCGGATCCCGTCGCGCCAGGATTCCTTGGCGAGGTTCACGAGCCGCTGCACGGGATGGGTCGAGTCGCCGCCCCCGCCTCCGGCACTCTCGGCGGCACCGCGCTCGTAGGTGAGCGTGGTCATCGCCACCGTCCAACCCTTGCCGATGTCATCGAGCCGGCAATCGTCGGAGACCCGGGAATCCTCGAATAACACCTCGTTGAAGCCCGCCTCGCCGGTGATCTTGACCAACGGCCGAACCGTCACGCCCGGGTGTCCCTCGATCGGCATCAAGAAGTAGCTGAGTCCGTCGTACTTGTGCGCCTTGCTCGTCCGCGCGATCAGGATCATCCACTTCGCGAAGTGTCCGAGGCTCGTCCACACCTTGTGCCCGTTGATGATCCAATCGTCGCCGTCCCTGTCCGCGCTGGTCTGTTGGTTGGCCATGTCGGAACCGGCGCCCGGCTCGCTGAAGCCCTGGCACCAGATCTCTTCCGCGCTCAAGCAGCCGGGGATGAATTTCTTCTTCTGCGCCTCCGTGCCATGGACGAGGATGGTCGGT
Source organism: Deltaproteobacteria bacterium (assembly GCA_029261795.1). GTDB lineage: Bacteria > Myxococcota_A > UBA9160 > UBA9160 > UBA6930 > JAJDAP01. The sequence continues at coordinate 8,991 of JAJDAP010000119.1, forward strand.
GCCGCCATGTTGAGGCCGACGATGTTGATCATCATCGGCGTTCCCGCGCGTCCCATTTCCTGGTTGGCGATGCGTTGGAACCCCTCGTGTCCACCGCCGCCGTACTCGGTCGGGTAGTCGGCGCCGACGAGTCCTGCCGCGTAGACCTTGCCCTGCCAATCCTGCAGGTAGTCGCGCTGCGGAATCGTCATCACCTCGAGCGGTGTGATCGGCATTCGCACCGTCGGAGGCGCCGGCCGGTTCCCCTCGAGCCAACGGCGCGCATATTCCTGGAACTCGAGCTGCTCTGTCGCCAGTTTCGCCATCCTGATCCTCTCTTGCGGGGACGGACTCCTCACTATTCAAACTTGCAAACTTCCCAGCGGGGAAGTTTGCAAGTTTGAATAGTGAGGAGTCCGTCCCCGCTCTGGGAAAGTAGGCTAGATTCGAATTTTGGCAGGATCCATGCCAGTTGCGCTTGGGAGAGAGCGCCTGGCGGCACCGACCACGGAGATTCCATGCCCGACCACATCCAGATGAGTGAAGACGAGCTGCGTGAGCGAACGCGCGCGCTGCTCGAGGAAGTCCACCCGGAGACGACCGAGGCGATTCCATTTCGGCGCAAGCAATACGAGCACGGGCTCGCGTGGGTGCACTTTCCCGAAGGACATGGCGGCCTCGGGCTCAGCCCGAAGATGAACGTCATCGTCCAGGACGAGATCGGCAAGCACTCGAAGGTGGTCCACCAGGATCCCGGCGCCAGCATTATCGGAATCGGCATGGGTGCGCCGGTGGTCCTGACCTACGGCACCGACGAAATGAAGCGAGACATGCTGCCGCGGATCTTTTCCGGCGAGGATGTCTGGTGTCAGATGTTCAGCGAGCCGAGCGCGGGCTCCGATGTCGCCGGCCTCGCGATGCGCGCGGAGCGCGATGGCGACGAGTGGGTGGTGAACGGCCAGAAAGTATGGACGACCGTGGCGCATCTCTCGCGCTGGGGCATGTTGCTCGCGCGCACGAACCCGGACGTTCCCAAACACGATGGACTTTCCTACTTCGTGCTCGACATGCAGGCGCCCGGCGTCGAGGTGCGCCCGCTCTACCAGATCACGGGCGAGGCGGAATTCAACGAGGTGTTCTTGACCGACGTGCGGATTCCGCACGATCGCATGCTGGGCAAGGAAGGTCAGGGCTGGAACGTCGCGATTACGACGCTGATGAACGAACGGGTCGCGATCGGGGGTGGCGGCTCGAAGAAGAAGGGCGGCGGCGGCATCGCCCAGCTGCTGAAGGTATGGAACGACCGCAACAAGGATGCTTCGTCACCGGCCCAGGAGGCGATCCTGCGCGATCGCATGACCCAGGCCTGGATCGAGAACGAACTGCTGCGAGTGACTTCCCAGCGTGCACGAGCTGCCCAGAAGTCAGGGACCCCCGGCCCCGAGGGCTCGGTTTCGAAACTCGCACAGGCGGAGATCCACAAACGCATGTGGGAGCTCGGCGTCGACGTGATGGGCGCGACGGGCCTTACCTTCGAGGCTGGCTACGAACTGCGCCAGGGCTATGGCTCGTTGAACTCGGCTCTGGAACTCGCCAAGTACCAGTTCCTCCGCTCGCGAGCGAATAGCATCGAGGGCGGAACTTCGGAGATCATGCGCAACATTCTGGGTGAGCGTGTGCTGGGCCTGCCGGGCGAACCCCGTGTCGACAAGAACGTGGCCTGGAAGGACGTACCGCGCTCGTAGCTAGAGCGGTAGCGGAGAGAGAAACAATGGCATTCGAATTCACGTTCACCGAAGAGCACGATGAATTGCGCGCGACGGTGCGCGCTTTCCTGGAAGAGCGGTCCGACGAGAACGCGGTGCGCGAGCAGATGGCGTCCGAGACCGGCTTCGACCCGGACGTCTGGGCACAGATGGCCGAGCAGATCGGCCTTGCTGGCCTGATCATTCCCGAAGAGCATGGCGGCGCCGGAATGGGTTACGTCGAGTTGCTCGTCGTGATGGAAGAGATGGGGCGAGCGTTGCTCTGCTCGCCTTTCCTGTCTTCGGCCGTGTTCGCTGCCAATGCGCTCCAGAGCTGCGCCGACGAGGCGACCCAGAAGGAACTGCTCGCTGGCATCGCCGCGGGCGAAACGCGCGTGACCGTGGCGCACGCGGAGCCGAACGGTCGCTGGGACCTCGACGGTATACAGCTGTCCGCCACGGGGAGCGGCGGAAACGTGACGCTCACCGGCACGAAGACATTCGTGCTCGATGGCCACACGGCCGATGTAATCCTGGTGGCGGCTCGAACTCCGCAAGGCATCGGCCTGTTTCGCGTGAACGCCGATGCGAGCGGCCTGCGCCGAACCGCACTCCCCGAACTCGATCTGACGCGCAAGCTGGCGCAGCTCGAGTTCGCCTCGACGCCGGCGACGCCAGTCAGTCAAGGAGACCAGTCTGCGGCTTTTGCTCGCGTGCTGGCGTTGGTCGTTGCCGCGCTCTCGGCAGAACAAGTCGGTGGCGCCCAGAAGTGTCTCGACATGGCCGTCGAGTACGCAAAGACGCGGCTCCAGTTCGGCCGACCGATCGGCTCGTACCAGGGCATCAAGCACAAGTGCGCGGACATGCTGGTCGCGGTGGAGTTCGCCAAGTCCGCGGCCTACAACGCCTGCTTCGCGGCGGCCGAAGACGATCCCGACCTGATCGAAAGCGCTTCGCTCGCGAAGGCCTATTGCTCCGAATCCTATTTTCATGCGGCGGCGGACAACATCCAGATCCACGGCGGCATGGGTTTCACCTGGGAGCATCCGGCACACCTGTACTTCAAGCGTGCCAAGGCGAGCGAGCTGCTCTTCGGGGATCCTTCCCATCACCGGGAAATCGTGGCCCGGGAGGTCGGGATCTAGGACGGGCCGGTCTCTTGAACTGGAAGCCGCTCGCCCAGCCGGTGCTAGCGTCCGCCAATGGTCCTCCATGATCCGATCGTCAATGCCAGTGCCGTCGCACTGCTATGCGCGATCCTGATCGGCGCGGCACTCCACAAGGCGCTCGATTGGATGGCGTTCCGAGAGACGCTGCGGAGCTACCGGATCGTCCCAGATGCCGCCGTCGGGTTCATGGCGCTCATCGTCATCGCGATCGAGTTCAGTGTCGTCGCCTTGCTCGTGCTGCCCGGTACCCGTTCGCTGGGTGCCGGTGCGACCTCGTTGTTGTTGCTCATGTATTCGGCCGCCATCGCGATCAATCTCGCTCGCGGGCGGACCGAGATCGACTGTGGCTGCAGCTGGGGCGGGAGCGGTCACGGCATCAGTGCCTGGTTGCTGCTGCGCAATGCCGCCCTGCTGCCGTTTGCCTGGCTGGCGGGAACGCTCGAGAACCCGCGAATGTTGGGCCTCGGCGAGATCGGACTCGTCGCTGCAGCGGCGACCTGCTTCTTCGTGCTCTATCAGGCAGCAGATCGTCTGATCGCCAACGCGCCCGGGCTGCGCAGTCTGAGGCGTAGCGGGTGAGCTGGTTGGCCGTCGCCGTGGCACTGCTCTTCGCGATCGTGCTGGTGCTGAGCCTGTTGGTCTTCGCGTTGGCGCGGCAGGTGGGCGTGCTCCACGAACGGATCTCGCCGGTCGGTGCACTCGCGATGAATCAGCGCCTCGAAGTGGGAGACGACGCGCCAATCGTGGCCGCAACTGAACTCGACGGGACGCCCTTGATGGTCGGCGAGCCCTCGGCGGCTTCACGAAGCACACTGCTCTTCTTCCTCTCGCCGACCTGCCCGGTCTGCAAGACGCTGCTCCCGGTGCTGAAGTCGATCTCGTCACGAGAGGCCGGCTGGCTCGATCTCGTATTGGCCAGCGACGGTGAAGGGCATGAGGCCTTCGTGGCGGAGTACGGTCTCGGTGCCCATTGCTATGTGCTCTCGCGAGACCTCGGCCTTCTCTACGGAGTGGGCAAGCTCCCCTACGCCGTTCTCATCGACGAGCGGGGCCGAATCGCCTCCTTCGGCCTGGTGAACTCCCGCGAACATCTGGAGAGCCTGTTCGAAGCGAAGGAGCGCGGCGCGGGCTCGATCCAGGACTTCCTGGCGCGAGACCAGGGTTCCGGATCTGCCTAGCGTGCACTACACCTTGGGAATCGTCTAGCGGAGTGCGAATGTCAGAAGCCACGATCCCCGAACCGAGCACACCTACTCGAGCCTGGTCCCAGATCCCGGCGGTTCCCTGGGGTGACGCTATTCGCAGCGCTCGCCGCATGCGGGAGGATATGTTAGGCATCGTCTCCGAGCGATACGAGCGCTTCGGCCCCGTGGTTCGTCAGTCCCAGGGGCCGATGCGGATGGTCAACCTGTTCGGTCCCGATGCGAATCGTGCGCTGTTGCTCGATCGCGAAGGGATCTTCTCGGCGAAGAAATCGTGGGATCTGATCATGGGGCGGATCTTCACGAATGGCCTGCTGCTTCGGGACGGCGAGGACCACCGCACCCACCGGCGGCTTCTCCGCGAAGCCTTCCGAACACCTGCGCTGCAGTCCTACCTGGAGCGCATGAACGTCATGCTCGAGGAAATGCTGGCTGGCTGGGCCGATGAAGGCGGCGATCTGCTGGCGTTCCCGCGTATCAAATCGATGACCCTCGAACTCGCCTGTCGGATCTTTCTCGGTGTGCAAGGCGAGGAGACGAGCCGCCTGAATCAGGCGTTCGAGGCCGCCGTGGCGGCCTCGATGTCCCTGCTACGACTGCCGATCCCGGGGCTCGAATTCAATCGGGGTCTGAAGGGCCGGCGCTACATGATCGAGCAGTTCGAGCGCTGGATTCCCGACCGTCGCGCCAACGAGGGCGAGGATTTCTTCAGCCGCTTCTGTCACGCGGTGGGGGACGATGGTCGGCCCCTCGAGGACGAGGAGATCATCGACCACCTGATCTTCCTGATGATGGCGGCTCACGACACGACGACGAGTTCGCTGACCTCGCTTCTCTACGAACTTGCCGCGAATCCCGAATGGCAGGAACGCGTGCGCGACGAGGTGCGCGCCTTCGGCAAGCCCGTGCTCGGATACGACGATCAACTGGCAATGCCCGACACGATCGCGGTGATCCAGGAAACGCTAAGACGCTATCCGCCTCTCTCGACGATCCCGCGCGTGACGACGGCGCCCTTCGAATGGGCTGGCTATGAGATCCCCAAAGGCGTGATGGTCGTCATCTACCCGATCCACACCCACCACATGCGTGAATGGTGGACGGATCCCTTCCGCTTCGACCCCGAACGCTTCCAGCCCGGTCGGGAGGAGCAGGCCCAGCATTCCCACAGCTACGTCCCATTCGGCGGCGGCAACCACATGTGTCTCGGTTTGCGCTTCGCCGAGATGCAGATCAAGGCCGTCCTGTTCCAACTGGTGCAGCGCTATCGCTGGAGCGTGCCTGCGGGCTACGAGATGCCGGTGCAGCAGGCACCGATCTCGAGACCGATCGACGGACTCCCTCTCCGGGTCGAGCGAATCAGGGCTTGATCGCCCACGAACTAACGAGCTGGCGGACTCGCGCGCTCCCAGCGGACGCCCTCGATGGTGCCGCCCTCGAAGTGAACGCGCTCCCGGTCGGTGCCGTAGCCGAGCAGCGCAGCGCCGGCCATCGTGTTGTCGCCGAAGTCGAGCAGCAGCGTGACGAAGTCGCCGCCCTTCCGGTCGATGTCCCGGAAGGCGACGAGGTATTGACGGGGGCCGACCTTGCGGGAGCGGTAGGGTACGCCGACCTTGCCAGTGCCTTGTGGTGGCCCAGCGATCCATTCGTAGGAGACCCGGCCGGCTCCGAAGGACATCTTCAACCCCCAGCCCGACTGATAGAAGTATCGGAACGAGACGCCGTCGAGCAGATACTCGGGCGCGGAGGCCGCGAGTGCCGCCTTCGGCAAGACAAGCTGGTGTCCGAGCAAGAGCCCGACAACCATCGCCACGGACATGACCGACCAAGCGCGCTTCATGAACGATCCCCCTGGCAGAGAGACTACCGCCCAGCTGCTGCGCGTCCGGCAGCCGAACCCAATGGGCCGAACTAGCGGAGGGGGAATGACGGTGCGGCGGCGGCAGCACTCGCCAACAGGGCGGCAGCGGCAGCAGCCACGAGGATCAGGGCATCGCGTAGCTCGGCTCGCGCCGGGCGTTCGGCCGCGATGCGCAAGGCTCGGTGCGGGTCCGGGTGCGGCGTCGGGAGGTTCGTCTCCATGCTGGATGGGTGACCCCGGGCGCTCGCCGGGCTCCCTGAAAACCCGGATCGACCGAATCTACTTCATTTCCCAATCGAATTGAATTCTGGTTCTAGAACAGCAATTCTATCATGCGATGGTGGATTCCCCGGATCGCAGAGCCGAACGAACCCGTGCCCGCCTGCTGAGAGCGGGAGCGCGCGCCTTCGGCGAAAAGGGTCTCGCGGCCGTCCATCTGAAGCGCGACATCCTCGAGCCGGCCGGCGTTTCGGTGGGCTCTTTCTACCACCAGTTCGCGGACAAGACCGAGCTCTTGCTGGTGATCTTGTCCGAGCAGTCGGAACTCCAGCGTCGCAAGTTCAGCGAGGTGCACCGCCCGGAAGCCGATCGCACGGGTGAGCAGATCGCGCGGAATTCCTACTCGCTCGTCTTCGATCTCGCAGACGCTTTTCCGGACACGTTCCGGATCCAGCTGCGCCAGCGCGCTGATGAGGATTCGCGGATTCGTCAGTTCATCGAGCATGACCGGCTGGCCTGGCGTCGAAGTCTCGCTGCCGACTACGAGCGGCTCAACCAGGCCTTCGCCTGGAACATGGAGGTCGAACTCGCCGCCGAGCTGGTCGCCATGCTGACCCTGGGCGCCGTCGAGCAATACCTGATGCTGCCCGCAGTCGAACGGCCGAAGGCGCGTGCACGGATCCTCGATGGCCTCGTCCAGTTTACGCTGCGTGGCTTGCCCGGTCTCTCCGGCAACGCGCAGCAAGCCGAAATGCACCCACCGAAGGAAACCTGATGAAGTTCGGAATCTTCTATGAGCACCAACTACCGCGGCCCTGGAGCGATGGCATCGAGCATCAATTGTTCCAGGATGCCCTGGAGCAGGTCGAGCTCGCCGATCGGCTCGGCATCGACTACGCGTGGGAAGTCGAACATCACTTCCTCGAAGAGTATTCCCACTCTTCGGCACCCGAAGTGTTTCTCGCGGCCGCTTCCCAGCGCACCAAGAACATCCGACTCGGCCACGGGATCCGTCAGGTCATTCCGGGATACAACCACCCGGCGCGCACCGCCGAGGTCATCGCCACCCTCGATCTCGTGTCTTCGGGTCGTGTCGATTTCGGAACCGGTGAAAGCTCGGCGATCCTCGAACTCGGCGGATTCGGCGTTCCAGTCGAAGAGAAACGGAAGATGTACCTGGAGGCGACCGAGCAGATCTGCAACATGATCGCGATGGATCCCTACCCGGGCTTCGAGGGCGACTACTTCTCGATGCCGTGCCGCAACATCGTGCCGAAGCCGTTCCAGAAACCGCACCCTCCCGTCTGGGTCGCCTGTTCGAACCGCGACACCATCAAGATGGCAGCCGAGAACGGAATGGGCGTGTTGTGCTTCGCCTTCACCGATCCGGCCGACGCCAAACATTGGGTCGACGAGTACTACGACATCATCAGGAGCGACAAATGCGTTCCGATCGGCCACACCGTGAACGCGAACGTGGCGATGGTGACGAGCTTCTCCGTCCACCCGGACAAGGACGAGGCGATCCGCCGCGGCAAGCCCGGATTCGATTTCTTCCGCTACGCGCTCGCCAATCTCTATGTCTTCGGCGATCACAAGCCCGGCCGCACCAACATCTGGGAGGCCTTCCAGAAGGATCAGGCGAACCCGGCGCTCTCGATGTTGCCCGACGACGGCCAGCTCGGCGGGATCGGGACACCGGCCGAACAGCGCGAGCACCTGGAAGGCTTCGAAGCGGCCGGGGTGGACCAGGTCATCTTCATTCAGCAGGCCGGGATGAACCGCCACGAGCACATCTGCGAATCGCTCGAGCTGTTCGGGGCCGAGGTCCAACCGAGCTTCAAGGAGCGCGACCCCGCGGCCGTGAAGCAGAAGCAGGACGAGCTGGCGCCCTACGTGGAGGCCGCGCTGGCTCGAAAGCAGTGGATGAAGGAACTCGCGGACGAAGAGATCCCGACCTTCGAGGCACTCGGTCGGCAGATCATCGCGTCCGAGCAGAGCAGTTCCTAGTGTCATGCGCCATAAATAAGTATACAAATAGATATTGATGGGGCATCCTCCAACGGAAGGAGGGTGCCATGGCGCGTGGACGCAAACTCGAGCCGCTCGAACTCACCGGGGAGGAACGTGAGGTACTCCAGGGGTGG
>JAJDAP010000120.1 GCA_029261795.1 Deltaproteobacteria bacterium
CTGCGGCTGAAGGTTTGCTGAATTCCAGTGCGAGCGGTCGCGCACCGACTGGATTGTGGTTTTGGTGGTGCCGAGAAGTTTCGCGATTTGCGGATCGGCGATTTCCGGGTGATTGCGCACCATCCAGGCGATGGCGTCCGGACGGTTCTGGCGTTTGGAGACCGGCGTGTAGCGCGGGCCTTTACGCGTGCGCTCGGCGATGATGGTTTTGGGCTGAGAAATCTTCAGCCTGTAGTCAGGGTCTTGTTGGCCTTTTTCAATTTCATCGCGCGTCAACTGATGCGTGGTGATCGGGTCAATGCCGCGCACGCCCCCGCCAACATCGCCATCCGCCACGCCGCGCACTTGCAGCGGGTGCAAACCGCAGAATTCTGCGACCTGGTCAAAGGTCAGCGATGTATTATCGATCAGCCACACGGCGGTGGCGATTGGCATTAGCGGGTGGTCGGCCATCATCGGTCTCCAAAATTTGTCGTCATTCGAGCAGCGCTCCCCAACGGCCAAAGAAAAGCGGCCGGCGACCCTTTCGGGACGCCGCGCTAACGCCCGCAATGTCGGGGAAAGCGCTCGCGTGGGAAACGCGAATGACCGGGCATATAGAACGATTGAGCCCCCGCGCCAAGACGCTTCAGTCGATTTTCAGGACAATTTTGCCAATATGCGCGCCTGATTCCATGCGGATATGGGCCTCGGCTGCGTCTTTGAGCGCAAAAACCTCGTCGATCACCGGTTTGATCTTGCCGGCCTCAATCAGCGGCCAGATCGTCTCGCGCAATCCGGCGGCCAGGCGGGCTTTCTCACTGGGCCCGCGCGCCTTCATGGTCGATCCGGAAAGCCGGAGGCGCTTGCGCATTATCGCGAAGATATTGATGCTTGCCGTCGCCCCGCGCAAAAAGGCGATCGAGACATGGCGCCCGCCAGGATTGAGGCACGCCAGGTTGCGCTCAACGAAATCGCCGCCGGTGATGTCGAGCACTACATCCGTCCCGCCGCTGGCGCTGATGTCTTTGTCCCACTGGTCTTCTTTGTAGTTATAGGCGTCGTCGGCGCCGAGCCGTAGCGCTGCTTCGCATTTTTCTCCGGTTCCTGCGGTGGCGATAACCTTGGCGCCGACAGCTTTGGCCATCGCCATCGCCATCACGCCGATGCCGCTTGTGCCGCCATGAACCAGCAATGTCTCGCCAGGTTGAAGCGCCGCGTCGTCGAACAGGTTCGCCCAAACGGTAAACGCGGTTTCCGGCAAGGACGCGGCCTCGCATAGGGACAGGCCCGCCGGGACCGGCAGGCATGAGCCAGCGTCCGCGGTTGCGTATTCGCCATAGCCGCCGCCGGTCAGCAGCGCGCAAACTTGATCGCCCATAGCCCAGCCTTTGACCTCGCCGCCAAGTGCGACGATCTCGCCTGCCGCCTCAAGGCCGGGCACATCGCTGGCGCCCGGGGGCGGCGGATAAAGCCCGAGGCGCTGGAGCACATCCGGCCGGTTGACGCCGGCATAGGCGATGCGGATGAGCACTTCGTTTGGGCCCGGTCGCGGCAAGGGTCGTGTCGCCAGCTTCAGCATCTCAGGCCCGCCGGGCTCAGTGATCTCGATGGCAGCCATGGTTTCCGGCAAGGCGCCAGGCGCATTAGTCATAGGAAAATCCTCGATTTGATCCCGTCAATGTTGAACCAGCGGACGGAATTTCGCAAACTGCGCGCACGATAAAGAGGAACGCGCCGATGGATGATGTACCGCTAAATGAAAAACCTGACCTGACCTTGGCCTATCTGGTCAAGCAGGACCTTTATGCGCTGTCCGTCGGCGACCTTGAAGAACGCATCGACGCGCTTAAGACGGAAATCAGCCGCTGCGAGGCGGCTATGAAGGACCGAGGCTCGACCAAATCAGCGGCGGATAAGCTGTTTAAGATTTGAGGCCAGGGCTTAATCCTCCGGCAACGGAATATATTCGCTCTCGCTCGGCGGCAGCGTAAATACAGTGTCCGTGAAACCGTTTCCCGCCGAGGCTTTCCAGTCGGCTTTCGCCCGATCAATCCGTTCGCGCGTCACGGCGACGAGGTTCCACCAGATCAGGCGCTTGCCGAGCGGTGCGCCGCCGAGCAGCATCAGTTTTGATACTCCGGTTGCCTTGATGCGGGGAGCGGAGCTCGGTTTAAACACCAGCATTGTCGCATTTTCGAATGTCTCGCCGTCAACTTCTACGCCGCCCTCGGTGATATATAGAGCGCGTTCAATGTGATCGTCCGGGAGGGGAATATCGGCGCCGGACGTAGCTTCGACACCAAGGTAAAACATCTCGGAAAATGTCTCGACCGGAGAGGTCTCGCCGAAAGCGAAACCTGCAATCAGCCGCATGACCGCGCCGCCCTGTTCAATCACCGGCAGCGTCGCCTTGGGGTGATGGTGGAACGCAGGCGCCGTCTCAGCCACGTCCTCAGGCAGGGCCAGCCAGCTCTGAATGCCATGGATTTTCTGCCCCTTCGCACGGCGCGCATCATCGGTGCGTTCGGAATGGACAATCCCGCGGCCGGCGGTCATCCAGTTGACATCGCCGGGCTTGATGACCTGATCAAATCCGAGGCTGTCTCGATGACGGATCTCGCCGTTGAACAGATAGGTGACCGTTGCAAGGCCGATATGCGGGTGCGGGCGAACATCGATACCGGTCCCTGGGGCAAAATTCGCCGGGCCCATTTCGTCGAAGAAGACGAACGGGCCGACCATGCGGCGCTTGGCGTAGGGCAGCACCCGCCCGACCGTAAACCCGCCGAGATCGCGTGTGCGTGGTTTGATAATGGTTTCGATCGCGCTCATTGGCGGCAATCCTTAGTCTCTCGGTCCCGTGATTTGGCGCTGGCCCGATACGGTCATATCATGGGCGCTGCTCAAGAGC
>JAJDAP010000121.1 GCA_029261795.1 Deltaproteobacteria bacterium
GTGTCTTCAACACCACATGGTGATACCGGTCCTTCAGGACCGGTCCAGAGCGCGCGAACACGCGATTCACCGCACGCGCGAGACGCGCGCCCAGCGACTTCATCCCACGCCCCAGGGCGTCCGCATCCTTCGCTTCCACCAACAGGTGGACGTGATTGGCCTGGATCGAATAGTGCGCCAGCCGGAAGTCCCCGCGATCACAGGCCTTTGACCAGGAGCGTTCGAGTTCACGTACGAGCTTCACGGTTCGAAGGGAGGGAACGCCATCGCGCACCTTCAAGGTGACGTGACAGGGATACCGGGAAGCGAGTCCCGTTCGGCGGAGATGAGGAATACCGGACCCCGCTTGCGGCTTTCGACCGGCTCCGGGTCGCTTCCCGCCCCATCCGGAGTGTCGCAGTTCGAGCTGTATTCCGGATGCCTTACGCCGCATAGTATTGATTATAGCGATAATAGACTAGCAACCAACAACAATCGACTTCACGCCCCCGAAACATCGTTCGACTCGTCCCACGCCCGCTCGCGCCCTCGACCCTGACCCGAACACCTAACATCTACGCGAACCACCCCCTCAACAGCCCCTCCGGTACCAACTTCGCTCGAGAGAGACCGACATCCGCTCCTCGAGACACCGTTCGAGCCTCCCCAGGCCCGCTCGCACCCTCACAGAAGCCCACCGGCCCTAGCCGCCGAGCTGGCCGTGGGCCGAGGCCGAGAGGAACTGGCGCACGATCGGGTCCTCGCAGGCCAGCATCTCGGTTGGCGTTCCCGTGGCCACCATGCGGCCTTCGAACAGCATGGCCATGTGGTCGGCGAGCTTGAAGCCGGCAGTCAGATCGTGGGTGATGCAGAGGACCGTCACACCGAGGCGCTCGTTCAGTTGCAGGATCAGCTCGTTGATCTGGTCCGACATCACCGGATCGAGCCCGGTGGTGGGTTCGTCCACGAACAGGACGCGCGGCTCGTGAGCGATGGCGCGGGCCAGGGCCACACGCTTTCGCATTCCGCCGGACAACTGCGCGGGATAGAGATTCTCGACGTTCTTCAGGCCGACCATCAACAGGTTCTCGCGGCAGCGGTTGGCGATCTCGTCCATCGGTCGCTTCTGGACGTAGCGCAAGGCGAAGCACACGTTCTCGCCCACCGTCATCGAATCGAACAAGGCGCCGAACTGGAACAGCACGCCGAGCTCCATCATCAGCGCATTGGAGGCTGAAGCAGAGAGGCCTTTGACCTCGCGGCCTAGCAAACGGACACTGCCCCGGTCGTAGCCTTCGAGGCCGAGGAGGATGCGCAACAAGGTCGACTTGCCACTACCGCTGCCGCCAAGCACCACGGTGACCTTGCCCGGCGGAACCTCGAGATCGACCCCGTTCAGGACCTGCCGATCGCCGAAGCTCTTCTCCACACCGCGCATGACCGCGACCTCGGCGGGCGCGGCCCGCAGCTCGGCCGTTGCCGGCACTCCAGACGCTTCGATCGTTTCATCCACGGCGCTCACGCTAGCGCTCCTGTCCAGAGGTCACTCGTCCAGAACTCGCGGCACCCGCTGTCCGACGCGCACCAGAATCTCATAGGCGATCGTTCCCGCGGCCTCGGCCACCTGTTCGACCGGGAGTACGGCACCGCCCGGCTCGTTGGATGCGCCGAACACCACGACCGATTCTCCGAGTTGGACATCGCCCTGACCGAGATCGAGGGTCGTCAGGTCCATGCTGATGCGTCCCGCCACCGGCGTGCGGCGCCCGCGCACGAGCATCTGGCCGCGATTTCCGAGCGACCAGGGCACGCCGTCGGCATAGCCGATCGGCAGCGTCGCAATGCGGCCGCGCTGCTTGGCACGGAACGTGGCACCGTATCCGACCGGCTCGCCCGGTCGCACGTGTCGCACGTTGGCGACCCGCGTCCTGAGGCTCATCACCGGACGGAGCGTCGCGCGGCCTTCGAGATGCGGCGCCGGGCAGACGCCATAGAGCATGAGCCCTGGGCGAACGGCGTTGATTCGTTCGGGGAGATCGGCCAGCAGATCCTGGCTCGCCAGAAGCGCTGCGGAATTGGCCACGTGCACGAGGCCCGGATCGACGCCGCGCGTTTCGAGCGCGGCCAGGACTTCGCGAAACAAGGCGAGCTGGGCGCGCACCGACGCGAGATCGGACGCGTCTGCGCAGGCCAGATGGGTGTAGACGCCTTCCAGGACCAGGCCGTCCTTCCGTACCAGCGATTCGATCAGCGCCGGCGCCTCTTCCGGCGAAACGCCCATCCGACACATTCCCGTGTCGATCTCGACCTGGACCGGCAGTTCCATGCCGCGTTCGTGGGCCCGTTTTCCCAGCAGCGGGAGATGGCCGGCGTGCTGGACCACGGGTGTCACGGCATTCTCGATCACGTCGTCCGCTTCGGCGGCGTCGTGGACACCTCCCAGCACCAGGACCGGCACGGTCACACCGGCAGCTCGCAGCTCGGCCGCCTCGGCCACCGTCGCCACGGCCAGGTGCTCGCAGCCGGCCGCCAGCAGGCGACGGGCCACGGGAACGGCGCCATGGCCATAACCGTCGGCCTTCACCACGGCGATGACCTTCGCGCCCGAAGCGAGCCGCTCGGCCTCGGCGAAATTCGCAGCCAATGCGGCAAGATCGATGGCCGCCACCGTGGGACGCTCGCCCTTCATTCCGTCTCCGACCCCTTCGACCGATTCCTGTCCGTGCCAAGCTACCGGAATGTTCGATTCTCCGGCACCAGCGTTGACGCTCCCTGCCCTCCGGGTACCTTCGGAACATCGTCGCCATTTCTGAACGCAGCGACGGCGAACCCGTGTGGAATCCCCCCAGTTGTCCCACTCCACCAGTCATCCGACCGGTTCCCCCGCCTCCGAGCGCATCCGCATCCAGGTCAACGGTGAGCGCCTCGAGCTCAGCGCTGCCGCCAGCGTTGCGGATGTGTTGAAGGCGTGTGCGATTTCCGGACGGGTCGCCGTTGCAGTGAACCGCGAGGTCGTTCGGCGGGGTCGCTACGCGGAACATCCCGTCGTGGAAGATGACCGGATCGAGATCCTCGAAGCCGTTGGAGGAGGTTAGGTCGTGGCCGAATACCAGCTTGGAAGTTTCGCTTTCGATTCCCGCTTGATCGTGGGAAGCGGCAAGTACGAATCCTTCGAAACCCAACTCGAAGCCACGAAGGTGAGCGAAGCGGAGATGATCACGGTCGCCCTGCGACGCGTCCCGCTGGACGTGCCGAAGAGCGAGAACGTGCTTGGCTTCATCCCCGAGGGCATGACGGTGCTGCCGAACACGGCCGGCTGCTACAACGTCGCGGACGCCATCACCACGGCCCAGCTCGGCCGCGAGTTGTTCGATCACGGGTTGGTGAAGCTCGAAGTGATCGGCGACGAACGCACGCTCTTCCCCGACGTCGCAGCGACCCTGGAAGCCGCCAGGATCCTGGTGGATGACGGCTTCGAAGTGCTGCCTTACATCACAGACGATCCGGTTGCCTGCCAGCGGCTGGAAGCGATGGGCTGCGTCGCCGTGATGCCGCTGGCGGCCCCGATCGGCTCGGGCCTCGGCATTCGCAACCCCGCCAACCTGCGTATCATCCTCGAGACCGTCGAGTGTCCGGTGATCGTCGACGCCGGCGTCGGAACCGCCAGTGACGCCGCCGAGGCCATGGAACTCGGCGCCACCGCGATCCTGATGAATACCGGGATCGCGGGCGCCAAGGACGCCGTCAAGATGGCGGAGGCGATGAAGCTCGGCGTGCGCGGCGGCCGCCTGGCCTACGAAGCCGGTCGCATCGCGCGGCGCCTGTACGCCACGGCCTCGAGCCCGCTCGACGGCCTCGCCGACTTCTAGTTCCTCGCTGAACGTCGTGCGCCCGCTGTTGTGCCTGGTGACCGACCGGCGGGTTGCCAAGATGCCACTCGCCGATGCGGTCGCGGCCGCGGTCGCAGCCGGCGTCGATCGCGTCCAACTGCGCGAGAAGGATCTCGACGGCCGCGCACTTCTCGAGCTCGCACGCGAGCTTGGCGAACGCGCGCGAGCGGTGCGCGGCGATGTCGAATTGATCGTGAATCGGCGCATCGACATCGCCCTCGCCGCCGGCTGGGACGGTGTCCACCTGGGCTTCGACGCCCTCCCAGTTGCAGAGGCGCGCGCACTGTTGCCGCCGGGCTCGATCGTGAGCGTCGCCAGCCACGCCGCCGCTGAACTAACAGGCCTTGGGAGAGACGGGCGACCGGACACGGCCCACCTCGCTCCGATCTGGCGTCCGCTCTCGAAGGTCGGAACCAGGGCGCCCCTCGGGCCCACGGCCATTCGCGAAGCCGCGGGCCAGGGCATCCCGATCCTCGCCCAGGGCGGTGTCACCGAGGCCCGCGCCGCGGCCTGCATCGAAGCCGGTGCCGCCGGCGTCGCCGTGACCGGCGAAATTCTCGCTGCGAGCGATCCCGCCGATGCCGCCGGGGCCATTCGCCGCGCCCTCGATTCGGCCGCTAGCATCTCCGCATGAGTCAACACACCGTCGACCCGTGGCGCTTCGCGGGCTCCACCATCTCGAAGATGCTCGCCGCAGCGATTCCCGAAACGCCGAGCCACCCGCCCATCCCGTGGACGCCGGTCTCGAAGCCGCTGTCGGAGTGCAAGGTCGCCCTGCTTTCGACTGCCGGGCTCTCGATGAAGACCGACGAGCCCTTCGACATGGAATACGAACGCCAGAATCCGACCCGCGGAGACGGCAGCTGGCGCGCGATCGCGGCAGACGCCACCGCGGCGGACATCGACGCCAATCATCTCCACATCGACACCGGCTTCATCGAACGCGACCTCAACGTCGCATTGCCGCTCGACCGGCTGCGCGAGGGGGTCGAGGAAGGCCGCGTCGGCGCCATCGCCGACAGGCATTACTCGATCATGGGCTTCCAGGGCAACGATTCCTCGAAGCTGGTTGGCGAGAGCGCGCCCGAGATCGCTGCCTCGATGCGGAACGAAGGCGTCGACCTCGCCCTGCTGGCCCCGGTCTGACCCGATTGCTGCCGGTCCGTGGGACTGGTCGGAAGGGTCATCGAGGAAGCCTCCATCCCCAGCGTCACGCTGAACATGATCTGGGCCTACCAGAACCTGGTCGGCATGCCGCGCGTGGCTGCCATCGAGCATCCGTTCGGTCGGCCCTATGGCGATGTCGACGACGCCGCCACCCAGCGCGCCGTGCTCGAAGCGGGCTTGGCCGTCTTCGATCAGGCCAAGGCCCCAGGCCACATCGAGCACCTGCCCTTCGTCTGGCACCAGGAGCCGCGCGATACCAGATGGCACCCCTCGGAGCCGAGCCCGATCATCGCGCTGATGAAGGCGCGCCAGGCGAAACGAAGTTAGGCGGCGGAGACGCCCGCGACCGGAAGCAGCGAGGCACCCGCCGAGGCCCTGACTTTCGCGACCTCCGCAGAGCGACCGAAAGCGGCGGCGAAGCCGGCTTCGATCGCATCGCTGACTGCGTCCGCTCCGTCGGGGTCGACCAGATGAACGGTGCAGCCGCCCCAGCCGGCACCGGTCAAGCGTGAGCCGTGGCAAGCCGGATGTGCGTCGGCGATCTCGCAGAGCGCGTCGAGTTCCGGGACCGAGACTTGATAGTCGTCCCGCAGGCTACGCATGCCGCGCTGCAGGACATCACCGGCGTTCGCGAGCTCTCCGTTGGCGAAGGCTGCTGCGAACTCCTCGACCCGATCGTTCTCGGTCAACACATGACGGACGCGCCGAAAAGCGGCCGGATCGAGAACCGCTTCGAGTGCTGGCAACGCCGTGCTGGCGAGCGCTCGCAGGGACTCTGCCGACTCCGCCACCAGAGCGGCGCCCTTCGCCTTCTCGAGCGCGTCCTCGCACTCGGCCACGCGCTCCTTGTAGCGCCCCTCCGCCAATGCCCGGGGCACCCCGGACTGGGCGATCAAGAACGTGGCACGCTCGGACAGCGGTACCTCGACGACGGAACGGTCCCGACAATCGATGCGAAGCGCATGGCCGGCGCGGCCGAGCGCGCTCGCGTATGGATCGAGAATCCCGCAGCCGACGCCGACGAAATCGCACTCGCCGTGCCAGACGAGATCGGCGATCTCGCGCATCGAGAGCGGGAGCTCCGACAACGCTGCCAGCGTTTGCATCACCGCGACGCCGAGCGCGGCCGAACTCGAGAGGCCGGACCCGCGCGGTAGCGAGCTCGTCACCACGAGGTCCGCGCCTGCCACGGAATGGCCCGCCTGCTGGAGGCTCCAGGCCGCGGCGGCCAGATAGTCGCTCCAATCGCCACGGCGGCGCAGCGAGGCCAGATCGAGGCTTGCCTCGTCCTCGAGGTCCAGGGAGGCCACCCGCAAAACGCCATCCTCGCGGGCCGCGCCGGCCACCACGGTTTCACGGTCGATCGCGCAGGGCATCACCAGCCCCTGGTTGTAGTCCGTGTGCTCGCCGATCAGGTTCACGCGCCCGGGCGCCCGCGCCACGACTTCCGCGCGTCGATCGAACCTCCCGGCCAGTGCCTGCGTCACACGTTGCTGCACAACCCGGACCCTTGTTGCATGTCGTGCCGCCCCCTACTTTGCCGAACCGTGACCCTAGCCCGCCGCAGCCTCGCCTTCGCCCTCGCCGCCAGCACCGCCTGGCTGGCCCTTGGGTCGGTCCCCGCGGACGCCAGCGACCCCTTCCTGCGGCGAACCGCCACGGTGCTCGTCGTCGAGAACGTCGGGCCGGCGGTGGTGAACATCACCACGCAACAGACGATCCAACCCCAGCGCTCGAACCGCAGACCCAGCTTCTTTCGCGATTTCTTCGAGCCGCGTCTGCCCCGCACGGCCCAGAGTCTCGGTTCCGGCGTCGTCATCGATGCCGAGGGCCACGTCCTGACCAACGCCCATGTCGTCGGCCAGGCCGATGTGATCCGGGTGACGTTGGCGGATGGCCGTGAGTTCGGTGCGGAGCTGGTGGGTGCCGACGCCAACAACGACCTCGCCGTCTTGCGCCTGATCGAAGCCGAGGCCGTCCCCTGGGTCAGCCCGGGCTCGTCGGAAGATCTGATGGTCGGTGAACCCGTGATCGCCATCGGCAACCCGTTCGGTCTTTCGAACTCGGTGACGACGGGCGTCGTTTCGGCCCTGAACCGCTCGATCCGGAACGACGATCGCGTGTTCCATGGCTTCATGCAGACCGACGCCTCGATCAACCCCGGCAACTCCGGCGGCCCGTTGCTGAATGCGGATGGCGAACTGATCGGCGTGAATACCGCCATCTACCAGAACGCCCAGGGCATCGGCTTCGCGATTCCGATCGACGTCGCCAAGCGGATCGTCCATGAGCTGATCACCAAGGGCGCCGTCGCGCCGGTCTGGCTCGGGCTCGAGCTCCAGGATCTGAGCCCGCAGCTGAAGCAGACGCTGGGCCTTCCGGAGCGGCTTCAGGGCGCGCTGATTTCGCGGGTTCGCGGCGGAGGGCCGGCCAAGGCAAGCGGGCTGCGCCGTGGGGACGTGATCCTCGAAGTCGAGAAGTCCAGTATCCGCTCGGCACGCAGTTTCTACGAAATTCTCGAACGCTCGACGACCGGCCAGGAAATCGCGCTTCGGGTGCGCCGCGGCGAGGCCGAGCTGAGCCTCGAGGCGCGAACCGCCGAGATTCCGACAGCCGCCATCGATCGCCTGGGGCAGCGGCTCCTGGCCATGGATCTCGCCCTGAAAGACCCGGAGAGCCGCTATCAGGTCTCGAGCGTTGGCCAGGGGAGCGGGGCTGCCGCTCGCGGCATCCAGCCCGGCGACTGGATCCTGGCGATCAACGGCCGGGCACTGGCCTCCGAGGAAGATCTACGTCGTGCGATTCTCGACTTGCGCGGCCGGACGCGTGCCCTGGTCGTGGTTCAGCGCGGACGTGGCCGATACCATGTAACGATCCGGCTGTCCTGACGGGCACCGGAAAGCGAAACGTCGCGCCAGACCGGCAAGAATTCATCGATCGGCCCTCGAGATCGAACCTTTCTGGTACTCGTGGCGTCTCACTCCACACGTCGCCCCCGGGGCGTCTTCAGGAGAGGAATCTTCATGCAACGGTCCCGCATCTGGCGAACCTTCCTGCTCGTCACCCTCGTGGTGGGCGGACTGGTCGCATCGCCGCTGGTCGATGTCCGCGTCTCGTTCCGTGACAACGTGGCCAGCGCCATCGATTTGTT
Organism: Deltaproteobacteria bacterium; assembly: GCA_029261795.1. Classification (GTDB taxonomy): domain Bacteria; phylum Myxococcota_A; class UBA9160; order UBA9160; family UBA6930; genus JAJDAP01. The sequence goes on from JAJDAP010000121.1 coordinate 8,188, forward strand.
CGGCGAAGACGAAAAGGACGAGCCGCCGGCCGTTTCTGACGAACCCTTCTGGAACGAGGGCCGTGGCACACCGCTCACCGTGCCGCCGGCTGGCGCCCCGATGAGTTTCGCAGACCTCGCCGATGCGGTGAAGCCCGCGATCGTGAACATCCGCACCCGGACCACCGAGGCTCCGGAAGCCGAGCCGCAGCAACCCCGACGCCAACAGCCCTTCTTCGGTTTCCCGTTCGGCGGCGTGCCGCGGGCACCGAGCCAGGGCATGGGAACCGGCTTCCTGATTTCCGCGGACGGCTACGTGATCACCAACAACCACGTGATCGACAATTTCGACGAGATCATCGTGCAGCTGAACGACGGGAGCGAGAAAGAAGCCGTCGTCGTGGGTCACGATCCGAACACCGACGTGGCACTGCTGAAGATCGAATCGGAAACAACGCTGCCGGCCCTGCCCCTCGGCGACTCCGATGCCATGCGCTCGGGGGATTGGGTGATCGCCATCGGCAACGCGCTTGGCCTCGAGAACACGGTCACCGCGGGCATCGTCTCGGCCAAGCACCGGGTCATCAATCGGCGCGATCAGAACCAGCGCCGCTTCGACGATTTCCTGCAGACCGACGCCGCGATCAACCCCGGCAACTCCGGCGGTCCGCTGCTGAACCTGGCCGGCGAGGTCGTGGGCATCAACACGGCCATCCGACGCGATGGCAATGACGTCGGCTTCGCGGTTCCGATCAACATCGCCAAGCAGATCCTGCCCCAGCTCCGGACGGCCGGGCGCGTCTCGCGCGGTTGGCTCGGCGTGCGGATCCAGGAACTCGACGAAGTAACGGCCAAGCACCTGGGCATCGACGACGCCCGCGGCGCCCTGGTCGCCCAGGTGGACGCCGGCAGCCCGGCCGACGATGCGGGCCTGCTCAAACGGGACGTGATCGTCTCCTTCGACGACAAGCCCGTGCCCTCGATGGAAGACCTGCCCAAGCTCGTGGCTGCACTGCCCGGCGGCGCCCGCGCCCGTGTCGAAGTGATTCGCGACGGCAAGACCAAACGCCTCACCGTGCAGCTCGGCGAGCTCGATGGCGGCACCGTCGTCGCCTCGCAGGTGACCGAGGAACCGGAGAGCAACCCCTACGGCCTTGCCGTCCAGGACCTGACGGAATCGATCGCATCACAGCTGGAACTCGACAACGACGAAGGCGTCGTGATCAGCCAGGTGGATCCCGAGAGCCCGGCCGCCGAGGCGGGCTTGCAGCGCGGCGAAGTCATTCTCGAGATCGACGATGAAGTCGTCTCGGACGTTCGCCAGTTCCAGAAAGCGATCGAAAACGCCGACCCGGAAAAGGGCATCCTGCTCTACGTCCGCCATCGCGGCGGCGCCTCGACCTTCGTCCCCCTGAAGCCGACAGGCTAGAAGCGGGGACGGACTCCTCACGTTTCAACTTTGCAAGTTTCCCAGCGGGGAAACGTGCAAAGTTGTAACGTGAGGAGTCCGTCCCCGCTTCTAGCCTGTCGGCGTCAGGGGGACGGAGGTCGAGGCGCCGCCGCGAGGGCGGACGTAGAGCAGGAT